>NZ_QNQU01000099.1 GCF_003315595.1 Pedobacter miscanthi | reverse complement strand
AATATGATCAAAGACCAGGTGACCGGCGGGACTTAGGATAATCTCCTGTTGGTCATGGGTGATCACATAGTTGCCCTGATCTTTATCAAGCACGAACCATTGGGCATCTGTGGCCCCATACCCTGGATGCAATTTTGGGGTTGATGGTAAATAGGTCATATAGGCGAGTGCCAGTGCCCGAGTTCCCGTAACCCGCTTGGGATCTGTAAAGGTGGCCAGTTGTTCGGTTGAATTCATCGGAACTTGCA
>NZ_QNQU01000098.1 GCF_003315595.1 Pedobacter miscanthi | reverse complement strand
TACTTATATTCAAACTATCACTTAGACAAAAAGCAAGAACATTCATCCTATGCTCCAGAAATCCACTCAATTTTTGGGGCTTTTTTGTATACAAATTAGTTAATTTATTCACTAAATTGAAATCGGTTACTTATTTGATATAATTATATTGATAAGGTTAAATTAATTTTGATTTGGGGTGTTATTAATTATGGAATTTAAAGTTAGTGAAGAAGCAGGACGTAAATTAATCGAAGAAATGCGTCTTGAAAAG
>NZ_QNQU01000097.1 GCF_003315595.1 Pedobacter miscanthi | reverse complement strand
GTGGGTGCATGTTTTCCAGTCAGCAACATTAAATTAAAATTTCTCTAGTGAGTTAGGTATTTATTTACCTAGCTTTTTTTATTTCATCAGTCAAAAAAATCACCGTCTTTAATTGCTCTAACTATTCCATGTAATATATATCCAGCACTAACAGACAATAATATTAATGTGATGTATTGAATTAAATTAAGTGTGTATATTGGCATTGCTTTTATTCCTCCTCGTTCCAAGTTAAAAAGTTATCTACTAGCTTATTAATCAATCTTGATTCTTCTCTGATTT
>NZ_QNQU01000096.1 GCF_003315595.1 Pedobacter miscanthi | reverse complement strand
AGATAACCAGAAAATAGGACAAAAGCCATAATACCAACTGAAAATAATAATCGTAAAGTCTTACCGTTCATAATTATCACCATCCTTAAAAAGCTATTCTATTCATATAAATTATAGCATAAAATTATCGTCGTTGGGAACCGTTTACATTTAAAAATAAGAATAAAAAAGATTTTATTTACAAAATTACTAATTTACAAAATTTCTAAATAGAACTATGATAATAGTGTAAAATTTATTGAAGAGAGTTGAGAATATATGATGACTAAAGCCCAAAGAAAAGCTTTTGTAT
>NZ_QNQU01000095.1 GCF_003315595.1 Pedobacter miscanthi | reverse complement strand
CGATCTTCATTGTGTCAAATGAAGTCGACGATCTCTGTGAAATTGCTGACCAAATTTGGGTTCTGAAAGCTGGCGAGTTAGTTGCGGCAGGAAAACCGCTGACTGTTTTTAATCATCTGAAGCCGGACTGGCAGCTTGCTGAACCGACTGTGTTTCGATTGGCAAAATTAATGAAGTGGTCAATCCCTGGTGCAGCAGACGAATTTCCGGTTACCAATCAACAATTAAAGGAGGCTTATTATGCCGCAAATTGAAATTAGTGGGTTGCGTTATACTTATCCAGAACACTCATTTC
>NZ_QNQU01000094.1 GCF_003315595.1 Pedobacter miscanthi | reverse complement strand
TTATAACACTAAGTTAATAGCATTGGTGTCTCCACGAACCAAACCAATTGTTCAATTCATTTTTTGCAGCGCAATTGCTGTTCTAATCGGATACAGCAGTCCTGCTTTTCGCTATAGTCCCGACGTAAAGTCGGGAGCTGCCGCTTCAATCAGGGCTAAAGAACTAAGGTCTGTTGCTAAGACTTCCGAAGTTTGCCTGTGCCCAGGCCTTTGGAAACTTCGGAAGTCGTGCCCTGCAACCATAAATAGTAGCATTATCACTGCCAGCTAAACCTCCTATGAATAAAACTCTTTTCAAGTGGCTTTGGA
>NZ_QNQU01000093.1 GCF_003315595.1 Pedobacter miscanthi | reverse complement strand
ACTCCGGCAGGTACTTATTCTGTAGTTTATCAGATAGAAGATAAATTAAATCCAGGTTTAACCACACAGGCTACCGTTACCGTAGTGGTAGATGCCCCAGTAATGGTGGCCAATAGCGATGCTGGTTCGGCAAATGGATTTACTGGAGGTGTGGCTGTACCAAATGTACTTTCAAACGATTCGTACAATGGTTCGCCGGCTACCTTAACCAACGTTAATTTAAGCCAGTTATCAACCACTGATCCTAATGTAACCCTCGATCCGGCTACAGGCGCAGTAAATGTTGCTCCGAATACAAAAGCGGGTACCTATACTGTAG
>NZ_QNQU01000092.1 GCF_003315595.1 Pedobacter miscanthi | reverse complement strand
TACCTTAACTTATACCATTACGGATAAACTTGATGCTTCTAAATTCTCTACCGCGACGGTAAAAGTAACTGTTGCTTCAGGGGCAATCCTGGCCAAAGACGATGCCGGTTCGGCAAATTCAGTAACCGGTGGTACTGCTGTGGCAGATGTACTGGCTAATGATAATTACAACGGAAGCACAACGGCTCCGACTCTGGCCAATGTAACCATTACCAATGGTACAAATGATAGCAATGGAAAAGTAACTTTTGATCCTGCTACCGGCAAAGTAAGTGTTGCGGCAAATACCCCAGCTGGCATTTATACCTTAACTTATACCATTACCGATAAACTTGATGCTTC
>NZ_QNQU01000091.1 GCF_003315595.1 Pedobacter miscanthi | reverse complement strand
ATTAGATACTGAAAAAATCGTTGTTAGGGTTACCAAGATCGAATTAAAAACCGGAGAGATAGAAATACTTGTTTCTTCTCTGTTTGATATGAACGATATCTGTACAGAGAACATGAAAGCACTTTATGACTTAAGATGGCCCGTAGAAGAAGGCTTTAAAAAACTAAAGCCAAAGATGAAACTAGAGCAGTTTGGTTGCCGGAAACCCGAGGGGATATTCCAAGAGTTTGAAGCGCATATATTTATGATAAACCTGGTAGCTTTGTTGGGTATCCAGGCACAGCGGGAAATCGACAGGAACAAAAAAAGAAAATTAAAATATAAATACAATTGGCAAAATGCTTTT
>NZ_QNQU01000090.1 GCF_003315595.1 Pedobacter miscanthi | reverse complement strand
GAGGCTTCCTTTATGATACAAATAATCGCTTCAGATATGGACGGTACACTTTTAAATGACAAAATGGTAATTTCTAAACGAAATGCCGATGCTATTAAAGAAGCACAAAAAAATGGGGTTCACTTCATTGTTTCCTCTGGTCGTGGATATAATGAAATCAAGCCTTTAATTGAGGCTGCTGATTTCAATAGTCCTATGATTACACTTAACGGTGCTGAAGTTTTAGATGAAAATGGAAAAGTTTTAAGTTCTTCTCCTCTACCTAAAATTACTGCTAAAAAAATCATTCGCTTATTACGAAAAAAAGGACTCTACGCTGAAGTAATCACTTCAAAGGGCATCTACTCT
>NZ_QNQU01000009.1 GCF_003315595.1 Pedobacter miscanthi | reverse complement strand
GCAAAAGGCCGTCCATCGTCAGGTGTTTATGGTGGTACCATTAACATCGAAATCGAATCAACCGAAGATACCTCGGTAATCGAATCAATGGTTAACAACCAATACAAGCCACAGGCTGGCAGCATTATCTTTAAAAAAGGCGAAGAAGATGCAAAGATGAAAGAACTTACTTTTGAAGATGCTTACATCATCCAGTATAATGAGGGTATTGCGGTAAACGACAATACACCAATGACTTTAAGTTTCGTAGTATCTGCCCGTAAATTAAAGGTGGGTAATGCAGAACACGAAAACGATTGGCCAAAAGCTTAATCCAATATCAATCGTTATTAGCTACCAGCCAAAACTGGCGCTAATAACGTTTTTTTGTTTTTGGGGTGTGATAAAAAAGGGCTACCTATGGCTACCGACTTAGAATACATTAACCTGTTCAATTCCTGCACAATATCTCCATTAAAATCTGCAGAGATCAATCGTATCATTGATGATAAAATCTTGAATAATAAATCAAGATATCAGGCTGTAAGAAATAAATTGCTCAATTTAACAGAATATACCTATCGAAGTACCTGTTTTGTAGAGGAGCCTGATGCAGATCTTCTTAAAAAGAACCCAAAAATGGCTAACAATTTTTTCAACAGGTCATTTTCTGATATTGGTCTTTTCCCCGATAGCGCGGGTATTCCCTGGTATTTCATTGCATGCGTGCATTACCGCGAAAGCAATTCCGATTTTACAAAACACCTGCATAATGGCGACCCGCTTAGTGGTTTTACCAGGCAGCATCCGGCTAATCGGCCTAAAATCAATCACGGTCCGCCATTTACTTTTGAAGAAAGTGCCGTAGATGCTTTAAAGTTGCGTGGTTTGGATAAAGAAACTGTGTGGTCGTTGCCTAAAGTATTACTCCGTTTAGAGCAATATAATGGCGTGGCAAAAGCCTATCAAAATAATAACATCAACTCGCCTTATTTATGGGGTGGCTCTAATCTGTATACAAAGGGAGGTTTCCCAAGGGATCATGTTTTTAGTCTCGATTATGTAAATAAACAGATCGGAACAGCTGTTATTTTAAAGGCGATGGAAAATAGGGGAATAATCAATATACCAAGGCAATAGTATGAAACTAACGGGCATTTTATTTTTTTCTTTGGTTTTCCTGCTGTTTTCATGTGAAGAAAAACATGATGATAAACAGCAAAACACGGTGCAGGTAATTGATTCTGTTAAACAAAATAATAAACAGACTGTATCTACCGAAAACGATTCGCTCTTAAAACTGGCGGATAAAATGGTGGCTTCAAGAGAAAGTTATCTGAATGATGGAAATACAGAAGCAGAAGAAATTTTTATTAAAGCACTTATAGCCGCATTACAAAAACCCGATGCATTTGAAAATGATTTCGCCGGATTAAAAAAATACGAAATCAATGTAATCACTTCTGATGATCACAAAATCAGGCTGTTTTACTGGCTGTCGCCATATTCTGGGTCCATGTGGCATGTGCAGAACATTATTCAGTATAAGGATGAAAAGAATGTGCTCAATGCAGTTTCATTTAATAGCCTTTACCAAGATAAAAACGACGAGGGAAGTCCGACGCCATTTTTTGACCACATTTACACTTTAAATACCTCGCCACAAAAAACTTATCTGTTTACCGGTTACGGGCAAATGAGCGGAACCGAACCTTATAGTGTAAGCCATGTTATGGTAATCGATCATTCCAAATTCAGTATCGATAAAGCACTATTCAAGGTGGGAAAATCTGTTAAATCGGAATTGTTTGCATCAGCCGATCTTAAAGAAGATCAGGATAAAGAAAAACTCATTGCCCAACTCGCAATAACCTATAACCCCAAAGATAAAACCATCAGCTATCCCGAGGTTAACGAAACAAAAAACGGATCGGTTTTCAATGGAAAAAGAGATGTTTTAACCTTTCGTGACGGCATGTTCAAGTAGTAAAAACTATTATTTTTTGGTATGGAAAAGAAATTAATCACTGAAATTAATATAGAAGATAAGGCCATTACGCATTTTGCTTCCTTTAGCTTAAAGCAGGCCTTTAATACGCATCATTATTTCGAGCTGCGGTTTAATCACGATCAGATGGGCTCGCCGGGAATGATCAATTTAAACGATAGCCGCGATTTTGTAGGTAAAACTCTTACCGCTTCTTTCGGCTATGATCCGGGTAGTTTACAGGAATTTGCCGGTTTGGTAACCAAGGTAGAACTGGCGCAGAGCCATGGTTATCATGGGGTACTGATTGTGAGCGGCTATAGTCCGACCATTTTAATCGATCGAGGACCGGATTTGGGTTCTTATCTGGATAAAGACTTAAATGCAATTGTTAAGCTGGCCACTTCGGAAGTGCCTTCCAACGATATTAAAATTGTGGCCAATGCGGCCAGAAAAGAGCCTATCGATTACCTGATACAATATAGGGAAAGCGATTTTGATTTCCTCAACAGGCTATCGGGCGAATACCACGAATGGTTTTACTATGATGGCAAACAATTAAATTTCGGCAAGCCGGATAAAATGAAAGAAGTTGCCCTTGTTTATGGCCGCGATGTACAGAACCTGCAATACGCAATGGAAATTGCGCCGATAAAAAACAAACGTTTTGCCTACAATCCCAAACAGGATGAAATGTTGCAGAGCGAAAGCAGTGGCGCAAGCGATGGATCGCCTGATCTGGCACACGCCATACAGGTATCAAACACCATGTATAGCAAAACTTTTAATCAACCTTCGTTAATCAGGGTTGATAACAGCAATGATATAAAAACGCATGTGCAAAATGAAGAAAAGGCACATATTAGTAATCTTTTAAAGGTACATGCCAGCGGCGATAATGCTGCTTTGGGTATCGGCACTACAGCCGAAATTACCATGAGCGTAAGGAAAGAGTTATCTTTTGCTACCGAAAGTTTGGGTAAGTTTCTCATCACCAGTATTAACCACGATATAGATGGTACGGGTAAATACTATAACACTTTCGAAGGGGTAGTAGCCACAACCGAGCGTTTACTGGTTAAAAATTATACCAAGCCGAATCCAGATATGCAACTGGCAGATGTAATCGATAATGCCGATCCACAGGGTCAGGGCCGCATTAAGGTAAAATTTAAATGGGAATGTAAAACCAATGATGTAACCGAATGGCTGAGGGTAATTACGCCCGATGCCGGAAGCAGCGAAAAAGTAAGCAAAAACAGGGGCTTCGTGTTCATTCCCGAAATCGGCGATCAGGTAGCATTAACTTTTGAAGAAGGTAATATTGCCCGCCCGATTGTACTGGGCTCCGTATTCCACGGTAAAAGTGGCAGCGGTGGCAGTGCCAGCAACAACAGTAAAAGTTTAACTTCAAAAAGTGGCCATACTGTTCAGCTGAATGATGGAGGTGGTATTACCATCAAAGATAAAACGGGAGGAAATCACATTGTTGTTGATGGCAATAACAAAGTAACCGTAACATCAACACAAACAGTGGTGCTAACCAATGGTTCGTCTTCCATCACGCTCGAGAAAGACCAGATTTTAATCCATGCAGATAAGATCGAAATCGCACAGAAAGATGGAGCAAAATCGAGTAAGATTGATATTAATGGCACGGCAACAAATGTAAATACACAGGATATGAAAATTACTTCCACTACCAATGCCATAACAGGATCTAACAATACCATAACAGGAACCAACCATGTTACAGGAGGGAATACTAAAATAGACGGGGGTGATGTATTTATAAACTAGAAAATGGGACATAAAATCATAACAGAAGAAGATTTTTGGATTTGTTCTGAAGGTGCAATGCCTTCCCCATTTCAAGGTACCAGGGAAAGTCTTCACGATAGTTCAGGACATAAGTATATCACAAAATCCGATACCAGCACCATCAGCTGGATAGATTTCGGATGTAAAAAGTATATGCTGTTAATGGCACTCATTGCTGCAATTGCCGTTGTTGTGGCCGTGGCGGTTGGGGTACTTACTGTTGCTACGGGTGGAGCTGGTTTGATTTTGCTCGGCGCGGTTGCAGGGCTTGTTGGAGGTGCTATCGGTGCCGTTATCGGGGGCTTGCTCTGTGGTCATAAAATGGGGCCGGCCAGATCGTGGGACAGTAAAAAACCGGATATGATTTTGCAAGGTACACCTGTTATTACCGGCGGTAGCACCATGACCTGTAAAGCAGGCGGAACGGTACAATATGCACCAAATATTAAAAGCTGGATGGGCGCCATCGGTTATGCCAGCCTGAGTTATGGCAGCGAACTGGTGAAATGTGCTTTTGTAGGCGCAGCAGTTGGTACGGTAGGTTCGTTATTGGGGATAGGAAGTGTTGCCGTTGGCGGAACGGGCGGAACGGTAGGAACAGGCATTAGCTTATCGAGGGCAAGTATGATTTTGGCAAGGCCCACTGTAACCAGTGTGTTAAGCAATATTGGCGCGAGTTTTGGTATAGGTACAGGTTGGACCGGAGCAGGTATAGCTTTAGGTTCGAGGGGGATTTTCGGGGCAGAATCTGCAGCCAAAACCTATGCTACTGATGCCGTAGATGAAAATGGAGATCCGGTAAGTGTAGGAGATAGTTTTGCCAAAGGTGCGCTACCCGAATATGAATTTGGGAGCCGTATTGCAGATAAAGGGATAAGTGGTTTGCAATGGTCCGATGCCTTATTGGGATTGTATCTGCTAAATATCAAAGTCGATCCGCCGGGTACATTCAGGGATGCAAATGGAACGCTCAGAAACTCGAGAAATAATCCGAATGGGTTAAAACCGGGCACAACGGCAACCGATCCGAGAAAGGTAAAAAGTGGTGGAACGGGTAAGGCTTATGAGGATAACCGCCCATCTTATAAGGATGATGCCATAAATGATACTTGGAACAATAACAAAGATGTTGACGGAAAAGTATATGATCCTGAAACAGGTGAGGAAATTATATGGAGCCCTGGACAGCCAAGGCAGGGTGTTTGGAGCATGGGACATAAACCCCACTATGAATACAGACATCTCCATAAGGCATATATGGAAGGAAGAATTACTAAAGAACAATTTTTGGAATACTTTAATGATCCTAAGTATTATCGTCCTGAAACACCTACAACAAGCAGCAAAGGACTGCATGAAAGTGAAGAATCTTGGTACGATTTTGACAACTAATAGTTATTTTTATTAAATGGAAAACAACCTTATAAAACTCGCGATAGGCGGAAAAACGGAAAAGATAGCGGAGTTATTAGCTACATCATCTATTGATGTCAATATTAAAGATAGCGTAGGTTTTACGGCATTAGCAACCGCTGTAGCGCTCAATCATTACGATGTCGTTAAATTGTTGCTCGAAAATGGGGCTAATCCAAATATACCTAACGATAAGGGTAACACTGCCCTCCATCATGCAGCTGAAAACAATTTTTTGGATATAGCTATTTTACTGCTAAACCACCATGCTGATTTGAATGCAACAAATAGTTTTGGCAACCAACCACTATGGCCGGCTGTTTTTTATGTTCGGGGCGATAAAACAAAACATAGCATAGTAGAACTTTTTTTAGATCACCATGCCGATCCCAATCATAAAAATAATGCAGGCGCCAGCCCGCTTTCTTTTGCAGAGAAAGTAGGAAACACTGACCTTGTAAATCTGTTAAATAAAAAGATTGCATAACTAAATATGATGACCAATAACTTTTCTTTTGTGTGTCAAAAATTCACAAGGAACAACGTTTAAACGATATAGCAATTTATGACAGGATTAAAAGTTGGGCCTATTTTTTATGGAGTTGGTACAGGTAGTTTTTTACATTGTTACTTTTCAAATATAGCTTACTACCTCGAAAATAATAGGTGGGGGAGTATATATCCTCATTTAATGAATAAACTTTATAAGGGGAATCTGCCGATCGAAGACATTCATACGGCAAAAAAGGAGTTGGATGAAATAAAAGAAAGATTTAAAAAGCTAATGCCTAATCAGGTTATTTGGGAGATTGAGAATCCTAAGCAAAGACCTCCTTGGGGAGATAAAATAGCGGCAAGAATAACCAATCTTTCCAATTATTTTTACACTAGTGATGGTAAGGATTTATTTGATGTTTTATTTACCAGTTTCGAAACCGCTTTGAAAGTAAAAAAAGATATATCCATTACGAGTTTATAATTCAATTATTGTAAAGCTTTGGACAGTGCTAAGAATGAAAAACAAAATATTCTCTTTATCGATGGACGGAAAAGTTCAGGAACTAGAAAATGAACTCAAAAAGGACACCAAAGGAATTAATGATAAGGCAGACCTTGATTATTCTCCTTTAGCAATAGCCGTTGCGAGGGGACATAGGGATGTGGTAAAATTATTGCTGCAATATGGTGCTACGACTAACACTCAAGACCAAAAAGGGAATACACCTTTACATTATGCGAGTGAAAACAATAGTTTCGAAATCGCCGAACTATTGTTGGAGTACGGAGCAGATTTAGGTATTCAAAATACTTCAGGTAACCAAGCATTGTGGACAGCAACCTTTAGTGCTGCAGATGGTGATGAGAACAAAATACCACTGGTTAAACTTTTACTGCAAAACGGAGCTAATAAAGAACACCTAAACAACGTGGGGAAAAAGCCTGCAGATATAGCGGTTAAAATAGGTGTTAACGAGTTGATCAAACTATTGAACTAAATAGTTTTTATATGAGTACAGTATTTAATTTTAAAACCTAATGAATACTAAAAAGATTGTTTACAACGATTACGATAATTTAACCGGGGAGTCTTTTTTGGACATGGATCAGGCATTTGATTTATTCGGAACCTTAAATTGGCAAAAGGGTACTTTTTTATATTTTGATATTAACGAATCGGAAACATTTCAGGTTTTTTACCAGAAAGAAGGACTTTATCTTGTAGAAATTGCCAATGATAGCGAGGATATGGTTTATCTTCAGAAATTTGCTGATGCAGATCAGGTACGAAATCTTATTCAGTATTATTTTGAACATCAGGTTGTTTCAACGGATGGTTTTTATGCCGTTCCGATTGAAACCAAAACTTTATCAGATGTGATGAGAGAAACAAATTAGTCAATCCCATTTATCCCATGAGCAGATCAATTATTAATATAAGCGAAAAATTTCAAGCGCAATATACCCTTTCGATAGAAATGGAATCGATGCTGGTGAGTGCTTTAATGAAATCGAAAACCGAAATCAGGTATGATTTTTCGGTGTTGAATATTGATGAAGAGGGGGTCGAATGCAGGCTGGTACAATTGGATATTTTTATCCACGAGGCAAACAGCAACCTGATACATGAAGTGGCCGAAGTTACTGGTGCATTTAACCGCATGTTCAATGAGCTTCATTTAAAATTGGATCATAGCGGAAGAGTGTTGCAGGTTGTGAATATGGAATTGATTTTATCAAAGTGGCAGCAAACAAAGCAGCTCATGCAACAGGCTGCAAATAAGAGCGACGATTTAAAAGACCTGATCGCACTTAGCGATAGTATGTTTGCAAGCCCCGAAAAAATTCAACAGGCCATACAGGCAAATGAATTTTTACAGACCTATTTTGGATATGTTTATGGAACTGAAGTACCATCTTCAAAGTCAGACCCTAACCGCACAAATTTTTTAAATACCGCATACCTTCCTTTTAAAGTAAGCTTAAGCATTGATCAGCAAATGTCGAATGGTATAAATGTCCAGGTAATCTCCAGTTCGGTACCTTATGTTGCCTTAGATATGGCTTTTAAAAAGAATGCATATAAAAGCTTCGAAGACAAAATTGACATGCAATCCATCAAACCCGAAATTACGGAGAAAGCTGTTTATCTGATCGAACTGAAAACAGGAAAATTGCTGAATACAACCACCGTAAAAAAGGAAATGGTAGAGGAGAAAAAATTATATATCATTACTCAATATACGATGACTATCGATGGGGCGGGTAACCAGGTAGATGAACCAAAAGATAAAGTTTCAGAACCTGTAGACGTGACCGGTACACAACCCTCAAAAATCAGGTTTAAATTTTTCTAAAGATGGAACATTCGGAAATAGAAAGATCAGGATATGGAACATTGAAAACGCTGTTTGCAAAAAACATCTCTATTGGCAATTACTCCTTGTCGCTCAATATAGATCGGGCACCGAATAGCAGGGCAAAGCGTTATGTGTTCACTTTTAGTAAATTAGTTAAAAAACTAAACGGTAACCCTGATGTTCAGGGCGTATCATCGCGAGGGATTTTTATCATTCCATATTTAAGGAATATCCGGCTGGGCTTTTTTAACCGGCAGCAGGTTATTGAAAAACTCGATTAACCATAACTTAAGCTTTATCCTGCAGCAATAGCTTAATTACACTTTTTAAAGCCGGATTCCGGTTCGATTCTTTCCAGATCATGTAAAGTTCTGTTCTTTGCGGAATATGTGTAAGTTCTACAAATTTCACGTTTTCCTGATAACCGTATTGCAGGCCGGTAGGTACAATGGCAATGCCCAAACCTTGTTCTACCAGTTTAAAGATTGTTAGTGCATTAACCGATTTGTGATAGGTTTTGGGTTTAAAACCATGATCTTCACAAATGCTCATCATCAGGTCGTAATAAAATGGACTATCATCGCTTGAGAAAAAGATAAAAGGTTCATCCCCCAATTTCTTTACGGCTTCAAAACTTGCCTTTTTCATGGGCTGGCTTTTGGGCAATACCAGCGAGAAAGTATCCTGATGGATCATGTGTTTGGAAATGCCGGGCTTAAACTGTTGCATCCTCACAAAACCCATATCAAGCATATCTTTTTCCAACAATTCGATCTGTAGCTTATTTGGCATTTCGTCCAGATTGGTCCTGATTTCCGGAAAATCTTTATTCAGTTTGAAAATTACTTCGGGTACAATTTTCTGTGCTGCCGATCCCAAAAAACCGATGCGAAGCTCACCCTGTTTGCCCTCAGTAATATTGGTAAGCTGTTTTTTGATATTCTCGATATGGCTGAATAAAAAATCTACCTCTTCCTTAAGGTACAATCCAGCCTCAGTAAGTGCTACTTTCTTTTTGTTACGATCAAAAAGCGGCGCATTAAAAATTTCTTCCATCTGTTTAATCTGCCGGCTCAGTCCGGGTTGCGAAATAAACAGGCGGTCGGCAGCTTTTCTGAATTTCAGTTCCTCTGCCAGAACCTGGAAATATTTTAAATGACGAAGCTCTATCTGATAACTCATGGTTATTACATGATGATGTAATTGGTATTTATAGGTATCAAATATAGGGCTTATTTTTGTTTAAAACCTTTAAGATATGAGTGTGCAACAGATTTTTAATTACGGAACAGATCATTTAACTGCTAAACTGGCTTTGGCCATTAGCAATGGCGAAATTAAAGGGGGATTGAGCGAAAGCACACGAGAAAAAGTGCTTGAGAGCAGTAAGGTGGTTGAGCGGATTGCGGTTTCGGGTAAACCTGTTTATGGCATCAATACGGGTTTCGGACCGCTTTGCACCTCCATGATTTCGGCCGATGATACCCGAAAACTACAGGAAAATATTTTAAAGAGCCATGCCGTAGGTGTAGGTGAACCAATAGATACCGAAATATCAAGATTGATGCTGGTTTTAAAACTACAGGCTTTGGCGCAAGGTTATTCGGGCATCAGGATAGAAACACTCGACCGGATGATCTGGTTTTTGGAGATTGGTGCAACACCTGTGGTGCCAAAACAAGGTTCGGTTGGCGCATCGGGCGATCTTGCCCCTTTATCACATCTGTTTTTACCTTTAATTGGTTTAAGCAAAGTTCACTATAAGGGTGAAATTATGGCTACCGATCAACTACTAAAATTACATCAGCTTCAACCTTTACAACTCGGGCCAAAAGAAGGTTTAGCCCTAATAAATGGTACCCAGTTTATTGCTGCGCATACCGTAAAAGTGGTGCAACGCTTTGAAAATGTGCTTGATTCGGCCAATATTATTGCCGCCATGATGATCGAGGGTTTAAAAGGATCAGAAAAACCTTTTCATGCACAGCTTCATCGGTTAAGGCCATACAAGGCAAATATTGCAGTAGCCGAACAGATACGTAAGCTTTTGCAGCATTCTGAAATCATGACCTCACATGCCGATTGCGAAAAAGTGCAGGATCCTTATTCGTTAAGGTGTATTCCGCAGGTACATGGCGCTTCCCGTACGGCTTGGTTACACTTAAAAGAAGCGTTGGAAATCGAACTTAATTCGGTAACCGATAACCCGGTTATATTTAATGATGATTTAACCATCAGCGGAGGTAATTTCCATGGTCAGCCTTTGGCTTTACCGCTTGATTATGCTTGTTTGGCCGCTTCCGAAATCGGAAATATCAGCGATAGGCGTATCTATCTTTCGTTAGAAGGAAATACGCCAGGTGTACCAAAACTCCTGATGAAAGAAACAGGTTTAAACTCGGGTTTTATGATTGTTCAATATACTTCTGCAGCTTTAGCGAGCGAAAATAAAGGACTTTGTTTCCCTGCAAGTGCCGATAGTATTCCAACCTCTCTGGGGCAGGAAGATCACGTAAGTATGGGTTCAATAGGAGCGCGTAAAGCTTTGCAGGTGATTGAAAATGTGGAAAAAATACTGGGAATCGAACTCTTTTGTGCTGCGCAGGCTATTGATTATCACCACCCATTAAAACCCGGAAAAATATTGGCTGCGGTTCATGATTTTGTGCGCACTGAAATTGATCACTTTGAAGAAGACCAGATTATGTACGACAGGATGGAAAATGCCATCCAAATGGTGAAACAAGGAAAAATTGTTGCTGTAGCAACCAGGGCAGAACAGGAATTAAATTAACAATTTAAAATTGCAGCAAATGGATTTTAAAGCACAATTATTGGCAGGTATCCCCGCGCTTTTACCCGCAAAAAAAGCCAGAAACACAAAATTGAGCCATGCACCCGTAAGGAAAGCGGTTTTAAATACAGAAGAGAAAAAGTTGAGCATTAAAAATGCACTGCGTTATTTTCCCAATGCATGGCACCAGGAACTTGCAAACGAGTTTTTACACGAACTGGAAAGCTACGGACACATTTATATGTACCGTTTTATGCCCGATTATGCCATTTATGCAAGGCCAGTAACCGAATATCCTGCTCAAAGCGCACATGCTGCTGCCATTATGCTGATGATCCAGAATAACCTGGATCCGGCTATAGCGCAGCACCCTGAAGAGTTAATTACCTATGGTGGCAATGGCAGTGTGTTCCAGAATTGGGCGCAGTACCTCATTACCATGCAATACCTTGCAGTAATGACCGACAGGCAAACGCTGAACATTTACAGCGGGCACCCACAGGGTTTATTTCCTTCAAATACAGCTGCTCCGCGAGTGGTGGTAACAAATGGTATGATGGTGCCCAATTATTCTTCACCAGAAGATCTTGAAAAATTTAATGCCTTAGGCGTAACGCAATACGGACAGATGACCGCAGGTTCCTACATGTACATCGGTCCGCAGGGTATTGTGCATGGCACCGCGATTACCTTGATGAATGCTTTTCGTAAAAAAGGTTTTTATGGAAAAGATGTTGCCGGAAAAATTTTTCTTACAGCAGGTTTAGGCGGCATGAGTGGAGCTCAAACCAAAGCTGGCAATATTGTAGGCTGTATTACGGTATGTGCCGAGGTAAATCCAAAAGCAGCAAGTAAAAGGCACGAACAGGGCTGGGTAGATGAATTGATTGACAATTTAGATGGACTGGTAAATAGGGTATTGCTTGCCCAAACAGAAAAGGAAATAGTTTCGCTGGCCTTTATTGGTAATATTGTGGATGTTTGGGAACGTTTCGATCAGGAAAATATCGAAATTACCATCGGTTCTGACCAAACGTCGCTTCATAACCCCTATTCGGGTGGTTATTATCCGGCAGGTTTGAGTTTCGAGGAAGCAAATGAAATGATGGCCAATGCAGCCAGTGAGTTTAAACTTTGCGTTCAGGATTCGTTAAAAAGACAGGCAAACTGTATCAATAAACATACCGCTAAAGGAACCTATTTTTTCGATTATGGAAATGCCTTTTTGCTCGAATGTAGCCGGGCAGGGGCTGATGTAATGTCGGCTGACGGAATCACGTTTAAATACCCATCTTATGTAGAAGATATTTTGGGTCCGCTGTGCTTCGATTATGGTTTTGGGCCGTTTAGGTGGGTTTGTGCCTCGGGTAATGAAAAAGATCTTGATGTAACCGATCGCATTGCAAAGGAAGTGATGGAAGAAATTAAACTTACAGCGCCATCAGAAATACAGCAACAATTACAGGATAACATCAACTGGATTGCCGCTGCTAAAGAAAATAAGTTGGTAGTAGGTTCAAAAGCCCGGATTTTATATGCTGATGCCGAAGGTAGGGCTAAAATAGCCCTGCGCTTTAACGACGCCATTAAAACAGGTGAATTATCCGCTCCGGTAATTCTGGGTAGAGATCATCACGATGTGAGTGGAACAGATTCGCCCTTTAGAGAAACCAGTAATATTTACGATGGAAGCCGTTTTACAGCCGATATGGCAATTCATAATGTAATTGGCGATAGTTTTAGGGGTGCAACCTGGGTATCCATCCATAACGGCGGAGGTGTTGGCTGGGGTGAAGTAATTAATGGCGGTTTCGGGATGGTGATTGACGGAACCGATGAGGCAGCAGAAAAATTAAAGAATATGCTTTTTTACGATGTAAATAATGGAATTGCCAGACGAAGCTGGGCCCGCAATACAGAAGCCCGTTTTGCCATCGAACGCGAAATGCAGCGCACCGTCACCTTAAAAATAACCTTACCAAATCTGGTTGATGATGAGGTATTGGATGGGTTGGGGATATGATAATTATAGTCGTCACGATTACGCTTCGCTAATATCGTCATCTCGACTGGAGCAAAGCGAAATGGAGAGATCTATCTCGAGACAGATTTAGCTTCTCTGAGCACTTACGTGGTTCTCGACTACGTTGCACTTAGCTCGAAATGACGTTGCGAGGGGGGTAAAATACTCAAATACTTACTTCAAAGGCAAGGTAAAATGAAAAACAGAACCTTTACCTTCTTCACTTTCTGCCCATATTTTGCCATGATGCCTTTCGATAATTTCGGCACTTAAATAAAGTCCGATTCCGAAACCCGAAATGGTATGGTTACCCTGTACGCGGTAATAACGTTCAAATAATTTATCAATATCATCAGGTTTGATGCCGATACCTTCATCTTTGATCTGTACTTCAACCTCGGTATCAGATAATTTGCAGCTCACTTCGATTTTGGTACCATTATCCGAATATTTTAACCCGTTACTGATCAGGTTAGAGATTACATTTCCGATTTTATCACGGTCGGCATGGATCGTCACATCGCAGGTTGTATTTAATGTAATCTGATGCGAAGATTGAGAAATATAGGTTTCCTCAATTGTTTCTTTTAACAACTCCTCTAAGTTGAAATCAGTCTTTTCGATCAATAGCTTGCCCGATTCCAACCTCGAAACATTTAAGAAACCGTTAATCATGGTGGTCATTTTCCTGATCTGGCTATGTGCTTTGTCTAAAGCTATAATGGCATAATTGTCTTCGTCTTTTTTGGCTTTACGCTGCAAAACCTGTACAAAACCATTGATGGCTGTTAATGGTGTTTTTAACTCATGACTCACCATGCCTATAAAATCATTTTTGCGGAGTTCATCGAGTTTCTGCTCCGTGATATCAATAAACAATCCCGAATATTCGGTTGCATTTCCATGCTGATCTACAAATACCCTTCCGGTGGCCCTAACCCATTTTTCTTCGCCGGTAAGCAAATTATTGATGGAATATTCGGTATCACTTGATGAATGGTTTTTTAGCGCATTTTCCAAAGCCGAGTTCAGCATATCATGGTATTCGGGGTTGATGGCCTGCATAACGGCTTCCATTGCTGCAGGTTGATCTAAAGGAAGACCCAATAACGCTTTAACAAAACCCGAC
This sequence comes from Pedobacter miscanthi, assembly GCF_003315595.1. Taxonomy (GTDB): domain Bacteria; phylum Bacteroidota; class Bacteroidia; order Sphingobacteriales; family Sphingobacteriaceae; genus Pedobacter; species Pedobacter miscanthi. The sequence goes on along the minus strand of NZ_QNQU01000009.1, from coordinate 248,350 downwards.
ATGCTTATTTCCAATGTTTTTGGATCTATACTCCAGGTACCCATCCTGCCGGTTTCTATCGCCTGACGCAATTTTTCTTCGCTATCAGACAATCTGTTCACATATTGAATCAGGTCTTCGTGAGTTTGGGCAAGCTCTTCGTTGGTAGTGGCCAGTTCTTCATTTGCTGCGGCCATTTCCATATTGATGGCCTGAAGTTCTTCCTGGTAAATTTTACGTTCTGTAATGTCCGGACTTACAGTAGCCATGGCAATTACCTCATCATTTGCTTCATTTTTAATGGCAAAACCATTCCATTCTATCCAAAAAGGTTTGCCTGTTTCTTCATTCCAGAAACGGATTTCCTCCCTGAAATTCTGGTTGTGCAGAATGCCTGGCAGAAGAAGTTCGGCAGTAGCCCGGTCATCAGGAAAAACACAATCTAAAATGGTTCTATTGGCAATGCTTTTCCATCCCAGTTTTTGTATAGCAGCGGGATTAAGGTATTGGATAGATAAATCTAATTCTACCAGCCCAATAAATTCCGAACTGGCTTCAATCAGTTTGCTCAGGTTTAAGCGTTCCAGTTCAATTAATTTTCTTTCTGTAATATCCACACACGAACTGATGTAACCTGCAAAAGATCCATCTGCATCAAAGCGTGGTGTGGCGCTGGCTAACAACCACTGGTATTGGCTGTGTTTGTTGAGTATCCTTAATTCACCTGTAAATGCCTTTTTTTCTTCAAAGGCAGAGAGGTAAACATTCACATATTTATCGCGGTCTTCCGGATGGACAAGGTTGACCCAACCAAAGCCCAGCAGGGTTTCAATCGATTTACCGGTTAAATCTGTCCAGGATTTGTTGAAATAAACCGCATTTCCGTTTTCATCACCAACGCCGATAAAAATATCGGTTCCCTCAGCCATGGTTTTAAAACGTTTTTCACTTTCCGAAAGCTGGTTGAAGCGTTCCAATACACGCAGTTCCAATTCGTTGTTTAAAACATGGAGCGTTTCCTGTGTTTCCTGTAACTCTTCATTGGTAGCCACAAGCTCTTCGTTGGTAGCAGCCAGTTCTTCTACTGTTGCGGCCAATTCTTCATTTAAAGCCTGTTCGCGTTCAAGTGCCTCTGCTTTTTCCCGTTCCCGTTCTAATGCTTCCTGCCTCAGCACACGCTCGCTTACATCAATCGCGGTATGTAAAATACAGATGGTTTTTCCACCATCATCCTTTACTGCCCGATATTCAAAATCAAAATAAAAGGTCTGTATTTTGCCATCTATTTCGAGATCTGCTGCAGTATCTTTTCCCGAAATGACCAGTCCTTCGAGCCATACCTTTCTGAACATTTCAATAAAAGGCTGGCCTTTCAATTCCGGCAATGCATCTTCCAGCGATTTTCCGATCACACTCCTGTCTTTACCCCAGATCCTCAACATGGCATCATTTGCAGCCTGGATTATAGCCGTTTCTCCCACATGCACTGCCGTGGCAGTATGGGTTAAATTAAAAACTTCTAATAATTGATCGTTGCTTAAAAGATAACTGGATTGGTTCATTATGGGACGTTATGGGATAATCTAAAGTAAATATTTTATCTAAATTTCAAAATAATTTTTGGTGCATACCTAAGCAATGGACATGAACTATATACTAACCATAACCTCCTTAAAAAGGTTTTTAATTACATGAATTTCAGCTGCATATTGCGTATTTTTTCTACAACCAAAATACAGCGTATTTTTTAATGGCGTGGTCCCTTCCCATATTACCTTGATTTTTTCTTCTTCCACTTCTTTTTTGCAAAGAAAATCGGGAATAATGGCCAGGCCTTTTCCACCCGAAAGGCAGCGCACAATGGAATTGAGGTTCGGAACGATGTAGTTTGGCCTGAAATCGGCACGTTTGCCAAAATTAAGCTGCCAGAAACGTAACAAATGCTCCATATCGCCCGCGGTACCGTACCATTTTTGCTGCTTTAACCAGATTTCCATTTCTGTTAAATTATTTTTCTTGGCCAAAGTGTTAAAAACCTCTCCGTCTGTTTCTATTCCGCCTACTAACACTATCGTTTCAGAAGAAAATGCCTCGTGTTCTATATTGGGCGAATTGCCTTTTTGTGGAGTAATAATCAGGTCTAAAATGCCTTTATCCAGTTGATCGAGCATTTCAGGATATTCGCCAAAACGGATAATTACATTAAATGGGAGGGTAGAAATATATTGCTCCAGCGTAATCTGAAAGGTTTCGAAGCACATGCCCACACTAATGGTTGGAGTATGTTTTTCAGTGCTTTTCTGAAAATGTTTTTCGGCATCTTCGAGTTTTGCAAGTGGCTCTAAAATAAAGTTATACAACACTTTTCCTTTTTCCGTTGGGATCATTTTCCGGCCTGTACGTTCGAAGAGTTTATAACCTACATAACTTTCGAGAGAACTTAAATGTAAACTTACCCCGGGCTGCGAGATAAATAAACTTTCGGCTGCACCGGTTAAAGTACCGGTTTTATAAATCGCCTTAAAACTTCTGTACCATTCTAAATTAACCATTTTCTAGCTATTATAATTCTGATACAAAGCTATTAATTAACTTGTTTTAATAATAGATATTGCCTGATTAATTTTGTATCATCAAAATAGAAAACGAAATGACAAAAATATTCATTATCAACGGAGGGCAAAAATTTGGACACTCTGGTGGAAAATTTAACGAAACCATAGCAGATGCAACAGCAGAATTTTTTTCTGGATTAGCAGGCTTCGAAGTTAAAACAACCAACATCAACCACGATTATGATCCTGCTGAAGAAGTAGCCAAATATGTCTGGGCGAATGTGGTAATTTACCATACACCGATCTGGTGGTTCCAGTTGCCGCACGCTTTTAAAAAATATATTGATGTGGTATTTACCGAAGGTCATAAAAAAGGAATTTATGTAAGCGATGGCCGCAAAGCTGAAAACCCAACCAGAAATTACGGTACCGGGGGTATGTTGCACGGTCGTAAATATATGGTTACCACATCGTGGAATGCACCAAAAGAGGCATTTACCTTGCCGGGCGAATTTTTTATGGAAACCAGTGTGGATGATGGTGTGCTATTTGGTTTCCACAGGATGAATGCTTTTACCGGAATGGAAAGAATAGAAGGTATCCATTTTCATGATGTAGAAAAAAATGCCGACATTATAACAGCACTGAAACAGCACCAGGAACATTTAACAGAAAATTTTTTAAATACTGAAGTATATGAGCATTTATCTAACAGCAATAATTAAAAGTAAACCGGATACTGTAGCGCAGTTGAGAGGGGTTTTATTGGATATGGTGGCTAATTCGCGCAAGGAAGAAGCCTGTATTCAATACGATCTGCACAAATCAGCAGAGGACTTTACTTTTGTTTTTCAGGAAAAATGGAAAGATCAGACAGGGCTGGATCAACATAACCAACAGCCTTATATTTTGGCTTTTGTAGCACAGGCCAATTCGATTACGGATGAAATTGTAATTTATAAAACCGCGAAACTGGCCTGATTATAGTTTGGCCCGCCGGGCCGTAAACGAAGAACCCGCAGAGGCAATAACCACAAAAGCTACGGCAAAACATTCTTTAAGCGTAAGATATTCCTGCAGGAAAACCAAAGCGGCTAACGAAGCCATAGCCGGTTCGAGGCTCATCAAAATACTGAAAGTCCGTGCCGGGATCTGTTTTAGGGCTTTCATTTCGAGGGTAAACGGAATGGCGCTTGATAGTAGAGCAAGCGCTGCTCCCAAACCCAATAATTTTGGGCTTAAATTACTTAAACCACCACCAAAAATTCCAAATGGAAGGATTACCAGGGTGGCAAATATCATCCCAACGGCAACGGCTTCGCCGCCCTTCATAATTTTCGAAATCCTGCCGCCCAATATAATATACCCTGCCCAAAAAACACCAGCAAGTAATGCCAGCAATACGCCGGCTAAATTTAGTCCGGTGCCTGTCCACGGGGTGATGAGTATAATCCCCGTAGCGGCCAGTATTACCCAAATAAAATCTATTGCTTTTTTAGAACCAAAAATGGCTAAAACCAGTGGTCCTACAAATTCTAAAGTTACGCCCAAACCAATCGGGATCCGGGCAATGGCCATGTAAAACACCATGTTCATTATACCCAAACAAACCCCATAAAGAATGGCATATTTCCATTGTTTGGCGGTTAATTTAAACAGGTTGGGTCGAAAAGCGATGAGTAAGATTACAGCTGATAAACCAATACGTAGCGATGCAGTAGCTGCTGCCCCAATTTGGGGAAAAAGCCCTTTCGCAATAGCCGCACCGCATTGTACACTGATAATAGACAGTAAAACAGCTGGTATTGGTGGAATATTGATTTTGCTTTTCATCAGGGCGCTCGTAAAATGAGGCGCAAAATTACGGAATTATAATCTCCCAATTTTTTTAAATAAAAAAAGGGAGAATCAGATTACACCGATTCTCCCTTTAGAGCTGCTAATAAATCAATTTGTAGCCTTGGCCTCTGATATTAATAATAAAAACCGACGGATCATGTTTTAAATACTTACGCAATTTTGTGATGAACACATCTAAACTCCTGCCCGAGAAATAATCGTTATTGTTCCACAAGGTGTTCAAAATTAGATTTCGATCAAGTACATTGTTTTTATTTAATAATAACATTTGTAATATTTCTGCCTCCCTATTGGTTAAGGTCTTATGGGTTCCTTCGAAAGTTAATATACCTTCGGGATAATGAAAATGATAGTTCCCGATATGGACTACCTTTTTTTTCTGCTCCTCAATTTTAACAACTAATCTATTTTGGCTCAATAATGCTTTAATCCTGATTACCAGTTCTTCTATACTAAAAGGTTTTTTCAGATAATCGTTGCCACCGCTTTCGAAACCCATCACCACATCTGCTGGAAGTGATTTTGAGGTTAGAAATATAATAGGGGTTTTAGTATCAATTTGCCTAAGCTGTTTTGCGATGGAGAAGCCATCGCCATCAGGCAGCATTACATCTAAAACCAAAATATCCGGCTTAATTTTATGGTATTGTATAATGGTTTCTTTAGCAGTTAAAGTATGTGTTACTTCGAATCCTTTTAAGACTAATGTTTCCTTGACGATTTCGGCAAGTGCAGGCTCGTCTTCTACAAAGAGAATTTTGTTTAAAGTGGCCATCCCAAAGTGATTTTAGTCCCTTTACCTAATTTACTTTCCATTTTATACCAGCCATCGTGCAGGTGCATAATCTGCTTCACATAATTTAACCCTAAACCGTGCCCTTTCACGGGATGACTATTTCCGGTACTTACGCGATAGAATTTCTCGAACACTGCAGAAATGTCTTTTTCAGCTATTCCGATGCCATTGTCTTCAACCAATATAGTTAAAAAATATTCTTTCTTTTGAACAGTTACCTTGATTAAGGCTTCTTCACCCGAATACTTTATTGCATTGTCTATGATGTTGCTTATGGCATGCTGAAACTGAGTGGCATCAACATTTATTTCTTTTAATTGACTGTCGTTTTTGTAATCAATAACCATCCCTTTCCTGGTTTTCATTTCATGCAGCTGTATAATCTCCATTATTTTATTGTCGAAAAGAATTTTTTCTTTTAATACGGGAGATTTACCATCTTCATAAATAGCAATGTTTAATACTTTATCCACCAGGATATTCAATCTTTCAATTTCATTTTTTGCATGGATAAGGTACCGATTATATTTATCGTCATCGCTGCGGATGATAGGATTATTTAAGGCTTCAATGGCAACTGAAACAGTTGATATTGGTGTTTTAAATTCGTGGGTAATATTGCTGATAAAATCATTTTTGATAACGGATAATCTTTTCTCCCAAAAAAGCCTTTTTAATAGGATAATCATACAGCCTGATACGATAACGATCATTGCAAATGACGAGAATAAGAGCAAGGCCATTCTGGAAAGAATGTATGCAGATGGACTTTTGAACATTGCCCTTACATATCGTTGATCATCGGTGTAGCGGTAGGTTTCAAAAGCTCTGGTAACAAAAGCATAACCCATCTTTTTTATGCCCTTGTTATTGGTGCTATCAATCTTTTTAACAATAAAGTTATAAGGTGTTTTAATATTGCGTGCTTTTAAATAAATATTGAATGCAGGCCTCAAACGGGTAGTGTCGAACTGGTATTTATTGGCTTGCTCATTCATGAAAATACCAAGTTTTTGCGTTCGGTAGTAAATAACATGCGATTCCATATCCTCTTCTCTCATTAATAAGGCAAGGTGGCCAGCAACGTGTTTGCGTACGCTGGTATCGCTTTTATTTTTTGGAATGGCCTTGCTATAATCTGATAAGCTAAACGACGATGTGAATTTATCTTTCTCATTACCTTTTGCCCTTACTGTGTAGATATATTTTTTATCTTTTTTATCAAATCTTGCGCTAATCAAAAAAGCATTGGTATCTAAAAGCTTTTTTTCAATAATGTTCTGAATGGTATCGCATCGTAAGCTGAGCTCTTTTTTAACTCCATCTTCGAAGGCAAGGTTTACTTCCTTTTCAAAATCTTTCAAAGTGGCTTTGTAATAGTTAACGATCCAATACACCTGCAACGATAAAAGTGTTACCATTACTGAAAAACAGATTATAATTAAAATATTGGCACTTTTTCGCATCATCAAATTTATATTAAATCTCTAAATCCAAATATTGCATTAACATAATATAACCTAAAATAACATAACTGATAACACAGTTTAAAATGGGTTTTGCTCAGTTTTGGTAAAACAAAAAATGATGAAAGCAATATTTTTTAATCTATTATTATCTATTTATGCCCATAGTGTAATGGCACAAGGTATTCAGGTCAAAGCTGGTGATCAATTCCCTGATATATTGATCAAAAACTTAATCAATTCGCCCGTTAAGTTTATTCAATTTGGACAGAAGCAGGATAATAAGATCTATATCTTAAACCTATGGGGTACCTGGTGTAGTCCGTGTATTCCCGAAATGGATACCTTGGCCAAACTACAAATGCATAATCCGGCAAGCATCCAGGTAATCGGTATTTCTGACGAAAAGCCTTCGAGGCTTATCAATTACCTGGTCAAAAAACCATCAAAGGTTTGGCTCTGTAGTGATACATCCGGATTTTTTTATAAACTGTTTGCGTTTGCATATGTAGGGCAAAGTGCAATTGTAGATGCGAAGGGTAAGGTTGTAGCCTTGGTTAAAAGTGATTTGATTAACCAAAAAATGATTGATCGCTTGGTAAAAGGATTAGCAGTAAAATCTACAGCTGAATTTAAAGAGAAACCCGTAAATAGCAGCGATGATATTTTTGCCGTCGACTCTACTCAAATCCATAGTTTTTCACTGCGTGGTTATATTAAGGGCCAGCATTCAGGAAGTAAGCGGTATACCGATAAAAGTGTTTTTGATGGGCGTAGGATAAGCTTTACCAATGCCACTATAGCTTCCTTATATAAAGATGCCTATGGTGTTGTTTCTGAAAAACAATTGATTTACGAACTTCCGGAAAAAGAAGTGTCTGATTTTGATCATAAAGAAACACTTTATTCTTTAGACCTGCTGGTTAGGCCCGAAGAAAGGGATAGTTTAATGATGATCCTACAGAAGAAACTTTTATTACTACTTCCGGTAAAGGTGAGGGTAGAATACAGGGTAATGCCTGTTTATACGTTGATAAATAAAAACTTTACTCAAAAAGAATCAGTTGATGAAAAACTGAGTTATGGTTTTAGCGGGGAAGGTTATGACGGGCAGGGTGCTACATTAGCTAACTTTGCAAACGATTATCTGAGTAATGAATTTAGTTTGCCAGTTGTAGATGAAACCGGTTTAACAAAACGATACAACATTAAAACAGAGGTTGCGATGAGAAATAAAGAAGGCATTCTTAAATCGATTAATGATATCGGATTAGATATAGTTAAACAGGACAGAAGGATAAAAGTTCTGGTTTTCTACAAATAAAAAATGGCCCGGTTAACCGGGCCATTACAGATAGAATTTCATTAACTAAACAGTTCCTGTTCATCCCTGTTTTCAGTTGGAATCTTTTTCAAAAAATCATCAAACGATGGTCCGTCGTTATCTGAATAGATACCATAGGCATCCAGTATATACCCGATATTTTTATCCTTATCTTCTACAAGATATAATACAGAATTATCTGCCGGATCCGAATCGCCTTCAAAGCGATAGGTTTTAACAATGGTTAAATCTTCAGGTTTATAAATTTTGCCAAGTGATTTACTCTGCATTTTACCGTGATCGGATATTTTTAGTTCGTTATCTTTTCCTTTCAGCCTCAATTTCTCCAGAATTTGACTCAAAGTGTTCATTGCAATTGGCTGTTCCATAGTTTTACGATTTTATACTGATTAAACAAGTGGTACTGGAAATGGTTTTGCAGGCAAGTGGTTTTAATAGAGGTTAAAAATTAATTGATCGGATTTGTTTTTTGTTTCCCACAGATAGCACAGAAAAGGACCCAGATTTAAGCCGGTTTTACCATGCTGTTATTCACGATTTATCATCTGGCGAAGTCAATGGGTCTTCGATTACTGCATTTCATAAAATAGCTACCCTATCATTTAAGCATATCTTTATAAGATGTTACGCTAACTTCCTTTAAATAAAAAACAAGTTTTATCGAAGAACGCACGTAGGGGAAATCAGAAAACAGTTACAAAACAGAACAATTTGGCAACGGCAAACCTAAAACGCAGTGGTTTTGCGGGAAAAATATTTGGACTTATGTCCACTCGCTAAAATAGCTATCGGAATCAAAACATATTGAAGCGGTTTAAAAATTTAACTACTTTTTTTATGCAATTTGATATGGGTTGTCATCATCATTAAAAAAACCTGAACTATTATGGCAACTTTAAACGAATCTCAAAGCGGCAAGGCCGTAAAAGGAAGAACCAAAAAACCAACACCAAAAGTAGATCTTACCGCGATGGTAGACCTCATGTTTTTATTAACTACATTTTTTATGCTCACCACGACGTTGAGCCAATTAAATGCTGCAGATATTGCTAAACCTGTTAAGGAAGACTGTATTGATTTTGCCCCTTTTCCCGAATCGCGCACCATGACCATCGTACTGGGGAAAGATAACAAAGCGGTTTCATACATGGGAACCATTGAAAGCGCAAAAATGAAAGTGATTCCTGTAACGGATCTCCAAAAAGAAATTAGTGCAAATAAACTACTGGTTGCTACTACGCATCAAAACAAGCCTGATAAATACATGGTTGTAATCATCAAGCCTGGCAAGGCGGCTAAGTTCCAGAATTTTGTTGATGTAATTGATGAAATGAAAATCGCGGACATAAAATCTTATAGCATAGACGATGATCATTTCGCAGAAAAAGAGTTGATTTTTATGAAAAATAATCAACTTTAAATACTACTCATTTTTGAGTACTAGGAGTGGCTATTGAGCGAATAAAAAGAATATAAAACGTTTTATGGCTAATGAATAAATTGAATATGAGAACTAATGTGCTAGTTTTTTAATGAATATTGCGTTTTTGATAAGTTTAAGGCGGTTTTATAGGGTGATTAACTAATCGTTAGGTTTGTGTTAGATGCTTAATACTACATCTGTATAGCTAATATGATTACATTAGTCGAAGTGTTTGGCCAAGCATCAGGCGCATCCCGAAAAGCCTTAAAAGAGTAGGGATCTTAAAACTCAAAAAAATCTAGTATGAAAAGTTTAGAATTAAAAAATCTTGGTGTTAAAGAAATGAACACAACTGAAATGTCACAAGTAGAAGGTGGTGGTATTGTTAACAATACTTTAAACGAACTTTTAGCTTCTCTTTCAGGAACTTTAAATGCAGTTGGCGCCGACACTTCAGCATTTTTAAACAAAACAGTAACCAATGTTTTGAAACTTGTTTGGAGTTTATAAGCAAATTTATCGCATCCGCTGTTCGGGTTTTCCGGATAACGGATGCTTTAAAATCTATCCCATATGGCGCTAACCAACTACTCCACTGAAAGAATATCGAATACCGCTCTTGTTTACCGCTCCCGCATCAGCAAATCAAACCAGTTAATATACATTGTTACCGTAGTTGCAATTTTAACGGTTTTAATTGCCCTTCCCTTTATTAAAATTCCCATCAGCATAAATGGTACAGGCATTTTGCAATCTACCATCGAAAAAACAGAACTTATTGTGCCGGTTAATGGCCGTTTGATTGAATACAGGCTTTCGGACAATAAAAGACTTAAACAGGGTGATACCCTTTTGGCCATTGATGCTGGCTTACCCAAACAGCAGGATGCCCTGGTAGAGACCCGTAAAAATCAGGTTACGCAATTTTTACATGATATTAATGCCCTGCTGTCGTTTAATGGCGGTTCCAATTTACAAACCGGTCAGTACGCGGCTTCGTGGCAACAATATGTGCAGGAATTAAAAAATGCCGGAATCACAAAAAGACAGGCAGCCAGCACATTTGCGCGTTATAATAAACTTTATCAGAATAAAGTGCTTACGCAATCAGAATACGAAAAATACAGATACGAACTCGAGCAGGCCGAATCGGCTTATTTGATGGTACGTACCAAATATAAAACCCAATGGCAAACCGAAGCCAACGGGTTCCGCAACGAACTGCGCCAGCTTTCTGGTCAGCAGGCCGAGCTGAACGAACAAAAAAAGCAATACGTTTTACGTGCACCGATTGATGGTTCGGTACAGAACCTGGTTGGTTTACAGCAGGGCGCTTATGTATTTGCCAACCAAAAAGTTGGGGAGGTTTCGCCCGATGCAGGTTTGGCCGCTTATTGTTACATCAATCCTGCAGACATCGGCTTAATTAGAAAAGGACAGGAAGTGCACTTCCAGATCAATGCCTATAACTATAACCAATGGGGTTTGGCCGTGGGTAAGGTAATTGATATTTCGGACGACATTGTTATTCTCAACAATAGCCAACCTGCTTTTAAGGTAAAATGCTTAATGGATAAAAATTTCCTGAAATTAAAAAACGGTTATAAAGGCTACCTTAAAAAAGGCATGAACTTTACCGCCCGTTTTAAAGTAACCAACCGCAGTTTATACCAATTACTTTACGATAAGGTAGACAATTGGGTTAACCCAAACCTCATCCAAAAAACATAGCAGGCAATGAGTACAAAAGTAAAGCAACGGGATATTACAGATTGTGGAGCAGCTTGTTTGGCTTCAATCGCCTCGCATTACAAATTGGATCTGGCAGTTGCCCGTATCAGGCAGTTGGCAGGTACCGATAAAAAAGGAACCACCGTTTTAGGCCTTGTAGAGGCCGCCCAGAAATTAGGCTTTGAGGCAAAAGGTGTAAAAGCACCTTTTGATAGTTTATTTAAAATTCCTACGCCAGCTATTGCCCACATTATTGTAAACGATATCCTGCAGCATTATGTAGTAATTTACAAGGTAAACAGCAAATTTATAGAGGTGATGGACCCTATGGATGGGAAAGTGCGCCGTAAAACACATGAAGAATTTAAAAAGGAATGGACTGGTGCTTTAGTATTATTGTTACCATCAGAAAATTTTCAGATCGGCAATGAAAAAAAATCAATCCAGGGGAGATTTTGGAGTTTGATTAAACCGCACAAAGGCATTCTGACACAGGTTTTATTCGGTGCAATTGTTTATACTGTATTGGGTTTGTCAACCTCTATTTTTGTGCAGAAACTAGTCGATTTTGTGCTGGTAGATGGCAATCATAACCTGCTTAACCTGATGAGTATTGCCATGATGGTGATCTTATTGGTGCAAATGTTTATCGGCTCTGCAAAAACAGTTTTTACTTTAAAAACCGGTCAGTTGATTGATTCGCAGCTGATTTTAGGCTATTACAAACACTTATTGCGTTTGCCCCAGCAGTTTTTCGACACCATGCGGGTTGGCGAAATTATTTCGAGGATAAACGATGCCGTAAAAATCAGGACTTTTTTAAACGATGTATGTGTCAATTTTGTGGTGAACGTTTTTATCGTTTTCTTTTCGTTCATCATGATGTTTACCTATTACTGGAAACTCGCACTCATTACGCTTACCGTTATTCCCCTGTATTTTGTGATTTATGTGATTACAGATCGGTTTAACAAACGTACACAGCGCAGGCTGATGGAAGATGCTGCCGAACTCGAATCGCAACTGGTAGAAAGTTTAAACGCAGTAGGTACCATTAAACGTTTCGGCCTCGAAGATCATGCTAACGAAAAAACCGAAACTCGTTTTATCAAGTTGCTCCAGGCTGGTTTTAAATCCAATATTAATGCCGTGGTATCGGGTACTTCTACCGAATTTATTTCGAGGATGATTACCATTATTCTGCTTTGGGTTGGTGCAGGTTATGTATTGAGCAATTCGATTACGCCGGGAGAGTTATTGTCGTTTTACACGTTGATTGGTTATTTTACTGGTCCGGTTTCTTCATTAATCGGTATGAACAAAACGGTACAGGATGCCGTAATTGCTGCCGACCGTTTATTCGAAATTATGGATCTGGAACGCGAAAGCGACGAAAACCAGATTGAGTTGACTACAGATAAAATTGGCGATATCCATTTCGAAAATGTTTCCTTCCGCTATGGTGCAAGGCTGCCTGTTTTCGAAAATCTGAATTTAACTATACCACAGGGCAAATTTACGGCCATTGTGGGGGAGAGCGGCTCAGGAAAATCGACTTTAATGTCGATTCTGCAGAATATTTATCCAATCCAGGCCGGTAATGTACGCATTGGTAAATACGACCTCAAATACATCACCAATTCCTCGCTCCGCAAAATGGTATCGGTAGTGCCACAGCAAATTGATTTATTTGCCGGTAACGTAATCGAAAATATTGCCATCGGCGAAGAAGAACCGGATATGCAAAGGATTATCGATATCGCCACCAAGCTGGGACTGATTGGTTTTATTGAAGCTTTACCGAAAGGTTTTCAGACTTATCTGGGAGAAAACGGAACATCGTTATCAGGCGGACAGCGGCAGCGGATTGCTATTGCAAGGGCTTTATACCGCGATCCGGAAATTTTAATATTAGACGAAGCCACCTCATCACTCGATTCGGTTTCGGAGCAGCATGTACAGCGGATGATTGAGCTTTTAAAAGCTGATGAAAAAACTGTAATCGTAATTACCCATCGATCGAGCACGCTGAATAATGCCGATAAAATTATTGTGCTTGATAAAGGTGTTGTGGTAGAAGAGGGCAGCCACCGCGAGCTGAAATACCTTTTAGCCTAACAAGGCGTTCCGTAGGAACGCTTCATAGGTAGCCAATTGTAGATTGGCGTTTTCGTTCCATAGGAACGTTTCGTGTTTTTAACATGGCTCAAGCCAATTTCGTAAGTTTAGCGCAGGGTTTTTTAACTCCAAGAACCATATACCTTAGTTAAATAAACCCGACAGTAGCGTACACCGAACGCAGTGAGGTAAAGCGCATGGCGGGACTTTCGGAACCGATGAGCAAAAAAACCTGCTTTTCAAAAAAAGAGCTTATCTCAACTTACGAAGTCTGCCATTGCATTGACCCGTGCACACTTCGTGAGTTTTGCAAAAAAAAAGGCGTTCTGCAACATTGCAAAACGCCTTTTCTATAAATTTATTTAAAAATTAAATACCGAAAGCAGCTTTAACCTGGTCTACGTAATCTAATTTCTCCCAGGTAAACAGATCAACCGAAACCGTTTTTTCTTCACCGTTTGGTGTTCTGAAAGTTTTGGTAACCGTTTCTGGCGTGCGGCCCATGTGTCCGTAAGCAGCAGTTTCGCTATAAATCGGGTTTCTTAATTTTAAACGTTGCTCAATAAAATAAGGGCGCATATCAAAAATCGATTCAACAATTTTAGCAATCTCGCCATCAGTTTTACCCACTTTACCTGTTCCGTAAGTGTTGATGTAAATACCCATTGGTTTTGCAACACCGATAGCATACGATACCTGAACCAGAATTTCGTCGGCAATACCTGCGGCCACTAAATTTTTAGCGATGTGGCGTGTAGCATAAGCAGCACTTCTATCTACTTTACTTGGATCTTTACCCGAGAAAGCACCACCACCGTGGGCACCTTTACCACCGTAAGTATCTACAATGATTTTTCTGCCGGTTAAGCCGGTATCGCCATGCGGGCCGCCAATTACAAATTTACCAGTTGGGTTAATGTGGTATTCGATTTTATCGCTAAACAAATGCGCATATTGCGGATTGCTTTTGATAATTCTTGGGATTAAAATGTTAACCAGGTCGGTTTTGATTTTAGCCAGCATTGCAGTTTCTTCATCAAAATCATCGTGCTGCGTAGAAATTACGATAGCATCAATGCGAACCGGTTTGTTGTTATCATCATACTCTAACGTAACCTGGCTTTTTGCATCAGGACGCAGGTATTTAATTTCGTTGTTCTCGCGACGTAAAACTGCAAGTTCCTGTAATAATTTATGCGAAAGATTTAATGCCAAAGGCATGTAATCTTCGGTTTCGTTAGTAGCGTAACCGAACATCATCCCCTGATCGCCGGCACCCTGATCTTCTTTATTGCTTCTGTCTACACCCTGGTTAATATCCTGCGATTGCTCGTGTATAGCCGATAAAATACCACAAGAGTTAGCCTCAAACATGTATTCGCTTTTGGTGTAACCAATTTTTTTGATCACATCACGTGCAATTTGTTGTACATCTAAATATGTTTTAGACTTTACTTCACCCGCCAAAATAACCTGCCCGGTAGTAACCAAAGTTTCGCAAGCTACCTTTGATTCCGGATCGAAAGCCAAAAAGTTATCAATTAATGCATCCGAAATTTGATCGGCGATTTTATCTGGGTGACCTTCAGAAACAGATTCTGATGTAAATAAATATGACATTTATTAAATAATTAATGATAAATAAACAAATTTATAATTGCCAAACCCCTTGGAAACAGGTGGTTAAATGATTGAAAGGAGGCATTAGCAATTTTTTTAAGTGGTTGCAATCCGGTCCCGAGGTGTCGGGATAGCAAATCAATCCACTTTTTACTGTCGCAAAATTAGCATATTTTCTTTATTTCAAAAATTATAGATTATTTTGTGCATTCATTCTTACACTTTGCACACAAAGATCAATATCCTCTTTATCATTAATCCTATCTCTGGTGGGAGGGGGAAGCTGCGTATCCCCGATTTTATCGATAAATACCTGGATAAGGAAAAGTTTAGTCCGAATTTTGTTTTTAGCGAATATGTTGGTCACGCCAGTGAACTTGCCGACGAAGCCGCAACTAAAAATTTTGATGTAATTGTTGCTGCAGGTGGCGATGGCACCATTAATGAAGTGGCGGGCAAAGTATTAAAGCACAATAAAATTTTGGGTGTTTTGCCGTTGGGATCGGGAAATGGACTGGCCCGGTTTTTAAATATTTCTAAAAATTTAAGGTACGCACTGTCCATCATCAATAATTTTAAAATTGATGAGATTGATACCGCCGAGTTTAACAACAAATGTTTTTTTTAACCTGGCGGGGATGGGATTTGATGCCCATTTAAGTTCTGTTTTTTCGAAAGATAAAAAACGTGGCTTATCGGGCTATGTAAAACTGGGTTTTAAAGAGGTTTTTAACTACAAACCTCAAACCTATCAGCTTAATATTGATGGAACTGAATATAGCCGAAGAGCTTTTGCGATCAGTATTGCCAATTCATCGCAGTATGGTAACGATGTTTACATTGCACCCAATGCCTCGGTAAAAGATGGCTTGCTGGATGTTTGCATCATTAAACCTTTTCCGATAATAAAATTACCTGTTTTGGGTTATATAATGTTGAGGGGCAAGGCCGAAACATCAGATATGATTGAAATTATCAAAGGGAAAAATATTAAAATTATTAGGGAGAAAGAAGGAGCCGTACATGTGGATGGCGAACCTTTACAAATGGGAACTGAGATCCACGCGGTAGTAAATCCACTCTCATTAAAAGTAATTGTTCCCTGAGTGGGGCGCTAAGCGGATGGCGATGAACCAATAAACAGTTTTTAGTTTACAATTTGCAGTTATCAACAAAGGATCGACGAATGACCAATGAACTAATTGCCAGTGAACCATTAGTCAGTTAACCGATTTCAACAATTAACCGATTAACCTTTGAACCCCTTTTACAAAACATGAAACCAAAGAAAAATAGTTTAAGCGATCTTGGCGGAATTATGTATTCTACCAATCCCGAATTCGAATACGAAGAAGAAGTTGATGATACCGTTACCTCGCCCAACAATCAGCAGGATTTAAGGGTAATGCTCGATAAAAAGAACCGTGGTGGTAAAGCAGTAACTTTAATTACAGGTTTTAAAGGAAGATCTGAGGATCTGGAGGTATTAGGTAAAATGCTTAAAACCAAATGTGGCGTAGGTGGCTCGGTTAAAGATGGCGAAATTATGATCCAGGGCGATGTACGCGATAAAGTAATGGGCATATTGCAAAAAGACGGATATAAGGTAAAAAAAGCTGGGGGCTAGTAGAAATATCCTCCTGAAATAGTCGTCATTGCGAGGAGGCTTTCTCAGCCGACAAAGCAATCTTACAACGATCGCTACACTATCATGTGATTTAAGATTGCTTTTCCGTAAAACGGAACAGGCCGTGCCTCGCAATGATGAACCTTTTTATAAATATGAATTGCAGTATATTCAAAAAACCTCATTCCTCCACAATATAAATACTGCTCCAACCCCACCTTTTACTAGTTTATCTAAACCATATCCTGTTTTAATATTTCCTAAGCAGATTTTTTGCAAGATGTTTATGAAAAATTAAACGCATGAAAAAAATAATTCACCTACTTCTTCTTTGTTTATCACTAAAATCATTTGGCCAGGAAAAAAAGGACATTTTCTTGAGTGAAGCGAATGGTAATTCGATGTTATATGGCATTAGCAGTCCATATTCAAACTGTCCGGTATCGCTGCGGATTGATGAAAGAACCAAGTGGATTTCTATTGGCAACCTTGAATCAGGCGATCCATTAAAAAACAATGTTTTTCTGGGGCAGGCAGAAAATATACATCTGGAGATGAGGATTCATAAAGACAGTTTAAAATATTATAGATATTCGATTATTGAGAACGATAGTGTTTTTCTCGTCGATGATGCAGTTCCAAGCAAGATAAATTTTATATGGAATAGCCAAAGTGATTTTCCGGGTTACTACACAATGAGTTTAGGCGATTATAATGTTGTTGGCAAAAACATTACTGTAAAAGTGTACAAACTGCCTCAAAAATTTAAAGTAAACACTATAATCATTCATAATAAACCACTTTTAACTCCTAGAATACTGGATAAAACTATTCTTTCATCATCAGTTAATATACGGGGTTTATCCGCTAGAGAAATGATAGATTTGGTTAGGAATAAAGGCAGAAAAGCGTTTTTTCTTAAACAGTTACCATTTAAAGCTGGCGATAGCATTGTTGTTAACGATAGTATTAAAAGCATGGCTATAAGAATGATGAATACAGGGGTTGATTTTATTTATAAATTAAAAATAACGAGGTATAGCAGTGATTATCCTGAAGAAACCGTTCTAACTGCTGATAATTGGCGCAATTCAAATATGATAATCGACGCCGAGTATTTTAAAAAACCGGGAATATATTTAGTTACGATTGCCCCTGAAATTTATAGATCAATGGATTTGCCAAGAGGTACAAGTTGGACACCGCCCGGTACTTCATTTGGGTTTACAATTATTGAAAAGAAAGCCAGGCTTTTTTCCGAAAAGCAGCTCATTATTTATGGCTTAATATTATGTGCGATAGGCGGCGCAATTTTTGGTGCGACCCTAACCTACATCAAAAAGAAAGAATCTAAAAAACTGGCTTTACAGCACAGAGATAAAGAAATTGCCAAACTGCAATTAGAATCAGTTCGTTCGCAGTTGAATCCACACTTCTTGTTCAATGCACTTGCAGGTATCCAAAACCTGATGAACAAAAACGAAATTGATAATGCCAACCGTTACCTTACCAAATTTGCGCGCTTAACCCGTAATGTACTGGACCATAAGGAACTTATCAGTTTAACATCAGAGAAGACCCTATTGGACGATTATCTGCAAATGGAGCAATTACGCTTCGGATTTCAGTATCATATTACTGCTTCGCCTGATCTGGATGTGGAGAATATCGAAATCCCCGCGATGTTGTTACAGCCCTTTGTAGAAAATGCTGTAAAACACGGTATTGCAGAGAAAGGAAATGATGGCAAAATTGAAATCAGTTTTATAAAAGCGGAGACAGACTTGATATTGAGTGTAAAGGATAATGGCGATGGCTTTGATACAGTAAAAGATTATGCTGGTTTGGGTTTGGCATTGACCAAAAACAGGATATCTTTACTGAATTCGATTTATAAGGAAACTCCTTTTTTATTAGCGATAAAAGCCGATGCAGAAGGAACTTTAATTCAGGTCACAATTAATCAATGGTTGTAAAATGCGGGCAATTTTAGTAGATGATGAAGTAGCCAACTTAGAAAATCTTAAGATTTTACTTCATAAACATTGCCCTGATATTAAAGTAGTGGCAAGTGCAAGCAACGTCGATGAGGCTTTAGTTCAGGTTACCCTACATCATCCCGATTTACTTTTTCTGGATATCCAGATGGGTAAAAGAACGGGTTTCGACCTGTTAAATCTGCTAAATGAGAAAACTTTTGAAGTGGTATTTGTAACCGCTTATGATAATTATGGTATTCAGGCGGTAAAATTTGCGGCATTGGATTATCTGCTCAAACCTGTAGACCCCGAAGAGTTGAAAGCAGCGGTAGAAAAAGCAGAAATCAGGTTCAGGAATAAAATAAATGGTGAACAGCTCAATTTTCTATTGAGCCAGATTAAAAAGAGTGAACCCGGCAGTCCGAAAATTGCTCTGCCCCAGCAGCACGAAATCCGCTACGTATCGGTTAATGATATTGTGCGTTGCGTAGCCGATAATACCTATACTTTTTTCTTTTTAAGCAATGGCGATAAAATCCTGATTTCGAAACCGCTAAAAGAATATTCCGATCTGCTTAAACCCCAGGGCTTTGTTCGTGCGCACCAAAGCCATCTCATAAACCCAAAATTTGTAAAGAGCTGGTTAAAAGAAGATGGCGGAACGCTGCTAATGGATAATGGCGATAAAATTCCGGTTAGTAAACCGAACAGGGAAATGGTAAAAGAAATGTTGGGAAAGTAGTTATTTCAAATCCCATAGGTTTTTAAACGGCGAAGCCATCAATGAGGGCGATAAAAAAATTAATACTCGAATTAAACCTGCGAGGTTTAGTGTAGAAAAACTGGGTTTCAATAACTAATTCTAAAGGCTTAACCTTTAATCCTCATCAAAACCTGCTCGATCCTCAATGTTGGTTTTTAAATGTATAGCGCTTAACTACTTTCGTTAAACATTTAAAACAATCAACATGAAACAGTTATTAATCTTATTCTTTTTTGTTATTTCTTTTGGAATTCAGGTAGCCCACGCCGTCACTATCGGTGCGCCTGAACTGATTATTCTGTTGATTGTAGGCTTTATTGCAATTGCTGGCGTGACCGGTTTTGTTTTATTATGTTTACATTTAATTAAAAAGACGAAGACTACTAAAAATGAGAAATAGAATAATTTTTGGGTTGATTTTTATACTTGTATTTGGCATTCAGATTGCTCGTGCCGCTATGTTGGGCACGGCCGAAATAATTATACTTTTAGTAGTGGGCATTTTGTTTTTAGCTTTCATTTTTGGAGTGATTATGCTGATCTACTATTTGATCAAAAAAAGCCGTTCACAGCCTCAAATAGCACCTAATAACGTTGCTATAAATTTTACTCCGCCCACGGCCTATCAAAATCCGACTGTAGAGGAAAAGGTTGATAAAAAAGAAGATGTTAAGGTAAATGGCCGGATTGCATTGCCACAGCAGAACGAAATCAGGTATGTTAGTCCTGAAGAAATTATAAGGTGCGAAGCCGATAACAACTATACCAATTTCTTTTTTAGCGATGGCGACCAATTGTTGATCTCAAAATCACTGAAAGAGNGCGACCAATTGTTGATCTCAAAATCACTGAAAGAGTATTCCGATCTGCTTAAACCCCAGGGCTTTGTTCGTGCGCACCAAAGCCATCTCGTAAACCCAAAATTTGTTAAGAGCTGGTTAAAAGAAGATGGCGGAACGCTCCTAATGGATAATGGCGATAAAATTCCGGTGAGTAAACCCAATAGGGAACTGGTAAAGGAAATGTTGGGAAAGTAGCCGTAAAAACCTCGCACTTTACGAAAACCTGCGAGGTTTAGGCATTACAGTACATTTTTGTACTTTTGCGGCTATGTCAGTTATTAAACCCTCATTAGCAAAAGGTACCCGCGATTTTTCTCCCGTAGAAATGGTAAAACGCAATTTTATTTATGATACCATCAAAACGGTTTTCAGAAAATATGGTTATGCCGAAATCCAGACCCCAAGTTTCGAAAACCTTTCTACTTTGACAGGGAAATATGGCGATGAAGGTGATAAATTGATTTTTAAAATATTAAATAGCGGCGAGTTTCTTAAAGATCCTAAAAAGAAATCATTCGATTTTGCCAATGAGGACAATAGTAATAAGCTAATCCCTTTAATCTCTGAAAAAGCCCTGCGTTACGATTTAACGGTGCCCTTTGCACGTTATGTGGTGATGCACCAGCACGAAATCACCTTGCCATTTAAGCGTTTCCAGGTGCAGCCGGTTTGGCGTGCAGACCGTCCGCAAAAAGGCAGATACCGTGAGTTTTACCAGTGTGATGTGGATGTAGTAGGTTCGGAAAGTTTATTAAACGAAGCCGAATTTATCTTAATCTATAACGAAGCCTTAAGCAAGCTGGGCTTAAAAGATTTCAGCATTAAAATTAATAACCGGAAGATTTTGTCGGGTATTGCCGAAATTATTGGTAAACCTGATTTAATTATCGATATGACGGTTGCTATCGATAAACTGGATAAAATCGGTTTGGATGGCGTAAGTAAAGAACTCTTAGAGCGAGGTTTTACCGAAGCTGACCTCGAAAAACTCCGTCCGGTAATTTTACTTGAAGGAAGTAACGAAGAAAAACTGGCCAGCCTTAAAGATGTTTTAGCACAATCAGAAACGGGTTTAAAAGGTATTGCCGAAATTGAGCAGGTTTTTGAATATGTAGATAGCCTCATTTCTTATGCTTTGCCATTAACAGCTAAATTGGAACTTGATATTACTTTAGCACGTGGTTTAAATTATTATACCGGCTGTATTTTCGAAGTAAAAACCAACGAAGTTGCCATGGGCAGTATTGGTGGTGGTGGCCGTTATGATGATTTAACCGGAATGTTCGGTTTAAAAGATTTAACAGGCGTAGGTGTTTCTTTCGGTGCCGACCGCATTTACGATGTATTGGAAGAACTGAATCTTTTCCCTGCCTCTGCAGAAGTGGGTACAAAAGTTTTGATCAGTAATTTTGATGCAGAAGCTGAAAAATATGCCCTGCCGATTGTTCAGCAATTTAGAAATGCAGGTATATCGGCAGAGTTGTACCCAAGTTCGGCTAAACTTAAAAAACAGATGGCCTACGCTGATGCCAAAAATATCCCTTATGTAATTTTAATTGGCGGTGATGAAATTGCCAGCGGAGAACTTACCTTAAAAAATATGCAAAGCGGAGAGCAGAAAAAGCTGAATGTTTTGGGTATTTTGGAGTTGTTGAAGTAGGTTTCGGATTTTTACCGCAAAGGTTGTTGCTAAGAAACCCGGAGTGTTAATGGGGGGCAGCCCTTGCGATCTTTGCGTTTTCTTCAGTTATTCATTTCCTATCTGTAAATCGTCATCTCGACTGGAACGCTGTGGAATGCCCACCTGCTTCGGGCAGGGAGAGATCTGCCTTGATAGATCTTTCGACTACGTTACACTCCGCTCGAGATGACGATAGCCTAAAATCTTCCTGTATACAATCTATTCAGTGTCTTTGCCTTTGTATCCAAACATATTGTTTCTTCATAAATTATCATATTTTTGATTAACACTGCTGATTAATTCAATCATTCTATCATTCAGTCATTCAAAATTCACTCCGTCTCAAACATGCAAGAAATACAACAAAAAGAAATCAAAGATGTAGAATACCGGTTGAAATCAATATTTGGTGGCTCTGTTGGTAATCTGGTTGAATGGTACGATTGGTACACCTATTCTGCATTTGCACTTTATTTTTCCCCCGTATTTTTCCCAAACAGCAATCCTACAGCACAATTATTGGATACCGCAGGTATTTTTGCAGTAGGTTTTTTAATGCGGCCCATTGGTGGCTGGTTATTTGGCAGCATTGCTGATAAACTGGGTAGAAAACGCTCCATGACCATTTCTGTATTGATTATGGCCATCGGATCATTGATTATCGGTTTAACGCCGGGTTATAAACAGATTGGTATTGCCGCGCCATTATTACTCGTTTTTGCACGATTGATACAGGGATTAAGTACAGGCGGCGAATATGGTACTTCGGCTACTTACCTTAGCGAAATGGCCACCAAAAAACACCGTGGTTTTTATTCGAGTTTTCAATATGTAACCCTAATTGGCGGACAATTGTTGGCTTTAGGCATTCAACTGATCTTACAGAACTGGTTGCTTAGCCCCGAAGAGTTACACGCCTGGGGCTGGCGGATTCCTTTTTTTATTGGAGCCATCCTTTCTTTTATCGCATTATACCTGCGCAGGCACATTGATGAAACAGCTGCTTTTAAAAGCAAAAGTTCAGCAGATAAAAAAGGGGGCATTGCCGTATTATTGAAATATCCTAAAGAGGTTTTTACAGTAGTGGGTTTAACCTTAGGTGGTACCATTGCCTTTTATACGTTTAGCACTTATATGCAAAAATTTCTGGTCAATACCGTCCATCTGAGTAAAGAAACCTCTACCACTTTATCTTTTATTTCTTTGCTGGTTTTTGCCATTATGCAGCCTTTATTCGGTTTGTTATCTGATAAAATTGGACGCAAACCTTTGTTAATTGGTTTTGGTGTTTTAGGGACGTTATGCACTTATCCAATCTTAACGGGCTTAGCCGGAGAAACCGATAAAACGATTATATTTTTATTGATGATTGGTGCTTTGATTATTGTAAGCGGCTATACCAGCATCAATGCTGTGGTGAAGGCCGAGCTTTTCCCGGCAGAAATCAGGGCTTTGGGTGTGGGTTTACCTTATGCGCTAACTGTTGCCATTTTCGGCGGAACAGCTGAATATTTTGCACTTTGGTTTAAAAATATCGGTCACGAAAGTTATTTCTATTGGTATGTAACCGGTTGTATTTTAATCTCATTGATTTTATATACCACCATGAAAGATACCAAGCATCATTCGAAGATAGAGGATTAATTTGCGAGCAGAATGCGGAGATGTTGTCATGCTGTCCCGAGTCCTCGGGATTAGCATCTATCAAGGGAAAGATAAGACCCTGAAATAAATTCAGGGTGACGTCAAACTACAAATAATTACTCACTTCAATTAAATTCATATCCGGATCGCGTAAATAAACGGAAATAATCTTTCCGTTTGCTCCGGTCCGTTCTACTGGCCCTTCTTCAATTTCGATGCATTTCTCCTTTAGTTCCTGCATCACTTCGCGCAGCGGAAAATCAGTAACAAAACATAAATCGGCAGTGCCAGGCATGGGTTTAAATGCTTTTGGCTCAAACTCTGCCCCATACTGATGGAGATTGATTTTTTGATTCCCGAATTTTAGTGCTTTCCTGTTTTCGCCAAACTCAATAATTTCCATGCCTAAAGCAACACTGTAAAATTTACAGGTGCTTTCTAAATTGGCAACAGTTAATACAAGGTGATCTAGATTTTTGATGTCCATAATAATAAATTAGAACTAAAGCATCCGCCCTTTTGTTTTAGCTAAAGGATTTATGCCTCCGATATTTGGTTAGTAACTATCGACCAACAAAATAATCAATTTTTATATATTTACCGTTATGCAAAACCTGCCTCCTTTAGCCGAACGTATGCGCCCTCAAAACCTCGATGAATATGTTGGTCAACAGCATTTGGTAGGAGCAGGTGCCGTGTTACGTAAAGCCATCGAAAGCGGTCAGCTGCCATCGATGATTTTCTGGGGCCCTCCTGGTGTAGGTAAAACGACTTTGGCCTATATCATTTCGCAGGCTTTAGACAGGCCATTTTTTAACCTGAGTGCCATCAACAGCGGTGTGAAAGATATCCGCGAGGTTATTGATCGTGCAGCGCAACTTAAAGACAGCTTTTTAGGCCTGCCCATCTTGTTTATTGATGAGATTCACCGCTTTAGCAAATCGCAACAGGATAGTTTACTCGGCGCAGTAGAAAGAGGTTTGGTTACCCTGATCGGTGCAACAACCGAAAATCCATCTTTCGAGGTTATTTCCGCTTTGCTTTCCCGGTGTCAGGTTTATATTTTAAAATCTTTAACCGAAGAGGAATTGGCGGGTTTGTTGCAAACAGCCATTAAAAAGGATACCATCCTCTCACAGAAAAAGATCACGATAAAAGAACATGAAGCCTTAATTCGTTTATCTGGTGGCGATGCCCGTAAATTGTTAAATGTGCTCGAAATAGCCATCAACGGTATTGGCGGGAATAAAATGGTGCTCACCAACGAAAACGTATTAGCACATGCCCAGCAGAACCTTGCCTTATACGATAAAGCAGGAGAACAACATTACGATATCATTTCAGCCTTTATTAAATCCATCCGGGGAAGCGATCCAAATGCAGCCGTTTATTGGCTGGCGCGGATGATTGAAGGAGGGGAGGATCCCTTATTTATCGCCCGCAGGTTACTGATTTTGTCTTCAGAAGATATCGGCAATGCCAATCCAAATGCACTTTTACTGGCCAACAATTGTTTTACCGCGGTAAATGTAATCGGTTATCCCGAGGCACGGATTATTTTATCTCAATGTGTAACCTATCTGGCCAGCTCGCCGAAAAGCAATGCTTCTTACGAGGCCATTAACAAAGCACAGGCTTTGGTTAAACAAACCGGAAATCTGCCTGTACCTTTGCATATCCGCAATGCGCCAACCAAATTGATGAAAAACATCGGTTATGGAAAAGATTACCAGTATTCGCACGGATATGAAGGAAATTTTTCGCCACAAGAATATTTTCCGGAAGAATTAAGCGGCACAAAACTTTACGATCCGGGTAAAAATGCAGCAGAAGAGAAACTGCGCGAAAAGCTAAGGCAGAACTGGAAAGATAAATACAATTATTAGTGTAACATTTTTTATCGAATGCATACTAATAAACATATCAACTAAATCAAACACCTAAACTTAATATGCTGAGTACTTTTTTAAGCCATCAAAGAAAATCTTTCTGGCGTTCGCGGAACAGGGGCAGTAGTATTGCCGGCCAGATTGTTCTGGGGTTTTTTCTGCTCTATTTTTTTGTGCTTGCAATCGGAGCGGGCCTGAGCATGGTTCATATATTGACGTACTTTTTCCCAAAGCAAGATGTAGTTAAAAGTTTTAACGGCATTATTCTCTACTATTTCGCATTCGATTTTATCATGCGCCTGCAGTTCCAGGAACTACCAACTTTAAGTATCATTCCGTATCTGCATTTAAAGATATCCAGGAGTAAAATCATCAGGTTTTTAAATGTTAAGGCATTGTTTTCAGCCTTTAACCTTTGGCCTTTTTTCATCTTTCTGCCTTTCTGTTTTATCAAAATTGCACCTGCCTTTGGAGCTGTTACAACCGTAATGTACATCGTTACAATCTTCTCGATTATGGTTTTCAACAACTACCTGGTGCTTTATATTAAACGCAAGTCGATTACCAATACCTTGTATACTTTTGTTGGTATGCTTCTAATCGGAGCTTTTGCAGCCCTTGAATATTACAAGGTGATTTCAATCATGGCCGGGTCCGATTTTGTATTCAGGGCCATTGTTGCTCAACCCTTATACGGTTTTGCCTTTACCCTGGCAGCTGTTGCTATTTTTTACATAAACTCAGGTTTTTTGCGTAAAAACTTATACGTAGAGGAGTTAAGTAAAAAACAGGAGAAAAAAGGCAGCACCGATTATGCTTTCCTTAACCGTTTTGGTAAGGTTGGCGAGCTGGCCGCATTAGAGCTGAAATTAATTCTCCGCCATAAACGTCCCCGTTCGGCGGTGATTATGGGATTCTTTTTCCTTTTGTACGGATTCTTTTTTTACAAAGAAGAGCCGATTAATAAAGATGCTTTTGGGCAGATGATGTTTGCTGCCATATTTATGACGGGAATTTCCATCATCATTTATGGTCAGTTTATGTTTGCCTGGCAAAGTGCCCATTTTGATGGGATATTGGCCAATAAAATAGATTTTAAAGACTTTATTAAAGCTAAATTCCTGCTTTTTACCATTGGCTGTACCATTATCACTTTATTGGCAAGTTTTTATGGCTTTAAAAGCCCGAAACTATTGCTGCTGCATTTAGCTGCTTATTTATACAATATCGGTTTTGGAACAGTGGTAGTGCTTTACCTCGCTACTCTGAATTATAAAAGATTGGATATTAATAAAGCGGCAAGCTTTAACTATCAGGGAACAGGTGCTACACAGTGGCTGTTAATGTTCCCTTACGCACTTACACCTATTTTAATGTATGTGCCATTCGGTATTTTAAATAAACCTTACTGGGGTTTGGCCGTGGTGGGCATATTCGGATTGATGATGCTGCTGCTGCGGGGCTTCTGGGTAAATTACATTGCAAAACGACTTGAAAAACAACGATATAAAATAGCCGAAGGCTTTAGAGAATAATTATGATTTTAGAAGTTAAGAAATTACAAAAAGTTTATGGCGATAAAACCGTTGTAAACATCGAAGATCTACAGATTGCTGCCGGCGAAACCGTGGGGTTGGTAGGGAATAACGGTGCAGGTAAAACCACTTTCTTCCGTATGCTTTTAGATTTGATCCGCCCGACTACAGGCGAGGTTTTATCAAAAGGAGAAAATGTGATGCAGAACGATAACTGGAAAAATTATACGGCATCGTTTTTAGACGAAGGTTTCCTTATCGATTATTTAACCCCCGAAGAGTATTTTATTTTTATCGGCAGTTTACACAACCTGAGTGTGGCCGATGTTTCTGCTTACCTGAACCAATACGGGGAGTTTTTTAACGGCGAAATTCTGAACAGTGGTAAATACATCCGCGATTTTAGCAAGGGTAACCAGGTTAAAGTAGGCATTGCAGCAGCGTTAATGCAAAAGCCGGAAATTTTAATCCTGGACGAACCTTTTGCCAACCTCGATCCAACAACGCAGATCCGTTTAAAAAATTTATTAAAGGAGCAGGCAGGCAATATGACTACTTTTATCTCCAGTCACGATTTAAACCACGTTACCGATGTATGCAGCCGCATTGTTCTGGTAGAAAAAGGACAAGTAATCAAAGATTTTAAAACAGACGAAAATACACTAAAAGAGCTGGAGAATTATTTCTCTGCCTAGTTTTTGTACTAAGAATGATACATTATATCAGAGTCACGACTAATCGTGACTCTTTTTTTGCCTAAAAGATTGCTGTTTGTAGCCAAAATTGATCAAAATGGGCGCAAAATAGGCTTCAGGCTTTTTTTGGCATTGTGTTTGAATATGTCGGGTAGAAATTATAAATCTAGCATATCATGAGTATTTCAAAAGTAAGAATAGCGACATTAAGTATAGGGTTGGCAGTAGGATCGATGGCTTTCCAAAGTTGTGATAGTTTAACTAAAACACAAAAAGGAGCCGGTATCGGAGCTGCAGCAGGTGGTGTAATTGGTGCATTAATCGGTAAAAAGGCCGGTAATACAGCAGTTGGTGCATTAATCGGTGGTGCTATCGGCGGTACAGCAGGTGCATTTATCGGTCGCAGAATGGACAGACAGGCTGCTGAAATCCAAAAAGCTATTCCTAATGCCGAGGTAATTCGTGAAGGCGAAGGTATTATTGTAAAATTTGATAGTGGTATTTTATTCGATTTCGATAAAACTGCTTTAAAAGATGCTGCTAAAGCAAACGTACAGAGTTTAGCTTCATCATTAAACCAATATCCTGATACAGATATCAAAATTATCGGTCATACCGATAGCCGTGGTACCGAACAATATAATATGGGCCTGTCAGAAAGAAGAGCAGCTGCTGTTAAAGCTTATGCGGTATCTCAAGGTGTTCCGGCAAGCAGATTGGTTACCATTGGTAAAGGTTTTGCCGAGCCAATTGCAGATAACGAAACTGATGCAGGCCGTGCAGCTAACCGTCGCGTAGAAATTGTAATCGTTGCTAACGATGCGTTAAAAGCAACTGCGCAAAAACAAGGATAATCTCGCAAATTCCCTCTACCTATGAGGTCATTATATATGCGGCCCCGATGGACACATCGGGGTTTTTTTGTGTTGTCAGATGTTACCATCTGACGCTGAAAAAACTCATACAAAATGGGCTTCAAATATTTGTTCCGTTCGTTTTGTCATCCTGAGCGGAGTCGAAGGATTTACCAGTAGTAGTGTTAGAGCTTAGCTCGCCTCACGCAGCATGTTTAATTCTATACGTTTTTTGAAAAGCAAGGTTCTGTGTATATCGGTTAAGGTAGTCCTGCTATCCGCTCTACTGCGTGCCGCTGCTATCAGGTTTATTTAACTTGGGCATGTGGTACTTGGGGGGAAGCACAACTTACGAAGTTCCCCTTAGGTTAAGCCCGGGCCAACTTCGTAAGTTTTTCCAGGGCACCTGCAACCTCAAATAATAGCACGGAAACAATGACCCTAAACGGGATTGAAGCGGCATCCCCGATTTTTCATCGGGATACAGCGAAAAGCCCGGTTAACATTAAGAAATGCAAATGGCCTTGCTTTCTAAAAAATAAAAAATACAATTTATAAAAACCTGTCGGATGGAAACATCCGACAGCACTACGGGTTTTAAGAATAAATATCTTCGAAATAACTCACTACAAGTGATTTCATCAACATTTCCTGCTCCAGCATGGTGTAAGGAGGTATGGCTTTAATCAATTTCCAGTGCGGCCAGCCGTCCTGGTCTAAACCTTCCAGTTCGTAAAAGCCCATTTCGCTTAATAATCGGCAGGTGGCAATGTGCATCAGCTCTTCTTTCTGGCGTTTGCTGTATTTTTTTGGCCCCTTGCCCAGTTCCTGAACGCCGATAAGAAAAAGCATCACCTTTAAATCAGGAAAATCCGAATCAAATTCTGTTGAAATCCTTTCCTGTAAAACTTTCCATTTGGCATTAATCTCCGACGGTTTCATATCCCGCAAAGATAGTGTAAAAACGTGTAAGCCTTAAGTAAAACGTTTAGGCTTTTTAACATTAAAGCTTGAATGATAATGGTATTTTTGGTTACATTTATAACCTATGGATACGAATACCAATAACACAATTAATGCAGGTTTATTAGCTTACGGCATGTCGGGAAAGGTTTTTCACGCACCTTTTTTAAATGCACACAGTGGTTTCAATTTAAAGGCTATTGTAGAGCGCAGCAATAAAAATGCAGTTAATGATTACCCTGATATTACAAGTTATAACAGTGTTGATGAACTTTTGAATGATGATGAAATAGAGCTGGTGGTAGTTAATACACCCAATAATTTACATTACGAACATTCGAAGGCTGCATTAGCCAAGCATAAACATATTTTAGTGGAGAAACCATTTACGGCTACTACCGCACAGGCAAAAGAACTTTTCGAACTGGCCGATAGCGTTGGTAAACAGATTTTCTTTTACCAGAACCGCCGTTGGGACAGTGATTTTACTTCTGTAAAAAAAGTACTCGAAAGCGGTAAACTCGGTAAATTGAACGAGATGCACCTGCGTTACGATCGTTACCGCAATGTAATCGGACCAAAGGCATTTAAAGAAAACCCCGTAGAAGCCAGCGGACTGCTTTACGATTTAGGTCCACACCTTTTAGATCAGGTGATCAGTTTATTCGGTAAGCCACTTAATTTTAATAAAATTTTGGGCAAAAACAGGGTAGGTACTTTGGTGGATGATTATTTCACCATCCAGTTAAGTTATCCTGACAGCGTAAATGTTTTTGTAACCTCGAGTATGTTGGTGGTAGATCCGCAGGCCGCCTTTGTGTTACATGGCGTGGATGGAAGTTTTATCAAACAGAGGGCCGATATCCAGGAAGAACAGTTGCTGGCGGGTATGAAACTTACAGACGAAGGTTACGGTATTGAGGCAGAAGGTAAAGATGGTTTGTTAACCACCATTGATGCCGAAGGAAATAAAACTGAAGAAATCATCAAATCGGAAGTTGGTAGTTACCTGCCGCTTTTCGAAGCCATTTATCAATCCATTACAAACAATAAAACCTATCCCGTTACGCGTGAAGATGTTTTGGCCCAGCTAGAAATTATCGAAAGCTAACCTATATCTGTACCATCTTTTAAATCGGTATAATCTTTTAAATCGGTGTAATCCCTTAATCTGTGTAATCTCTTTTATGAACTCGCTGCCATTTGCTTATCTCATCCCTATTTTTTTGATAGCCCTTTATCTTATCCTTAAGAAAAAGAAAGTGGCTATTGAGCCTTTAACCGATGTAGATAAGAAAATATTGGATGATTATGTGGGCTATTACCATAATCTTGATTCGACAGACAAGCTTAGGTTTGAACAAAAAGTAGCTGAATTTTTCAGCAGTGTTAAAATTGAGGCTGTTGGTTTGGAAATGACCACTTTGGATGAGCTGTTAATTGCTTCAAGTGCGGTAATACCTATTTTTGGTTTTGATGATTGGCAATACAAAAACTTAACCAGCGTTTTATTGTATCCGGATACATTTAACAAAGATTTTCAGTTTGAGGGCGGAGAAAGAAACATTATGGGCATGGTAGGAACAGGTTATATGAACGGGCAGATGATTTTATCGCGTTCGGCGCTGCGCCATGGTTTTTCTAAAAGTGCAGGTAAAGAAAATACAGCCATACACGAATTTGTTCACCTCTTAGATAAATCGGATGGCGCAACCGATGGTATTCCGGAAAATTTAATGGCACACGAATATACTTTGCCCTGGGTAAAAATGATGCATGAGGAAATTGCTAGGATTGAGGATAATAAATCGGATATTAACCCTTATGCCACAACCAACGAAGCCGAGTTTTTTGCAGTGGTATCAGAATATTTTTTCGAAAAACCTGAGTTGCTGAAAGATAAACACCCCGAATTGTATTTTCAGTTAAGCCGCATTTTTGCGCAACAACCGGCAGGTTAATATGCTCAGTTACCAGATGAAACTATTTGCAACCATAATCTGTGGCCTGATTTCTATCAGTGCATTGGCGCAGAAAACCTATGTGCTGAGGCAGAATTATCCAACCGGTTATAAATACAATTTTTCAATCAATTCCGATCAGATCATCAATCAGAAAATTGGCGGTCAGGATATACATTTAACCCAGAATATAGGCACCGATTATACTTTTGATATTACGGAAGGCCATAATGGCGAAAAGGATGTTAAAGTAACCTATAATAAGATTTTCATGAAATCTGTTGCCATGGGTAATACCATGACCTATAATTCGGATGAGCAGGACAGTACAAAGAAAAACCCGTTTAGTGGTTTAAAAGGTGCTAGTTTTTTTATGACTGTAACACCAAACGGAGGGATTAAAACGGTTGCCGGTATCGATAAAATGCTCGATAATATGGCGGCGAAAATGAGCAATGATACCAGTGAGGTAAGGCAGATTAAAAATGCCCTGAGTAAACAGTTCAGTGCCGAAATAGTAAAAGAAACGATGGAGTCGTCGTTTAAAATTTATCCTGAAAAACAGGTCAAAATCGGCGATAGCTGGACGGTTGACACTAAATTACAAATGAGTATGCCGATTGAGACGATCACCGAATATACTTTAAAAGAAGTGAAAGATGGGATTGCTATACTCAGTGTGAAAGGTACTTTGGTATCAAAAGGAAGTTTTGAAGCCATGGGTAATAAAATGGAAACCGATTTAAAGGGAACCAACTCCGGAGAAACCGTTGTTGATATTAAAACCGGGATTGTGTTGAATAGTCACCTGCGCATAGAGTTATATGGCAAAATGAAATCGATGGGAAAAGATATCGATTTTGAAATGCAGGGGATTAATAAAATTGTTGGAAAAGAGATAAACTAGACCTTATAGGTTTTTAAAACCTATAAGATCTTTTTAACAAAACTACAAACTACCCGTTAAGGCCACCAAAAATTCTGTCGGGATTTCGATATGGGGAATATGTCCGCAGGCATCAAATTCGATAATTTTAGCGCCTATAATTTTGGCCGCGGTTTGCTTCCCTAAAAGTTTGTATTGGCCGTGTAAAGCCTGCTGATCTGGCGTGAGCAAACCTTTACCCACAATGGTTTTATCTTCTTTGCCGATAAATAAAACAGTCGGCACCTTTAAATTCTGAAATTCATACACCACAGGTTGTTCATAAATCATGGTATACGTTAGTGCTGCAACTTTGGCCCAGCGCGGATAATCGGCACTATAAGTTACCCCACCGGCAATATTTACCAGGTATTCATATTCTGGTTTCCAATAGGTAAAATACGAACCCTGATAGTATTTCCTTACGCTTTCTACTGTGGTTTTAAGCTCAGTTTGGTACTGTTGAGCAGTAGTAGTGTAAGGAATAAAAGTTTTATAATCTTCCAGCCCGATCGGATTTTCCAGCAATAATTTTTCTGTTGTTTCCGGATACATTAAAGCAAAGCGGGTAGCGAGCATGCCACCCATGCTATGACCTAAAACTACTGTTTTTTGAACGCCCAGTGTATCCAACAGCTTTTTATTCCAGGCGGCCATCTGGTGGAAACTATAGTGGATAAATGCTTTTGATGATTTACCAAAACCAATCTGGTCAGGAACAATAACCCGGTAACCGATATTGGTTAATGCTTTAATTACGTTGCCCCAATAATAACCGCCAAAATTTTTTCCGTGGAAAAGTATTGCTGTTTTACCATTTGCATTGGCCGTAGGTGCAACATCCATATAGGCCATTTTTATATCCTGACCTTCAGTATTAATCGGAAAATATTTAACCGGATATGGGTATTTCACGTTATCCAGTGTGATAGATAGGGTATCTATTTTTTGTGCCTGTAAGTTACTAAGGGAAAATAAGCTAAGCGCAAGTAAAAGGAAGTATCTTTTCATTGATGGGTATGATGTAAACTAAAAAACTAATCGGCACAAGTTAAACTTTTGCCAATTAGTTAGCTTAAAAATCATGCCCTTTTTACAAAACCTGATAAAAGGTGCTAGTAAATTCATTTTGGAATAAAAAATCCCGGTAAGATGAACTTATCGGGATTAAAATTATTTTTTAAAAAGTTGTTTAAGTAAAGGTGTTGGTATTTGTAAGGTGGTGGCGTCTGAAAAATCAGCAGAAAAGCTTTTTAAATTAACATTTTGCAGTTTAACACTCGATGTATCTGTTGTTTTAATGCTCAGGTTATCAAAAGGGAAAGGTTTTTGTTCGTTCTCATCCATGTTCCCGATTTCTATTTCTGATTTATCTGCAACAATATACAGGTTTTTAAATGCATTGGTGAAACCACTAAACTTGGTTTTATTCAGGTTAAGATAAAGTTTTCCTATTTTAGTTGGGTTAATTACGCTGATTACTTTCCCCTGAGAATCGTTATTGGTGATATCGCCTGATAAAAATAAACTTTCACTGCGGTCAACGTTCAGTTTTATAGAATCAGCATGGGCACTAAATTCGAGAATGTTCGAATTTGAAACGGAAACCTCGTTAATAACCGGACAGTAAATCACAATAACCATTTTTTCAATGCCGTTATCTTCCGTAAAATTTTTAACCGAAAGCTGGAGTATACCATTCGCATCTACCTCATACTTTAAATCATTTTTAAATTTGTCCTGAATTTTAATACCGTATTTGCTATCCTGTTTTACATATAGTTGCACGCTAAAATGTTTGGCGTCTTTGAATTGAATAGCTTTAAAAGCCCTTTGAATAGGAATACTTGTTCTGCCAGTTGATTTCTGCTCGAAAGTTTCATTATTGATTATTTGTGTCCCAAAATAAGAATCTTCAATCCCTCTTTCCTTGTAGTTTACCTTTGCATTTATGGCCACAACTATAATCGGTATAGCGATTAGTAGTATTGCGAGGCTGATTAATAATTTATTACTTGTTTTCATCTTCTTAAGCGTTAAAATTTTCTTTTACAAATGTTTTGTATTTGCCCTCTAATTCATCAAAGCCGATATTCAATAAATAAATATTCCTGAATACCACCGGAAGTTCATCTTCCATAAATAGTACCTTTCTATAACTTTTTACATGCTCAATAGCATCGTCGGTAATAAAAAAACCAATCCCTCTTTTATTATTGATGATATTTTTATTCTGCAGCAATTCATAAGTCCGCATTACAGTATTGGGATTTACCTCAAGCTCAACAGCTAATTCCCTAACCGAGGGTACTTTTTCTTCGGCTTTCCATTTTCCGAGCAAAATATGTTCGCAAACGTATTCTGCAATCTGAAGGTATATCGCCTTATTATCTCTGAATTCCATATCTATACCTTTTAAAATTAAACTTCTTTTTCTTTGAGGCGGATGTAGGTAATCGCCCAGATGATGATGGTGATGATGCTTGTTATCAGTAAAAGTGCCAGCAAAATCCAATCCTTATCATCGTTTCTATAATTATGGTGGTAAGGAACCTTGCCTTCCATTATCCACATCGAAAATTTAACTACCAGGTAAGATGCCAGTCCGATAAAAATCATTAAGGATAATGCTGTTTTAATGTAATGGAAACGGTTAAAATAAATCGAACCTAAAAGGAATATACTGGTAACAAGGAATGGAAAAGCAAAAAAGTAACTGCAATATTTTCTGTAGCCCTCATCATTAAATACTTCTTTGGTAATGGATTCGGCTTGCCTGATACCCGGATGATTAAAAGCATTGAGATGACTGTTGAGATATTTTACAAAAGCCAGATCTGTTAGATAGAAAATCAATAAGTAGCTGAAAAGACTTATTATGGCAGTGTAGGTTACGCCCGCAACAAATTTTTCGAAAGTCGAAGCAGGTGTCATCAGTTCTAAAATGGCCCTCGATTTTTGTCCGAGGATGTTAAAATAGCTGCTGGCTACAATACTGATAAAAACAAATCCCAGGATCAGGAAAAGAGGGTAACGGAAACGCATATCAAGATTACCATCGTAATCAAAATTATTGTCTTTTAGTGGCGAAGGGATATTGTAGCCATAAAAACCCACTACAATTCCTAGCAGTACCACAAGGCTAATTAAATAAATTTTTCCAAAATCTAACCATTGTCTTTTAAGCAATAAGCCAAATCGATTGAT
Source organism: Pedobacter miscanthi (assembly GCF_003315595.1). Taxonomy (GTDB): domain Bacteria; phylum Bacteroidota; class Bacteroidia; order Sphingobacteriales; family Sphingobacteriaceae; genus Pedobacter; species Pedobacter miscanthi. The sequence goes on along the minus strand of NZ_QNQU01000009.1, from coordinate 212,892 downwards.
ATTAAATGTGTTGTTCATCGCTTAACTGAATAGAGGTTTAAATTTGATTTTTTCTGCAAGTATGGCATTGAAAAGGAGTTCCATATCCAGTTTGCTTTCTTCATGGTGGTAATTTGGCATTACGGCATTATAACCCGAAAGTGAAGGCTCTGCGTAAATAATGCTGTCGTCGATCTCCTTTACCTTTTTAAAAGTTAATTTTGCCGTAATTCCTTCTACCGTGGCTTTAAGGGCAATATCATTTTCATCAAGCATGATTACCGTATCGATCAGGTTATCCAGGTCACGCACCTGGTGAGTAGAAATGATAATACAGCGCTCATCTGTCATGGCCGAAGCCATAATTTTCCTGAACTGTGCTTTAGATGGAATATCCAAACCATTGGTAGGTTCATCCATAATTACCAGTTTCGCCTGTGTGGCCAGTCCGAATGCGATGATTACTTTTTTCTTCTGTCCATAACTCATATTGATGAGTTTCTGCTCAACCGGAATATCAAGTTCTTTGATCAGATCGGTGAAATAATTATGGTCGAAGTTTTTATAAAATGGCGCATTGGCTTTTATATAGGCATCTATTTTAACCGACGGTAAGTAAAACTCCTCGGGTATAAAACAAATCTGTTCCAAAAGCGCTGGCTGTCGCTTGGCAGGGTCGTAACCCATTACATCTAAAGTTCCGCTCTGCGCATAAACCAAACCGGCGAGATTTTTTAATAAGGTTGATTTGCCGGCACCGTTTTTCCCGAGCAAACCGTAAATATGGCCGTTGCTTAAGCGCATGCTCATATTTTTGAATAATGGCCTGTGTTTACTATAGCCAAAATTAAGATTGTTAATGTTGATCATATCTACTGTATTAGTTAAATAATACACTAAAGTATGATGTTGTTTGTTCATCTCCAAATTTTTGGTGAAAAAAGTTTTTGCGGGTGGTAGTTAGCGGTTAACGTTTTCACTCCAAACTCCCATCGCCATCCGCCTCACGCCATCCGCTAAGCGCCCGGCTCCGCCACGGAACGGTAAAATATCCGTTTAATAATTGTTGCATTAAAACATCCTTAATACAGAGATTGTATGTTTGTAGTACATCGATAATATATGGATACAAAATGGGCATATTTACTTAGCCGCCTGGCTGTTGGTTTAAGTTTTTTCGGACATGGCCTGGTACGCTTACCAAAGCTTGCAGGTTTTAGCAACTGGATGGCCGGACAATTTTCTAAATCTTTGCTACCTGATGCACTGGTCATCCCGTTTAGCTACATTTTGCCCTTTGCCGAGTTTATAGCAGGCTTAATGATTATTCTGGGTTTGTTTACCAGGCAGGGCTTATTGTTTGCCGGCTTAATTTCCCTGATGTTGATTTTCGGAACAACGTTAATTGAGAATTGGGAGGCGTTACCTTCTCAGCTCATCCATGTAGCATTTTTATCGGTTTTACTTGCTTACCTGCCGCATAACAGTTATGCGGTTGATAAACTCATTAAAAAATAATTTATGGAATACAGAAAAATTGGCAACTCAGATTTAGAACTTTCGGTAATCACTTTTGGTGCCTGGGCAGCCGGCGGCTGGATGTGGGGAAGTACGGATAGAAACGATGCAATAAACGCAATTAAAGCAGGATACGATTTAGGGGTTACTTCAATTGATACAGCACCTATTTATGGTCAGGGTGATAGTGAAGAAATTGTGGGCGATGCCATAAAAGGTATTTCCCGCGATAAGTTACAGTTGGTAACCAAATTTGGCATGCGTTGGGACCTGGCCAAAGGCGATTTTGGCTTTAAGAGTAAAAACAACGATGGAAAGGAAATTGATATTTATAAATATGCCGGAAAAGAGAGTGTAATTTACGAATGCGAGCAATCTTTAAAACGTTTGGGAACCGATTATATTGATCTTTATCAGATCCACTGGCCAGATGTAACCACGCCAATCAGCGAAACTTTCGAAGCAGTAAGCAAATTAATCGAGCAGGGCAAAGTGCGTTATGCCGGAGTTTGCAATTATAATGTAGCGCAATTAAAAGAAGCTGACCAAACTCTGGAAATCATCTCTAATCAGATTTCTTTTAGTATGGTAAACCGTGGAGTAGAAGAAGAAATTGTTCCTTTTTGCATCGAAAAAAATAAATCTGTATTGGCTTACAGCCCGATGGAACGTGGTTTATTAACGGGGAAATTGAAACCTGGTCATCAGTTTGAAGAAGGCGATCACCGCCAGGGAAACAAATTTTTTACTCCTGAAAGTATCGAAAAAACAAATGCATTTTTGGCTAAAATAGAACCATTGGCCAAAGAGAAAAATGCTACTTTATCTCAACTGGTTTTACGCTGGACGGTTGAACGCCCGGGAATTACTATTGCCTTGGCCGGTGCCAGGAATGAAAAACAAGCTGTACAAAATGCAGAAGCCGTAAATGTAAAATTAAGCGCTGAAGAAATTCAGTTGATCAATACCGAATCGAAGAACGCAGGTTTTTAATATATTCAACCGCAAAGAAGGAATGCGCAAAGAGCGCGGAGGTTTATTTCTTGAATTGCTTTGCGAAAAAAACTTACGTCCTTTGCTGTTAAACTAAACAAAATATGTCGAAATTATTTTCTCCTTTTAAGATAAAGGATGTAACACTAAAAAATAGAATAGTTATTTCTCCGATGTGCCAGTATTCTGCTGTTGATGGTTTTGCTTCCGATTGGCATTTGGTGCATTTAGGAAGCCGTGCGGTTGGCGGTGCCGGTTTAATTATCCAGGAAGCTTCGGCAGTTACCGCTGATGGAAGAATTACTTACGCCGATCTGGGCATCTGGAAAGATGAACATGTAGAAAAACTGAAACAGATTGTTTCCTTTATTCATGAAAATGGAGCTATTGCTGGCATCCAGCTGGCGCACGCAGGGCGAAAAGCCAGTTGCGAAGTTCCGTGGAAAGGTGGCGAACAGATTGCCGATGGCGAAAACAGCTGGAAACCCGTTGGACCATCTCCAGTCCCTTTTAAACAAGGACAGGTTGAGCCTCACGAATTAACCATTTCGGAAATACAGGATATTGTTTTTGCCTTTAGGGCAGCTGCAAAACGCGCTTTGGATGCAGGCTATAAAGTGGTAGAAATACATGCTGCACATGGTTATTTATTGCACGAATTTTTTAGTCCGCTGAGTAATAAACGCAACGATGTTTATGGCGGAAGTTTCGAAAACAGGATCCGTTTGGTGATTGATGTGGTAGAAGCCGTGCAATCGGTTTGGCCTGAAAACCTGCCCTTATTTGTGCGCATTTCGGCCACAGACTGGACAGAAGGTGGCTGGAATGAAAATGACTCCTTGCAATTGGCTGCGGTTTTAAAAGATCGTGGGGTAGATTTGATCGATACCTCATCAGGTGGTAATGTGCCTGATGCCTTTATTCCGGCCGGACCGAATTACCAGGTGCCTTTTGCAGATAAAATCAGGAACGAAATCGGTATTTATACAGGTGCTGTAGGTGTAATTGTTGAGGCGCATCAGGCAGAAGAAATTTTGGAGCAGGAAAAAGCCGATTTAATTTTTATTGCCCGCGAATCGTTGCGTGATGCTTATTTCCCTACGCATGCTGCACAGGTATTGGGGGATGATACAGAATGGCCTAATCAATATGTGAGAGCCAAAAGGGAGGTTTTTAAGAAGTAGCTGGGACTGAATAGCAAACTTCAATAAAAAAACTCGTCATCTCGACTGAAGCGCAGCGAAATGGAGAGATCTACCTAGATAGATTTCTCGGCTTCGTTGCACTCCGCTCGAAATGACGGAAAATTAAAAAAAACAAAGCGGAGTGATCTTATTGATCAGCTCCGCTTTTTGCTTTCAAAATATTAATCGTCTTACTTAACCACTGTAAAAGGAATATACAATCCGAAGTTACCCGGTCGTGAGCAATTACGAATGATTTTTTTATGAATATATAAGCAAGTTAGCTTTGTTTAAAACCATAATGAGGTTTTCTAAAATAATATTTGCAACATAGTTGCATTATTTTATCTTTGTCATATACCTTAAAACATATAACTATGCTTAAAACAACATTAGCCATCCGGCATTATCTACTAATGACATTATTTGGAGCTATCCTCTTCGCTTCATGTCAAAAAGAGGATTCTTCAATCCCAGAAAAGTCACCCTCATTAAAGAATAAGTTAAGTGTAATTCCTCCTTTTATTTTTGATTGGGAAAAGACAACCTACATGCCGTCTAATCCTGCCAATGTTATTCCTATGCCATGGATAGGAAGTGTTGGTGGCATTGATGCAAATATTGTTGGTGATTATAAAAAAGCCGATGGTTGGGAATTAGTTTATGACACATTTGATAGTAATACATCTCCGTCACAAATTAAACCGGGAGGATTATACTTTGCACTTTATAATAAATATAGGGGGCTGTTAAGGTTTTATTTATACATTCCCCCAGGAACGATAACGGCCTCTTCGCAAATTCTTCATGGATTAAGTTTATTTGGTAACTCAACTTCACAAATGTTAAATTTTGAAAGTGGAGGGATTACTAATGCAGATGAATCAATTAGTGGATTTGCAAAAACTAATAATCAACAGATAAATTTGATGGGAAATTGGATTGCAATGGATTATGAAATTGCTTATGACCCAAATATTTCGAATACTTCATTCCCCTCATTTGGGATTCAATGGAATACAAAAACGGTTAATATTACAGATTTCAATCTGAATGGAACACAAACTGGTTCTATTAACGGAACGATCACAAGTCCAACAAGTGGTGATATAACCTCGATACTAAATGTTGCGACTAAGGCAGGTTTAACTTTTGCTGGCGCATCTGGAGTACAAGCTCTCTTAGGTAAGGCCGGTACTGAGGCTGAAAAAGGATTTTATAATAGCATTAGTGGAGCAATAACCAATTTGTTATCGGGTAAAATGTCTGGTTTTTTTAGCGCACTAGTAGGTGGAAGTAGTTCAAATTCGCAGCAAGTCCGTTTAAATATGGATACAAAAATTGAATTAAAAGGAACAGCAACGAACAGTTCTGGCCTTAGTAATTCTTTTTTAGTTTTGCCCGGTCAAAGCAATTCGCAGGTAGCTGATGGTCTGATTCCACAGTACAATCAGACTATGGGTATTGTAAATCTTTTAAATGCCCCAGAAATTCTTGCTCAAAACTACCATGTGTTTTCAACATTTAGAGGTGCGCATGCGGCAAAGTGGAAATTTAAATTTAATGAGAATAATCTTCCAAAAAATAACTTAGTATTTAATCCAGAAATTCTAAGAATTGCTGATATAGAAAATATAAATGAGGATTTACTAGTTTTAAATCCCACACTAGGTGCTTTCACAGGAGCAGAAGCTGCAATTTTTACAGTAACAGGTGGAACATTTGAAACAGTTGGAAATGATAAAGTATATGTAAATCCAATTGAATTTCCTGGCAAGGACAGATCATATCAGTATTATCAAGACTTTAGCTATCCTGATAAAAAAACGGCAGACCCCCGGAATTGGCAGCTAGCTGTGAGGATTAGCTTTGACGTAATTCCTAAAGACGGATCAAAAAAGGTGACAATTGTAAAAACTTTTAACTTGAAAAGGACCGATGTGGCAATGCCCAGTATTAATTTTTAAATCGGTTATTTTTTTTAAATTATAAGGTTTATTCAACTAATGTTTCCAGTAAATGCTTATTAATCCTAAGTATGTATTTGATTAGAAAGGCATATACAAAATTGAACAAAATTAATGCACAAGGGCTTGATAAAATAAGCCCTTGTGCATTATGTAAATTATAAAGTTACTTAACCACAGTAAAAGGAATATACAATCCGAAAGTAATGTTTCTACCAGGGTTATAAACACCTAAATTAAGGTTTTCAGAATCTATACGTCCTGGTTTTAATCTGCTCAATGCATCATAATATTTCTGATCTAACAAGTTGTTTGCTGATACAGAAAGTTTAACAGGTTGTTTACCCAGATTGAACGTTGCGCCAATACCGGCATTTAGCAAAGTATAACCGCTTGTTGGTGTTTCAAAAACATCATCAACACGTGATTGCTTAAACGCAGAATTTATACCTACAGAAAGATAAGCATCATTTGTGCCTTTAAGCTTAGGCTCAAAACGCAGTTCGTTTCTCAATGTTCCGGCAGGGATAAATGCAAGCGGTCTGTTTAATGAGTTATTTTGCGCATGAACGTAGCCAAATGTGTTTTCGAAATGGATAAAAGGAACCGGGTGGATGGTTAAACTCGCTTCAGCACCATAAAGGTTTGCATTAACCTGGCCATACCGGTAAACCGGATACTCATCGCCCTCTGCCGTTATTCTTTCCCCATTTGATGATGCATAAATAAAGTTATGGATGTAATTATTGTACACACTCGCACTTGCGCTAATTATTTTGCCTTCATATTCTAAAGCCGCATCTACCTGGTAACTGCGTTCGGGGCTTAAATTAGGGTTACCGATCTCGTAACGGAAAGTACCTTCGTGCACGCCATTTGAAGCTAATTCTGCCGGATTTGGTGCACGGAAAGCTGAACCTGCATTAGCTTTAAAGTTTAACTCATCATTAAACTGGTGTGTAAAACCTAAAGCACCGCTTACATTAGAGAATTTGTTCTGGAACGGTGCAAATCGTTCTTCGTCATCAACAAATAACTGTTTTCCGTTATTCTTTCTGTAATCGTATCGGGCACCAATACTAAAGGTATTGCTTTCCCAATTTTTCTTAGCGTAAGCAAAAACACCTATACCGTAAGTATTGTAATTTGGGATAAGAAATTCGTCGTTTGCTTTGTTCTGGCTATGTCCTGCATCAGCACTTACGCCAAATACAGGCTGCCAGCCATTGGTTTCGTGGATGTAATATTTTAAATCGGCATTGTAAGTTTTAAGATCGAAAAATAAAGAGGGATCAGGTCCTTCTTCCAGTTCGCGGCGTTGATTTTGCTGATAACCTAAATCAACCTTTAAATTACCATTACCGATAATGAAATTGTTGTTTAATGCAATTTTAAAGTGTCTGATGTCCTGACGTGGAAATTCTAACGTACGGTTTTTATAATCATCGTTGGTAAATGCGCTACCATCTTCTTTTACAAAATTTCCGTTATCATCTAAAGTTGGCTCGTAAAAACCAATGTTGTTCCGGAAGCTTGAAACATTTAAGTGGGTATAACCCCAGCTTTTATTTAAGCCCACCATACCGCTTAAATCGGTTTCGTTAAAGCCCGAATTTGGGAAATAACCTGTAGGCGTTTTAAAAGAGTAGGCATTTTTATAAGTTCCGCGGGCCCTCCAAACAAAGCCGTTTTCGTTACCGTTTAACATCAATGAGTTGGCGGTAAGTCCGTTGTTGGTAGAGTAATTACTGATAAATTCGCCTTTTACCTGTCCTTCAGGTGCTGTGCTTGGCTCCAATAGGTTAATTACACCACCTAACGCGTCTGAACCGTACATTAATGATGCTGCACCACGTAAAACCTCGATGCGGTCTGATTTAAACTGGTCGATTTCGATTCCGTGTTCATCACCCCATTGCTGTCCCTGTTGTTTAATTCCGTCATCTAAAGTTACAATCCTGTTATAACCCAAGCCCCTGATTACAGGTTTAGAAATCGATGGTCCGGTGGTAATCTGCGATACCCCGGGGATTTTGGTCAATGCATCAATCAAATTGGTAGATGGCTGCAAAAGCTGATCTTTGCCCACCACTGCCGATGAGGCGCTGTTCCTTTTGCTGGTGCTGCTAATCAAACTTCCGGTAATTACAATTTCCTTTGTTTCTATCGCCGTTGGCTGCAATGCAAACTCCAATCCGGCTGCGTCGGCCAGATTTACTACTTTAGTGGCAGTTTTATAACCTACATAATGTACTTCTACCAGATAACTTCCTTTCGAAGGTAGGTTGTTCAATATAAATTCTCCTTCATTATTGGTTACGGCCGAAACCTTTAAATCCGGAATAAAAATGGTTGCCCCTGGCAACGTTTGTTTGGTGCTGGCATCAATAACCTTACCAGTTATATTTTTCAAAGCGGCAGCAAAAACTGTACTGCTCAATAACGTATATAGAATTACCAAGCCAATAAGCTGTAATTTTTTCATGTGTGGTGTAATAAATAAAAATGAACGGAAAGCCTAAACAATAGCCCCAATTGAAGCCTGTTTTACTTTCTCATATAAATAAATAGGATTTGGCGCTTTTGCGCCTTAAAAGAAAAAATTAAGCCACAGGGGGCCCGCGTAAGCAGGTGCGCTTTATTTCGGTAAAAGCGTTCTTTAACGTAGGTTCGGTACGGTTAAAAATTTTGGCAGATAAAAAGATCCTGTAGATATGATGCGTTTGCACATAGTTTTTTTCAAAACTTGCATTGCAGATCAAACAGGTGTCACCGTGTGCCTGTACATGACTTACATGTTTACAATGTGCCTCTTTTGGTACAACAGGAACGGAATTGTGATGGTGGAGCACGCTCCATGGCGTTAGGGCAATAGCAAAAACCATCAGCATAAATGCTGATAAATATTGATTAATGTTTTGCCTATGCTTTTTCAACACGCCAAAAGTAGTAATTCCTTAGCAATTATATATATTTGAAAAGTAACATTGCTTTTATAAGTGTTTTAGACCGGAGATTTTATTGATGGTTTATTTGCCCAAAAAGATAACGAATGAAGTTTATCCGAAAAAACATATTCAATGCCTTATTCATTATCATATTTCTGGTAATTGCATTTGTGCCCGATGCAAAGGCCTTTTTTATTAAAGGTTTAATGGAGATAGGTTTTTATGCTCCAAAAGTTGAAACGCCAAAAGAAAACATATCAGGGTTGAATGGAATCCAGTTTAAGGATACAAAGGGTAATCTGGTTGATTTAGGTGATTTAAAAGGTAAAATTATTTTTCTGAACTTTTGGGCCACCTGGTGCCCGCCTTGCAGGGCCGAAATGCCTTCTATCAATAAGTTATATTCCCAGTTCAAAGACGATAAGGATATTGTATTCATTTTTGCCGACGCCGATGGTGATTTTGCAAAATCGGCCAAATTTATGGCTGATCGTAAATATTCAATGCCCGTATATAAAGTAGAAAGCGATATCCCCGAAAAACTATTTGCCGGCGCTTTGCCCACAACCGTTATTTTCGACAAACAGGGTCGTTTATCTTTCAGGCACGAAGGTGTAGCCAATTATGCCGACGAAAAGATTATCGATTTTCTTAAAAAATTAAAAAGCAGCAGGTAGCTTTAATCCATTCAGAGCCCTTTTTAAAACCCATTTCAGTCAAATTTGATGTAGAAATGATATTTGTATATGCAATATATGTAGTTAACTACATATATTTGTTTGATAATAATTAGCAATGCAAAATAACTTTAAAATTGAAAGGTTAGATAACCAGTTCTGTGAAGCGGTTATCGGGTTAATCCTGCCCATCCAGCAAATAGAATTTAATGTGGATATCGATCTGGCTGCACAGCCTGATTTGCTGGATATTGAAAAACACTATGATGCCTCAGGTGGTGCATTTTGGGGTGCCAGACAAAATGGCGAGCTCATTGGTACAATTGCCTTAATTGCACAACCCGAACATCATGCAGGGGCAATCAGAAAGATGTTTGTTAAAAAAGAATTCCGGGGCAAAGAATTAGGCGTGGCACAGGTTTTACTGGAAACACTTTTGAACTATTGTAAGGAAAATAACCTGAATGAAGTATATTTGGGTACCAAGGATATATTGCAGGCCGCCTGCCGTTTTTACGAAAGAAATGGGTTTAGGCAGGTAGCCATGCAAGATCTGCCTGTTTATTTCCCCCGAATGGCTGTAGATAATGTGTTTTATAGCCTGGGGTTAAAATCTGTTTAATGGAACAAAATGTAATTGATGCTTCTGGCTTACTGGCCATTTCTACACGTTTACAAAGGCTTAGCGACCAGATCCGTAAAGATGGTTTGCTGATTTATAAAGCATTCGGGATCGATTTCCAACCCAAATGGTTCCCGGTGTTATACACTTTATATAAAAAATCGACCATGAGTGTGGTTTCCCTCTCTGAAGAAATCGGTTATGCGCATCCTTCTACCATCAGTTTGTTAAAAGAACTGGAGAAAGAGAAACTCATCCGGTCTAAAAAAGATAAGGTAGATACCCGAAAACGTTTGGTAGAACTTACCGAAAAAGGTAAAACACTTTTATCCACCATGGAGCCGGTTTGGGAAGTGATTATCAAGGCCACAGCGGAGATTACAAATACCGAAAATAACCTGATGAAAGCCATAAATGAAGTAGAGGCCACGCTGCATGAGAAAAGCTTTTTGCAAAGGGCCGAGGTTTATATGAAGAAAGAATTTTGAGGGATTGAATGACTTATTGATTGAATGAATTGTTGAATGACTGAATGATTGAATGAATGTTGAATGATGAAATCGATGGAGGAATGAATTAATTTTGAACGGGGTTAATCAATCATTTTGCTATTTTTGCCCTTATGATTTCATTTTTCGAGGCTTCGCTTAAACAGCTTTCCATCCACCATACCGGTAATAAACTGGTTGAAGAATATTACAAATTATCTGATGCCCCTTTAAAAATCGAGGATGAACTGTTAGGGAATCTGTTGATGCAGTATTTTTTAAAGCCTTTCGAAAAAATAAATGAGGTATACCGTTTTTTCCATCCGAATGATAACCTCCAGCTGAACGAAGTATTCCATTTTGCCCACGAGATTTTTGAGAACAATGTGCTTTTTCACGAAGATTCGCAGCAGCTGGCTAAATATTTATACGATGTTGCCAATCACCCTAAAATCAAATCGGGCGAATTGTATGTAGCATATTTCGAAAAAGTGCAGATAGAGGGTGAGCAGCTGGATGTGCTGGGGATTTTTAAATCTGAAACAAAGGATACTTATTTAAAGGTTTTTCCTGAACTGGATGGTTTTAACATGAGCTACGAACAGGAGGCCATCAGCATTAACAAACTGGACAAAGGCTGTTTGATTTTTAATGTTGATAAGGAAGAAGGTTATAAAGTAGTGGTGCTGGATCAATCGAAAAGCAGCAACGATTCTGCTGTGTACTGGAAAGATGAGTTTTTAAAATTGAAGATCAGAAACGATAGTTACAATCAAACCAATAATGTTTTGGGGGTTTATAAAAACTTTGTCACGCAGAAACTGGATGATGATTACGAAATCAGTAAAGCGGATAAAATTGATCTCCTAAACCGGTCGATGAAATATTTTAAAGAGAAAGAAACCTTTGATATTGAAGAATTCGGTAATGAGGTAATCGGTAATGCCGAAGGGATCGAATCATTTAAAAACTATAAGAAAAATTACGAAGAGGAGTTCGAAAGTCCGATTGCGGATCATTTTGAGATTGCCGAATCAGCCGTTAAAAAACAGGCCCGTGCTTATAAAAGTGTGTTAAAACTGGATAAAAACTTCCACATCTACATCCACGGCAATAAAGATATGATCGAGAAAGGTTACGATGATGATAAATCGATGAACTTTTACAAGGTATATTTTAGAGAAGAGGAGTAAGGTTAGTCCTAAGTCTTGAGTCCTTAGTCGTGAGTCTCTGGGCGATCGTTGACTTTAGACTTTAGACTTTAGACTTGGGACTAAGGACTCAGGACTGTCAACTAAATCCTTTGTTGTGCCTTTAACGCCAGATACTGATTAATTACATTAATGGTTAGCTTTTGTGGAGGGGTAAGGATGGCCAGAATACCGTGTTTGTTCAACTCTTTAACCATGAGTTTTTTCTCGTAGATAAATTTCTCGGCAATGGTTTTATGGTAAATTCCTTCAACATCTTTGGCCGGATCGGTACTTAATCCTTTGAGTTCGGTATTTTCGAAAAATACAACAACCAGTAAGTGGTATTTGGCAATTCTTTTTAAATAGGGTAACTGGCGCTGCAGTGCCGATAAACTTTCGAAGTTGGTAAAGAAAACCAGAAGTCCGCGTTGTTTTACTACCGAGCGTACAGTAGAATATAATACTTCAAGGTTGCTTTCCAGATACCTGGTTTTTTCCTTGTACAGCACATTCATAATATTGCCCAGCTGCGAAGCTTTACGGTCGGCTGGTACAACTGCACCGATGTTTTCCGACAAGGTAATTAAACCTGCTTTATCTTCTTTAAGCATAGCCACCTTAGAGAGTGCCACACTTGCATTAATGGCATAATCGAGCAGGCTTAATCCATCAAAAGGCATCCGCATCACCCGCGATTTATCGATGATGCAATAAATATTCTGCGATTTTTCGTCCGTATAGGTGTTTACCATCAAGCCGCCTTTTCTGGCCGTGGCTTTCCAGTTAATGGTACGAATATCGTCGCCACCTACATAATTTTTAATCTGGTCGAATTCGCTGCTCTGTCCAACTTTTCTTATTTTTTTAATACCAAATTCAGTTAAATAGCGCGAAACGGCCATCAATTCGTACTGACCAAGATTAATAAAAGAAGGATAAACAGGTAATACTTTTGATCCATCGAAATTGTAACGCCTGTTAATCAGTCCAAGTGGAGAGCTAATATAGGCCCTGATCAATCCAAAATCATATTCGCCACGTTTGGTTGGCCGTAAATTATAATGAATAGATTTTAGTTCTGCAGGTTTTAAGTGTAGTTTAAAATCTTTATCACGAACCTGAAATTGAAAAGGGATTTCGTCGATCACCCTCGCATTTACGCCAAAACCATAACGGTTTGTGATTTCAATCTGGATGGGATTTTCGTCGCCATTACTCAAACGTTTAGCGGTAAAGCGCCTGGCTTTGATCCCTTTGTTATTCCGGTAAAGAATAAAGATATCGATGAAAAATAATAGCACTAAAGTGCCGAATGCAACCTCAGGGATATCGCCCAGCCATGCAAAAAAGAACTTCAACAAAAAAAGTAAAACGCAAAAACCTAAGGCCGCAAACAAGCGGTTGGTTAGGAACAGATTGCTATAATATTGCTGAAAGAATTTTTTCAATTTGGGTTAATCGGTTAATTGTTGAAATTGGTTAATTGTATAGATTGCTTTATTGTTCAATTGCTTCATTGTTGTAAAGGGTTAATCGTATAAATTGGTTAATCGGTTAACTGCGAATTGCAAGCTGATAACTGTATTGTGTAATTGCTACATTGTTGAATTGCTACACTGCTAAACCGATCGCTATATTTTGAACATTATAATTTGATCATTGGTAATTAAGACTTAGGACTACAGACTTAAGACTGTGGACTTACCTCGGTACTTCAATTTTTTTAATAATCTGGCTTACAATATCAGTTGTGGTTAAACCTTCCATTTCTTTTTCAGGCGATAATAATATCCTATGTGCAAGTACCGGAGCTGCAACAGCAATAATATCTTCAGGCGTCACAAAATCGCGGTCTTGGATAGCTGCAAAAGCTTTGGCGCTATGTACAATAGCCAACGATGCCCTTGGCGAAGCACCCAGGTAAAGCGACGGATTGTTACGGGTTTCGGTTACAATTTTGGCAATAAACTCCAATAACTTAGGTTCTACAAATAAATTACGGATAATTGCCCTTGCTTCCTGTATCTGCTGAACAGATAATACTGGTTTTACATCGTTCAGTAAGGTTTTGTTAACCAACGTATGCTGTGCCAGTAAAATGGCTGTTTCTTCTTCTAATGAAGGGTATTTAATCTCAATTTTGAAAAGAAAACGATCCAGTTGTGCTTCGGGTAAACGGTAGGTTCCTTCCTGTTCAATCGGGTTCTGTGTAGCCAAAACCATAAACGGTTCGTCCATAATATAGGTATGTCCATCAATGGTTACCTGGCGTTCTTCCATCACTTCAAAAAGCGCCGACTGGGTTTTTGCTGGTGCACGGTTAATTTCATCAACCAAAATAATGTTGCCAAAAATGGGCCCTTTTCTGAATTCAAAATCACCTGTTTTGGTATTGAAAATAGGTGTTCCCAAAACATCCGAAGGCATTAAATCGGGAGTAAACTGCACCCTCGAAAACTGTGCATCAATTGATTTGGCCAGTAGTTTGGCACTAAGTGTTTTCGCTACGCCGGGCACGCCCTCAATTAAAATATGCCCATCGGCAAGTAACCCAACAATCAGGAAATCAATTACCTGCTTTTGGCCTACTATAATATTTCCAAGTACCGATCTGATCTGATTTACCGCTGCATTTAAAGCGCTTAAATCGGTACGTGTGTTAAACTGTTCTTGTTCCATTGCTTTGCGTAATTTTATAAAACTGTTCTATACTTTCATTTAAACTGATCAATTGTGTATCACTCAAATCGCCCATTTGTGGCGTTTCGATAAAATACCTGGTTAATGTTTTGGCCAGGGTTTCGTTAATGCCGGTTTTTTCTGCCAATAGCTGGGCAAAATTGCTGTCGATATCGTTGGTTTTAAGGTAATACCGGCTCCGCAGGTACTCCATAAAATAATTGATTTTTTTTAAGGCAATATCGAGGTTGTTCCTTTCGTGATAGTAAACACTGCCCACCACATTAACAAAAGCCAGCGATGAGTTGGTAAGCGGATCGGCAATGGGAATAATCCTTTGCCTGCGTTTGATTTCGTAAAGTACAAAAATAATCAGCCCGAAAATACTCAGATAATAGGCAAATTTGAGTTCAGGATGTTTAAAAAATACCCTGAGCATATCGGTTGTGGTGTTTTCCTGACCGGTAAAATAGCCATCAAAAATCACCTGCGTATTTCCCTGCAGATAGCTTAGGGTTTTAGCCGCATACTCTGCCCCATATTTATCCAACAGGTTAAAATTGGTATAAAAACCTGGTTCGGCAATGAGGAAGAGGTTTCCTTTTCCATAACTGTAACGGATAAAATTGGGTTTACCATTACCATTTACCCCCAGAACAGTGACTTTAGCGGTATCCAGTTTGCTATAATACTGACTGCCAATTCCCCTTTCGAAACCATAATTTGCCTCGGTTTTTAAATTTGGATTAGTAAAATTCAGGGTGCTGCTCTCTGCCGACATTGTGCTAACAGATTGTAATTTAAGGTCTTTTTCTATCTTTCCTAAATCATAACTGGCAATAAAGGCATCGTTGCCTGCCTGCATATATTTTACCAGCTGATCAAAATCTGTTTTGCCGATTTCTACCTTTTGCGCAACAATTAAATAGGCGGTTTTATTAAATTTTTTCGCTTTTAAAGTATTGTAAATAGCCGCTTTCGATTGTTTAATTTCCACTTTAGGCAGGATATCTTTTATCCGGTGGTACAGGATATAAGTGCCATAAGGGATTTTATCTTTTACGGCATAAGTTGGTGCCCAGTTTGTTGGCGTAGGTTTATTGTACTGCGCAACCAGGTAGCCGAGGATCAGGATAGAACCTATAATCAGATATATTCTGTAACCTTTCATCTAATCTGGCTGTTAAACTGGTTAAACGACTGGTTAATAGGCTCAAATTTCACTTCATCCACAGGGAAATCGCCGTACCAGATATAATCGAACTGCAGGGTAAGCCTGCCGAAATCATTTCTGAGTTCGGGGGTATTAATTTCCATTAAATAATTGTAATTGGTTTTGTCAGGCTGCCAGTAAATTATTTCGGCATCGCTTAATGTTTTTAGTGTTCTTAAATACAAAAGCCTTACTGCTAAACGGAATTTCTTTTCGGTAATTAATCTTTGCAGTTCCTTTTCGTAATCTATCTCGTGGATGTTCTCGGTAATTACATCATAGGGGAGGATGGTTTCTTTTGATTTCTTCCTGAATATGTTTTCGGTACCGATAGCTTTGATCACGATGTACAAAACAACTGCTACGCCTAACCCGATAAAAATATACCTCGAAAAAGGATTCGATGCAGCACCTGTGAAAAGCCTCCCGATCATATTCCAGAACCACATCCAGAATTTTTCCCACCAGGATAATTGCTCCTCACCAATTCCATCGTACTGAAATTCTTTTTGTTCTTTATAGTTACTTAACGAGTCTTTATCAAATTTAGCTGCAGTAATGTTTGCACTGTCGATACGTATTACCTGAGCTTTCGGCTTAGGTTTGACGGTTTGTGCCTTGCTGATTACCGGAATAAAAAACAAAAAGGAAACAAGAAGATATCGGAAGAGGGCGCGCTGCATTTTAATATTCTTCTGGTCTGGTATCTGTTGGTTTTTCGGTGCTGCCGAAATGAGAAATACGTTCCATTAATCCAACACTTTCTTTCTGCTCAACCAAACTAAAATAGCTGAGTGAGATCGTGATAATCGGTATAATGGTAAATACCTGGCATAGCGACTGCAGTATAGTGGTTATCATGGTTAATGTTAACGACATATGCGGTGTTTTATGGGTAAACATGCCAATCATGTTAAACAAACTTGTTGGCAATACCACCATGCTCATGCTGGCGTAAACGATAATCCATACCACGATTAATATACCAAATGTAACCCAGAAATGGTCTTTAATCAATGCAAAACTCCTGTTAAAAGAATGTCCCAATGAGCCATTTTCGATGATCATGATCGGGAAAAACATACACACGTAAGGAAATAGCCAAAAACCTGGTAATAAGCAGAATACAAAGCCTATGCCCAACATCAGGGCCAGTGCAACAGAACTCCAGAAAACCCTGAAAAAATAGTATTTAAAATAAGCCCAAACCTCGTCAACAGTGGGAATTTGATTCCCCTTTTTAACATAAATGGCAATGTAAGAATGTATGGCCACAGTCATGCTGTTATAAGAAAATAAGGAAAATAAAATAGAAAGAAAGTATTCTATGCCATACAAAGAACTAAAGCCGAATTTGTTTGTATGTCCTTCAACGCCAATGGTATTGATAACGTTAACCATTTTATATTGCTGTAACAGCATGGTTAGCATACTGGCAACAACAAACAGACCGCAAAAAGTAAAATATATTTTAATAAGCGGTTTAAAATTCTGCCGCATAAAGGTGAAAGTATCGTTTATCACCTGTCCAAAATCCCTTATTTTCTTAAATTCTATTTTAGCGATCATGTTAATCCAGTGTAGGTTGTTTGCTGTAAACTTTAGCGGGGTAAATAAATACATACCAAATGATAAAAGCTGCGGATGATAACAATATCAGCAAACTTAGCCAGATAGGCATTTCGGTATGGCGGGTTACAAAACTTTCGAAAAAGGCAGCTACAATAAAAATCGGTATAAGCCCGATTACTATTTTTAATCCATCTTTTGCACCCTTGAGCAATGATGCCATGCGGGTATAGGTTTTAGGAAATAAAAAACTGTTGCCCAAAATTAAACCTGCAGCACCTGCAAGTACAATAGCTGATATTTCTAATGTTCCGTGGATCCAGATAACCAGAACAGATTGAAAACCCAGTCCCCTGCCAAAAAAGAAGTATTGGAAGGAGCCCAGCATAATTCCGTTTCTGAATAATGAAACAATGGATCCGAATGAAAATATGATACCCAAAGCAAAAGTATACAGGGCTACAAAAATATTATTGGAGCCAATCTGCAAAAACATCATAAATGGGTTATCCTGTTTATATACCCCAAACGGATCGCCTTTGGCAATATTCTCATTGGTCATGTTTACATAACCATCGCCCATAATCAAACGTACAAAAGTATCGTCATATTTGGCAGACAATGCTCCAATTGCGCAGGAGATCAGAAAAAAGATGAAAGCATATAATACTTGTTTCCTATGTTCTAAAAAAATTAAGGGCAATTCGGTTTTCCAGAAAGAAATAAACCTGTTCGATTTTTCTTTTTTGTTCTTATAAACCGATTGGTGAAGTTTTGAGGCTAAGCCATTTAAATAGGCGGTGGTTTTAGAGTTGGGATAAAAAGTTTTCGAGTAGGCAAGGTCGTTGGTGATTTCGATAAACTGGTTGGCCACCTCGTCTGGATTGGCCTGTTGCATGGAATCGTAATGTTGCCACTTTTCCGAATTCTGTTTAACAAATAATGCTTCTCTCATTTAAGGGTCTTACCAAATCTTGGGTTAAAATAGTTAATTTTTTATTGAAATGAAATCACAATTAACCACTGCCCCAAAACAAATATACACAGATGTACAATCTAAACTGAAAAATATAAGAAAACTTTAGTTCGAAAAAAATCCAGCTCGATTTATAGCGATTATCTCTAAAAAAAATTATGTTTGAATATGGATAACATCAGGATTAGCACTGCTCAAAATATTGATATTGATTATGAAATTGCCGGATTAGGAGAGCGTATAGCTGCGAGGTGTATCGATCTTGCCATATTTTTAGTTATTGCCATCATTACGCTGGTAATAATGGGAGCTGTGTCTGCAGCTACGTCGGGAACAGGTGCTATGGTGGTGCTCTTTATTTTTATTGCAATATTTGCTTTTTACGACCTCATTTGCGAAATCACCATGGATGGACAAACACTTGGCAAAAAAGTGCTTAAAATAAAGGTGATCAGCATTGATGGTACACAACCCACTTTCGGACAGTATATTTTCAGGTGGTTATTCAGGGTAATCGATTTTGGTTTTCCTTTCGGTTGGGGGGTGGTTGCCCTGGTTTCTGTTGTAGTAACCGAAAAACACCAGCGTGTGGGCGATATATTGGCTAAAACTACATTGATTAAAACGAAACCCCGTACAGCATTTGCTAATGTACCTTTCAGTTTCAATATGCCGGAAGAGTATGAGCCTAAATTTAAAGAGGTTTTACATTTAAACGATCGCGATATTGAACTGGTGCACGAAGTATTAACGGGTTATTACCAAACCGGAAATGCCAACCTGATTTATACTCTGGCGGCTAAAATAAAGGAACATATTGTTGCTACGATACCAGAAGGAATGAACGAATTACAGTTTTTAGAAACTGTATTGAAAGATTATAACCACTTAACAGCCAATATGAGTGTTTAGTTCTTAGCTGAAAAACATTTTATGGATGTAGGCGATCATTACAAAATTACCCACCGCGATTACCAGTATTTTAAAGATTAGGGAGTGCTGTTTAATCTTTAGCCTATACAATAAACCAACAGATATAAACAAAAACAGCAACGGAATAGTTGGAGGGTAAAGGGACCAGCTTTTGGATAAATCGCCCTGCATTAGGGCAATTAATGATCTTTGAAAGCCACAACCCGGACAATCGATACCGGTTAAAGCTTTAAATGGGCAGGTTACTAAATGATTTTGCAGCCAATCAAACAGGTTGATTGAGCTGCAAAATATAAATATGGTGAACATCCTGATTAAACTACCGGTGGAGGAGTGTCGTTAGGTTTGTCTTGATTACCAAATGGATTATTTGGGCTGTTAAATGGGTTATTTGGATTGTTGAAAGGGTTATTTCCAAAACCACCATTTTGTGCTTCAGCTGCCGATGGGCCTAAGTACTTAGCTGAGCTAAACCCTAAAATAGGCCAGAAAATATAAGGAAATATAACTAAACCAACTGTGAAACCTTCTGATTTACCAAAACTTTTGCTTACTAAATTGTAAAGCCAGATTGCGAATACAATGTTAACGCAAGGAATAATCAACCATAAAATCCAGATCATTGGTTTGCCAACAATTTCTAATAAAATGATTAGATTATAGATAGGGATGATGGCAGCCCAGCCCGGCTTACCAGCCTTTTCGAACACTTTCCACATTCCAATAATCATCACAACGATTATCGCCAGATAGAAGATTGCAGCTCCCGCACCAGTACCTGCGGCTATTCCGCTCGATTCATACTCATTCATAATTTTTACTGTTTTTAAGGTGATTTAATTTAAATAGTTAAACTAAAGTAATTTTTTTAATTTAAAAACAGAATAAGTAAGGGTTAAATTATTTCAACACATCGGCCACTTTTGTTGATAAAGCTTCGGCCCACTGGCCATACATTTTGGCGCTTGGGTGCAGCCCATCTCCGGCAATTAACGAAGTATCTGTAGCCGCATTTCTTGATGCAGGAGTAATATTGGTATAGCTCACGCCTGCTGCGAGCGTGATTTCCTGGTTTACAGCATTAAAATTATCAATTTCGGCAGCAATGGTTTCAGTACTTTTACCTGAGTTTTTTCCAAAAGGGGTAACGCTCCAATCGGGGATAGAAACCACAAAAACTTTACGCTTATCGCCACCTGCAAAAGCAATTGCGGTTTGTAACAATTCTGCGAACTCTTTTTTGTAAGTATTAATCGGGTAGCCGCGATATTGGTTATTTACACCGATTAATAGCGTAACAAAGCTGTAAGATCCGGTTAAATTTTCTTTTTTAATGGCGGCTTGTAATTCGTCTGTCGTCCAGCCGGTGGTGGCAATAATTTTGGGGTTTGCTACATTACTGCCTTTCGCTTTTAACAAACTCTGAAGCTGGTAAGGGAACGACTCTGCCTGTTTTACCGATTCGCCAATAGTATAAGAATCGCCAAGGGCGAGATAGGTAAAATTACCTGTTCCATTTGATGGATTTGTTGGCTGTTCGGTAACCGGCTCGTTAATCATGGGCGTTTGTTTTGTACAGCCCGAAGTTAAGAAAGAAAATAAAACGAGGTTTAATAAAATCTTCATGGTTTAATCTACGAAGTAGCCTTAACCTTAGTTTTATTCTCCCTTTAAATCAGCTTCATTTTAAAAAGACCCGCAATGTGGTTTTTTAATTTTTCTTTAACCTCTTCTATATCCGGTTGATACCCGAGCTCATTTGCCAAAGAGGTTACGGCTTTATCATCAATACCGCAGGGAACAATATTTTTAAAATAATCGAGGTCAACATTTACATTAAAAGCGAAACCATGCATGGTAACCCAGCGACTGCAGCGTACACCCATGGCACAGATTTTACGTGCCTTTTCATTGTCGGCATCTAACCAAACACCCGTATAACCCGGATACCGACCTGCTTCAATGCCATAATCTTTTAATGTCAGGATCACCGCTTCTTCCAGTGTACGCAGGTACAAATGAATATCGGTAAAGAAATTATCCAGATCAAGAATAGGGTACCCAACAATTTGGCCTGGCCCGTGATAAGTGATATCACCACCGCGGTTTATTTTATAGTATGTAGCTTTTTTATCTTTTAAGCCCTGCTCATCCAGCAATAAATTTTCGGGGTGACCGCTTTTGCCCAAAGTGTAAACATGTGGGTGCTCGCAAAAAACAAGGTGGTTTGGTGTAGGGCTATGGGTATTATTCACACGGTTTTCTGTTTTAATGGCCACCGTTTTATTTAATAAATCTTCCTGTTTATCCCATGCTTCCTGATAATCAGTTAAGCCCCAGTCGCTAAACATGGTAGGTGCCAGATCTGCTGCAATTACTTTTTCTGCTGTCTCGTTCATCACTTTATATTTTTAAGAATTGCCTGCCACATAACCCAGCATGTAGCCATCTTTGGTTTTAAAATAGTTTACGCTCAGTTCGCGGGTGCCGGTTGGAAGTTCAACGATGGCATTTAATGAACCTTCGCTCTTTAGCTTAAAAGGTTTGATGTGGATATGCTGTTTAAATTCCAGTCCTTTTTTGCCATGCCACTTATAAATAGCCTCTTTGGCGCACCAGGCCACGTATAAGCCTTCAGTATTATCGCCAATTTGTTTTTGCGCAAGTTCTACGTCGCTCAAAAACTTATGTTTAATGCTTTTTATCTTGTGTTTAATCAGTTCGATATCAACGCCAACCGGATGATCCTTACTGATCATTACCGCGGCGTAATCGAAAGAATGGCTTAACGAAATATGATAATCGAAATTTACCAGGTAAGGTTTGCCATGTTCATCAAACTGGCAATCGATGTATTCGGTAGTGTTAAGCATTGTTCTCAACAGCAACCTCGTGCTCAGCCAATGCAGCAATCTTTTTCCACTGTTTAAAGAAGAAATGATGTCACGTTCATGCTGTTTAAGCTGCAGTCCGGCCAACAATTCCTCTTCCGTTTCCTCAATTTTCCAGATTGCTAAAACAGAATGCTGATCAATATTTTTATTGTAAACGATTGGCATTGATTAAATTGGAGATTACATGCAAAATTATCTTAAATAAATGATAATTTAGGCCAAAAATACGCATAAAAATGATATTATCTGATAGCAGGATATTAGAAGAAATTGAAAAGGGTACAATCATCATCGAGCCATTTAAACGCGAATGTTTAGGCACAAACTCGTATGATGTTCATTTGGGGAAATACCTGGCTACCTACAAAAACCGGGTATTGGATGCTAAAGCGCACAACGAAATCGAACATTTCGAAATTCCCAAAGATGGCTTCGTTCTTCATCCTGGTGTTTTATATCTAGGCGTAACTTTAGAGTATACCGAAACACATAAACATGTTCCTTTTTTAGAGGGCAAGAGCAGTACCGGCCGTTTAGGGATCGATATCCACGCTACTGCAGGTAAAGGCGATGTGGGCTTCTGCAACACCTGGACGCTGGAAATATCGGTAGCACAGCCTGTTAAAATTTATGCCGGTATGCCTATTGGCCAGTTGATCTATTTCGCCGTAGAGGGCAGCATCGAAACCATGTACAACACAAAGGGAAACGCTAAATACAATAATAAAACCACGCGACCTGTAGAGAGTATGATGTGGAAGAATAAGTTTTAGGGATTGGTTAATTGCCGGAGGGCTAATTGTTATGATTGTTTTATTGCTAAATTGTTAGATTGCTGTATTGCAAACCTCAAAAACCTTAACTTTCTTAACTTCTTAATGGTTAACTGTAGAAATTGGTTAATCGGTTAACTGTATTGTGGCGATCGCTAAATTGTTCGATTGCGAATGATCAGGTGTTAAATGAAAGCTAATTCTGATCTTAAGATTTGATCATTGTGATTTGATTATTGGTAATCGATTTTAAACTATTAGAAGCCTTGGAGAAGCTTTCATGACCCTTATGATTAGGCACTGCACACTGTAGGAGGATTTCATTAAAAATTGTTTATCACCTGGTTAAGTCAACGCTAATCGCTTAACCCCTATCGCTTAACGCCACTAACAACGATCATTCTGTTAACGCTACGCGCCTAACGCCAATCGCTCAGCGCCACCAACAACAATCATTCTGTTAACGCCAAACGCCTAGCCCCAAACGCTAAACCCTCTGATAACTAAATTTCACGGTAACTTCATAAAAGTATGCTACAGGTTTTGTACCTTGAGACTTATTTATATTACCTAACCACATGAAACCCAGAATTATTCTCGCACTCAGTTTTGTCTGTTTATTGATCGGATTTACCGCATTTAAGATGGACGATGACCCCTTCAGTCAGCTCTTACAAAAATTCGAAGATTACACTAGTAAATACCCGCAAGAAAAAGTCCATCTTCATTTAGATAAGCCCTACTACGCTATCGGAGACGATATTTGGTTCAAAGCCTATGTTGTAAATACCAAAACTTCGGCACCATCAAACATCAGTAAAATACTTTACGTAGAGCTGATTAACGAAAAAGATTCCCTTAAAAAAACGCTGAAACTACCTATTATGGGCGGCATCACCTGGGGCGATTTTAAGCTTACAGATTCACTTGGTGAGGGCAATTACCGCATCAGGGCATACACCAATTATATGCGGAATTTTGGTACAGATTTCTTCTTTGATAAGACAATTAAGATCGGAAATAGCTGGGCTAACAAAGTTTTTACAAAAACGACCTATAATTTCACAAAAGAAAACAATGCCGATAAGGTGAGTGCCACAGTCCATTTCGAAGATAAAAATGGTGTGGCTTACAGCGAAAATGAGGTGAGTTACGATGTACAGTTAGATTACCGCTCAGTTGCCAAAGGCAAGGTAAAAACCAGTTTAACCGGCGATGCCGTGATCAATTTTGCCAATAGCCAGCCCTTTACCAATAAATCGGGTAAAATTGTAGCCACCATTACGCTTGATAACAAACAAAAAGTAATCAAATCAATCCCCATTACTTCAACCTCAAACGATGTAGATGTTCAGTTTATGCCTGAAGGAGGGGCGCTTATAGAAGAACTGCCTCAAAAAGTGGCTATAAAAGCTGTAAACTCCAATGGTAAAGGCGAAGATATAGAAGGTACCATTGTTGATGACGCCGGGGCCGAAGTAACGGCCTTTGCTACCAGTTACCTGGGGATGGGCAACTTGGTGTTCAACAATCAGGCTGGAAAATCATATTCTGCCAAAATTAAATTTAAAGATGGATCTCAAAAAACAATAAAACTTCCCGCTGCTGCTAAAAGTGGTTATACCATGTCGTTAAATGCTTTGGATACCGGTAAAGTAACGCTTAAAATTTTGGCCAGTGCCGATCTCGTTAACGGAGAAGAATTAAAAGTTGTAGCACAGCATGGTGGGAATGTATATTATGTTTCGAAGGCAAAAATGGATAAGCAGGTGCTATTGGCTAATATCCCTAAAAAGAACCTGCCTACCGGTATTGTTCAGTTCACTTTGTTCTCCGGAGCTAACCAGCCTGTTGCGGAGCGTTTAATCTTTGTAAACAATAAATCAGGTTTGATTGATTTATCGCTCAACTCGTCTGGAGTTTCGACAACTAAAAAAGGAAAAGCTGCATTTACATTCGATGCTGCCAATGGCGGACAGCCGGTATTGGGAAGTTTCTCTGTTGCCGTTACCAATGCAACCAAAGTAGCGCCTGATGAAGATAACGAATCGAATATCCTTACCTCTCTCTTGCTTACTTCTGATCTGACCGGGTATGTTGAAAAACCCAACCATTATTTTCTGAAAGACGATATTCAGACACAAAAGGAACTCGATAACCTGATGCTTACCCAGGGCTGGCGACGTTTTATCTGGAAAAATATCATCAACAATGTTGGTCCCGCAATAACTTACAAACCAGAACAATCCATTACCATCAGCGGTACTGTAACCAAAGGGAATAAACCTGTTCCTGGTGGAAAAGTAATGTTAATGGCTACAAAGGGAACCATGTACATTCTCGATACCGTTACCAATGCCGAAGGTAAATTTGTTTTTGATAACCTTGAATTTGGTGATAGCACTAAATTTGTGGTACAGGCTAGAACTAAAACCGAACGTAAGTTTGTTGATATCAATGTTGATGTTGTTCCTGGGCAAATTGTGACGAAAAATAAAAATAGTGCCGATATTGATGTTAATGTGAACAATACCTTAATGAAATATATTAAGGAAAGCGATAATTATTTTAACGAGATGACTCGTTTAGGTTTGCTCGAAAGAACCATTAAACTCGAAGAGGTAACCATTACCGAAAAGAAAAATCCTGCTAAAAACTCTTCAAACCTCAACGGTGCAGGTAGGGCAGATTATGTAATGACGGCCGATCAATTGTCTACCTGTGTAACCCTGTCGCAATGTTTACAAGGGCGACTGCCAGGTGTAATTTTTAGGGGCAACGTACCTTATTTAATGCGCAGTCAAAACACCCCGATTCAGATTATTGTTGATGGGATGCAGATGGAAGCCGATTTTCTCGATAACGTTGTCCCTTCTGACGTAGAATCTATTGAGTTGTTAAAAAGCATTGGAAATACAGCAATTTATGGTTCGCAGGGTAGCGGAGGGGTAATTATCATCACAACAAAACGTGGCGATGGCGGCCGGAGCACCAACCGTTATGCACCAGGTATTGTGACTTTAAACCCTAAAGGATTTTCGATTTCACGTGAGTTTTATTCGCCAAAATACGATACTGAAAGTACAAGTAGCCGTGCCGATTTAAGAACAACAATTTATTGGAATCCGCAGGTAGTGGCAGATAAAGACGGAAAGGCGAAGTTCGAATTCTATAATGCTGATGAGCCCGGAAACTATAGGGTTGTAATAGAAGGAATCGATGCTGTAGGGCATTTAGCCAGAAAAGTTTACACTTATGATGTTAAATAGTAAAAAATAGATAAATTTGAATTAGTATGCATGCATAGCTTGTGTATGTTTATCTTGATTCTCCGTACTTGATACTTAATACTTAATACTCGATACTTAATACTCAATACTTGAAATCTTGATTCTCAATACTCAAAATCTTTATACTATATTTTTCAAATCTTGATACTATTTACGATATGAATACAATAAAAGTAAGTGTAAAAGACCGTTTGGCAACCATTACGTTAGATAGAGGAAAATCTAATGCTTTAAACCGCGAGCTGATTACCGAACTTAACGATATGCTTAAAAATATTGCCGCTGATGATAACATCGGCGGCGTAATTTTAACCGGAAACGCACCTTTCTTTTCTGCAGGCCTGGATCTGATAGAGCTTTATAACTATAACGAACAAGAAGCAAAATCTTTCTGGGAGTTATTTCTTGGCTTTACCGCTAACATGGTTGCCTTTAAAAAACCAATTGTTGCAGCAATTAGTGGCCATAGTCCGGCTGGTGGTTGCGTAATGGCCCTGGCCTGCGATTACCGTATCATGGCCGAAGGGCAATACATTATCGGTTTAAATGAAGTACCTGTGGGTATTATTGTGCCCAATAGTATTTTCCAGTTATATGCATTTTGGATTGGTAAGGCAGAAGCTAGCCGCAGTTTGCTTTCCGGTAAATTGTATAATCCCGAAGAGGCTTTAAAAGTAGGTTTGGTAGATGAAGTGGTGAAGAACGAGAGTTTATTAACTGCTGCTGAACGTAAAATTAAAAAATACATGGAGCTCGAAAGCAATACATGGTCGCAAAGTAAACTCAATATCCGCGAAGAACTTATTGCTGCTGCCTCAGCCGATCAGTCAGAAGCTTTAGAGAAAATGCTGGCCCAATGGTGGTCACCGGCAACACGCCATATTTTGCAAACCATTTTAGCTAATTTGCAGCGGAAATAGTTGGCAGTTTGCAATGAACAGTTAAGTATTAGTGATCAATTATCAATAACCAAATCACAATAATCAAAACCTAACGATCGATATAGCAATAAAATAGTTTTCAGTTGGTAATTGGCAGTTTGCAATATAACAATCGAACAATTTAGCAATTGAACACAATTAACCCCTGAGCATAGTCGAAGGGTATACGATTAACCATTACCAGCAATAAAACAATCTCAACAATAAACAATTAAACCTCAACAATTAACCAAAATACCATGTTCAGTTACAACTCACCAATGCTTAGAGAAGACGCTTTAAAAGGAAAAACCATTGTAATTACAGGTGGCGGAACCGGACTGGGGAAGGCAATGGGTGTTTATTTCCTGAAATTAGGTGCCAATTTGGTTATCACCAGCCGTAAGCAGGATGTACTTCAAAAAACTGCCGATGAAATGGAGGAGAAAACCGGAGGTAAAGTTCTGGCCGTAGCCTGCGATGTACGGGAAATTGCGCAGGTAGAAAATGTACTGGCTAAAACCCTGGAGCGTTTTGGATCGGTTGATGTTTTGCTAAACAATGCCGCGGGTAATTTTATTTCGCCAACAGAACGTTTATCGGCCAATGCTTTTTCGTCTATTATCGATATTGTATTAAAAGGAACCGTTAATTGTACGCTTACTTTCGGTAAACACTGGATCAAAGAAAAACAGGCAGCAACCGTTTTAAATATTATTACTACTTACGCATTTACAGGTTCTGCTTATGTGGTTCCTTCTGCCTGTGCAAAGGGCGGCGTTTTGGCCTTAACCAGATCTTTAGCGGTAGAATGGGGCAAATATGGGATCCGTACCAATGCCATTGCACCCGGACCGTTTCCAACCAAAGGTGCATGGGAACGTTTATTACCCGGCGACTTGGCCAAAAAATTCGACTTTAAAAACCGTGTGCCCTTAAAAAGGGTAGGCGATCATCAGGAACTAGCCAATTTAGCAGCATTTTTAGTGAGCGATTTCTCCGGATACATCAACGGAGAAGTAATTACCATCGATGGTGGCGAATGGTTACAGGGTGCAGGCCAGATGAACGGATTAGAAGCCATCCCTAACGAAATGTGGGATATGCTGGAGCAAATGACGAGAAGCGCAAAATGATGTAATATGTAAGGATGTAATGTGGATGATGGGTAATTTCCAGTCGCTAATACATCATCCATTATTACATTTTCCCTATTACATTTTTTCCCATTTTCCCTTTTCCATCATACATCTTACCTTTTTATTTATCTTTGCCCTATATGAATATCTTACTTTTAGGTTCAGGCGGCAGAGAAAGCGCATTCGCTTGGAAAATGAGCCAGTCTTCGCACTGCGATAAATTAATTATTGCTCCGGGAAACGGTGGTACAGGAGCTTATGGTACCAATATCAACATCAATGTAAACGATTTTGATGCCATTAAAAAAGTAGTGCTTACCGAAAACATCGAGCTGGTGGTTGTTGGCCCTGAAGAACCTTTGGTAAATGGTATTCATGATTTTTTCCTTGCAGATAAAGCAATTGCACATATTCCGGTAATCGGACCTAAAAAAGAAGGCGCTATTTTAGAAGGAAGTAAAGATTTTTCTAAACAGTTTATGGAGCGTCACGGCATTCCTACCGCTGCTTCAAAATCTTTCACCCCCGAAACTTTAGAAGATGGTTTGGCTTATCTTCAAAACCATGCATTGCCTGTTGTTTTAAAGGCAGATGGTTTAGCTGCTGGTAAAGGGGTGTTAATCTGCACCGAAACCATCGAAGCCCAGGAAGAATTAAAACTGATGCTTGGCGGTAAATTCGGCGCAGCCGGAGCAACTGTAGTGATTGAACAGTTTTTAAGCGGGATTGAACTTTCGGTGTTTATTTTAACCGATGGCGAAAACTACATCACGCTTCCCTCAGCTAAGGATTATAAACGTATTGGTCAAAACGATACCGGCTTAAATACCGGCGGTATGGGGTCGGTTTCGCCAGTTCCATTTGCTACTCCGGAGTTTTTGGCAAAAGTAGAAGAACGCATTATTAAACCAACAGTAGACGGTTTAAAGAAAGATAATATCGATTATACAGGTTTCATCTTTTTCGGACTGATCAAAGTAGGAGAAGAGCCTTTTGTGATAGAATACAATGCACGTATGGGCGATCCGGAAACTGAAAGTGTAATCCCAAGGATAGAAAATGATCTGGTTGAGCTGTTTTTAGCTACTGCAGATAAAAAACTGAATGAGGTGAATTTGGTGATTTCTGACCAGACTGCGGCTACTGTGATGATTGTTGCTGGCGGTTATCCTGGCGATTACCTTAAAGGAAAAGCCATTACAGGAATCGAGAATCTGCGTCATTCCAATGCTTTCCACGCCGGAACACTTTTAGAAAATGATGTGGTAAAAACTAATGGTGGAAGGGTAATTGCGATTACCAGTTTACAGAAAGATCTGTTTACAGCCCTACAATCAGCCACTGCTGATGCCGGAAGAATTTATTTCGACGGTAAATATTTCAGGGAAGACATTGGTTTTGATTTAATTTAAGTCAATTTCTTATAAAAAGAAACCCCGCAGATTAACTAATCTGCGGGGTTTTTATTTTAATGTCTTTAGCAGAGCGCTTACTTCGATTTACTTCCCAATAATTCCTGAAGTTTATCCTGTAATGCCTGCTCCCTCAATCCTTTGGCGATAATTTTGCCTGTTGGATCAATTAAAAAATTAGCAGGGATTGATTGGATGCCGTACATCTTGGCAACTTCATTGTCCCAAAATTTTAGATCAGAAACATGTGTCCAGGTTAATTTATCGTCAGCTATTGCCTTTAGCCAGGCGTCTTTTTTACCAGGACGGTCTAATGAAACGCCTAATACAGTAAAGCCTTTATCTTTAAATTTATTATAGGCAACTACCACATTTGGGTTTTCCTGACGGCATGGACCACACCATGATGCCCAGAAATCAACCAATACATATTTACCTTTAAAATCAGATAATTTTACCGCTTTTCCAGCAGTATCAGTTTGGGTAAAGTCCATTGCCATTGCACCAACAGCTGTTTTTCTGCCCGCATCGAATATATTGGCAATTTTTTTGCCTGTAGCACTTGCTTTCAACTCTGGCGATAATCCAACAAAAGCTTTTTCTGCCGCTGCTACCTGATCAGGATCTGTAGCTAATTGATTAATAGCGGTTAAACTGATATAAGATTTAGGATTACTACTGGCATAAGATAACAAGATCGGTGTTAAACTTGCAGTAGCTTTTTCGTAACGGCTCATGGCATTTTCCCTTGTTTTCGGGTCTTTTTGCTGTTCTGGGGTTAGTTTAGCGTACTCAGTATTAATCGCATTGATTTCATCATCAACCGGCTTGGTTAAAGCTTTTAATTTTTTATTATCATCGTTAATTACCGATCCGCTAATTGTTGCTGTTTTAATAGAATCGGTTCCGGTTATTTTAATCGTAGCTGGCTCTAGGAACAAAGAAACGTAATCCAATACCTCGTCTTTAGCAGGGCGGTTAACATAAGGATTTTTGTTAAGGAAAAGATTTCCGGCAGCAGGGTCGGTTAAAGTACCTTTAAAGGCAAAAGCACCGTTGGCTACTGTTGCAGAATCGGTAACAGATTTATCATTAGCACGATAAACCAGATAAACCTTATCGCCGGTTTTTAATCCTTTGATATTACCATTTACCGTAAATGGCTTTTGTGCTAAGGCTGCAAGCGGTAATAACGCCATTGCAGATAATAATATTTTTTTCATATTAGGGATAATAGGGAAGTTAATATCCTCAAATATAGGATATCAATCGCATTTAGAACGTAAATAGCTGTGTAAAATTATGATAGATTTAATAACAGATATGTAATGACTATAACATACATTTTTACTCACTTTGAAATTACACAGTCTCAACTTTGAAATTACACAACTTTCATTTTGAAATTACACAGCTTTCATTTTGAAATTACACAGCTTTCACTTTGAAATTACACAAACTTAATTCAGTTTCTGATAAGTTCGCCACCATAAATCGGGCATTTCGCCATTAACTGCGGTTTGGTAATCATCATACCTGCAGGGCACAAGGTGGTAGCGTTCGTTTTTGGTTTGTCCAGATGGGTATGGAACCTGCATCCACCAGCGGTCTGATTTTTTACTCTTCACAAACATCATTTCGCCCGAACCGTCTTTTAAACTGGTGCGGTAAATCATAAACTGCGATTTTGGTGTTAAAGGGAAATCTTTTTTACGGGCATAAAAACCTTCAACAAAATACCATACCATTTGGGCAAGCAGAAAAGCCGTTTGTCCGTTATTATCGTATGCAGGGTTAAATTCATAAAACCCAATTGAAGTCAGTTTATCGTTCATGCCTGCATAACGTACAATGCGGCAGGCTTCCTCTCCATCAAAACCGTTGGGTGTAGTATTGGCATTTGCAGCAGCATCGGCAGAGCGGATGGCACCCATATCAAAACTAATCATGTTTGCATTGCGGATAATGGGTTCTGTTAAGGTAATATCCTGTGCAAACTCGCCCAGACGGTGTACATCAAAATATAATTTATCCATTACACTCAAACTTTCCTGGTTTACAAAATAAGTTTGATAGCCTAAGTTGCTAAAATTGAACAGGTAATTAGGCTGGTGCAGAAAAATTTTGTTCAGGTAACAGTCTGATCGGGTAGCAATGCCTTCGTTATCATCATCGCCGATATCAAACTGGTTATCGATAACCACCAGATCCACTTTCTGCTCCAGGTCTTCATAACCCATGTACTGTCCGTAAGTTAAATCCTGTCCGCCACCGATAATAATCGGGATGATGTCTTTTTTGATCAGTTCGGCTACCACCATTTTAATGGCGATGTAGGTATCGGCTATGGTAGCACCGTGTTTAATGTTGCCTAAATCTACAATCCTGCTGCTAAAAGCACCTTCGTTGAGTTTATAAAATTTCTCCCTGAAATAATCAGGGGCCAGGGCGGTGCCCTCATTATTAACCGCGCCTCTTCCATCAAGCACCCCAAAAATAGCCAGATCATAAGTGGTTTCCTCAAAATCGGGAAAAGACTCGGTATAGATCTGTGCTTTTAACCCCAGCTGACTTGTAAAAAATCCTTGCCTGGGTGTAAAACTATCAGGGTTTATGGGTGAAAAGAAATCCGTTAATGACATATATTTAAAACTCTCGGCTCAAATATCTATTTTTGAATGCGTATTTCCACATATAGCCCGAAAAAAATAAAATGATACTGGTAACCGGAGGAACTGGATTTTTAGGATCTGAATTAATTAAACAGTTAACTGATAAAGGATTAGCTGTGCGGGCCCTGAGGCGTGAAAAATCTAAAATACCTGCCCTCATCCAGAATATCCCACTTGTTGAATGGTTCGAGGCCGATATTAACGAGCCTTCGGCTTTAGAAGATGCTTTTGAGGGGATTACTAAAGTGTATCATTGTGCTGCATTTGTATCATTAAGCGCTAAAGATAAAAAACAGCTTTTCCATGTAAACATCGAAGGTACTTCGAACATTGTAAACCTTTGCGCTGAAAATAATTGCAGATTATTACATGTAAGTTCTGTAGCGGCACTGGGCAATGCTAAAAAAGGAAATAAAATTACGGAGAAGGATTTCTGGGAGTATGATTCAAAAGCCCATGCCTATGGATTATCGAAATATGAGGGCGAAATGGAGGTTTGGCGAGGTATTACCGAGGGTTTAGACGCCATTATTGTAAATCCATCTGTCATCATCGGTAAAAATGCAGGTTTTGAAGGTAGCGGAGCCATTTTTAAATTGGTAAAGGGTGGTTTTCCTTTTTATACCGACGGCGCATCGGGTTTTGTTGATGTGGAAGATGTAGCCAAATCAATGATTTTATTGATGGATGCCGAAGTTTCGGGAGAACGTTACATCATTTCTGCCGATGATTATCATTATAAAAACCTTTTCAGCGAAATTGCAGAGGGTTTCGGTGTTAAAGTACCAACAAGAGAAGCAAAACCATGGATGCTCGGTATCGCGTGGCGTGCGTTAAAATTTGTTTCCATTTTTACCGGAAAAGAGGCTTCTATTACCAAAGATACCGCAAAAAGCAGTGTAACTTTAAGTTATTATAATAGTGATAAAGTAAAATCGGAAACCGGAATTGTTTTTAAGCCGGTTGCCCAAAGCATAAAAGAAATTACCCAACATTTAAGATAATGCCCAAACAAAAAGCCTATTACATCATCGATTTCGATAGTACCTTTACCCAGGTAGAAGCACTCGATGAACTTGCAAGGATTTCGCTCAAGAACCACCCCGATAAAGAAGCGATTTTCCAGAAAATTGAAGATTATACCAATTTTGCCATGGAAGGAAAACTTTCCTTCTCCGAAAGTCTGGCACAGCGTGTTAAACTTTTAGAAGCAAATGAAGATCATTTAAAACAGCTCATCAAACATTTAAAAAAGAAAGTATCAACCTCTTTTTCGCGTAATGCCGAGTTTTTTAAAAAACACGCAGATGAAGTTTTGATCGTTTCAGGTGGGTTTAAAGAGTTTATTACGCCTGTAGTAAGCCAGTACCATATCAAAAAGGAAAATATTTACGCAAATACTTTCGTAACAACAGGTGATGGTAAAATTATTGATTACGACCACGCCAATCCCTTAAGTGAAGAAGGTGGAAAAGTAAAACTACTGCAGCATTTAAAGCTTGAGGGCGAATTGTTTGGTATAGGCGATGGTTACTCTGATTTCCAGTTGCGAGAAAGCGGTATCATCAATAAATTTTTTGCTTTTACAGAAAATATTGCCCGCGAAAGCATTGTTTCTAAAGCCGACCACGTTACGCCAAGTTTCGATGAGTTTTTATATGTGAACGATTTGCCCCGTGCAATTTCTTACCCCAAAAACAGGATTCTTTGTCTGGTAATTGGTGAGGTTGATCCCCTAACCATCGCTATCCTTAAAAATGATGGCTTATCAATCCGTCATAAAACCTCTTTTGAAGAGAAATATGTAAAAGATGTTGGGATTATCCTTTTGGCCGATGGCGAAAAAATAGATAAAGAGCAGTTAAAAAATGCCGCTAAATTGAAGACAATCGGTTATTTAGGCAATGCTAAAAATAAAATAGATCTCGATCTTTGTACCAAACAGGGCATTGTAGTTTTCGACGATCCTAAAAATAATCCGCGTAACATCGATTTTATTCCAAAACGGGTTGCCGATTTTATGAATACCGGCGCTACTTATTTAAGTAGTAATTTCCCCAACCTGCAACTGCCAAAAATCGAGAAATCGCACCGTTTAATCCACATCCACAAAAACGTGCCGGGTATTATGGCGAAAATTAATACTGTTTTTGCCAAACACGATATCAATATCGTGAGCCAGTTTTTAATGACAAACTCCGAAATCGGTTACGCCATTACCGATATTAATGCACAATACGATAAACAGCTGTTTAAATCGCTTAAAAAGATTGAGCAGACGATAAAGTTTAGGGTGTTGTATTAGTTCCTGTAGTTAACGTCATCTCGAACGGAGTGGCAACGTAGTCGAGAGATCTGTCTTGAGATAGATCTCTCCACCAAATCGTCACCCTGAACTTGTTTGAGGGGCTTCATGCAAGAGAGATCTCTCCATTTCGCTGCGCTTCAGTCGAGATGACGAGATTAACTCTGCGTCGATAAGCAAAATCAGCGGGAAACAACAGAATTAGGGTTTCCGCTGACTTATAAAATACCGCAGATGCACCCCGCAAAACGCTTTACGCTAATCGCCTGACGCTACCTCCTCCTCAACAGCAAATGCTTAGGCGCCCCAAAAGTCTGCGATTTGTAAATCCCGGTATGGCCCGAAAATAAGTAAGCCATAACGCAGGCCAGTGCAATATAAATCCCCGATGCAGTACCAAAAAGCTCTACACCCATAAAAATGCAGGCCAAGGGAGTGTTCGCTGCGCCGGCAAATACTGCTACAAAACCCATTCCGGCCAATAAGCCAAAAGGTAAAGGGATAAATAAACTCAAGAAACTACCTAATGTAGCCCCAATAAAGAAAAGTGGAGTTACTTCGCCACCTTTAAAACCAGCGCCCAGGGTAAGTGCGGTTAAAAACAATTTAATAACGAAAGTATAATAAACTTCTTGTTGGGTAAATGCTTCTGATATAACTGGAATGCCCAGGCCAATATAACGTGTATTACCAATCAGATAAATAATTCCGATTAAAATAATACCGCCCACGAATGGCCTTAAAGGCGGATATTTAATTTTTCCAAAAAGCCTGGTCAAACCATGATTTAAAGCAGAAAAACTTCTTGCGGTAAGTCCGAACAATATTCCGGCACCTAAAGATAACAATAAATTAACCGAGCCCATTTCTGGTACAGCAGCAATAGCATAATGTGTATGACCAACGCCCCATGCCTTGCAGGCATAATCGGCAATAACTGCCGTAATAAAAGAGGGTAGGATAGCGCTATAGGTTATACTCCCCACAACAAAAACTTCCAGTCCAAATACTGCTCCGGCCAAAGGTGTGCCGAAAACAGAAGCAAAGCCTGCGCTAATACCGCAAATTAATATCACTTTCCTGTCCCTGGGTTTAAGTTTGAAAAGTTTGGTAAACTGATCTGCAAAGGCCCCGCCAATCTGCACAGCCGTACCTTCACGGCCTGCCGATCCACCAAATAAATGGGTAATAATAGTTCCTGCAAAAATAAGCGGTGCCATAATAATCGGGATCACTTTTTTTTGCGATTGCAACTCTTCAATTAAAAGATTGTTTCCTTTTACCACTGAGCTTCCCCAATAATGATAAGCCAAACCAATCATTAGTCCGGCAAGCGGCAAAAAAGCGATAATCCAAAGGTGTTGTTCGCGGCAGTTGGTTGCCCAGTTTAAAGTACTTAAAAACAGGGCCGAGGCAGAACCGATAATCCCACCTAATAGGACAGAGATGAAAAGCCATTTTAACGAGCTGATCAGCAGTAATCCGAAATCGCGATTAATAAAGTGTTTGGCAGACAGAAGAAACCCTTCTGTTAATTTTTTAACAGGCATTTTAATTCAATTTTAAATAAAAATCGTAGGAGTCATCAGCCTGTTTGGGCGGTTTTGGCGGCACCCCATCGCCATCGTTTCAAATGTATAAAATTTAGTTATTTGTTGCAAAATCTTTATCACCTTTGTGCAAC
The DNA here is from genome assembly GCF_003315595.1 of Pedobacter miscanthi. Taxonomy (GTDB): domain Bacteria; phylum Bacteroidota; class Bacteroidia; order Sphingobacteriales; family Sphingobacteriaceae; genus Pedobacter; species Pedobacter miscanthi. Next base: position 176,864 of record NZ_QNQU01000009.1, on the reverse strand, counting down.
TAACTTGAAACCATGGATTTCACACCAGAAATAAAAGATAAACTAAACCAATTACAAGAAAAGTATACCGCAATGGGGCAGGATATGGCATCGTACCTCGATGGCTTATTATATGCCGATTTCCTTACTTACTGGGATTACATCCACTTGGATACTTTATTAAGCTTACAAAGCCCTAAAACACCTTTTCCTGATGAAGAGATTTTCATCATGTACCACCAGATTACGGAACTTTATTTTAAGCTGGCCTTACACGAATGCAAGCAGATAGCCGAGCATGAAAATTTAACTGTCGAATTTTTTACCGCCCGTGTAAAAAGGATCAATGCCTACTTTAACGCCTTAACTACATCGTTCGAGGTTATGGTTGATGGAATGGAGAAAGAGCAGTTTTTAAAATTCCGTATGTCTTTACTGCCTGCCAGTGGTTTTCAATCCGGCCAGTACAGGATGATCGAGATCTGCGCTACCGATTTTATCCGCCTGGTAGATAAATCCAAACGTGAAGAACTGAGTAATGCAGGCATCGAAGAGCAGTTCGAAAACATCTATTGGAAATTCGGTGCAACAGAGCTGGCCTCTGGCAAACAAACCCTAACATTAAAACAGTTTATTAAAAAATATGCTGCTCAGTTTTTGCAGCTGGCAAAAGATCGCTCTCTAACCAATTTCTCTGCATTATATCACCAGTTACAGCTTAGTGGTGCAGATGTTTCTGCCCTGGCAGATGAATTGCGCAAGCTCGATCTGTATGTGAACGTAGAATGGCCTTTATCACATTACAAATCGGCTGTGCGTTATCTCGAGAAAGATCCGGTTGATGTTGCCGCAACGGGCGGAACCAACTGGCAGAAATATCTGCCTCCGCGTTTTCAGAAAAGAATTTTTTACCCTTTCTTGTGGACCAGCGAACAAATGGAGGAGTGGGGCAAAGGATGGGTGCTTAGTGTACTTAAAACACTCAAAAACAAAGATTAATATTGCAAAAAGCTATTAAAAAAGGCTGTTTTTTATTAATTTGCGCGAAATCATTAATGATTGAATTAGGGAATTAATAAATGACGGAATGAATGAATTATTGAATTGACGAATGCACAAAACATTCAATCATTGAAACATTCATTCATTCAAAATTAAAAAAAGTATGACCGAGACATTAGATATAAAAATCACTAAAGCAGCCGAAACACGTTTGACTGTTACTGATTTTTCGCAATTACCGTTCGGTAAGGTTTTTACCGATCACATGTTTACTGCCGACTACGAAGATGGCGAATGGAAAAATTTACAGATTCTTCCTTACGGCCCGATTCCAATGAGCCCTGCAATTTCTGCTCTTCATTATGGTCAGGCAATTTTCGAAGGCTTAAAGGCTTACCGTCATCCGGATGGAAGAATCAGTGTATTCCGTGCTGATAAAAACTTCGAACGTTTTAATAAATCGGCCGCTAGAATGTCGATGCCAACTATTCCTGAAGAAATTTTTATGCAGGGTTTGGCGGCATTGATCAATGTTGACGAGAAATGGGTGCCAAATCAGGAAGATTATGCTTTGTATATCCGTCCGGTAATGTTTGCTATGGACCCTTATTTAGGAGTTAAGGCATCTGATACTTATAAATTTGCATTATTAACCACGCCAACTGGCCCATATTACAGCAGTGCCTTAAAAGTGAAGATCGAAACTGAATTTACACGTGCTGATGAAGGTGGTGTTGGTTTTGCTAAAACTGCCGGAAATTATGCCCGTTCGTTATATCCTTTCGAGCAGGCTAAAAAAGAAGGTTATGATCAATTGATTTGGACTGATTCGGTAACCCACGAATTTATTGAAGAAGCCGGAACAGCCAATCTCCTTTTTGTAATTAACGGTAAACTGGTTACCCCATCAGTACGCAGTACGGTTTTAGATGGTGTTACACGCGATACAATTATTAAACTGGCTAAAGAAGCTGGTGTAGAGGTTGAAGAGCGTAGGGTTTCGGTTAAAGAAGTAATCGAAGGCATTGAAAACGGTAGTTTAACAGAAGCTTTTGCTGCGGGAACTGCTGCAACAGTAACACATGTTGGCGAGTTGGGCTATAATGGCCAGATCTATAAATTAACCGATCCGTCAACCAGACACATTTCGAATGGCATTGCTAAAAAACTGAACGACATCCGTTACGGTTTAGCACCTGACGAGTTTGGTTGGAACTGGGTTTTGTAATGATAAACTGATATAGATAACAATTAGACAAAGCGTCGTCATCTCGACTGGAACGCAGTGAAATGGAGAGATCTATCTTGATAGATTTCTCGACTTCGTTGCACTTCGCTCGAAATGACGACGCTTTTTATTGTATAATATTTGACAAGGATTTACAATCAAGCACAGAAAATGCTTTGATTAATACTCCAATTCTCTTACTCCGGACTTCTGACTTTCTTATTTATCCAAAATCACCACACCTTTAGCTTCAAAGGCCAGTTCCTTTTTAGGATCGGTAATTTTTGCTACTTCTTCTGGTGTCTTTTTAGCATCTTCTGCGTAATGGCGTAAAGTTTCAACAGAGATGGTCTGTTTTTTAGCAATTCCATCCAAAACAACTTTTTTGCCTATAATATCTTTGGGCATAAAGAAAGCATAATCTTTAAAAGTTACACGCATAGGGTCGCCGTTTGGCATTTCCAATGTCATCCAGCATCCCTTTTTCTTACACACATCTACCACCTTACCTTCGATTTTCATATCTACGGTTTTATTATCGCCCATTGCGGCTTCCATTTTAGCTGCTGGTTTCACGTCCCCTGGTTTAACTTCTTCACCAAATTTTTGGCCCGTGTATGCAGTTTGTGCAAAAGCAAATGCACCAAACAAACAAAAGCTCAGACTTAAAATAATTTTTTTCATAATTTATTGGTTATAATTCTTCCGTTTATTATCTTTTTCAAAGTTATTTAAAATTTTTCTAAATAATTATCCGAAAAAAATCCCCGTTAGTTTTAGCTAACGAGGATAAATCATCCCTATTTTAGCGTAGATCATATCCTAATGATTTACAACCTTAAAGGTTTAGGCAAACTTGAATCCAAAACAATAGTTATTGTCTCGAAATGTATTAACTAATTTATAATCAGTTTGTTATATCATTCATGTTAATGAGCGATTTTGTATAAATAACAGAAGTGTGGAATTTTATCTTCTTTTTGGGGAAAGTTGTGGATTTGCTGCCACAGGCTATTTTAACCAAATACCAAGCTAAATACTTCCTCTATTTTGCTTACTGCTTTAATTTCGATGTTATATTTTTCTATTGCGATGCCTTTCAGGTTATATTTCGAGATATAAATGCTTTCAAAACCCAGTTTATCAGCTTCTGCTATACGTTGTTCAATTCTGTTTACAGCCCTTATTTCGCCCGATAAGCCAACTTCGGCAGCAAAGCAGTTTTTAGAAGAAACAGCAATATCCTGCTGGGAAGAAATAATGGCAATTAATACGGCTAAATCTATTGCTGGATCCTCCACCCTGATTCCACCGGCAATGTTTAAGAAAACATCCTGTGTACTTAACCTGAAACCGCAGCGTTTTTCCAGAACAGCCAAAAGCATGTTCATCCTTTTGGTATCAAAGCCTGTTGCCGATCGTTGCGGTGTGCCGTAGGCTGCAGAACTTACCAGGGCCTGTGTTTCAATCAACATCGGTCTGGCGCCTTCCAAAGTTGCTGCAATTGCAATACCACTTAATTCTTCATCGCGTTGCGAAAGCAGGATTTCTGACGGATTGGAAACCTCCCTCAGGCCACTACCCTGCATTTCGTAAATTCCAAGTTCGGCTGCAGCACCAAACCTGTTCTTAATTGACCGCAAAATGCGGTAAACATGATGTCTGTCGCCTTCAAACTGTAAAACAGTGTCAACCATGTGCTCCAGTATTTTAGGTCCTGCAATGGCCCCGTCTTTGGTGATATGGCCGATCAGAAAAACGGGTACACCGGTTTCTTTGGCAAAACGCAATAATTCTGCTGTACATTCTCTCACCTGCGATACACTTCCCGGAGTTGAATCGATATGTGCGGAATGTAAAGTCTGGATAGAATCGATTACTAAAATTTCGGGTTCTAAAATTTCAATTTGTTTAAATATATTTTGTGTGGAGGTTTCGGTTAGGATATAACAATCTGAAGATGGGGTTTCTTTTATCCGCTCAGCCCGCATTTTAATCTGCTGTTCACTTTCTTCGCCCGAAACATAGAGTAATTTTTTTCCTTTTAAATTTAAGGCAAGCTGAAGCATCAGGGTCGATTTCCCGATTCCCGGTTCACCGCCGATCAAAATTAAAGATCCCTCTACCAAACCTCCGCCCAAAACGCGGTCGAGTTCTTTATCACCTGTTAAAATCCTTCTCTCGGTTGATGACTGGATTTCATCAACTTTACTAGGCTTGCTCAGTTTACGGCTAGTGGTATCGCTCTTCCATGTTGGAACGGATGCAGGGGTTTTCTCAACAATTTCTTCTACAAAAGTATTCCATTGATTACATGACGGGCATTTACCCAGCCATTTTGCCGATTCGTAGCCACAGCTCTGACAGAAATATGCAGTTTTTGATTTTGCCAATTGATTAAAATTTAAGATTACGAATTTAACCTTTCTTGTTGATAAACCTCGCAGGTTTTGAAAACCTGCGAGGTTTGAAATATACTTAAACCAAAAAAGCCCCAATTTTACATCGGGGCTTTCTAATATCAATCTGTTTCGAATTACAGCTTAATCTCTTCGTCTTTAGCAGAGATAAAATGAAACTCGTTTAAGTAATAGGATGATTGCGCCTTCACTTTAATCCACTGGCCGTATTTAAAAAACCAGCGGCGTTGAAGATTGAAAATGCCTTTAGTAATATAAGCTTCTATGTAAGGGTGTACGCAAAGGGTAACGCCTTTTTCATTCTGCTCTCTTAAAATATAATTAAGGTTGTTCTCAATATCATCCATTAAAACGATACTCGCTTTAATTTCTCCGGTCCCATCGCAGGCCGGACATTTTTCTACCGTAACAATATTCATTTCCGGACGTACACGCTGCCGGGTAATTTGTACCAAACCAAATTTGCTCGGAGGCAGAATGGTGTGTTTGGCCCTATCCAATAACATCAGCTCACGCAAATAATCGAATAGCATTTTACGGTTTGTTGGTTTGTGCATATCGATAAAATCGATTACCACAATACCGCCCATATCGCGCAAGCGCAGTTGACGGGCAATTTCTTTAGCCGCCTCTTTGTTTACCTGTAAAGCGTTTTCTTCCTGATTTTCTTTACTGGCAGTACGGTTTCCACTGTTCACATCTATTACGTGCAGTGCTTCGGTGTGTTCTACAACCAAGTAGGCGCCACCGGGTAAGTTTACTGTTTTACCGAAAGCATTTTTAATCTGCTTTTCTATTCCGAAGTGATCGAAGATGGGTTCTTTCTGTTTATACAGTTTAACGATTTTTTCCATTTCCGGAGAAATATCGTGTACATAAGAACGGATATCATCGTACAACTCTGGTGTACTCACGTAAACGTTTGTAAAATCAGGGTTCAGAATATCACGTATTAACGTTGATGATCTGTCCATTTCGCCCCAAACCCTTTTCGAAGGTTCGGTAGAAGGTATTTTTTTAATGAAGTTTTCCCATTTAGCAATCAGATCCAAAAGATCTTTCTGCATTTCGGCAACTCCTCTGCCTTCAGAAACGGTTCTGATAATTACCCCAAAATTTTGGGGCTTAATACTTTCGATAATCTTTTTTAAACGATTACGCTCGGTATTACTTTTAATCTTTTTTGATACAGATATGGTATTGGAGAATGGCACCAGTACCACATACCTGCCGGCAATCGAAATGTCGGAACTTAAACGTGGTCCTTTCGTAGAAATTGGCTCTTTTGCAATTTGTACGGGTAGGAGCATGTTTTTACTGAGCACATCAGAAATTTTGCCTGCCTTGTTAATGTCGGCTTCGAGCTTTAAATTATCTAATAATGTGCCTGTAACCGAGCCATTACGCTTGATCTTAGTTAGCTTAATTAAAGATTGCACCTGAGGGCCCAAATCAAAATAATGCAGAAAAGCATCTTTTTCATAACCAACATCCACGAAAGCAGCATTCAGACCCGGCATAATTTTTTTAATGCGGCCTAAATAAATATCGCCTACGGCGTAGTTATTATTGATTTGTTCTTTGTGAAGCTCAACAAGTTGTTTGTCTTCAATCAACGCTATGGTAACTCCGGCAGGAGTCGAATTGATAATTAATTCTTTTACCAACAGCTACAGATTTAAGGCTTTCGCCTATTAACAAATGGATAGTAAATAAAAAACATTGATCCAGCCTGAATGTATACAATAAAAAAAATCGTATAAATTGTTTAAACCTCATAGTGTTCACTATGAGGTTTAATAGGCTTAATCAAGATAAGAAACTATTTTTTCTTATGTCTGTTTTTTCTTAAACGTTTTTTACGTTTGTGGGTAGCCATTTTATGTCTTTTTCTTTTTTTACCGCTTGGCATAGTTTTAAGTTTTAAATGTTTTTATTAATCTGTTAATTAATTTTTATTCTTTAGTTCAGCTACCTTCTTATCAATAAAAGATGATAAGGTTGGATTAGCCGCTAATTTTTTGCTTGCTAAATAAGCATCAACTGCTTCTTTGTTTCTGCCTAAATTTTCGAGAGCTGTACCCAGGTAAAAATAAGCTTCAGGAGTTGGTTTCTCGGCAATAACCGTTTTAAAACGGGGAATTGCTTTATCGAACTGCCCTGATTTGATAGAGAACAATCCTAAATTCATATTGGCTTTTAAGTTTTTAGGTTCTTTAGCCACCACTTCGAGCAACATTGCAATACCTTGCATAGGTGCGCCCAAACCGTTTACTATTGTAACACCTAAGCCCGTTTTAGCCTCAATGTTTGTAGAGTCTTTCTCTAATGCATTCTTGTAAGATATATTGGCTTTCTGCAATAAAGCAGGTTGTGCCAGGCTATCCTGTGTACTTTCAAAAGCTTTTATAAACTGGTTACCAGCAGCCAGCCACGATTTTGCCGATGGCTCGCTCTGTGCAACAATTTCTAAATATAATGCAGAAGGTGTAATTTGCTCTACATCATCCCATTTTTGGGCCAATTGTTTTGCAAGTTCGATCTTTTCTGCACCGTTTGCACCTTTGTAAGTGTTTTCTAAAGCTGTAATATCTGTAGCCAGGTTTTTGTTGATTACATTTTTTGCAGCAGTAGATGAAGTTTCGATATTTAGTGCCGACGAAGTAGAGGCTTCAGCTGCTCCGGCCATCTGACCATTTGCAGGCATTTTGCCGTTTTCTTCAGTTGGTTTTACTAAACCCTTAATGTCTCTGGTAAATAAAAATGCAACAAGCAATACAATCGCTCCAATAAGTATGGTTTGTTTTGATCTGATGCTGCTATTCATATATTTAAGACTTAGGCTTCTACGTTAATTTTTTTTGAGTTGCTCTTTACTTTGTCAACAAATACTTTTGCTGGTTTAAAGCTTGGAACAAAATGTTCCGGGATAATTATTGCAGTATTTTTTGAGATATTTCTCGCAGTTTTTTGCGCTCTCTTTTTAACAACAAAGCTTCCGAAGCCTCTAACGTATACATTTTCACCGCCAATCATGCTGGTTTTGATAACCTTGAAAAATGCCTCAACTGTTTCCTGTACATCAACCTTCTCAATTCCGGTTTTTGTTGATATTTCTGAAATAATATCTGCCTTAGTCATATTTTATTAATTATTATATTATGTGTTTTAATATTACTACTGTTTTGGGGTTGCAAAAGTATTGCTTTTTAATGAGATAGGGAAATAAAAGATGATTTTTTTATCTCCAGACTTATCAGCCAATTGCAAGTTTTTTTTAAATCGAATAAATACACCGTAATTTGCAGCAATGACATTTCAAAAAGAACTCATCAATTGGTACCTGCAGAACAAGAGGGATCTGCCCTGGAGGCACACCAAAGATGCTTATACCATCTGGTTATCAGAGGTTATTTTACAACAAACAAGAGTAGAGCAGGGGCTGCCATACTTCAATAAATTTTTGGAAAATTTTCCTACAGTTGGTGATTTTGCCAGCGCCACAGAAGCGAAAGTTTTAAAACTCTGGCAGGGCTTAGGTTACTACTCGAGGGGTAGGAATATGCATGCCACTGCTCAAATTGTGGTAAAAGATTACCATGGAATCTTCCCAAATCTGCATGATGAGCTGATAAAATTAAAAGGAATAGGCGAATATACAGCCGCTGCAATCTCCTCTTTTTCGTCGGGTGAGGCTCGTGCCGTTGTGGATGGAAATGTATTCAGGGTGCTTGCCAGGTACTATGGAATTAACACAGCGATTAATTCTCCGGCAGGGAAAAAAGAATTTTATACGTTGGCAAATGAGCTGCTTTATCAGGAAGATCCAGCGCTTTATAACCAGGCCATTATGGAGTTTGGTGCCATGCAGTGTAAGCCTAAATCTCCAAATTGTGGCATCTGTCCGCTCAATCAAACCTGTTATGCCCTTAACAATAAGGTCGTAAATGAGCTCCCGGTAAAGCTTAAAAAGGCAACACAGAAGCATCGTTACATTAATTATTTTGTCTGTTTTGAAGATGGGCAGGTATTGGTTAGGGAAAGACAGGCCGGCGATGTATGGCAGCACCTGTACGATTTTCCAAGCCTCGAAACGTTAACGGATGAGGGTGAAAATACAAAATCTTTTATTGATCAGGTGAAAATTACTTATGGAAATGATGCGCACTTTGAGTTAATCAGCACGAAAAAACATATTTTAACACACCAAATTATCCATGTCCGATTTTTTGCATTAAAAAATTATATATTTAACTTTAGTAAACAAAAGGAACTTAATTGGGTTTCTTTAGATAAGTTAGATGAGTTACCGCAGCCAAAAGTAATCCACGATTTTGTACAGGATTACTTTTTAAAAGACAGGATGGAGTAACTAACCATCTATAGCGGTGCATATATACGTAACGAAACAACTAACCAAAAATATTTATGTCTGGGATTAACAAAGTTATTTTAGTAGGCCATTTAGGCAAAGACCCTGAAGTGCGGCATTTAGACGGTGGCGTAACAGTTGCCAGTTTTCCGTTGGCTACTTCGGAAACGTACAACAAAGACGGCAAGAGAGTAGAGCAAACAGAGTGGCACAATATCGTATTGTGGCGCGGCCTGGCTGAGGTAGCTTCCAAATATCTACAGAAAGGCAAACTGGTTTATATTGAAGGCAAACTAAGAACAAGGTCCTTTGAAGATAAGGAAAAGGTTAAAAAATATGTAACAGAGATTGTTGCCGAAAATTTTACGATGCTGGGCAGAAAGAGCGATTTTGAACAAAGTCCAACTACGCCAGCGCATCAAAATACCGAATCGAAAATTGAAGATGAATTTACCATTGGCCCGTCAGATGAAAGTGGCGACCTGCCTTTCTAAATTAATCTTTGCAAGATCATATTAATGGAGCTGCCTGATGAGAGGCGGCTCTTTTTGTTTTAAATGCTTTGCGTTCTGAAAAACGTTTATTAGATGCCGTACATTAAGGTCGTCACCCTGAATTTATTTCAGGGTCTATCTGGCATGAAAGATGCTGAAATAAATTCAGCATGACGATCGCGTTAGTCAAACAGGCTAAAAATTAGTCAGTATGAATAAAACAGAAATAAAAAAACTCCTGCTCTTTATCAGAACAGGAGTTTTCGAAAGATGTATACTAATTTCTATTAATTAATCTTTGTATAATAGATATTCAGTTTCATTTTGTTTGTGGCTGCATCGCCTGTTCCAATCACCGACCTTTCTGCTGAAGTTGCAGTAGGTACATTTTGGAAAAGATTATAAGAAGTTGGTGCTAAGAAAGTGCCTTCGTCTTTTATGGTACCATCAATCAAGCTTTGAACATAATTGGTGATGATAAAAATATAACGGTTTTTTGTTGAATCAAAATATCCGCCAAATAGTGCCTCACCCGCTGCAGAAATACCCGAAGAGCTTACCGCAAAATTAGTGTAATCGGGAATGTTAGCTGGTTGATGTGCAATGTCCCAGCGGTACAAAGAAAGTCGCTGTGCCGGGGTAAAAGGATATGCCGGAGTACCTCCACCCAGTTCAATAACAAGTTCGGCCTTGTTAATGATTGATTTTCCGTATTTACCATTAAATTCTCCCAAATCCGGGAAGCTAATTTTTGTTTTAACACCTGCCAAACCTTGCAGGTAAGTTACATTATATGCAGTGGTTGATGCATCAATTTGAGTTTGTACAGGAGTACCAGCATAGTCATGTTTAATATTTGCAGCTACACCAGCATACCCTGAGGTGGTAGAAATTCCAATTGGAAAATTTACAGTCGTTGTATCTGTTCCGTTTGATGAATTGGTTTTTCTCCAAACCAGCTGTAAATATGAATCTGCACCTGAAAAATTAAAGAATCCGATACCTCCTGTACCTGTTGCAGATGAGGTATTTGCCTTTGCATATAAACCTTTAAAAGTATTTGCAAACTTGGTATTTGACGAAGTTCCTGCTGTACCGAGGTTTAAAATGTTATTCTGGATAAAGTTTTTATCAAGCGGGATCCTGATCTGCGCCGGAACAACTTTTAAAGTATCGGCTTTGCCAGCCACAACATCTAATATTTTTCTCTTGGTGTTTGGTGCGAATTTGCCGGTAAAATTTCCAAGCAGGGTATTATTGATGGCCTGAACATCCGAACTTTTATAGTTGGCAACAGGATTGGCCAGCTGGAAAACGTCTATGCTGTATTTAGAATTAACCGTATCACCATAAAATTTGGTTATGGTACTGGCTTCATCAAATTTTAATACTAAAACTGCCGAATCAAGCTGCGGTGCAGTACCGAAATCGTAACTTGTACTTACCGGATAAACCGTCATGGCTATTGCAGCTTCCGTTTTACCGAAAATAGGATCAACCATATAGCCTAGCGGGTAGCGGCTTTGCGCAAAAGTATTTGCAGCAGTTTCCTTAACCAGCTGGGTACTTACAGGCGATACCACCAGCGTACCGGTAATTGAAGAAGCCGGATCTACATCTAAACCAACGGCACTTTCGTCTTTACACGATGCAAAAAGAAAAAGACCTATCAACAGGGTTAATAAGTCTTGTTTTGTAAATTTCATATTTTAAATAATAATACCTAATTAAGCTACTGAAACCAATTCGTCATTTGAAATTTCCTCATAAAAAGTATAGAAGTTTTCAAAATTCTCGGTTAAGTTAAAAGCTAATGTTGGCTTATTGGAATCTTTAACAAATTTTAACACATCTTTGCTCAGGTTTTCGTCTCCTAAAACCACTGCGTCAGAGTGTGTTACAGCGCCAATGTGCATACTGTCGATATCGGCAGGTGTAAACGCTTTGGTATCATCTTCCGTCATGTTGGCCATTACAGCTTTTTTGGCGAAATTGGCATTTAATTTTTCTGTAAAACCATCTTCATAAACAGAATATACTACTTTAGAATTTTTGAAAGTAGGATCGTTTTTATAAGTGGTTTTGATATAAGCAGGAACCAATGAGCTCATCCAACCATGGCAATGAACGATGTCGGGTGCCCAACCTAATTTTTTAACGGTTTCTAACGCACCTTTGCAGAAGAAAATAGTACGCTCGTCGTTATCGTCGAAAAATTTTCCACTTGCATCTCTGAATACCTGTTTGCGCTGGAAATATTCTTCATTGTCTAAGAAATAAACCTGCATGCGTGCAGCTGGGATGGAGGCTACTTTAATGATTAAAGGGTTATCATTGTCATCAATAATGATGTTCATTCCCGATAAGCGGATTACTTCGTGTAAACGATTTCTTCTTTCGTTGATGTTACCGAATTTTGGCATCAGGATGCGGATTTCAAATCCCTTTTCCTGCATAGCCTGTGGCAATTGGCGCGTAATTTCAGAAATTTTAGTAAGCTCGAGGAAAGGCGACATCTCGTGTGTAACAATCAGCAGCTTCGTTTTTGCCATCTCCATATTTTAAGAAAATATTAAGTTAAATAAAAGATAATGAGCGGCAAAGATAAGCATAATAATACTATTTATCAAGATTGACAAGTATTGTTTGCTTTCGTTTAGATTAATTTACACCTTTACGGCTTTAATTTAAATTGTGCGAATTGGAAATATTTAAAACCAAAGCATCGCTTCATGCTTTTTTACAACCTTTAAAAGCATCAGCAAAAAAAGTAGCATTAGTGCCTACAATGGGCGCTTTGCACAGCGGACATATATCATTGATAAAACTGGCCCAGCAAAATGCCGATATCATTATTTGCAGCATTTTTGTAAATCCAACCCAATTTACCGATCCTAAAGATTTAGAGAAATATCCACGTCCGATTGAGCACGACCTTGCCATGCTAGCCGATGCCGGCTGTAATGGTGTATTTATGCCCAATGTAGAAGAGATGTACCCGGGTGGGGCCGATGAAGCATGGCATATTGATTTAGGCAATGCCGAATTTTTACTGGAAGGCGAATTTAGAAAAGGGCACTACCAGGGGGTAACGCAGATTGTAAAAAAACTTTTCGATGCGGTAGAACCTGATGTGGCTATGTTTGGTCAGAAAGATTTTCAGCAGGTACTGATGATCAAAAACATGCTGGCCCATTTTAAATTGCCAATCAAAATCATCGTTTGTCCGATTATCCGTGAAGATGATGGTTTGGCCATGAGCAGCCGCAATATCCATTTATCACCCATCGACCGTAAAAATTCGCTGGTATTGAGTAAGTCGTTACAATTTGTAATAGATCATTTTAACGAATATCCGTTAGTAGAACTGGAAGAAAAGGCAAAATCTTTCTATAATAATATAGATGGTGTTGAACTCGACTATTTTACCATTGCCAATGGCGATACCCTCGAGCCTGCCAAATCGAAAGACGAAGAAAATCTGGTTGCTTTAGTTGCCGCAAAAGTAGGGTCGACCAGGCTGATTGATAATATGATTATTAAGTGATGTAAGATGGAAGGGGTAAAATGGATGATGTGGGGACGTATAGCTCATGGTTTTATGGATCTTGGTCTGGGGTGCTAACCATCAACTATTAAATCATCATCCCATCACCCATTTTACATATTACATCCTCCTTACATTTTCCGTTTTTTTCATCCAATGCTTTATTACTAACTTTGCCGAATGGTTATCACAATATTAAAATCGAAAATACACCGTGTTAAGGTAACACAGGCCGAACTGAATTATGTAGGCAGTATTACGATAGATGAAGATTTGATGGATGCTGCTAACATCATCGCTAATGAAAAGGTGCAGATTGTAAATAACAACAATGGTGCACGTTTCGAAACTTATGTAATAAAAGGCGAGCGTGGTACCGGAACCATTTGTTTAAATGGGGCAACAGCCCGTTTGGCGCAGCTCGGCGATATCCTTATTATTATGTCATACGGCTCACTGCCGATAGAAGAAGCTAAAAAATACAATCCGATCCTTGTTTTTCCTGACGATAACAACCACTTGCTAAAATAAATTGTGACCTTCGACCTCAAAACGGCAGTAAGATACATCATCCTGTTTTTAATTGGGGTAGGGGTATTATATTTAGCGTTCAGAGGTCAGGATTTAGGCAAAATCTGGCAGGAAATTAAAACCGCAAACTACTTTTGGGTAACAATTTCTGCCTTAGCCGTATTAATTGCCCATGTGTTAAGGGCTTTGCGCTGGCAGATGCTTTACAAATCTATCCATTACAAAGTTAGTTTCCTGAATGCCTACCATGCAGTAATGATTGGTTACCTGGCAAACCTCGCGCTGCCGCGTTTTGGAGAACTTGGGCGTTGTTCAGTAATTCATAAGGCAGAAAAAGTGCCAATGTTTGCCTCTATAGGTACGGTAATTACCGAAAGGCTTTTTGATGTGCTGATGCTTTTTCTAACCAGCCTGGCCATGATCGTGTTCCAATATGATATTGTTTCGGATTTTTTGTACAATACCATTTATCTTAATCTGGTTAAAAAACTAAATAGCTTAAATTATTGGTGGCTCGTTGGCTGTGGGATATTAATCCTGGCACTCATTGCGTTGGCTATTTATTTCCTTCGGAAAAAGGTCAGTAAAAAGTTCCTCCGTATTTTTGTCAGCCTGCGCCAGGGGTTTGGCTCTTATGGAAAACTGAGGCAAAAAGGCTTGTTTTTAACCTATACCCTGGGAATCTGGATTTTCTATTCGCTTTCCATGTATTTTGCTTTTTCATCCATCCAGGCTACTTCCGGCCTGCATTTTAACGCCGCATTTACTGCAATTGTATTTTCGGGCTTTGCCATGGCTGCACCGGTGCAGGGCGGTATAGGTGTTTTCCACTGGATGGTTGCCCAATCGCTTGTGCTATATGGTATTTCGTTTAAAGATGGATTGGCTTATTCAACCATTATTCATTCATCACAGGTTTTGCTTATATTCATTTTAGGTAGCCTGAGTTTGTTTTTGGTGTTGGCGAAAAAAACTGGCCATCATTAATATTATTATTTTTTTTGCAAAGCAGTTCCGTGGTGTGTAGGTTAATTCCGGCCCCGTCATCCGCTATAGTTCAGATGAAGGATCTGGAGCTGCCGCTACTGCCGGGTTTAGGAGGCTACATGGTGCTACTATTTTTGGTTAAATAACCTGACCGAAAGCGTTATCCGGATTCATCCATCTGAGTTAAGCAATGGGGAGGGCTATCCAGACCGAAGTATTACTGCCTTTGCTTTCCAAAAATAAACCAGATTGATTTTATAGCTGTACCAAACCAACCTAAATACGTCACAGCTAAACAAAACAATTCTAAAAATAAATTACTATGCAGCCATAGTAATTCAGATCAGAAATGCTACATTTGATTTACTAACCTTTTATACATAAATGTTATGCATTTTGAATTAAATGAAGAGCAATTAATGATTCAGCAGGCTGCCCGCGATTTTGCGCAGCAGGAATTAAAGCCTGGGGTAATCGAAAGAGACGAACATCAGAAATTTCCTGCCGAACAGGTTAAAAAACTTGGCGAACTCGGTTTTTTGGGGATGATGGTCGATCCTAAATATAATGGTAGCGGTCTCGATGCCGTTTCTTACGTATTAGTAATGGAAGAACTTTCCAAAATAGATGCCTCTGCCTCGGTAGTGGTTTCGGTAAATAACTCACTGGTGTGTTATGGATTGGAAAAATACGGAACCGAGGAGCAAAAGGAAAAATACCTGAAACCGCTCGCATCAGGAGAAAAAATCGGTGCCTTTTGTTTGTCAGAGCCTGAGGCCGGATCGGATGCCACTTCGCAAAGCACAACCGCCGAAGATAAAGGCGATTATTACCTCCTTAATGGCACCAAAAACTGGATCACCAATGGTAGTACCGCTTCAACCTATCTGGTTATTGCGCAAACCCACCCCGAATTAAAACACAAAGGTATTAATGCTTTTATTGTAGAGAAGGGAACCGAAGGCTTTACCGTTGGACCAAAAGAAAATAAACTCGGCATCCGCGGTTCTGATACACATTCTTTAATGTTTAATGATGTTAAAGTACCTAAAGAAAACAGGATCGGTGAGGATGGTTTTGGTTTTAAATTCGCTATGAAAACCCTAGAAGGCGGCCGGATCGGTATTGCGGCACAGGCTTTAGGTATTGCACAGGGCGCTTTCGAACTGGCCACGCAATATGCTAAAGAACGTAAATCGTTTGGCAAGCCGATTTCAGAACACCAGGCCATTGCCTTTAAGCTGGCCGATATGGCTACCCAGATTGAGGCCGCAAGGTTGTTGGTTTATAAAGCTGCATGGTTAAAAGATCAGGGTTTGCCTTATACCCAGGCTGGCTCAATGGCTAAACTTTATGCTTCAAAAGTAGCCATGGATGTAACCATAGAAGCCGTACAGGTACATGGTGGTTATGGCTTTGTAAAAGAGTACCACGTAGAACGTTTAATGCGTGATGCCAAAATTACCCAGATTTACGAAGGCACATCCGAAATCCAGAAAATGGTGATTTCGAGAGAAGTTATTCGTTAGTTTCGAGCTTGAAGTTGGGAGATTGGAGCTTTTAGTCCAAACTCCCAACTTGATCTTTTTCATAAGTTTAGTGCTTAGGACCATTTGTCTAAACTCTCAACTCAAAACTCCCTACTTAATCTTTCTCTCCTGCTACTGCGCTAAATACAGCTTTAATCAGGGCTACTACAATGGCTAAAAATGCTGCAGCAAGAAAACCTGAAGTATTAAAAGAAGCCATCATGTTATCGACCAGTAAAATCATTAAAACGGTGATAATAAATGATACCAGTCCTAACGTTAAGAAATTGATCGGGAAAGTTAATAGCCTTAGGATGAATCCAATGGTTGCATTAGCAAGTGCAATAAGCACTGAGGCAATAATTGCATTGCCATAACCATCAATGCTTACGCCCGGCACCAGTTTTGCACCTATAAAAAATGCCAGTCCTGTTAAAAGGATTTCAATAATAAATCTCATAATTGTTTATTTTTGTAAATGTTTAAACGCGTTTTAAAATGTTCGGTTGTTGTTGCAGTTTTCTTATCTGCAATTTCATGTTCGAATAAAAACAACAAACCGGTAATTAAGTTTTCAGCGGATAGCACTTCAATAATAATTAAAAATATTGACGAGGCGAGCCTGCTGCAGGTTAAAAATGCCTATCAGGCTAATGCAGATACAGTTAATATGATGTCGGTTTTGATCATGCCCGGCGAACTCGACAGTATTCAGGATGAACTGGAAATGCCAGGTAAGGTTAAAATTGCCGGCGATTCGCTTATTTTCAATCCCGATCAGCCTTTTGTAAAAGGTAAAAATTATCTGGTAGAAAGTTATATCGGTGTAAAATTCGCAACCGTGGGCGATATGATTTCGGGCAGTACCAAACACAACCTACAGCCACAGAAACAAACACTTAAACGGTAATAATCAGCATAATAATTACAGCAACTGTTTGAAATTTCCTAAAAAATTACTACATTTGCATCGTAATCGAAGAAAAGAGAAGGGGACAGTGTCCCCTTTTTCTATGAAATCAGGTTAAAATATGCAGGTAGAAAAGAGAGTTGCAGCCCTCGTTGAGGAAAAAATAGCAGACCGACCAGAGCTGTTTCTGGTTGAAGTGAAAATGTTGCCAAACAATAAGTTGATTATCCATGTTGATGGCGACGAAGGTATTAGCATACAGGATTGTGTAGCCATAAGCAGGCATGTTGGTTTTCATTTAGAAGAAGAAAACGCAATAGAGCAGGCTTATAATTTAGAAGTTTCTTCGCCGGGTGTTGGCGAGCCTTTAAAATTGATACGTCAATATCAAAAGAATATTGGTCGTACAGTAAGCATCAAACTTAAAGAAGGTTTGAAAAAAGAAGGAAAACTGTTAGAGGTTGCAGAAAACAACCTGCTGATTGAAGAATCGGTTAAAGAAAAAGGGAAAAAGGCAGTAGCGATTGAAACAGCTGTGCCGTTTAATGATATATTAGAAACAAGTGTGTTAATTTCATTTAAGTAAAAATGAGTACTACAACAATTAATTTGATCGACTCTTTTCAGGAGTTTAAAGATTTCAAAAATATAGATCGCCCAACGGTGATCAGTGTGCTGGAAGAAGTTTTTCGTAGCATGTTGCGTAAAAAATACGGAACAGACGAAAACTGTGACGTTATTGTAAACCCGGATAACGGGGATTTGGAGATCTGGAGAACAAGAAAGGTGATGGAAGATGGATTTTCGGAGGATGATGACCTGGAGATCGAACTTGCTGAAGTACACCAGATTGACCCTAGTTTAGAAGTTGGCGATGATTATATCGAACAGATCACATTAGAGAGTTTTGGCCGCAGGGCAATTTTAGCTGCACGCCAAACACTGGTTTCTAAAGTATTGGAATTAGAGAAAGACGAAATTTTCAAAAAATATAAAGACAGGGTAGGCGAAATCGTAACAGGTGAAGTTTACCAGGTTTGGAAAAAAGAAACTTTGGTTCTGGATGATGAAGGTAATGAGCTTTTAATGCCTAAAACCGAACAGATCCCGGCTGATTATTTCAAAAAAGGCGATTCTGTAAGAGCAGTAATCTCTAAAGTAGAAATGATCAACGCCAATCCGAAAATTATTATTTCAAGAACGGCACCAGAATTCTTGCAACGTTTGTTCGAACAGGAAGTTCCGGAAATTTTTGATGGATTAATCACCGTTAAGAAAATTGTACGCGAACCCGGAGAACGTGCTAAAGTCGCTGTAGAATCGTATGATGACCGTATCGATCCGGTTGGCGCATGTGTGGGTATGAAAGGATCACGTATCCATGGTATCGTTCGCGAATTGAAAAACGAAAATATTGATGTGATCAATTTCACAAATAATATTTCACTATACATTACCCGTGCTTTAAGCCCGGCAAAAATCACTTCCATTAAACTGGATGATGAAACCAAACATGCATCGGTTTATTTAAAACCTGATCAGGTTTCATTGGCCATCGGACGTGGCGGACATAACATTAAACTGGCTGGTAAATTAACCGGTTACGAAATTGATGTATACCGCGAAGCTGGAGAAGAAAGCGACGAGGATGTGGATCTGGAAGAATTCTCAGATGAGATTGATAGCTGGATCATTGATGAATTAAAGGCTATCGGTTGCGATACCGCTAAGAGTGTATTGGCACTTACAGTAGAAGATTTAGTAAAACGCACCGACCTTGAAGAGGAAACCATTAAAGAAGTGGTTCAAATTTTGAAGTCAGAATTTGAATAAGTGGTGTAATTGCCAAATAAACACTACTTTTGTATTAAATAAAAAACAATAACAGGAGCTAAATGTCAGACGACAAACCAATCATTTTAATTAAAGCTATTAAAGAACTTAATATAGGCATGGGTACGGCCGTTGAGTTTTTAAACAAAAAGGGATTCTCTGCCGAGAAAAGCCCTATGTTTAAACTTACGGGTGAGATGTATAATGCCTTATTAAAAGAGTATCAGGGAGATAAGATCGTAAGAGAAGAAGCCAAACAAATAGTGATTGGTAAAATACGTCGTGACGAGCCTGAGACTGAAAAGCCAGTAGAAGCGCCGAAGAAAAATACCGATTTTGAGAAAAATGAAGAGATTTTAATCAAAAATGCTCAATCATTTACCCCTCCGGTAGAAAAACCAAAGGTAGTTGAAACCCCTAAGGTAGATACACCTGCACCGGCACCTACGCCAACTCCTGCGGCAGCAGTTGAGCCTGTAAAAGAAACTAAGGCAGAAGAAAAAGCAGAGGAAACCGGATTACCGGGCGTTAAAATTGTAGGTAAGATTGATTTAAATGATCTTAACTCGAAAACACGTCCTGTTAAGAAAGAAGAAGTCCCTGCTGCCCCTGCACCAGTTGCAAAAGCTCCGGAGCCTGTAAAACCAGTTGAACAACCTAAAGTGGAAGAAAAACCGGTTGAGGTTAAAAAGGAAGAAGCGCCTGCTGCACCTGCACCGGTTGCTAAAGCACCAGAGCCTGCAAAACCGGCAGAACAGCCTAAAGTTGAAGAAAAACCAGCTGAAACAAAACCTGTAAGCAACGAGCCTGAGGTAATTAAAGCCCGTACTGTAAAATTAAGCGGTCCGAATATTATCGGTAAAATCGAGTTGCCTACAACTCCTGATAGGAGAAACGGTCCGGTTGCTTCATCAAGCGATAGCGAAGCAGCAAAACGTAAACGTAAACGCAAAAAAACACCTGGAGCACCAGGCCAGCCAGGTCAACATGGCGGTCAGCAAGGACAAAATAATCCTGCAGGCCAGCAAGGTCAGGGTGGCGCACCAGGTCAGCCTCGTCAACCTTATCAAGGTAACAGACAAGGTGGCGGTACACCATACCAGGGTAACCGACCTGCCGGACAGGGCGGTACTCCTTACCAGGGAAATAGAAACAATAATAACAGGCCAGGTTTCCAAAATAGAAATGCTACACCAAGCGGACCTAAAGAAGAACCTACTGAGAAAGAAATTCAAGATCAGATCAAAGCAACACTTGCACGTTTAAGTGGTGCGGGTAAGTCTGGTAAATTTGCTCAACGTGCCAAATTGCGTCGTCAGAAACGTGATGATGTAGCGTTTAATGCCGAAGAAGCAGCAAATGAACTTGAATCGCAATCGAAAATATTAAAAGTAACAGAATTTGTTACCGCTAACGAGTTGGCGAGCATGATGGATGTACCGGTTACCAAAATTATCGGAACCTGTATGAGTCTTGGAATGTTCGTTTCCATCAACCAGCGTTTAGATGCTGAAACTTTAACCATTGTAGCAGATGAGTTTGGTTACGAAATACAATTCGTTAAACCAGACGAGGATGAAGAAAATGTAATTGAGGAAGAAGATAACGAGGCAGATTTAATCGAAAGAGCTCCGGTTGTAACGATTATGGGTCACGTGGATCATGGTAAAACCTCATTGCTGGATTATATCCGTAAAGCAAATGTGGTTGCTGGTGAGGCAGGTGGTATTACCCAGCACATTGGTGCCTACATGGTAACTACCCCAACCGGTAAAAAAGTAACTTTCCTGGATACACCAGGTCACGAAGCCTTTACCGCGATGCGTGCACGTGGTGCTAAGGCTGCTGATATTGCCATTATCGTAATTGCTGCGGATGATGCAGTGATGCCTCAAACAAAAGAGGCCATTAACCACGCACAGGCAGCAGGCGTACCATTGGTATTTGCTTTCACTAAAGTAGATAAACCGGGTGCTAACGCAGATAAAGTACGTGAACAATTGTCAACCATGAATATTTTGGTTGAAGATTGGGGCGGTAAATATCAATCGCAGGAAATTTCGAGCAAAAGCGGCTTAAATGTTGATCTTCTTTTAGATAAAGTATTATTAGAAGCCGAGTTATTAGAACTGAAAGCCAATCCGAATAAGAGAGCTACAGGTACTGTAATCGAGTCGGCATTAGATAAAGGACGTGGTATTGTAACTACCGTATTGGTTCAGGCCGGTACTTTAAGGGTTGGAGATCCGATCCTGGCAGGTAGCTATAGCGGACGTGTAAAAGCATTAACCAACGAGCGTGGTGCTAAAGTAGAATCAGCAGGTCCGTCACAACCGGTACAGGTTTTGGGTATGCAGGGTGCACCTACAGCGGGCGATAGGTTTAACGCTTTAGAAAGTGAAACCGAAGCACGTGATATTGCAAACAAACGTATGCAGTTACAACGCGAGCAGGGATTACGTACACAGAAGCACATTACCCTTGATGAGATTGGCCGTCGTTTGGCAATCGGTAACTTTAAAGAACTTAACATCATCGTTAAAGGTGACGTGGATGGTTCTATCGAGGCACTTGCCGATTCATTGTTGAAACTATCAACCGAGCAGATTCAGATTAATATCATCAGTAAAGGTGTTGGTCAGATTTCAGAATCTGATGTATTGTTGGCTTCGGCTTCAGATGCGATTATTATCGGTTTCCAGGTTCGTCCATCAACTGGTGCACGTAAACTGGCAGAGGCAGAGCAGATCGATATCCGTTTATATTCTATCATTTACGATGCGATCAACGAGATCAAATCTGCAATGGAAGGTATGTTGGATCCGGAATTTGAAGAGAAAATTGTGGCCAACGTAGAGATCCGCGAAACCTTCAAAATCACTAAAGTGGGTACCATTGCAGGTTGTATGGTATTGGATGGTAAGATTACCCGTAACAGCAAAATCCGTATCGTAAGAGATGGTGTTGTAGTTTACACCGGTGAACTCGCATCGTTAAAACGCTTTAAAGATGATGTGAAAGAGGTGAACAAAGGTTATGAATGTGGTTTAAACATCCAGAACTTTAACAACATCGAAGTGGGCGATATCGTAGAAGCTTACGAACAGGTAGAAGTGGCCAGAAAGCTATAAAATACTTAAGTTATATAAAATTTAAAGTGGCCTTTCGGGCCACTTTTTTTATACCAATAAATTTTCAATCTCAAAAATATCGGATAATTTTAAGTTATGATCTCAAAAATATCGGATAATTTTAAGTTATCATCTTAAAAATATCGATATTTGCATTTGATATTTATCTTTATGGAAAGATCAACAGCTTTAAAATCGTTAAAAAATCACTTAGGTAAGCCTCAGCATACTATTATTATAGGGCCAAGGCAGATCGGAAAAACTACGCTCGTTAAACAATTGGCTGAGCAATTGGAAAAGGATAACGAACTGGTTTATTTTCTCACATTTGAAGATCCCACCATTTTAGAGGCTGTAAATCATCATGCCGAAAATATATTCAACTATACTTTATTGCCGGCTGATGTGCCTGCAGATAAGAGATTGTACATTATTATTGATGAAGTTCAGTATGCAAAAAATCCCAGTAATTTTTTAAAGCTGTTATACGATAAATATTCACCAAAACTAAAAATTATTGCAACTGGCAGCAGCGCATTCTACATTGATAAAAGTTTTAAGGATAGTCTGGCGGGCAGAAAAAAAGTATTCGAATTTTTCCCTTTGGCCTTTGATGAGTTTCTTCATTTTAAAGGCGAGGATGGTTTAATTGTGGAGTGGGAACAGATGATTAGAAGACCAGCGTATCAAGGCCTTCAACTAAACCGTATAAATGTTTTGTTTGATGAATATTTGGTTTATGGTGGTTATCCGGCCGTAGTTTTGGCAGACACTGAACAGGAAAAGCAGGAAATGCTTAAAGAGCTTGTAAACAGTTATATGAAAAAAGATGCTTTGGAAGCAGGTATTAAAGAAGAACTCAAGTTTTTTCAGCTGGCAAGGCTGTTGGCCGATCAGACTGGCAATCTGCTCAATAATAACGAATTGGGAAATACCCTGCAAATGGCTAGTTCCACGATAGAGAATTACATTTATTTGATGCAGAAAACTTTTATTGTAAAGTTGCTATCTCCTTTTTATGGTAATGTGCGTAAAGAGTTGACGAAAATGCCTAAGGTTTATTTTAACGATAACGGTTTGCGTAATGCATTGCTGAATAACTTTTCAAAACTAAACGATAGGGCCGATAAAGGTGAACTGTTAGAAAATTATGCATATATCAGGTTGAGGCAGCTTTATGATGCCGATCATCTCCATTTTTGGCGTACTGCTGATGGTAACGAAGTAGATTTTGTGGTAGAAGAACAACTCAACAAAGGGATGGCCTACGAGGTAAAATATAACGATGTTCAGTTTAAACCTAGCAAGTATAAAAAATTCGCTGAGGCATATCCAGATTTTGATCTGAAATGTATATGTAAAGTACTCACAAGAGAGGGATCAATAGAAGCGATTAGGTTATAGCTTTTCGTGAGTGATGGAACTTATAATAATTGAACCACTTCCGTAACTGTAATATTTTACGTACATAAATGTTAAATGGACATTAATAATCCGTTGAAGGTTCTTTTTTGCGGATATTTGTAAATTCAACTACCAAAGCTAATTAATGAATACTGAATTAACACAGAAAGAAACATCTGAGAAAAAGAATTTTGATTTTGTTGATACGATAAGATGCATATCCATGATGGGAATTGTTTGGGAGCATTGCCGTATTTACCTGGCACCTAAATATCATGAAATGAGTGCAATTCTTGTGGAAGCCAGTACAATTGCATTTTTTAAATTCTCAACCATA
This sequence comes from Pedobacter miscanthi, assembly GCF_003315595.1. Lineage (GTDB taxonomy): Bacteria > Bacteroidota > Bacteroidia > Sphingobacteriales > Sphingobacteriaceae > Pedobacter > Pedobacter miscanthi. The sequence goes on along the minus strand of NZ_QNQU01000009.1, from coordinate 153,160 downwards.
GCTTTTTTCCTGATTGGAGGTTTTTTAATTAACCATAAATTCCAAGAATATTCTGCTAAACAGTATTTGAAAAACAGGTTTAAAAATACAGTTAAACCATGGCTTTTTTGGATGTTTACTTTTATTGTGCTCTGTGTATTGGAAAGATGGATAGCCTATATCAAGGGAAGTGATGTAGGTTTGATGAGTTCGGATTTTCCACTCTATATTACCCGGTTTACTTTTTGGGTTCTGTTTTTCAGTCCATATTGGTTTATATTAAATTTTCTGATTTGTATTAGCATCCTTTTAATATTCAAGAAACATTTGTACGATTATAGACTGGGCATTTTACTGGGGCTAATCTCTTTAGTTTATAGTGTTAACCTGTATTTTCGATGGTTCGAAACCTCGCATACTTCTGCACTTTTTGGTTTTGTTTTTTATTTATGGGTGGGCGTATATTTAAATCGGCATTATGGCTCAATACTTAAATTTTTAAAAAGGACCTCGTGGTATTTTTGGTTTGTACTTATTGTGTTTTCTTTTATTTTGTCAATATCGGAATCTCTGAACCTGATAAAGCTAGGTAGTGTGGATGCCTATAATACCTTAAGGATTTCCAATATTCTGTATTCATTTGTTGTGTTTGGCACATTACTGAAAATAGGAAGTATAAGGGCCCTAAATCATCTCAAGCCACGTGAAACCACATTTGGGATTTACTTGGTGCATATCATTATTATCGAAAGGTTTTTACCCCTTATATTTCAGCCACTCCGGTTGGATGTTGCACATTATACCGTATGGCAGAATACAGGTCTGCTTCTTATCAGGTTTTTACTCGCTTATACGATAAGTTATTTCCTTACCAAGCTGATTTTGAAAACAAAGATGGCATGGTCAATGGGAAGATAGTTATTTGAAAACATGCTTAATACTTTTCTTGAATGCTTTCCTGAATTTTTTAAGATCAAAATTACCCCAGGTAAATACTTCTTTTCTAAAATACCAGTTCAATATTAGCATATCAACATTAGGTGAGCCTAAAATCTGAAGCCACTTTTGATATAAAAAGCGCTCAAGCCTTAATTGATCATAGCGATTCGACTTACCGTTGGCCTGTTTAAGAGCATCGAAAAAGTGGAGGTAATTATTTAGATTTTTTAATTTATAATCAGATTTGAACAGTTCGATATGGATGTCGGCAAAATTGCCGCTTTCAGAAATACCTATTTTATTCAATAGGTTCTTAAGTATTTTTTGCTCCTGTTTAAATAGTACATCCGAATTAGAAAATGAGGTATTGTTGGAATGTATTCTGTATTCTACAAGTACATGATCAATGTTGGCAATCCGGTATTTTTCCGAAATTCTGCTGAACAGGTCGAAATCCTCAGCTGGGGCATATTCCCTGTAACCTAAAAACTCATTGAATATTGTTCTTTTGAACATCGTTGTAGAGTTGACAAAAGGATTGCCAAAAAGCATAAAAAGATCTATATTGTCATCAACTGGTACATTTAGTTTCTGTCCGGTTTTTTTATTGTTCTCATCAATAACGTTGGCATGCCCACCACAGAGTACTACATTAGGATTGCTTTTCAAAAATTCATACTGCAATTTCAGTCTATTAGGATAAGCGATGTCATCACTATCCAAAATAGCAATGAATTCACCTTTAGCAAGATCCAATAATCGATTTCTGGTAAAAACTAGGCCTTTGTTACTTTCATTATGGACCAAAATTATCCTTTCATCATTAAATGTATTAACATTAGCAACCGTATCATCAGTTGAACCATCATTAAGTACAATTAATTCGAAATCGGTAAAACTCTGACTGAGTATGCTTTCTATTGATTTTTTGATATAGTTGGTCTGATTATAAGCTGCCATGAAGACAGTGATTTTAGGCATTGACATAGTTTAGATGGGGTATATCCCTAACTTTAGGCTGGGAAATAAAGTAAAATTATAAATTATTTATTCTTATTTTGCGCATAATGCAACTATTGTTTGCACACATAGGATCGGATGAAGAAAATATTGTTTATAAGTCACAATTTGGGTAGAACAGGTTCGGAAATGTTGCTTTGGTATTCTTTGATGAATTTAAACAGAGAAAAATTTTTACCATTGTTGTTCACCAAAGGTAAAGGTGTTTTAATCGATACTTTGCCAAGTGAAATCCAACATTTTTTACCTTATCGACAAAACCCTAAAAGATCTTTGAGAATTTTGAGGTCTGTTTTGAAAAAAGCAAAAATTGATGCATTAGAGTATCAACTAGGTTATATTAGCAAGAAATATAAAGTTGATTTCTGGTATGTAAATACCATTGTGCTTCCTGAATTTTATCCGATTGCAAAAAAACTCGGTGTTAAAATCATAACCCATGCACACGAACTTACCTTTGCCTATGATTTTATCCGCTATAATGACTTGGAAACAATTATCTCTTCATCAGCTGTTCTTATAGGGTGTTCTGAGGCCGTTTGTAGTAGAATTAGTGATATGGGTAGGCCAGATGTAAATCTGTTGTATGGTTTTATTGATCCGAATAATATTATTTGTACCAAAACACCTGCCGAGGTAAAGGAAAATACCGGTTTTGGTGCAGAAGATTTTGTATGGGCCATTTCTGGAAAAACAACGCTAATAAAAGGAGTTGATTTATTGGTGTCATTAATTCCAGAACTCCCCGCAAATATCAAGATCATCTGGATTGGAGGAGAAGAAGATACCGGGGTATATTATTACGCGAAGAAAACTGTTGAGTATAAGTTTCCGGAAAGGGTTAAGTTTTTAGGCGCACAAAGTGAAGAGTACTACAATTATCTTAATGCTGCTGACGCCTTTCTTCTATTATCAAGAGAAGATTCTTTCCCGTTGGTAATGCTGGAGGCTGCTACTTTAGGTAAACCAATTGTAGGTTTTAATTCTGGGGGGATTAGCGAGTTTGTAACAAAGAGTACTGGAATTGTTGTAGAAACCTGGAGAACAAAAGACCTGGCCGAAGCTATGATGGAAGTAAAAAATCATCCAGAAAAATTTGATACTGATGAGATAAAACGGCAGGCTTCCCTATATGAAGTAAAAAAACAGGTATCGATTTTAGAAGATATACTGGATAGTGTAAATTAAAATAATGTCCAGTCCGATTGCCTATCCCTTTACCTCATAAGGGTTTTATATTATTTTGATTCAATGCCGTTTTTTAAAGCCTGTAAATAGCGGTGACCATATTCCTGATCGGGCTCTAAGTGACAGCCTTCTGCCCACTCGTTCCAGGCATTTACAAAAAATAAACGCTCTTCTCCTTCAAAATGTTTATTTGTATATTGAGTTGTTTTGTCAACCCACTCCTGAAATTTTTCAGGACTTGAATTAACAAAAATTGTTGCATCTTTTTCCCGCCTGGCAGAATTGTCCCAACTCGGAAAAACAGAGCGGAAATATTTATAAGTTTTTGGTGCTTTTCGAGCCATTTTGTCAACTATTTCTTCATAGTCGTACACTTTGTTCAAAAGCAAGCCATCCTCTTTTCCTACAACTTTATGAAGTAATTTTCTGAAAAAATGATTAAAAGGTTCTTTTTTGCTGTACTTCTGTAAGGGGATAGAAAAATCTGGCGCAAATTCCATACTGGCATCAAAATCATGATCTTTAGGGTCGAAATCTCTTTTGAAATTTTCTACCCTGATCAGATATAGATCTTCGAAACCTGCTTTTTTTGCTTCTCCCCGCCATACTTTCACTGCTTCGTTGATATTTGGATGAAGCTCTGATCGGTACATTAGGTAAACCGGTTTTCCGTTTATTTTGATATATCTTTCGTCCTTGAAAAAAGGCAGCAGATACTTGATATGTTCAAGATCATCTTTTAGATCGTAATCCTGTTGGATCAAAATATCTGCTTCCATTCCATCCCACCGCCTAGTCCAATTTTCGTTTGCCCAGCACAAGCAAAACGGAAAATGGGGTTTTTTCGATTTTAACATTTGCTCCAACGGAGTTTCCATTAAAAGTTTGCCATTAAACCAATAATGATAAAAACAAAAACCATAAATTCCATATGCCTTAGCTAAGGCAGCTTGTTCAATCATAGTATCTAATAACCTAAGGTCATAAAAACCTAGATCGGTAGGTAAATGTGGCTGGTAATGCCGTTTAAATTTTGGTTTTGATTTGGTAACATTTGTCCACTCTGTAAATCCTTTTCCCCACCATTCATTATTTTCCTTAAAGGGGTGGAATTGCGGTAGATAAAGTGCAATGGCTTTAATTTCGTTTTCGCTGATCGGATTTTGCATAAACTGTTTATTTTAATAAGGATTGTATTGTGATTTTTTTAATCAAATCAGATAGAATACCCAAAGTCTTTAAATATAGGTCTCCATACCTCCAGGTTTTTGTTCCAGGCATGGCACCCAAAAGGCAACGTATTGTTAGTAAGTTCGAAAGCCCTGTCAACAGGCACTTCGAAGGCAAAATACACAGCTTCCTTATACGAAGGGATTTTTAAAATTTGTTTCTTCCGGTTTACCTCTATACTCCAGAAAACATCTTCATTAAAGTTGGCTGCCGGATTCAGAGAATATTCTTTTATTTTTTCCTGAAAGCGTTGGGTTAGCGTATAAAATAGCTGTGTTCTGCGTAAAGATAGTCCTCCGTTACCTACTTTGTTCTCACGTTGCAGATCTGTTGGAACAGATGTGTTTTTCTCCTTTACATCAAATTTACGGTGTATGTAGCCCAAAACACTATTTTTTACTGCTTTGATCACATCAGGATATTTATGTCTGAGCCAAGGGGCTCCGATGTAATCCATGTTTTGTTCGCACCAAACATTTAACTCATCTTTAAAAACGAAAGCATCCAATTGATAAATTAGGATATATTCATAGTCTAAAAACGCTCCATAAAATTCACCTGAGAGCATCAGTTTATTATAGCCTGCGATATTTTTAAAATATGCATCATCAAAACTGATAATGTTATCGAATGCATAGGTGGTATTTAAATTTAAAGCGTTGGGCTTTACACAAAAAATAGGGTGCGATTTAGAAAGAACCTTGAAACACTGTTGCAGGGATATATCCTCTAAATAAGTTGGTTCTTTATAAATAGGCACAATAACGGCAACCTTTTTCATCATTTGGTGCAATTTAAACTATTCCAAAAATAGTGTCGAGATTTTTATAACAGCGTTCTTTTTCGTAATTGGTGTTAAAAGCAGCCTGAGCATTTTCTGCCTGTTTTTTATATTCCGACTTATCTGTTAATAGTTTCATGATATTGTTCCCAAATTCAACTGGATTATCACTAACTAAACAGCCATTGTTGGTTTTGTCGATCAATCCGTCTACGCCCCTGGAATTACAAACTATTGGTAAACCATAAGACAGGGCTTCTACAACTTTTATCTTTGTACCGGTACCCGTTAACATCGGGCAAAGCGCCACTTTGGCCTTTTGGTAATAGGTTGATAAATCTTCGGCAAAGTTAATGGCAATAATGTTAGGAGCCTTTATAGAAAGGTGCTCGTTTATTTGTCCGATAATACATATCTGTATGTTGCCTGGTAATAGGGGATATACCTCTTTAAAAAACCAATTGGCAGATTTTTTATTATGGACATTATCACTGGCCACATAGATTAGATCAAAGGTTTTTTCTTCGGCGGGGTGATGATTTTCTGGTTTATCCAGCATCATTGGTGCAAGGGCAACCCTGTTTTTGCAAAACTGACTAAAAATATACTGTTCTTCGACAGAAATGGCCAACGCAATATCGAATAAAGAAATCCGCCTGATCTCTTCCTTAAAAGACTGACCGATATTTACTTTTTTCTGTAGCTGGGCAGTTATAAAATCATGCGTATCAATTATGGTTACTGGTTTTTCTGTAAGATGGTTCCCGTCGACCAGTGTAGCCCAACTGGCATAGTTGATAAAGATATAATCGTAATCGTTGTTTTTTAAAATTTTGTTGAAAGCCCGTTTAAACCTCATGGTTACCAATTCGGGGAATTGAAGCGGAAAAAACCAGGCCCTGTTTTGATAAAAAAAATTAGGCAGCTTATAAAAAATGAGATAGAAAAGGATGTTTTTTTTAGAAGGTTTTTTTTTAATTACATAAGTATTATTGGCAAGGCCTGATTGTTCAAATGCTTTAATGTCTGTTTCATTCCAGCGTCCGGTGAAATATTCGCTAATAAAATCAATTTCGAAGTTTCTTGATTTAAAGTAGCTTAACATGCTTAAAGCCCTGGTTCTATTTCCCGCGTTTTTTTTCAACGGGTTATCAGGCATAAAAAATAATACTTTCTTCATCTAAAATATTTAGTCGTTAAAGGCCTGCATGTCGATTAAACGCCTGTATAAACCATTTTTACCCATTAGCTCATTATGGCTTCCACTCTCTACAACTTCGCCTTTATCAATCACTACAATTTTATCCGCATGTTGTATGGTACTTAAACGATGGGCAATAACGATTGAAGTACGGTTTTTCATTAAATTATTTAGGGCATCCTGTACCAGTTTTTCAGATTCTGTATCCAATGCTGATGTAGCTTCATCTAAAAGCATAATCGGAGGATTGGCTAAAACAGCCCTGGCAATACAAACACGTTGTTTTTGTCCACCCGATAATTTATTACCCCTGTCGCCTACGCTGGTTTGATAACCATTTTCGGTGTTGAGGATGAAATCGTGTGCATTTGCAATTTTCGCTGCAGCAATAACTTCCTCTTCGGTGGCATCTGGTTTGGCAAAGGCGATATTATTAAAAATACTGTCGTTAAATAGAAATGATTCCTGGTTAACGATCCCCATTTGCGAACGGATGCTTTCTACGGTAAGATCCCTGTAATCATGGCCGTCGATTTTGATGGCTCCCGATTTTGGATCATGAAAACGTGGCAGTAAATCCATTAAAGTACTTTTTCCACCTCCCGAAGGACCAACCAAAGCAACTGTTTTACCTTTTTCTATATCAATATTAATGTTTTTTAATACCTGTTTATCACCATAGTAGAATGAAACGTCCTGTAAAGTTAGTGCTTTGCTGAAATTGGCTAATACTTCTGCATCAATTTTATTTTTAAGTGCGGGTTCGGTATCGATCAGGTCTAATACGCGTTCGCCTGCAGCAATACCCGAGTGGATACCACTAAAAGAATCGGCCAGGGCTTTTACGGGTTGTAATACCTGCGAAAAGGTAGCCAGATAAACCACAAATTCTGCAGCTTCCAGATCACCTTTTCCACTCAAAATCAGTGTTCCGCCATATAAAAGGATAAACACAACGACCAAAACACCAAGAGTTTGAGAAACGGGTGAGGCCAACTGCTGTCTTCTGGCCATTTTTCTGTTTATAAACGAGTAAAACTTGTTTTCGGTATCAAACCTTTCCTTAGTCCGTTCAGTAGAATTAAATGCTTTAATAATCTTTATCCCGCTTAACGACTCATCTAAAAAGCCAATCATTTTTGCAAAAGATTCGTGCGATTGTGTAGCCTGTTGTTTTAATCTTTTCACAATTTTACTGATGATAAATCCCGAAACCGGAATAACCAGCAAAGAAAATAAGGTTAATTTGGCAGATATAGAAATCAGTACGCCGATAAAGAAAAGCAATTGTAAAGGTTCTTTAAAAACAACCTGCAGGGTATTGGTAACCGTAAACTGAACCACCTGCACATCCGACGCTACTTTTGAGATAATATCGCCCTTGCGTTCGTTATTAAAATAACCAACATGCAGGTTCATTACATTGTTAAAAACGGTTTTACGTATGTTTAATAAGGTATGCACACGTAAATCTTCCATAAATCGCTGTGCAAAATAGCGGAAAAAGTTGGCGAGAAATACCGTACCGATAATAATAACACAGATTACTTTTAGCGCCAGAATTTTATCATCGGCAATAATCCCATTGATAAATTCATTAAAGCGACCTAATAAATCCCATGAACTTTTATCCTCCGCAACTTTTGCCGGATCACATTTGCCTAAAAACAGTGCCTGCATTAAAGGACCAAGTAGCGTAAAAAGAAAAGTATTGAAAAAAATAGCTAATACTGTGGTAATCACATAAGGTATTGCAAATTTTTCTATGGGCTTTGCAAATGATAGTAAACGAAAATAAGTTTTCATTTTATGTAAAATGGAGTATGTAAAAAGGAAGATGGTTAAAGTATCGCCCTAAAAAATCTATATAAAAACTCAGCAAAGTTAAGCTTTTCAATTAAACGTTGTGGTTTTTCGAAAGTTGTAAGATTTAAAATTACAATTCCTGGGTTTTAAGAATGGCGGGGTAAGCAGTTTTACTAAGGATATATTTAATAATTGGACTTTGTAACTGAACAATTGAATAGGAATGATTACAATAAAACTTCTCTATTTTTGGATGCTGTTTTCCAAACATTCCTGATATAAATCCATATATTGATTGGCCGCTATTTCCCACGAAAACTTTTCGGCCTGGGCCACTGCTTCACCATAACGGTTATTCTGGGCAAAATCGCTCATTCCTTTATTAAATACCTCCTGCATGTGCTCAGGTTCAAAATTATCAAAGTAATAAGCTACATCGCCACCCACTTCGGGCAATGAAGTAAATTTTGAAAGAAAAACTGGTTTCCCGAAATGCATGGCTTCAATAACTGGCAAACCAAAACCTTCTGCAACCGAAGGGAATAAAAATGCATCACAATTTTTGTAATACCAGGCTTTATCTTCGTCAGAAATTGGTCCGGTAATATGTACCCTATCCAAGCACTTATATTTTTCGGCTTCTTCTAAAATCCTTTGTTTATGTGGAGTTTCTCTGCCCGCAATAACAAGATGAAAATCATTTCCTTTTAATAAAGCCGGCAACAGGTGAAATCCTTTCTGAACCGATAATAAGCCTATAGTAAATAAAAAAGGTTTTGATGGGACGAAGTTGGGGGTATGTTTTTCATCTGATATCAATTTATCAGCACCATTATAAATTACACTCACTTTCTCCCTGGCTTCAGGGAAATATTGGGTTACATCATTTGCAACAAACTGCGATATACATACAATTTTGTCACACTGTGAAATCAGTTTGCCCAGTTTTTTTAGATAGACCTGAATCCGGTGCGGTTTGCTAAATTTTAAATGCACCTTGTTCATATCATGAACGGTCATTATTTTTTTTGCATTAACCCTGTTCGGTCTTAATCTGCAGGTTTGATCAGAAAGATGAACCACATCGAAATCATTTTTTCCCTTAAAGAATAACCGGTCTAATCTAGAGAGATAGATGATGTTAACCAGGCCGTTAAAAAGATATTTTGTATGTTTAAAGAGGTAAAATTTGAGGTCAAATTTTCCTTTGTTTTCATGGATCAATGCATCGCCCAATCCTTTTCCAAACGAAAAATAGCCACAATTGGCATCTTTCATCGAATCAAAAGTTACTAAGACTTTAGGCTTTTTCATTAAATAATATTTCTAATATGATGCAAATATAGGTAGATTTAAATTGCAGGCTATTTTACAATTTTATAGTTGCGGTATTCGAATAAACGCAAGCCGGTTAAGTCTTCAATTTTTTGTAAAACCCTCCTGCGGAAATTCATTTTTGGGGTTTCTTTCGTTAAGTCTTTATCAAATTTCCAGTTTGCGGCGGCAATCCTGGCCTGCATCACTTTTGGGTGGCTGCCCTTAAAATGAACCAGGCGGTCGGCATTGTGCATATCGTAAGTATCCTGAACCGGATAATTTTCCTCTATCCACTCCGGCGTTTGATAAAATTGGTTGAAATTCCGCACCTTGCCCTGTAAACCCTTTGGTGGTTTTACCCAGCCATAATGATAAATATAAGCATCAATTAATTTAACCTTTAACTTCCTGTCGTTAATCCTGAAGCCTTGTGCATCACGGTACGAGCGTACACCAGGAAGATTTTTAATGATTCTTACTTCCCTTCTATACCAACGCCTCGATTCAGCCAGGTAATCATAAGAAGCGTAAAAATGTTTGTATTTTAAAAGCAGGGCTTCAACATTGCTATTGTTAAGTTCCTGTTCCATCTCTTTTTTAACCAGGGGAAGATAATCTTCGTGGATGGCTTCATCACCCTGAATGTAGATCATCCAATCGGTATCGGCACTCACTCCTGCTAAAGCTTTATTGGTTTCATCGGCAAAAACGCGACCACCTTCACGTATGCTGTCATCCCAAACCGTATCAATAGTCCTGATTTTAGGATCGATACTTTTAACCATTTCAGAAGTTTCATCAGATGAATTGCCCAATGCAACTATAAAATCATCACACAAAGGTAATACCGAAAGTATGGCTTCTTTTGCCGGATAATCGTTTACAATTGCATTTCTTAAAAAGGTAAAACCGGTAACTTTCATTATGGTGGCGCTTTTGTAGCTGATAATTTTTGTTTATTTGTACAAAGATAGTTTTATTGATGAATACGCATCTATCCATTTTAAGCGAAGTAAAGGCAGGAAATTACAGGGCTTTGGCAAGGGCATTAACACTTGTCGAAAATAGCATCAGCCCGGCGGATTCGATTTTAAGGGATTTGGATGGTAAAGCAGATACCACTGTTTTGGGCATTACTGGACCTCCGGGAGCAGGTAAAAGTACCCTGGTAAATGCTATAACCAGTTATTTTGTTAATAAAGAAAAGCGTGTAGCCATTTTAGCTATCGATCCTACTTCACCGTTTAATTTTGGTTCGCTGCTTGGCGACCGGATCCGTATGGCTAGTCAATTTAACAATCCAAATGTATATATCCGGTCGCTGGCAACCCGTGGTGCACTGGGTGGCATTTCTGCAAAGACCATCGAAATGGTTGATGTTTTAAAAGCATCCAATTTCGACCTGATTATAGTTGAAACGGTAGGGGTTGGCCAATCGGAAGTTGAAATAGCAGGACTGGCAGATAAAACCATTGTGGTGCTGGTTCCAGAATCGGGAGATGAAGTTCAGAATATCAAATCGGGCCTGATGGAGATTGCGGATTGTTTTGTAATCAATAAAGCTGATCGGAATGGGGCCGATACCTTTGCCAATAATTTAAAGAAAATCGTCCATCAGGGAATAAAAACGATTCCGATTTTAAAAACCGTTGCCGATAAAAATACGGGTATAGATAAATTGTGTGAATGGATTGCCAAATCCGAAACTTTCGATAATAACCGTAAAACATTTCTCTTAGCCGAAAAAGCCTGGAAACTTATTCAGCATAGAAGGATGCAGGATATAGATAAAAAAAAGCTGCGAGAAAAAATTCAGGCAGCTTTAAAAAATGATGATTTTAATATTTATCGTTTCGCGGATGAGTTTGTTGAGGGTTAACTGGTTAATTGTTTAAATCGGTTAACTGGGAATTGCAAACTAACTAATTGTTGAGATTGTTTTTATTGCTAAATTGTTAGAGTTGGTTAACTGTATTATGCCAATTGCTTAATTGTTTAATTGCCGCATTGCTAAAGCGCTCGTAGGATTTTGAATATTGTGATTTGATCATTGATAATTAATTACAAATGGTTAATTGTATAAATTGGTTAACTGAAAACTATAAACTGCCAATTGAGAACTGACTAACTGTTCATAATTTCCTCAATATCTCCTGCATCCAATGGGATATCAGCCATTAAATCTACATTGCCATTTGCTGTAATCAGGATATTGTTCTCTAAACGAATACCCAAACCTTCTTCGGGGATGTAAATGCCTGGCTCAACGGTTAAGATGTTTCCAATGGCAAATGGAGTATACCTTCCTGCAAAATCATGCACATCTATACCTAAATGGTGAGAAGTGCCATGCATAAAATATTTTTTATAAGCCGGATAGCTAGCACTTTGTTTTTTTACTTCCTCCAGCGAAATCAAACCAAGGTTAAGCAGTTGCTCCGTCATAACTTCCCCAACCTGTTCGTGATAAGTATTCCACAATACGCCTTCACCGATTAACTTAATCGATTCTTTCATTACGTGATGAACCGCATTGTATACCTCTCTCTGTCTGGGTGTAAATCTTCCGTTCACCGGTATCGAGCGGCTCATATCAGCATTGTAGTTGGCATATTCTGCCCCAAAATCAAAAAGGATTACATCACCGTCTTTACATTCCTGATTATTATCGTTATAATGTAAGATGTTTGCATTGTGCCCTGATGCGATAATCGGTGTATATGCGTGTCCGGTTCCACCCTGACGGATAAATTCGTGGATAATTTCTGCTTCTATTTCGTATTCTTTTACACCAGGTTTGGTGAATTTTAATACCCTGATAAAGGCATCGCGGGTTATTGCGCTGGCTTTTTTGGTTAGTTCTACCTCAACATTTGATTTAACAGCACGTAATGCACGCATAATCGGTGCCGAGCGTTCGTAATGATGCAGCGGATACTTTGCCCTCATTTTTTCGATAAAACGGATATCGCGATAAGGTACTTCGTGTGCATAACGATCATTTTCATTTGTATTTAAATAAATATGCTCAGCATAGTTAACGATACTATGTAAAATGTTATCAAAATCTTCTAACCAATAGATGGTTTCAATACCCGAAGCTGCCTTAGCCTGCTCTTTGGTATACTTATAACCTTCCCAAACTTTGATATAGTCGTTCGTCTGTCTTAAAAACAGGACTTCTCTGTACAAAGGATTAGGACAATCAGGATATAGTAGTAAAATTGATTGTTCCTGATCAATTCCTGATAAATAAAATAAATCTGGATTTTGCTTAAAAACGAAATTTTGATCGCCACTTCTAGGGAACTCATCGCTTGAATTGAATATAGCTAATGAGTTGTTTTTTAGTTGTTTAACGAAGTTTTTCCTGTTTAAGGTAAACAGAGACTGATCAATAGTAGGATATTTCATGAAAATAGTATTTTTATATAGGAAACAGCCAAATGTAGTAAAATGATTATTTAGTGTGAAGTTTGGAACGGAGTTTGTATAAAAGTTTGAAAATTTAAAATTTTGTTTAATTTTGTCATTACTGAAAAATTAATCAATTAAATTGTTTAACCCTTAAAAAAGAAAAAAGATTATGAATTATTCTACTTTAAAGAAAAGTGTTGCGCTTTCTTTAGTGGCATTAACAGGAGTTGCTTCTCTTGCTGTCGCTCAGGATGCTCCTGCAACCACTTCTGCTGTCAAGGTATTTGGCGGTAGAGGACAGTACAGAACTTGGTCTATCGGTGTACATGGTGGTGTTTTAATGCCAGTTGTTGCGATCGGCGGTTCTAATGACTTTAACAAATGGGATGCTAACTTAGGTTACGGTTTAAATATCCGTAAACAATTAGGTCACTCTTTCGGTTTAGAATTAAACGGAACACGTGGTAAACTTTCAGGTACTAACGAAGGTATTTCTAACCCAGCTACAAGAGAATTCGAAACTCAATTACAATATGCTGTAGATTTACGTGGTGTTGTTAATGTGGGTTCTATCGATTTCTTACGTCGTGAGAATTCAGTAGGTTTCTTTATTACTGCCGGTGGTGGTTATATGGCTTATGCACCTAAAGTTACTTTAGGCAACGGAACAGTTATCGACTGGAAAGGTACTGCTACTGGTCCTGCTGATGACAAACACGATGCTAAAGATTACGTAAAAGGTTTCTATATTCCAGTTGGTGCTGGTGTTAAATTCAAAGTTTCTGAGCGTGTTAACTTTAACTTAGGTTACACTATGAACTTTGTTGACGCTGATAACTTAGACGGAGTTTATGCAAAAGGTCAAACTAAAGATAAATTCTCTTACGGTTATGCTGGTTTAGAATTCTCTTTAGGTTCTTCTGCTAAACCAAGTTTAGAGTGGACTAACCCATTAGCTACTATGTATGATGAGTTAAAAGATCCAACTTTACGTCAAGAAGTTGAAGCATTGAAAAACCGTGTTTCTGCTGTTGAGAAATCTGTTGAAGATTTGAAAAAAGATACTGACGGTGACGGTGTTGCTGATCAATTCGATAAATGCCCAGGAACTCCTGCTGGTACTGCTGTTGATGGTTCAGGTTGTCCTCTTCCTAAACCAACTGTAGATTCAACTTCAACTAGCAATGTAACTGGTTTCGAAAAAATCGGTTTCGATTTCAACTCTTCAGTTTTAAAAACTGAGTCTTACCCTACTTTAGATAAATTATCTTCAGTGTTACGTGAAAACGGTGGTAAAGTAACTGTAAACGGTTACGCTTCAAGCGAAGGTACTGCTGCATATAACTTGAAATTATCTAAAGACAGAGCTAACTCTGTTAAAACTTACTTAGTAAACTCTGGCGTTAACGCTAGTCAAGTTGCTACTAAAGGTAATGGCGAAGCTAATCCAATTGCTTCTAACGATACTGAAGAAGGTCGTATCCAAAACCGTCGTGTTGAAACTGCTAGAAACTAGTATTTCAATATAAGATTTAAGAAAGTCCCGATGCAAATCGGGACTTTTTTTATGCCTTTTAATTTTTGGTATAAGCCTTTTTAGTTAAGTTTGTATTATGTACTTCTTTAGAAAAAAGGATCCAAACAGGCCAAATAATATCAATATTAAAATAATGCATTTTATAAATGCATTGGCCATTTCAATTTTTCTGGCTGGTATCATCTATAAGCTCATCCAGTGGCTTACCAAATAACCCCCCAACAGTATGAAACAGATTATAAATACTACTAATGCTCCGGCTCCAATCGGGCCATATAGTCAGGCTGTACAGGCCGGAAACTTTTTATTCGTATCAGGTCAGGTAGCCATCAATCCAGAAAATGGAGAATTGAACATTGGCAATATCGAAGAAGAAACACACCAGGTAATGCGTAACCTTAAAGCAGTTTTATTAGAGGCAGGTTTAACTTTTGATAATGTGGTTAAATCAACCATCTTTTTAAGTGATATGGGTACCTTTAGCCAGGTAAATGAGATTTACGGTCAATATTTTACTGCCGATTTTCCAGCCCGCGAAACTGTTCAGGTTTCGGTATTGCCAAAAAATGTAAACGTAGAAATATCAGTAATTGCTATTGTAGCATAATCAGTCAATAAAAGATATACGGGCCTTATTCCTTTCACATTATGAAGGATAAGGCCCTTTATTAATAAAAACAGCTTAGCTTTCTCCGGCGTATAATAGTTTCTTCTGTTATGTTTTGCGCATTTATCCGTTACATAAAAAATGGCATTCAAAACGAATCTCAATCAGATAGTTGCTTTTACTATTGTCTATCGTTATTTTTATGCATAGTTGCTGAAGTGTTGTTTATAAGAAACATTAAAATATTTTGTTTAATTCGGTATTAGATACACCTGTTGAGTTTTTAAAAGGCGTTGGACCAAGCCGTGCCGATGTGCTAAAAAAAGATCTTGGCCTTTTTACCTATCAGGATCTGCTTGCACATTATCCTTTTAGGTATATCGACCGTACAAAGTACTTTAAAATTGGGCAGCTCAATCCCGATTCACAATACATTCAAATCATTGGCCGCGTAATCAGTAAAAAAGTTATCGGCGATAAAAGGGCAAAACGTATTGTAGCCGTTTTTAAGGATGAAACCGGCATCATGGAGCTGGTTTGGTTCCAGAGCCTTAAATGGGTGGATGACAACATTACTGTTGGAACCGCTTATGTCGCTTTCGGGAAACCCACCATTTTTAACGGAACATTCAGTATTTCCCATCCGGAGATGGAACTTTACCAGCGTAAGCAGGTTGGAAGAGGAAACTTAACCCTCCAGCCGGTTTATAACTCTACTGAAAAACTCAAAAAATTTAATCTCGATTCTAAAGGGTTACAGCGCTTAATTGCAGGGCTGTTGGATCAGGTTATTCCACAGGTTCCGGAAAATTTACCACAGTACATTATTGATAAATATCAGCTACCCGATAAAAGGATGGCTCTACTGAATATCCATTTTCCTAAAAACCAAAATGATTTAAGCGCCGCAGAGAGACGGTTGAAGTTTGAAGAACTGTTTTTTATACAACTTCAGCTTTTACACAATAAACATCTGCGACAGTTAAAATTTAAAGGCGTAACCTTTGAGAAGGTTGGCGAAAAGGTAAACCGCTTTTATAAGGAGTTTTTACCTTTTGAATTAACCAATGCACAAAAGCGCGTGGTGAAGGAAATCAGGATTGATACACAGCGCGGTGTGCAGATGAACAGGCTTGTACAGGGGGATGTAGGGAGTGGTAAAACAGCTGTAGCATTGATGAGCATGCTTTTGGCAAATGATAACGGCTGCCAGGCTTGTATGATGGCCCCTACTGAAATTTTGGCGCGCCAACATTACGCTTCTATTACCGAGTTAATAACCGACGACCTGGTTAAGGTTGCCATACTAACCGGTAATACCAAAAAGAAAGAACGTACCATTTTACATGAACAATTAGAAAATGGTAAAATCGATATTTTAATCGGAACGCATGCACTAATTGAAGATAAGGTAAAATTTAAAAACCTGGGTTTGGTAGTGATAGATGAGCAGCACCGTTTTGGAGTTGAGCAGCGGGCAAAACTATGGCGTAAGAACATTATCCCACCACATATCCTGGTAATGACCGCTACACCAATCCCACGTACCTTGGCAATGACTTTATATGGCGATCTGGATGTTTCCATTATTGATGAACTCCCTGCCGGAAGAAAGCCTATAGAAACGAAACATCTTTACGAAGGGCAGCGCCTGCGGATGTTCGGTTTTATGAAACAGGAAATTGCCAAAGGCCGGCAGGTTTATATTGTTTATCCTTTGATTAAAGAAAGCGAAAAGCTTGATCTTTTGCATCTGGAAGCCGGAATAGAACAGCTAAGTTATCAGTTTCCAAGGCCGGATTATCAGATGAGCATTGTACACGGCCAGATGCCTAATGCCGACAAGCAGTTTGAAATGCAGCAATTTATCGATGGCAAAAGTCAGATTATGGTAGCTACAACAGTGATAGAGGTAGGTGTAAATGTTCCGAATGCTTCAGTGATGGTAATTGAGAATTCTGAACGTTTCGGACTTTCCCAACTCCATCAGCTGCGTGGCAGAGTAGGCCGTGGGGCAGAACAATCTTTTTGCATTTTAATGAGTGGCAACAAACTGAGTAAAGAAGGCAAAATCCGTTTAGAAACCATGGTTCGAACCAACAATGGTTTCGAAATTTCTGAGATTGATTTGCAGCTCCGTGGCCCGGGTGATATTACAGGAACACAACAAAGTGGTGTGTTGGATTTAAAACTTGCCGATCTGGCAAAAGATCAGGTTATTTTATCCGAAGCACGTAATACGGTTATCGAACTCTTTTCAGATGATCCCCAATTAGAAAAGCCTGAGAATGCTACTTTGAAAGCATATTTGCGCAAATTGGAGAGAGGAATTTCTTTTGATAAAATAAGCTAAATCTGATCCGTTTGAATATTTTTCAGGAAAATTAAATTCTCTTTTTCTGGTTTTACAACAATAATTAACGCTGTATTATTTGTACTACTGCATGTAATGGGTAAATGTTTTTTGCGCATGATCACCCTTAAAAAAATATTTTTTTTATTCTTTTTTTAATTTCTAATATTCCTATATTGTGTCAAGCCAAATATAAAATGTTAAGTTGACAATTATAAAAGCTGGGTAATTGGGTACTCTGTAATTTAAACTCTCTTCGTGTATTGTCCCACCACAAAGAGATATTTATAATGGTTAACGGCGATATACTGACCAATCTTAACGGGATAAAGAATTTCTTTACGGCAATGTGATGTAGGCTATTATTTCAATAGATCTGGTTTTAATAATGCAAAATAATTGCAGTTTATACATACTCATTTATGATAAACTGTATTACAATCAATATCTAACCAAAATAAATTGAAATTATGAAAAAAAATCTATCAAAGACTTTTGTCAGGGGCAGCATGTTTCTTGCATGCGGTGGCTGTCTTGTTTTTTCTTCATTTGCCAGCACGCCGGCTAAGGCAGTGTTAAGCAAGAAAGAAGCATTTGATTTTTACAGGCTCCCACTTCAGGATATCATCGTGAAGGGAAAGGTTACCGATGCCAAAGGACCCATACCTGGTGTGAGTGTAAAATTGAAGGGCGGTGGTGCCAGTACAGTAACCGATGGTTCAGGAAATTTCAGTATTAAAGTACCTGAAGATGGAACATTGGTGTTTACTTATGTTGGTTATGTAGATCAGGAGGTACAGGTTAAGAACCAGACCAATATTAACGTTACATTGGCAGAAACTAATCAAAACCTTTCGGAAGTGGTTGTTGTGGGTTATGGAACACAGAAAAAAGCCGTAGTATCTGGCGCTGTTGCTGCAGTTAAAGGTACAGAATTGGCCAAATCCTCATCGGTAAACTTAACCAACTCTTTAGCTGGTCGCTTACCGGGTGTTACAGCATTACAGGGTAGTGGTGAGCCTGGTTACGATGGCTCCACTATCCGCATCCGTGGTATAAACTCGTTGGGGAATAACAATGCATTAATTGTAATTGATGGTATTCCAAACCGTGCAGGTGGAATAGACCGGTTAAATCCGAACGATATCGAAAGTGTATCGGTTTTAAAAGATGCATCTGCTGCCATTTATGGTTCGCAGGCAGCAAATGGTGTAATCCTGGTGACCACAAAGTTAGGTAAATCGGGCAAGCCCCAGTTTTCCTATGATTTTAGCTATGGTTTACAACAGCCAACGCGGACACCCAAAATGGCCAATTCGGTACAATATGCGGAGATTTTGAATGAGCTGAATATTTTCGGCTCTGATCTTAATCCTAACGAATGGTCGGCTGCCTGGAACAGCTTTAAAAACAATGGATCTTATCTTTCAACAGGCGGTAAAACTATTAATGCAGCTTATACCTCAGCTGAAATTAAAAAATTTGGAGATGGTTCAGATCCTTTGCGTTACCCCAATACCGATTGGTTTAAAACTGTTTTCCAGAACTGGTCGCCTCAGCAAAGGCATAATGTTCAGATCAACGGGGGAAGCGAAAATGTAAAGTATCTGGCTTCGTTAGGTTATCTTGATCAGGATGCATATTATAAAAATTCTGCTACGGGTTACCAGCAGTACGATCTGCGCTTTAACCTTGAAGCAAAATTGAGCAAATACATTACCACAACATTAGGGGTATCAGCCAGGGAAGAGAACCGAAATTTCCCTACCGTTAGCGCAGGTGACATATTCAGGTTTTTGATGAGGGGAAGGCCTAACGAAATTGCGATCTGGCCAAATGGCTTACCTGGACGTGATATCGAATATGGCTATAACCCGGTGGTTTCTACTACTGATTTAACAGGATACAATAAAGATATCAGAGATTATTTTCAAACTACGGGTAAAGTTGAAATTAAAATCCCTGGTGTAGAAGGATTAAAGGTAACGGGAACGGCCGCTATAGATAAATATTCGGGCAGACAGAAAAACTGGCAATTGCCATGGACTCTTTATGATTGGGACAAAAAAACTTTTGAAGCCGATGGGGTAACCCCTGTTTTAACCGGAACTGTACGCTCGCAATATACCGACCCGAGATTAAGAGAAACTGCAGGTGGACAGCTGGCCATCAACTTAACCGGAATGATCAACTATGATAAAAAAATCGGTGATCATACCATTGGTTTAATGGCCGGTGTTACCCGCGAGAAAGTAAATAATGATGGCTTTACAGCTTTCAGACGATATTTTATATCTTCCTCAGTTGAAGAGTTACTGGCAGGAGATGAGCGTGAACAATCGATAGGAAATAATCCCGGCGATCCTAATAACTTATACAATAGGGCTCGTTTAAGTTATTTCGGGCGTGCAGGTTATAACTATAAAGAAAAATATCTGGCCGAATTTTTATGGAGGGTAGATGGCTCTTACATCTTTCCAACCAATAAGCGTTTTGGTTTCTTCCCTGGCGTATCGGTAGGATGGCGTTTATCTGAAGAACCATTTTTCAAAGAGAATGTTAAGTTTGTTAACAATTTAAAATTGCGTGCATCCTGGGGGCAAATGGGTGCTGAAGCTTATTTCGGAGATGCCTTGCAGGAATACCAGTATCTCAGTTTAATGAATTTTGGAAACTATATATTTAATGATTTAGTGACCAAAACATTGTCCGAGGGCAATGTGCGCAATCTAAATTTCGGTTGGGAAGTGGCCAATAATACCAATGTGGGTTTAGATGCATCTTTCCTAAATAATAAATTATCACTTGAGTTCGATTATTTCTACAATAAAAGGACGAATATCCTGATTAGCAGAGGGAGTTCAGTTCCTGAAAGCTCTGGTATAGTAGACAAATTACCGCCGGTTAACTTAGGGAAAGTAAATAACAAGGGTTTCGAGTTTAAATTAAGTTATAACGATAATGTTGGTGACTTGGGTTTCGGTGTGAGTGTAAATGGTGGTTATGCTAAAAATAAAATCATTTTTTGGGATGAAACACCTGGGGCTCCAGAGTGGCAGCGCTCAACCGGTAAGGTAACCAATTCGTGGTTGGTGTACGATTATGATGGTGTGTTTAAAGATCAGGCCGAAATTAATGCCAATAAACTAAATTATAGCGCCCTGACCGGTAATCTCCGTCCCGGCGATATGAAATTTAAAGACATTAATGGTGACGGTAAAATCAATGCCGATGACAAAATACGTTTGGATAAAAACGGAACACCAACCTTTACCGGAGGCATCAACCTCAATGTGCAGTATAAAGGCTTCGATCTGTCTGTACTTATCCAGGGTGCCACAGGCGGTATGCAGATTGTGGGTATAACCGAATCGGGTGATATTGGTAATTTCTTAGAGTGGTCGTACAATAACCGCTGGAGCATTGATAACCCAAGTTCGGTTAATCCGCGTTTATCAAACAGGGGTGCTACTTATTATACCGATAGCAATAACGCGTTGAACAACACTTACTGGTTAAAGAGCAACAACTACATCAGACTTAAAAATGTGGAATTAGGTTATACCTTACCTACCAATTGGGTCGAAAAAATTGGCTTAAACAGTGTGAGGGTTTACACAAACGGACTTAACCTGGCCACACTTGATAAAATCAAGGTATGGGATCCCGAATCAACCAATACGAGCGGGCAGTATTATCCTCAGGCAAGGGTTATCAACTTTGGTATAAAAGCCGCCTTTTAATTGGTATTAAGTTTAACTGTTACAATCAAGATTATGAAAGCAATAAATAAAAATATAAAGTATTATATCTTAGTTCTGATAGCCTTTCTTGCAGTTTCCTGTAAGAAAGATTTTATGGACGTAACTCCTCCTGATAAGGTACCCGCTGATCAGGTATGGAAAGATCCCGCATTAGCACAGGCCTTTGTAAACGATATTTATAATGGATTAAGCAACGGTGGCTTTTCTGAACAGATGCTTGCTTCTGTTTCGGATGAAGCGATGTTTACTCACCCTACCAGAGGTATCGATTTAATCAATAATGGAACCATTAATCCTTCTACTTTAGGTTGGATAGATGACACCTGGGGATACAAACAGATGTATAACCGTATCAGGGCATGCAATATTACCATTGAAAAAATGACCAGTGGAGACAATGTTCTTAGTCAATCTTTAAAAGATCAACTATTGGGAGAAGCTTACTTTTTAAGGGCTTATTTCTACCAGCAGTTATTACGCTATTATGGTGCAATACCTATTATCACTAAAGTTTATGTGCTTGATGATAATTATAGTGTAAAACGTAATTCCTATGAAGAATGTGTAAATTTTATCATAAAAGATTGCGACGAAGCCAATAGGTTGCTTACTGGCAAAACACTTGATAAAGGACGTTCTACTGCGCTCGCCGCTTTAGCTTTAAAATCGAGGGTGTTGATTTATGCAGCCAGTGATTTACACGACAGGGCAAAACTTACATCAAAAATTACAGGCATTGCCGCTCAAAAACTGGACTTTTTAAGCTACGCCAGCGGTAACCAGGCAGACCGTTACAAATTGGCCCAAACGGCCGCTAAAGCGGTTATGGATCTTGGTACTGGTTATAAATTGGATTTAACTGCTCCGGTTTCTACTGCGGCAGGAACATTAAACTATAAGAGCATTGCCATGGGCGGCGCAAGTAAAGCTCCTGGTATAGATGCTGCTGCGGCTTCCGAACTTCTTTTTGCACGCTATTTCATTATCCAAAGTAATATTAAACACGCACAGCAAAACGGGCCGAATGGTTACCATAACTGGGCAGGTAATACACCTATCGGTTTATTGGTTGATGATTATGAGATGCAGGATGGTACTAAATTTAGCTGGACTAACCCTCTTCAAAAAGCTAGCCCTTACCAAAATCGGGATCCACGCTTTTACGCTACTGTTTTATATGATGGCGCTGGTTGGAAACCACGCGATAAAGCATCGGGTAATGTTGATCCGGCCAGTCAGATCCAAACCGGTATATATGATTTAATAGATAATGGTTCAAGAATTGATTTTAAAGGTTTGGATACCCGTGGAAGTTCGATAGAGAACTGGAACGGTAGCTGGACGGGTTACTATTATCATAAGTTTATCGATCCGGATCCAACGATTGTTGATGCTTCTATGTCGCAAAATGTGCCATGGCCTTTCTTCAGATATACCGAAGCCGTATTTAATTATATTGAAGCCAGCATTGAATTAGGTGAATTAACCAATGCAACAAACTGGTTAAACAAAATCCGTTTCAGGGCAGGTATGCCGGCTGTTACAGCAACCGATCAGGCCACCCTAAGGGATATTTATCGTCACGAACGCCGTATAGAAATGGCTTACGAAGAACAACGTTATCACGATACACGCAGGTGGTTAATTGCAGGCGAAACATTGGGAAGAAAAGTTACCTACATTAAGGTAACCGGTAAGTTTAAAGCAGGCAAAACCATGTCGGCCCCTTACCATTACGACCCAACGGTTTATGATTATACTTATACTCCTGTTGAGGAGAATGCACAGGAGAACAGAAGTTGGGACAATAAACTTTATTTCAGGCCATTTAGCCGCGATGAAGTAAATAAGAACAACTTGTTAGAACAAAATCCTGGTTATTAAATAACCATGCTTGATAACCCGATGGATCAAACGATCCATCGGGTTTTTTATTACAGCACTTTTTCAGAAGTATAACCAAAATGTTAAATAGTGGTAATTAATTTCAAAACATAACACGATCTTATTTCTCAAACCTTAGTTTTGCAGATAAACTTTTTTCTGTGGCAGATTCAGACCCCAACTCCGTTATTGTAAAACAAGACCCCTTCGCAGCCCTGCGTTACAAAGAATTCAGATCGTTTTTGGGTATGCGGTTCTTTTTTACACTGGCCTATCAAATGCAGGCTGTTGTTATTGGCTATCATATTTACGATTTAACACACGATCCATTAAAGCTCGGTTTGGTGGGTTTATGCGAAGCCATTCCTGCCATCGGGATTGCCTTGTACGGCGGTTATATAGCTGATAAAAGTGAGAAACGAAGTTTACTGATCAAGATTTTTTCAGGCGTTTGGCTGGCTTCAGTTTTAATGCTCATCATTACCAGTAAATATCTTCACCTTAAAGAAGACCTGATTGTACTGATTATGTACGGGCTGGTGTTTTGTATCGGTATTGCACGTGGGTTTTTCGGACCGGCAACATTCTCGCTCATGGCGAAGATTGTGCCTAAAGAACTTTATCCGAATTCGAGTACCTGGAACAGCAGCAGCTGGCAATTGGCCACTATTATCGGTCCGGTGGCAGGTGGTTTTGTAAACTGGTTGTGGGGTATCACTGCGGCCTACACTTTTATCGTGGTGCTGGTATCAATCTCATTGATCTGCATTTTTACGCTGAAAAAACATCCATCCACATACATTCCGAAAGAAAATATATTCCATAGTTTAAAAGAGGGAATCCAGTTTGTATTTAAAACCAAAATGATGGTTTGGGCCATGAGTCTGGATTTATTCTCTGTGTTTTTTGGTGGGGCAGTGGCCTTGTTGCCGATGTTTGCCAAAGATGTTTTCCATCTGGGTTCTTATGGCCTGGGGATGATGCGTGGAGCAGCTTCTTTGGGTGCAGTAGTTACCATGTTGGCCATGACCCGTTTTTCGCCCATGGGCAAACCCTGGCGTAACCTGCTTATTGCAGTAACCGGTTTTGGCTTGAGCATTATCTGTTATGGATTATCTAAAAACTTCTATTTAACGCTGTTTTTCTTATTCCTGGAGGGATCTTTCGATAGCGTGAGCGTAATCATCCGCCAAACCATTATGCAACTGCTTACGCCTGACGATATGCGCGGAAGGGTTTCGGCCGTAAATAGTATGTTTATCGGTTCATCAAACGAAATAGGGGAGTTCGAATCCGGACTTTCTGCAAGGTTGCTAACTTTAGTACCGGCTGTGGTTTTTGGCGGAAGTATGACGATCGCTATTGCCGGGATTACCTGGTTAAAAACGAAATCGCTTACTAAATTAAGCCTGCAGGATATTAATGAGCAGACTACAAAGGTTGTTTAATTTACCGTGGTTCTCATTTCGAGCGATACCGAGCAATCGGGCGCAACGAAGTCGAGAAATCCATCTCGAGGCAGATCTCTCCGCTTCACTACCGATGTAAAATCGGTACAGGTCGCGTTCCGGTCGAGATGACGAAAATGAAAGAATAAACAACTAGAATCCGTGTTTATCTGTGCATCTGTGGCAAAAAAAGGAATGATATACAGTTAGCAAACGAGATTGGAAAACAAAGGTTCGTGGTGACACGAACCTTGGCGTCGGATGACGGCAATAATAGAACATCCTTATAAAAATCCGCGTTTATCCGTGTGCATCTGTAGCAAAAAATAAAAGGTTCGTGTCATCACGAACCTTGATGTTATGTTATAAAGACCCTGAACTAAATTCAGGGTGACGATCGCGTTAAGCCCTTTATCTTAAAACTTTTTATTCTTTCCCCACACCAGGTAAATAATCGAACCTAAAAAGGGCGCAAGAAGTATAATGATAAACCAAAGTATCTTTACGGCAGAGCCCATGGAGTTATTCCTCGATATATGATACAAAGCAGTTAGTATTAATGCCAGCCAAAGTATGGCTGCAACAATGATAATAATAGCGATCTGATTGCTTTCTACTTGTGCTAATAACATGGTAATTTAAATTGTCTTTTAAGCTTCAACAACTCTTTCGCCGATTTGTTGGCGCCACATGGCCTGATATAAACCATTTTGTGCAATTAATTCTTCATGTTTGCCATGTTCGATAATATTTCCTTTCTCCAGTACATAAATTTTATCCGCATGTTTAATGGTTGATAATCGGTGGGCAATCAGAATGGTGATGTGATCGGTTAAATCTGAAACCGAACGAATGGTTTTGGTAATTTCTTCTTCTGTAATCGAATCGAGCGAAGAAGTAGCCTCATCAAATACCAGGATATCAGGCTGACGCAGCAATGCCCTTGCAATTGATAAACGTTGTTTTTCACCACCCGAAACCTTTACGCCACCTTCGCCGATTAACGAATCCAAACCCTTATCAGCGCGGGCCAGTAAAGTTTGGCAGGCCGCCTGGTTTAAAACTTTATAACATTCTTCGTCGCTGGCATTAGGGTTAACGAATAACAGGTTTTCGCGGATGGTACCCGAGAATAACTGTGTATCCTGCGTTACAAAACCGATTTTCTCACGCAAGGCATCAAGATCGATGTTGTTGCTCGGAATGCCATTATACAAAATTTCACCCTCTTTTGGCTGATATAAACCAACCAATAGTTTAACCAAAGTGGTTTTCCCCGAACCAGAAGGACCCACAAAAGCAATCGTTTGTCCGTTTTGGGTTTTGAAAGAAATGTTTTCTAAAGCATTTCTGTTGGCTGTTAAGTGTTTAAAACCAACGCTGCTAAAAGTAAGGTCTTTAATTTTATCGATATGCGTAGGGTTCTCCGGTTTTTTATCGATAGGTGTACTTAAAATCTTTTTAAAGTTACCTAACGAAACCTCTGCCTCACGCCAGGCCAGAATCACATTTCCCAATTCTTGTAGCGGTCCGAAAAGGAAGAACGAATAAAATAAAAACGTTAAATATTGTCCGGCAGAGATGGTATTGTCGAAAATAAGCAGCAATAAAACCAGCACCATGGTACTGCGCACCAGGTTTACCGTAGTACCCTGAACAAAGCTCATACTACGAACGTATTTTACTTTTTTAAGTTCCAGGCCAAGTATTTTGTAAGTGGTTTTGTTCAACCTTTCAATTTCCTGATCGGCCAGCCCCAAACTTTTAACCAGTTCGATATTTCTTAACGATTCGGTGGTTGAACCTGCCAGAGCAGTAGTTTCGCCAACAATAGAACGTTGGATGGTTTTGATTTTCCGGCTTAAAAACCAGCTTACAAAACTGATGATCGGGATTGCTGAGAAATAAACCAAAGTAACTTTATAACTCACCGTAAACGAATAAACAATTACGAATACCATTCCGATCAAACTCACAAAAAGGATCCCGCTAAATGCAGTAATAAACTTTTCCGAATCTAAACGTACTTTTTGCAGAATGCCCAAAGTTTCGCCACTGCGCTGATCTTCGAAAACCTGATAAGGCAATTTAAGCGAATGCTGCAAACCATCGGCATACATTTTTGCACCAACCTTTTGCACAATCACGCTGGTAAAATAATCCTGAAAGTTTTTGGCAATACGCGAAACCATTGCGGCACCAATAGCAAGGCCGATTAAACCCAGCGAACCCCAAAGGTATTCGGCATAGGTTAATGAACTTTTTTTATTGATGAAGCGGTCTAAAATTTTTCCGGTAATAAGTGGATCCATTAAAGAAAAGCCAATATTTAAACCTGCAAGCAATAACGCTAAGGCCACTATCCATTTGTGGCTTTTCAGGTAGTTGAGTAATAATCCCATGAAAGTTTTGTTGTTTGTGACTGCAAACATAAAAAAAGGGAACGGATAAAAATCCATTCCCCTTTTTTATGACTTTAAGCTAAGAAAATAGCTAAGTTATTGGTTAAAAACCATAACGTAAACCAATTTGTATCTGCCAAGGATTACCCGATGGCGTAACAATACCAGAGTTGTTTACACGGTAATTAAATGATTTGGTTGTTGAGTTGTAGTTTGGAACTGCAGGAACTTCAGGGGTAGTTGGAGTAGCAGGAATCCTTGCTGTACCATTTAATGCATATAATGCCTGATTACCTAAGGTTTCGTTTACACCCCATTTTTTATTGAGCAAATTGCCTAAATTGAAAATATCTCCAGAAACCTCGATATTATGCGTTTTATATATCTTGATTTTTTTTGCTATTCTTAAATCAACAATTCCATAAAATCCGTTTATTCCACCATTTCTTTGCGCAATCTGTCCAGAATATTTATTGATATAATCTTTTAAGCTCTGACTCGCATCTGGGTTATCCAATAAAGCCTGTAAGCCGTTCCTTACGTTTTGTGGAACGTTAGGGTTGTTTCTATCGAAAACGAATGCAAGGTCGTTTGTTGCTACGAAATCGCCATTATTGTTAACTCCTGAAAGTAAACTATAGCGTGTACCGCCAATGCCCGAATAACGCACGCCAATAGTTACACCATAAAAGGTTGGTAATGTACCATAAACAACTACTTTATTACGGAATTGACCATCTGAGTACGACATTTGGCTCAAATCCCTAGGATCATCTTTAACCGGTAACGATAAGGTTGCCGAGTTGGCTACGTTACCATTAAATGAGGTATTGTCCTTTGTATCGTTCCAGGTATAACTTGCCGAAATTTCTCCATCTTTAAAGTAGTTCCAGGTTGCATCCAAAACAACGGCGAACTGGTTTACTTTACCTTTACTGTTCATTTCCAGTACACGGCCAAAACTATTGCTTAAACGACCGGTTTTCCAATCTGGCGAACCATTATCAGGCATACTTGGCACAAATACTCCTCTGTTACCTTCATTGGGTAAAGTAAAGTACGGATTCGCTACCATATTCCTGTCGATGTACATGTAGTTGTTGCGGCCAAGAGTTGCATAACCAGTAATACCTACTTTTAATTTATCGGTAATTAATTTACTGTATGATAAGTTTGCTTTATAAACCACTGGTACTTTAGCATCAGCAGCATAAGTATTAATGGTTGGTACCTGCAATGAAGGTAAGGTAGGGGTTGGTACGGTGCCATTTCTGTAACCAATAAAATTTGGGGTTGGTACATCACCAGCAAAAACGTCGACTGTAGCAAAATGTTTTCCATCAAAAGTTAGGTTGTTGATGGTCATATAGTTGTTGATATCGGATCCAAAAATACCTGCCCCAAAGCGAACAAAATCTGTTCTGTTTTCATTAACATCCCAGTTAAACTGGATTCTTGGCTGAACCAAAAATTGTTTCAGCTCATTATCGGTTCTTACACCTATGGCATCAAATAACTGTTGGTTAAGCGGCGATTTTGGATATGAGCTGTAATCGATACGTAAGCCACCGATAAACTCTAATCCTCTGGCTAGTTTTGTTTGCATCTGACCATATATTGCTGTGTTCCAGATACCAGCCTTAACAGTTGGATCGGCAACTAATGGTACCTCTCTATAAAACCTGTTCGCAATAAGATTGTTAAAGTTTTCAAGTGCTGTAGCTGTTGTAGAGTTGGTATATTCGAACCTTCCGTTTACTTCACTCCCATAAAGCGATTTTGCGTTGGTATACTGTACATCAACACCAAAGGTATATTTGATCTTATCTGTATTATAGTAAAAATTATCTACCAATTGCAATACATTGTTGGTAAAGCCTTCCTGTCCGAAACGATGACCTCCAATTTGGATACTTGTATTTCCAAGCGTACCATCTGATAATGTTGAACGCACATTTCCTACAATTGCTCTTGGAATTGCACCTGTTAACTGGTCGTTTTGTGTACTTGCCTGGAAAGTATATAAATGCTGTACTTTTAATTCGTTAGTTACTTTACTGTTAATGGTTGAACGCAAAGTTGCCAATAAACTGTTATCAACGTTTTTATCAGTGCCATAACTTTCGTAAAAATTAATGGCAGTATTATCGGCCAAACCTAATGGATTTCTATCATTGGTATAATTATCACGTACGGTTAATAGATTTTTCTCATCAATCTGCCAATCTAAACGGGCAAAAGCTGCATCCGAACCACGTTTTTTAGGAAATGAGCCATATTGAGGGGTATTGGCCACACCGTACTTGTTACGTGCGATACCAACAAATTCCTGTAGGGTACTATTTGTGATCCTAAATCTTGCCTCATCTGCCGGACCATTAATGTCGGCAATGATCAATGGGCGTGAATCTTTCTGATGATCTAAACCCACAAAATAATGTAGCTTGTCTTTAATGATCGGACCGCCTAACGTAAAACCATATTGATAGGTTGAGAAGTCATTTTGACGTTTGATCCCTCTGATATCGTAAGATGAAGATAACCAGTCGGCACGACCATAGCCAAAAGCACTACCACTTATGGTGTTGGTACCTGATTTGGTAACAGCGGTTACCGTACCACCACCTGCTCTGCCCAAGGTAACATCGTACTGGTTAGTTACTACTTTAAACTCGCGTACGGCCTCTATAGAGATGGAATATGGTGCACCGCTGCGGCTGGTAGTAGGACCTGCCGAAGTAGGGTTTTTAGCATTCATACCATCTATGGTGTAATTGGTAGATGAGCCTAATTGACCAGCGATACCTCCACCACGACTTAGCGGAGATAAATCCATTAAGTTAGAGAAGTTACGGCCATTTACCGGTAACTGGTTCATGGTTTTGGCCGAAATTTCGGTTGAGGCACCAAAATTCTGAACTTTGTTCCTTAAACCTGAAGCCACAACCTGTACGGCATCTAAATCCTGCGAAGCTTCCTGCATGTTAATGTTTACCCTAACCACATCGCCAAGGTTTAACATATAGCCATTTCTGCTTTGCTCTCCAAAGCCTACATAAAGGGCTTTTACCGAATAGGGCCCACCTAAAGGCAGCTCTTTAAAAGTATACTCGCCCTGTGCATTGGTAGAGGTTTTAGTGGTAAAACCGGTAGAGTTGTTCCGGATCTGTACTGAAACACCTGGTATGGGTTTCTTTTGCTGATCGGTAATAATACCCGAAATTGATGCCTGTGTAGTTTGCGCCAGAGCTGCATTATAGGTACAGCACAACAGTAGCAACACTGCCATTAGTAAATTTTTCATCATGATTAGTTTTCTGATTATATGATCACAAAGATGTTACTGTGCTGTTAACTCAATTCTGATTTAATGTTAATAATTGGTTTAATACCCGCCACTTTTTAATGCTGATGTTAAAATAAACAGCAACCGATAAATTAATATTGGCCTTTTGTGTTAAGCTAATGTTAGCTGATCCTTACTAATAAATCACCGGCAGCTGAAATTTTTTAATTGCTTTTGTTTTTTATCAATAATGATTAAATTAGTTATATGGTTGCCAATCAAACAGATCTGTTTAAAGGTTTGAGGCAATAATTTCCCTCCAAGGCCTCTTAATGGCCTAAATTCATCCCAAAAAAGGGCTAACAGCCCAACATCCAATAATGATAGCGCTTTGGTATTAAGGCCGATAGTACGCTGTTTTAATATTTTTTAATGCTTGCATAACAATCAATTGCTTGCATGTAATACAACCCACTGCTGTACATCTGGACATCGTTACTGTACGGCTGGAAATTGATGCTGGCAGGTAGAATTCGATACTGTACGACCGGAAATTGATAGTGGCAAGGTAGAAATCGATACTGTATGGCTGGAAATTGATGGTGGCAGGGGAGAAATCGATACTGTACGACCGGAAATTGATAGTGGCAAGGTAGAAATCGATACTGTATGGCTGGAAATTGATGGTGGCAGGGTAGAAATCGATACTGTACGGCTGGAAATTGATGGTGGCAGAGTAGAAATCGATACTGTATGACTGAAAATAGTAATCAATAAAAAATAAAACCTTTATTAACATTTATCTAAAAACAAAAACATGACGCAAAAAGAAGAGAATTACCTAACAATGGCTAATGTAACATTACAGGTATTAAACGCAAATAAGTCCATTTGGGCCGATCAGGCTGCATTTAATAAAATAGTTGCCGAAATTGACGAAGATGTAAAAAGCCTCAATTTATCGATAAACAGTGCAGGCGTAAAAAGTACAGGTGCAACGGCAACCAAATATCAGGCAGCTAATGCAGCCATTAACGCTGCGGTTAAATATTCGGGGTTAGGACAAATCCATGCCCTCGAAGTTGACGATACCATATTGTTTGATGCGCTGAAAACATCTGCCTCGAGATTGGAGAAATTACCCGACCAACAGCTGATACCCGCACTAGAGCATATTTACAGCCGTATTGATGGATTAAAGGATGCCCTTAAACCTTATGGATTCACTGGAAAAGACCTCGAACTCTTCCATGAGCATATTGCTAAATTTAAGGAACATAAAGATAACCCAAGGATAGTAATAGCCGAGCGCAAAGGTTTTAACAACTCGATCCCCACTTTGCTGATGGAACTTAAAACCTCTTTTTTTAAGCTCGACCGTTTGATCAAAATCTGGGAAGATAGCAATGAAAAGTTTGTAACCGATTATGAAAATGCGAGGATTGTAATCCGGCTCGGGGGAAGGCATAGGAAGGGTGACGGGGAAACGGAGGTATAAGCAATTATAAACTACCGGGATGAATGTTGCATTTAGTAACGAAATAGTTCTAGCGCACTGGTAAGCCGCAAAAAGTCGTCATTGCGAGGAGGTACGACGAAGCAATCTTTCTCGCAATAATCGTAGCAGGAAAGATTGCTTCGTCGGCTGAAAAAGCCTTCTCGCAATGACGACTTTATTTATTGAAGCTTGCGATATTAGTAGATTTAACTATCTATCCTGAGCAAACTTATTGCCCTTTCAAAATTTCATTTTTCTCGCGCTCACTTGCCAGTAAACGTTCGTATAATTCTATTATTTTTTCAACAGGATTGAAATTGTTCTAAATTGAACTATCATGGAAATTATTGATGTTATTAAATACAGTTTCTTCTGTAAAGTGTTTTATCCCTTCGGCAGTTACACCCAACACCTTTGCTACTTTGATATAGTTTTAAGTATTCTATCGGTTGGAGATCCTTCGTACCTCAGGATGACAGCAGTGGGGGGAAGGTTTTGTCATTCTGAACGCAGTGAAGAATCTGTTTAAAATGAGCACAACAGAAATAATAATCAGTTGCTATGTGCCGAAGTGTTTTTTAAAGGAATAATTTAAAAGTGAATATTTTTACACCATTCGTCACCCAATTAAGCCGATTGCTTTAGAGTGCTGAATCGCCTCCTCGCTGTTATTAAACAAACAGGCGCTCACTCCTTTATTCTCTACTTTTGCGAGCAATAACTTTGTTTCTTCAGTATTTTGAGGGCGGATATTCCGGATATAAACCGCTTCGATATTTTTGGGATATTTTTCTACGATAGAGGTATAAATTTCAGGGTCCTGCTGCGAATTATCTCCAAAAAAGATAAATTTCTGGTTCGGGAAAGCATCCAGGATGCGCATCACCCTTAATAATTTTCCTTCATGGCCGGTTTTGCCTGTTTTAATCAGGTCTTTCCACCGTTTTATCGTGTTTAACAGGAAAGCACCATCGGGGAGTTTGTTGAATTTAAAAGTTTCTACCAGGTAATCGTACAGGTTCCATTCGCTGCTGCTGACGTAAAAAAAGGGATTGGGTTGTTGTGCTTCTGTATGTGATAAAGCCAGTTGCTGGTAATGGCTTGCCGCATCGGGAAAGGTTTTGCGCGTATGCGGATTTTTAATAAACAGTTCGCGCAGCCGTCTGCCGATGGTGGCCGAATGCGAAACCATCACGGTATCATCAACATCAGAGATAAAAGCATATTGCGTAATGTGCGGCACATAAATCTTACCTGCCCCGGCATTTAAAACATTTCCATGCTGATCAACGGCTTCTACCTTAACATCGTGCCAGCCTGCAGGGATATCGTGTTCGGCCTTCCACTCAAACTTAAAAAAGCCATCACCTTCGGTTTTGTTATAAATCGTTTGACCGAAAAACTGTAAACGTACTTCAACAAAAGCATAAGGTTTTAAGATAAAGAGCCTTAACAAATGAGCAATATTAACAAAAATATTGTTGCTGTAAACCTGCTCTGTTTTTGCCCTGTGCTTAAAAACATGACCATAAACAACCAGGTTCTGCGTATGCCCATAACCGTGATATACTTTTACGCTAACAGATTTATTCATCATTGTTAAAACAGAGTTTATTAAAAGTTGTTTGTGAAGTAAACATCAGGTAACCAAAATGAAATTACTGTTCATCATTAATCCGGGCTCTGGCAGTCACGATATAAACCTAAAGGAAGTAATTTCTGCGCATTTTGAGGCGAAAAATACCAAAGTCGATCTTTTCGAACTGCCTAAAGATTGTTCATTGGATAAAATAAAGGCTAAAATTACGAGCTCAAAAGCAGATCGGGTGGTGGCTGTTGGCGGCGATGGAACCTTAAAGCTCGTTGCCGAATGTTTATTGAAAACCGAAACCCCGATTGGGATTATCCCTGCAGGTTCGGCCAATGGAATGGCGAAAGAACTGGGGATACCCACGGATATTGAAGAGGCTTTGGCACTTTTAGATCAAGGCAGGTTGCAAAAAATACATGTGGTTAAACTGAACGATGAAATCTGTATCCACTTATCCGATTTAGGTTTTAATGCCTATCTGGTCAAGAAATTTGATACCCTGCCCGAACGCGGGATGTGGGGCTATGCTAAGGCTACCTGGCACGCGCTGTGGAACCATCGCCGCATGGAAGTACAGCTGAAGCTTAAAGATGAAACCATTACTTCTAAAGCAGCGATGGTGGCCATTGCCAATGCAACAATGTATGGCTCCGGATTAAAGATCAATCCCGATGGAAAACTGGACGATGAATTGTTTGAAGTGGTGCTGGTAAAAGATTATTCTTATCTCGAAATTTTAAAAATCTGGATAACTAAATTGCCTTTTAACCCTAAAAAGATAGAAGTATTCCAAACGGCAGAAGTAAAAATTTCATCGAAGCACAAAGCACATTTCCAGGTAGACGGCGAGTATATCGGCAGGGTGAATACCGTTGAAGCAACGATTTTACCTGCAGCAATAACGGTAGTTTTACCAAAGATTTAACGGAGTGCTTCGCGGTGGATTTTAATGGTAAAATACAGTCTGAAAAATTCGGCTATGAAACATACGCGGAATAGGATATCAAACCAGCGATCGCCCAGGCTTAAAATTTCGGGCAGGTAAGTGATAAAACCAATCGAAAATACCCATACCACCAAACGGAAAGGAAATTGGATATAATAGGTGATGAACCCAAATTTTTTAAACAGGATTAAACCTGTTGCCGAAATAAATAGCGATACAAATAAAGGCAATAGCAAAATCACTTTGGCCTGAGAAAGTACCTGATCAGGAATTTCGTTTAAATGTGTGATGATCTGCCAAAACTGTTTGGCCAGTAAAATGATGCTGATGATATCCAATAAGGCAAAAAATCGGGTGGTGTTTTTCATTTACTTGCAATACTTTGTTAAATAATCATCCGCCTTTTTACTGCCCATATATTTAACAAAATTAAAATCTTCGCAGGCGCCCTGTTTATCGCCCTGTTTTATTTTTTTGAGCCCCATTTTAATCCGGTCATCCAGGTATTCATCATCAATGCCCAACTGGTTTTTAATGCCGATAATCTGTACTTCCTGACCGGGTTTTGCCTGATCGATGTTTTTATAAAAATTGATTACCGAATTGGTTAAACCTTCTTCGGCCTGGTAGCTGCGGATGGCATCCTGGATATCCCTGCTGGTTTTTCCTTCGCAATTGTACCCCGAAAGCACAAAATTAACGGGAGCCACGATAGAAACAGTGGTATCGTAACCTGCCGGAACCTGCCATTTACCACTGCTTAAGCGAACCAAACGCAAGGCTTCCTGATCCAGGTCGGACAATATGCCCTTGCTTACTTTTGAAAAATAAACTTTACCCTGGTTATTCAGTTTGAAACTTACATTTACGGTACCTTGAACGCAGTTATCTTTAGAAAACTGCGGATAAATGGTGTTTTCCGCTAAGAAATTGGTAAAACCATTTTTACCCGATTTAAACTGAACCTGACCCATAGCCAGCGAGCAGCAGAAAAGCAAACAGATGGTGAGCAGGTTTTTCATTTTACTAATTTACGGTTTATTCAGATTTAACCGCAGAGAACGCAAAGTTTTTAGCAAAGGAATAGGATTTTTCTGCCACGGAGGCACGGAGTTTTTCACAGAGAAAATGAGGTTTAATTCTTACCATCTCGAATTCGTTGCATTTGGCTACCATAGACGGAGTAAAAAAGTACCGTCACCCTGAATTTATTTCAGGGTCTTTATAGCAGGAAAAATGCTGAAATAAATTCAGCATGACGACCAAAATCAAACTTCTCTGTGGCCTCAGTACCTTCCCCCCTGAGTTCTTTGTGGTTAAATTTGTAACATCATATTTGCCAGGGAGGCACAGAAAACACGGATAAGCTCAGGCGGCTTGTCATCCTGAGCGGAGTCGAAGGATCTTTGCGGTTAAGAAAAAGTCGCCTTTAAAATTAAATCCGGATCGGGGCAATTAGCCAGGTATTTTTCCCTTTCACTAAACCTGCATACACCCGGGTAATCGCCTTTTAAGCCGCTCATATCTTTAATTAACTGAAAGTGGAGGTGTGGTGGCCACGATCCGTTTTCTTCTTTTGCACCCAGTTCGGCAATTTTTGTTCCTGCAGGGATAAATTTACCTTCTTCCAGTCCATTTAACGAAGCTAAACTTAAATGCCCGTACAAGGCATTAAATTTAAAGCCGGCTATTTCGTAGGCTAAATAATCGTAGCACCGTAATCGCCAAGGTTGTTGTTATAGGCAAAACTTTGTACGGTTGCATCATAAAAATTATAGATGGGTGTTCCGGCTGGTCCCCAGATATCGACCCCTAAATGTAACCTGCGGGGTTCTTCTCCGGCATCAAAGTGTGCGCTTCGCGAATAGATGGTGCGGTGTTCGTTGTATCCGCCAATTCCGTAACGGGCATCACTATCTGAAAGTTTTTTGGTTACCCAATCCGAAAAGAGATCGGTATCATCCAGAATTTCGTTGGTTAATTCGGTATTCGCTGCGGTAAAATCCAGTGGCAAAAGCTGATCCTGTTTTGCATCAAAATCTACAACTTTTTGGATCAATGAAGCATTGGCCAGGATAACTTCTTCAAAAGTCTGCATCTGTTCTATTTAAAGATATAAACGAAGTTATAAATATAGTGCGATAAAGCGCCACCGATTACAAACAGGTGCCACAACTCGTGGCTGTGCATCCACCTGAAGAGCTGTTTATCTTTTGCGTAATAATAGGTTCCGCCGATGTAAAAAACGCCGCCTGTTAACAGCCAGAAAATTGCACCAACGGGTAATGTTCCCAGCATTTTCTGTAATAAAGGCACAATCAGGCAACCCATTAATATATAGATAGACAATGATATGGCCGTACTTTTTAAGCGGTTAAATATTTTGAGCAAACAGCCCACAATAGCGATAATCCATACAATGGCAAATAAACTCCAGCGCAACCAACCATCAAAAACCAATAGGGCTGTTGGCGTATACGAACCTGCAATCATAAGGTAAATGCAGCAATGATCAAATTTTTGCCAAAAACGAACGCCATATTCGGTAGCCGGATAACCATGATACATAGCACTTACACCGAAAAGAATAAAAGTACCGATGCTATAAATCCAGGCTGCAGTAAATTCGATCGGAGTATGGCACTTCTGAAGCAATACATATCCTGCCGGAACTGCAATCAATGCCGGGATAAAATGTGTGAAGAAATTAACGGGTTCCCTTAGCTTCCTCACAAAAAATTATTCGCTGTCTTCGTCTTTCTGTCTGGGTTCTTTTGCAATCTTATCGAAAAGATGATCCATCCGTTCTACATACTCATTGGTATCATCCACAAAGAAAGTAAGCTCGGGCACCACCCTTACCTGATGGCGGATACGGCTACCCAGTTTATACCTGATCTCGCCTGCATGTGCATTAACGGTATTGATAGAAAGTGTGGTGTTATTGGTGTTAAAAAAGCTCAGGTAAACCTTGGCTACGGCCAGATCGGGCGAAACCCTTACGCGAGTAATGGTTACCAATGTATTTGGCAAAAATGCAGCACCTTCGCGCTGAAAAACCTGTGCCAACTCCTCTTGTAATACTCCTGCAAATTTCTGCTGACGTTTACTTTCCATAATGTTTATAATTATCGCCTTTACGATGAAACCTCGTAGGTTTTAAAAACCTGCGAGGTTTATTTTAACACCGCAACAACGGAATTTTATCTAATATAACAAATTACTATCATACGGGTACCTCGCCACATGCGCGGCTTTTACCTTATTGTACAATAACGTTTTAAACTCTTCAAGGTTTTCTTTCTGTGTAGCCGAGATAAACAGTACAGGTACCTTATCATGGCTCATCCAGCTTTTTTTGAAATCTTCCAAAGTAAGTTTGCCATCATCCTCTTCATTATCCACTTCCGGCGAAACATAAGCGTCGATTTTGTTAAAAACCAGAATCATGTCTTTATCGATGGCGCCTAAATCTTTCAACGTTTCGTTAACCGTGTTGATCTGATCTTCGAAGTTAGGATGCGAAACATCTACCACGTGGATCAATAAATCAGCCTCACGTACCTCATCTAACGTAGATTTGAAACATTCTACCAGGTGGTGAGGGAGTTTGCGGATAAATCCAACAGTATCAGAGAGCAGGAATGGTAAGTTCTCGATCACTACCTTGCGAACAGTTGTATCCAGGGTTGCAAATAACTTGTTTTCCGCAAACACTTCCGATTTGGAAAGCATGTTCATAATGGTCGATTTACCCACGTTGGTATATCCAACCAAAGCTACCCTAATCAGCTGACCGCGGTTTTTACGCTGCGTTTCATTCTGACGGTCGATATTTCTTAAACGCTCTTTTAAAAGCGAAATTTTATTTAAAATAATACGCCTGTCACTCTCGATCTGGGTTTCACCCGGTCCACGCATCCCGATACCACCCTTTTGGCGTTCAAGGTGCGTCCACATACCCGTTAAGCGGGGTAAAACATATTGTAATTGCGCAAGTTCTACCTGTGTTTTTGCCTGTGCCGTTTGCGCCCTGTTGGCAAAAATATCGAGGATGAGGTTACTTCTGTCCAAAACTTTTACACCAAGCTCACGGTCGATATTGCGCAGTTGCGATGGTGATAATTCATCATCAAAAACCACCACATCAATTTCTTCTGATTTTACATAAGCTTTGATTTCTTCGAGCTTACCTGTACCTACAAACGTGGCACGCTCAGGCTTTAACATTTTCTGTGTAAAAACCTTTTCCACCTTCCCGCCAGCTGTATCAACCAAAAAGGCCAGCTCATCTAAATATTCTTTTGTTTGGGCTTCTTTTTCGCCATGTGTAACCACGCCAACTAAAATTGCCCGCTCCTGCACAACGGCAGTATCATAAAATTTTTGTTTTCCCATGTAATTGCTACAAAGATACGAAATTTGCGAACGACCTTTCAAACCTTATAGGTCTTTGAGACCTATAAGGTTTAGAATAAGCTAAATCTGCGCTACAAATTCCTTAATAGAGGCTCCCGGATTATCGGTCTTCATAAAATTTTCGCCGATCAAAAATCCGTTAAAGCCAGCTGCTTTTAGTTCCTTAATGGTCTGCGGATTACTAATTGCACTTTCCGAGATTTTTAAAAACTCATCAGGGATTTTATTCACCAGATCGAAGGAGGTTTGGATATCAACCGTAAAATCGGCCAGGTTTCTGTTGTTTACCCCAATGGCATCGAGGTTTGGGCAGATGCTTCGCTCCAGTTCTTCGAGGTTATGCACTTCTAAAAGTACATTTAAACCTAAATCTTTTGCAAATCTCCCAAAATCGTTGATTTGCTGCGGGGTTAATATCGATGCAATCAACAGAATAATATCAGCGCCCCAGGCTTTGGCTTCCAGGATCTGGTACTCGTCGATCATAAAATCTTTTCTCAGGATCGGGATGTTGTTTGCAGCCCTTGCCGCCAAAATGTCGTCGGTTTTACCGCCAAAGAAATCTACATCGGTTAATACCGAAAGTGCAGATGCACCTGCTGCATTGTAGGCCTGTGTAACTTCAGCAACATCGGCAATGCCGTTAATTAAACCTTTTGAAGGCGATCGGCGTTTAAACTCGGCAATAATACCGGTACGGTTATCGGCCAGTAAGAATTCTTTAAAAACATAAGGTGTTCTTTTAAAATGCACCGAATTTTCTAAATCCTGTACAGAAACCAAAGCTTTTGCCGCTGCAATTTCTTCTTTTTTACGTAATACGATTTTATCTAAAATATTCATTCTATCAATAAGTCATGCTGAACTTGTTTCAGCATCTAAAATTTAAATAGCTCCAGTAAGATCCTGAATCAAGTTCAGGATGACAACTGGCAGGACAATTCTTATGCTGTCAACCAATTCTCCATCATCTGTTTACCATATTCGGTAAGCACACTTTCGGGGTGGAACTGCACACCACGTACATCCAGTGTTTCGTGCCTTAACGCCATAATCTCACTTTTGTGATCTCTTGCCGTGATTTTTAAACACGATGGAAAGTTCTCATTACT
Source organism: Pedobacter miscanthi (assembly GCF_003315595.1). Lineage (GTDB taxonomy): Bacteria > Bacteroidota > Bacteroidia > Sphingobacteriales > Sphingobacteriaceae > Pedobacter > Pedobacter miscanthi. The sequence goes on along the minus strand of NZ_QNQU01000009.1, from coordinate 113,435 downwards.
CACCACCCAGCTGTGGTAACGACCAACGTTTATGGTTTGCGGACATTCCCAGAACAATGGTTCATCACCATCTACAACCGTTACCGGCGTAGCAATTCCGTGCATTGGCCTGCCCAGGTTTAGTAACGTACCGCCAAAAACTTCGGCAATGGCCTGCTGACCTAAACAAACGCCAAAAATACTCTTGGTTGGCGCGTAAGTTCTGATTACATCCAATAACAAGCCTGCTTCTTCCGGAATACCTGGGCCCGGAGAAAGCAAAATTTTATCGTATTTATCTACATCTGCCAGCTCGAACTTATCGTTTCTCCAAACTTCGGCCTCATAACCAACTTCGTTAATTAAATGCACCAAATTGTAGGTAAAACTATCGTAGTTATCGATTACTAAAACAGTTTTTTTATTTATATCTTCCATTGTATATCTTTATTTACATCATCCATCTCACATTATCCATTTTACATCATTCTAAATTCCCTCTGCCATCTCTACCGCTTTACGCAGTGCGGCAATTTTATTGTTCACCTCCTGCATTTCGGTTTCGGGTACCGAATCGGCAACAATACCGGCCCCTGCACGATAATGCAGTTCGTTGTTCTTGCTCATAAAGGTCCTGATCATAATGGCGTGGTTAAAATCTTCGTTAAAACCCATAAAACCAATGGCACCAGCATAAAAATTCCGGCCTAACTTTTCGTTTTCATCAATTAGCTGCATGGCTTTATATTTTGGTGCGCCACTTAAAGTACCTGCCGGGTAGGTATCTGCCACTACTTTAAAAGCGCTTACATTTTCCTGCAGATGTCCGCTTACTTTGCTTACCAGGTGGATGAGGTGCGAATAATACTGTACTTCTTTAAATGATTTTACCTCAACACGGTTACAGTGCCTGCTTAAATCGTTCCTGGCCAGGTCGACAAGCATTACATGTTCTGCACTTTCTTTAGGATCCTGCTCGAGTTTACGGGCCTGTTCGGCATCTTCGATATCGTTTCCACTGCGCTTAAACGTTCCGGCGATAGGGAAAATGTTTGCTGCATTATTTTTGATGGTAATCTGTGCCTCCGGCGATGAACCAAACAATTTGAAGTTTCCGTAATCGAAATAAAACAGGTAAGGTGAAGGATTAATAGAACGTAAACAACGGTATACATTAAATTCATCACCAGAGAAAGCCTGCTTAAATGCCCTTGAAGGCACGATCTGGAAAACATCGCCACGGTAAATGTGCTTCTGTAATTTCTCTACCAGATCCATAAAACCCTGATCGGTTAAATTGGATGATTCCTGCCCTCTTGTCTGGAATTTATATTCAGGATAATTTTTATTCTGAATCAGGTATTCCATTTTTTCCAGTCCGCCTTCTTCTTCGCCTTCGAAAGTATTTTTGAAAAGGGTAATTTCGTTTTTAAAGTGATCGATGGCGATGATGTAGCGGTACAAATGGTACTGCATCTCCGGAATTTCTTCACCTTCGGGTGTTTCGGAAGTAAATTTAATATCTTCAAAATGTTGTACGGCGTTCCAGGTAAAATAACCGAACAATCCGCTTGAAATAAACTTGATTTCGGGCAATTCCGTTTCTTTGAATTTATCCTTAAAATCAGCTATTTCATCAATCAGGTTTTTACTTTCGGTAATCTCTACGGTTCCATCCGGGAAATAGGTTTCCAAACGCGATCCCTTTAAGATAATTCCGGCAACAGGATCGGCACAAACGAAACTCATTGAGTTTTCCCTGCTGTGGTAATCAGAACTTTCGAGTAAGATGCTGTTCGGGTATACATCCCGTAAACGTAAATAAATGCTCACTGGGGTTGTGGTATCGGCAAGCATTTTTTTGTAAGTCGTATTTATTTTATACATCGTTATACTATGTTGTCGTCATTGCGAGGTACGAAGCAATCTTAATGCAGTGGGTTGAAAGACCTACTATCGTTGTAGGATTGCTTCGTGCCTCGCAATGACTAATTAAATTATTTTTTTAACAATAAAAAGCCCGGCGTGTGGTTCTACGCCGGGCTTTAATGGTTCTTTAATAAGGTTTAGGTTGATAAACTATATTTTTTTCATACGCAGCCAGCGCAATCCGTTTTCGAATTACTTTGCCAAAGCCATGTATGTATATTGTTGATCATGAGCCACAAAAATATAAAGAATTTTGAAAAAGCGAAATATTTATGAAAATAATTGAGCGAACGGTTAATTATTTTGAGAGAATGATAGTTTTAAGTGACGTAATTGTTAACCGCAAAGGTCGCTAAGTGAGGCGCAGAGTAGGCAAAGGTTAGTTTTCGGCTATATAAGGAAATATAGGAGCAACACTAAATCTATATCCCAAACTCTTCCTTGTTTTCGGTGCCTCCGTGGCAAGAACAAAATTTAGGAAAAGGATCTTAGAGAGACGCTTAGACCAGTAAGAGCGTTTGTTATCCTGAGGGATAATTTATTTTATAAAAACGTATACTGTCTTGCCTCGGCTCGCCGCCGCCGAAGGGCTCTTTCTTTTTGGTGTCAAAAAGAAACAAAAAACACCGGCTGAAAATTTTTCTTTTGAAGCTAGTAAGATGGCCAGAACAGTGCAGCTCGAAAAATTTGTTAGGCCGGAATTTACTTGAACGGAGATATGGTGCTAAGGCCTAGCTGAGCGGAAATCAATAAGAAAATAAAAACTGATTGATAGGTTATTATAAATGACGTGAATGGTAGCGAGGTGCCATACGGTTGAGAGCCAAGCCCAGAAAAGCTAAATCTAGATCCTAAACTCTTCTGTGTTTTCAGTGCCTCCGTGGCAAAACAGAATTTACAAAAAGGGTCTTGGCGAGACGCTAAGAACAGTAAGAGATCTACCTCTAGTTAGATTTAGCTGCGCTGAGCACTTACGTGGTTCTCGACTTCGTTGTACTTTGCTCGAAATGACGACATGTGGGTTTTCTATCAATGACGGCTCAGCGGCCTCTGCGCCTTCCTCCGTGTACTTTGCGGTAAAAAACGAGCGTACTAAAAACAAAAAATCCTGCTCTGTTAAAGCAGGATTATATATTTAATTGCAGAATTGCCTGTTAAGAAATCCCAAAGAAAGATCTTCCCGGAACAGCTTTAACCAATAAAAGTATACCAACAATAATCAGGATCAATGCCAATCCGAAGAAAACTGCAATGGTGCGGTGTTTCGCAACGGCCTCAGTTACTTTTTTCGATTTAGCATTACCTACCGTGATCAGAATGATGGCAATAATCATGATCGAAGTATGCTCGGCCTTAAAGTAACGGCCAATGGCATCGCTCATCGGCAATTTTGTTAACGGGCTTAAGAAATACAGTACCAAGCCGATCAGCAACTGAATATGTGCGCTGATGAGCGTGAATACATTCAATTTGCGGTTACCTTCTGTGTATGTTTTGTTACCTAACCAGCCCGATAAAGCATTGATTACAGCAATAACCAGTAAAATTAATACGATGTAGCGCCATCCGGAGTGCGCAGATTTTAAGATGTTGTACATTTTTATCAAATATGTTTAGCCAAAAATAGACATTAATTGTAAAAAATAGGATATTCAGCCAAATGAAGGCTAATTTATATTAGTTTTAAACAAATTAAACCCTAAACTTATTATGAAGAAAATTTTACTCGCCATTGGGCTGGTAATTTCTACTACATTTCTGTTTGCACAGCAAACCACCTTTCCGGTTAATGGCTCTTTTGATACCCGGCCAGGAATGTTTGCCTTCACCAATGCAACAATAGTAGTTAATGCCAATCAAACCCTCACCAATGCAACACTTTTAATTAAAGGACAATCCATACAGGGCGTTGGTGCCGGTTTAGCCGTACCTAAAGGTTACGTAGTGATAGACCTTAAAGGAAAATTTATTTATCCCTCGTTAATTGATGCCTTTACGAGTTATGGCCTTACCGAAGGACCGGCACAGCAACGTGGTTTTGGCGGTCAGCGCCAGTCTATTTTCGTATCAACCAAAAAAGGTGCTTACGGATGGAACGAATCGATCAGACCGGAAACCTATGTGAAAAACATCTTCTCAACCGACAGCAAAAAAGCAGATGAACTGCGCAAGGTAGGTTTCGGAAGTGTAAACGTGATCAGTCGCGATGGTATTGCCCGTGGTGTTTCTGCCGCGGTAACCCTAAACGAAGGTGCCGATAACAGTGTGATCTTAAAAGACCAAACGGCAGCAAATTATTCGTTTAACAAGGGAACTTCATCAAACGATTACCCTACTTCGTTAATGGGTTCAATTGCGTTATTGCGCCAAACTTATTATGATGCGCAATGGTACGGCAAACAAAAAGACGAGTATAATATCTCGCTTGATGAATTTGGTAAACAACAAACTATACCACAAATTTTTGAGGTAGACGGATGGCAGAACATCCTCCGTGCTGATAAAATCGGTAAAGAATTCGGTAAGAAATACATCATCAAATCAACAGGTGATGAGTACCAGCGTATTAACGAAGTTAAGGCAACAGGCGCAAGTTTGATTATTCCTTTAACTTTCCCTAAAGCTTATGATGTAGAAGATCCTGCTGAAGCCAGGAATGTAAGTTTATCGCAGATGAAAGGCTGGGAACTGGCACCAACCAATCCGGCCAGTCTGGAAAAAGCAGGAATTAAATTTGCCTTAACAGCTTTCGGATTAGAGAACAGCCGCGATTTCTGGACAAACCTCCGCACAGCTATTGAAAATGGCCTGACTGAAAAACAGGCTTTACAATCGGTTACCGAAATTCCTGCTTCTCTTTTGGGCATCAGCGATAAGGTAGGCTCGCTGGAGAAAGGGAAAGTTGCTAACTTTTTGATCTCTTCTGATAACCTGTTCAAAAACGGAAACATCATTTTCGAAAACTGGGTACAGGGTAAACGTTTTGTGGTAAACAAAATGGATGTGAGCGATGTACGCGGTACTTATAATTTAAATGTTGACGGCGTTGGCGCCCTCACCTTAAAAATTACGGGTACAGGTGGTGGCTCTACCGCTGCAATTGAAAGAGTTGGTACTGATAGCGTAAAAACCACTGCCACTTTTACCCGTAACGGCGATTGGATCAGCATTAATTTTAATTTAAAGAAAAACCCTAAGGGCGATATCCGTTTAAGCGGTTACATCACTTCGGCAAATCCGGTAACCATAAAAGGCGAATCAGCTTTGGCTGATGGTAGCACCGGAAAATTTACCGCAACTTACAAAGAAGCAGCAAAAGAAACACCTAAAAAAGACGAGCCTAAAGCTACTTTGGCGCTTGGTCCGGTAATTTATCCTTTCTCTGCTTTCGGCAGCACCGAATTGCCTAAACAGGAAACCGTACTGATTAAAAATGGTACGGTTTGGACAAACGAGAAAGACGGTATCCTTCAAAATGCCGATGTACTTTTAGAAAACGGAAAGATCAAAGCTGTTGGTAAAAATCTTTCAGCAAGCGGTGCAAAAGTAATCGATGCTACAGGCAAACACATTACCGCCGGTATTATTGATGAGCACTCGCACATTGCAGGTGCAGGTGGTATTAACGAAGGCGCACAATCGGTTTCGGCCGAGGTACGTGTAGCCGATATCATCAATTCTGAAGATGTAAATATTTACCGTCAGCTGGCCGGTGGGGTTACCACTTCGCATATTTTACACGGCTCGGCCAACCCGATTGGGGGTCAGTCGCAACTGATCAAATTACGTTGGGGTAAATCGCCCGAAGAGTTGAAATTTGTTGGTGCCGATGGTTTCATCAAATTCGCATTGGGCGAAAATGTTAAACAGAGTAACTTCGGTACAGGCGCACGTTTCCCGGTTACACGTATGGGGGTTGAACAAACTTTTGTTGATGAATTTACCCGTGCAAAAGAATACGAAAAAGCATTATCAGTAAAAGGAAACAGCGTACGTAAAGACCTTGAACTGGATGCCATTGTAGAAATTTTGAATAACAAACGTTTCATTACCTGCCACTCTTATGTACAAAGCGAAATTAATATGCTGATCCATGTGGCCGATAGTTTGGGCTTCAAAATCAACACTTTTACCCACATTTTAGAAGGTTATAAAGTAGCCGATAAAATGAAAGCACATGGTATTGCAGGTTCGACTTTCTCTGATTGGTGGGCTTATAAAAACGAGGTTGCTGAGGCAATTCCTTACAACGGGAAAATTATGCATAATGTGGGTATTACCACCGCTTTCAACTCTGATGATGCCGAAATGGCCCGTCACCTAAACCAGGAAGCCGGAAAATCAGTTTTATACGGTAATGTTCCGGAAGAAGACGCTTTGAAGTTTGTAACGCTTAATCCGGCCAGGATGTTGCACATTGATGATAAAGTGGGCAGTTTAAAGGCAGGTAAGGATGCCGATGTGGTTATCTGGACAGCCAATCCGCTTTCTATTTATGCGAGGGCCGAAAAAACCTTTGTTGATGGTATAGCTTATTGGGATATCGATAAGATGCACAGGTAATCAAGGCACAACAGGTAGAGAAAGCCCGTTTGATCCAAAAAATGCTAGAGAGCAAAAGCAAAGGTGGCCGCACGCAACGCCCAATGGGTGATGCCCCACGTTTATACAATTGCGAAACTTTAGAAAACTATTCAGCAGAATTAAACGAGAAAGAACATGCACACTAAAAGATATATATTAAGCCTGGCTTTATCGGCATCGAGCCTGATGTGTTTTGCACAGGCAAACATTTCGCCAGCTAAAAAACAGAGCAAAACGATCGCCATTACCGGTGCAACTATACATGTGGGTAATGGAACAGTGATCGAAAACGGAACCATTCTTTTCGGCAATGGCAAAATTATTTCAGTTATGGCCAACGGGCAGGTACCTCAGGATGATGTAATGCGTATTGTAGCCACGGGCAAACACATTTACCCTGGCTTTATTGCCGCAACCACCAATCTGGGTTTAACAGAGATTGAAGCCGTAAAAGCTACATTGGATTTTCAGGAAATAGGCGATTTTAATTCGCACATCCGCTCTATTGTAGCCTACAATACCGATTCGAAAGTTCCGGCTACTTTACGAAGTAATGGAGTTTTAATGGCACAGCCAACACCACAGGGTGGAACGGTTTCGGGCAGTTCATCAGTAGTTCAGCTTGATGCCTGGAACTGGGAAGATGCCGCAATTAAAACCGACGATGCCATGCATGTTACCTGGCCGGTTACCCCGCGTTTCAGGGGTGGCTTTGGTGGTTTCGGCCGTCCGCAGCAATCGCCTGAGGCTTTGGCCGAAAGAACACAGGCTGCCATTGCGCAGTTAACTTCGTTCTTTGCTGAGGCTAAAGCTTATTCAGAAATCAGCAAACCAGAAGTAATCAATACCCGTTTCGAAGCAATGAAAAAAGTATTTGCGGGTAATGAAAAACTATTTATTGCCGCCGATAGTCAGAAGGATATTGTTGCAGCCGTTAATTTCGCTAAGAAATTCGGCATTACACCGGTAATTACAGGTGCAGATGAAGCTTACCTGGTAATCGATTTCCTTAAAGATAACAATATCACCTTGGTGGTGAAACAGCCCCATGCTTTACCGAATAACAATGATGATGATGTAAACATGCCCTATAAAAATGCAGCCGTATTGGCCAATGCAGGTTTAAATGTGGTGTTAAGCATTGATGGTTACTGGCAGCAGCGCAACCTGCCTTTTATGGCGGGTACGGTTACGGCCTGGGGTTTAGATAAAGAAAAAGCACTATCAACCATTACCTTAAATGCGGCAAAAGCTATGGGCGTTGATAAAACCACGGGTAGTATCGAAACGGGCAAAGATGCTACTTTCTTTATTTCTGCCGGCGATGCTTTGGATATGCGTACCAACAAGGTAGAACAAGCCTTTATTCAGGGCAGGGATATTAACCTGGATAACCTGCATAAACAGCTTGATAAAAAGTTTAGTGATAAGTATAGTGCTGAGAAGAAATAACTTCTTTAATGGTTAACTGTGAATTAGCTAACCGTTCAATTGCTTAATTGTTCGATTGCTGCATTGCAAACTGCCAAATGCTAACTAAAAACTGTGTATATGGTTAACTGTTAAGCTTAAATTATAACGGTCGATATTAGTTTATCGGCCGTTTTTTTTGTTGATAGAGAAATTTATCTCGAGATAGATCTCTCCGCTCCACTACCGATGAAGAATCGGTACAGGTCGCGTTCCGGTCGAGATGACGACACTTTTATTGGCCTTGTTATCGAGCCTGATCCCTTAACTTATCGATTTTCCAAAAGGCGTAAAAGCTAAATTCATCAGCTTAAAATGCTGGCGGCCGAACGGGATACCGATAATGGTAATACAGAGCAGGATCCCAAAGAACAAGTGGGTTAGGGCGATCCAGAAACCACCACAGAAAATCCAGATCAGGTTCATAATGGTAGAAAGGCAACCTGTGTTCGATGAGGTATCGGTTATTTTAACGCCAAAAGGAGCAAGACCAACAATGGCAAATTTAAAGCACTGGATACCAAAAGGAATACCTACAATGGTTAGGCAAAGGATCAGGCCTCCGATTATGTATTCAAAAAAAATAAAGATCCCGCCAAAAATAATCCAGATGATATTGCCTAAAAAGTTCATGTTGTTTTTTTAAGGTTAAGATTTAATAATGTTTTTTTTGTTACAGTTAATTTGTACATCCTCATGTATTTCTCCGTAATTTAGAATTACACACAAAAGAAACACAAGATGAAAAAATTAATTCTTGCAACGGCACTCGCCGTATGCCTTGGGCTGTTTAGTGCCAGGGCCCAAAATGTTAACGGGGTGAAGTTGACCGATATCCATGTAGATTATATCCAGATCCGGGCAGTAAAAAGTTTTTTAGCCGATAAACAATGGATTGCCTTCGAATACGGGCAAAAAGTGGGCGATTATAGCGAAACGTATATCAGGGACGATAATGACAAAAAGCTCGAATTTAATTCAGCATTAGATTGTGTGAATAAGATGAAAGGCTATGGATATGAATTATTCAGTGTTTACACAGAGCAAACCGGTACGGATTCTAACCGACCTGTTTATGTGCTGAAGAGGAAGTAGTAAAAAGAAGTCAAGTTTTAATAGCGCGGTGGCTATTAAACTTGACTTCTTTGGAAGTATCTATATAAAATCGAGTGTATTAAATTTCTTGTTCAGGATATCAGCATTGTTTACATCCAGCCATTTATCCAAAATGGTACCATAAACCTGTCTGAAATCTAACTGGTATTTTAAATCTCCGGTATCCAGGTCACCTAGATTTGGTGCGGCATTAAAGATGCCCTGTTTTTTAAGTTTTCCGCCAAAAACGAACATATTATTTGCCGTTCCATGATCGGTTCCGTTACTCGCATTTTGTTCAACCCTGCGGCCAAATTCGGAGAAAGTAATTACCAGGGTATCGTCTAATTTGTTATTTGTTTTTAAATCTTTTAAGAAAGCGGCCATCCCTTCGCTATATTGTTTAAGCAAATTCCCCTGCTGACCAATCTGGTTCACATGGGTATCGAAACCACTTAACGACACATAATAAACCCTTGTTTTTAATCCCGAAGAAATAAATTTAGAAACGGTTTTCAGCTGGTTAGCAAAACCCGAGTTAGGGTAAGTTGATTTAGACTGATAAATTTTGGAGGTATTCTGGATATAATTGGCCGAAGAAGAAGTTTCGATCATGGTTTTATACAGGTAACCTAAATTATCTTCATCTAAATGTTCTTTATCATTCTGCAACATGGCTTTAAAAAACGGATCGTTGGTATTGCGGAACAAAGCAGCGGGATCTTTTAAGGCAATGCCCTTTTTGGTCTGTCCTTTCATGGCCAGTGAAAGCGAATCGTCTACCTCAATTGCGGTATAAGGAAATTTGCAGGTTTGGCAGTTGCTATCTAAATAGCGGCCAATCCAGCCTGTAGAAAGAAATTGGTTGCTATCGCTACCAGTTTGCCAGATGTCCATTGAACGGAAGTGTGAACGGTCGGGATTTGGATACCCCACATCGTTAATGATCGTCATCCAGCCCTGATCGTGTATCTCCTGCAGCGCGGCCATGTTCGGATTTAGGCCCTGCATATCGTTCAGTTTAATTACTTCGTCGGGTTTGATGGCAATGCTTTTCCTTTTTTGGTAATAAATATCATTTCCGAAAGGAATAACTGTGTTTAACCCATCGTTTCCGCCCGAAAGCTGCACCACAACCAGGTTTTTATATAAACTCAATTCATCAAGGGCCATGGCCTCCAGCGGTTTCATAAAAGCCGGAACAAATAAGGAACCTGCCGCAACAAATCCTGTATTTCTTAAAAAATTTCTTCTGTTCATTTTGTTACTTAGTTAATGGTTCATTTAGGAACTGAAAACTATATTATTGGTTAATCGGTTAACTGTATAAACTGGTTAACTGTACTTAGCAGGGCTTACTCCCAGCTCTAAACACCCAACTCCAAACTTATCACTGATCAATCCTAGCACAGCTGATACTCCGGCATGCTCGTAATCTCCACCGCAGTACTTCGTAATCCTTTATTGTCGCTAACCATCGTTGTAATTTTATCATTTAACTTCGGTTGTAGTAAAAATTCAGTCAGTGCCAATGGCGTTAATCCTTTTGGTAAAGTACCTAAAAATTTAGGCCAGTCGGCGTTTGCATTAACATACGATTTGGGTTTATTATTCGCGTTGGCATTGGTGGTTGCTACCCTGCTTAATGCAATTACAGCTTCATCTTCCGGATCGGCCTTGCCACTAAAATCAATTTCCCCGTCATTTAACACCAGCGATGGAATGCGCATACGGAGCATTAACGACGAACTGTCAATCCAGCTTTGTCCGCCAGGCCAGCCCGCAACATTTGGCGGATTAAATAAATACTGTCCTAAACTGCTCTGTAACTGAATTAAAACCTGCGGTTTGTTGTAGGTAACATAAAACTCGCGGCTTAAACCTACTAAAAATTCAGCCGGTGATTTAATTTTCGTGCCTACATTTTCAGGGCTGTAAAACCAATCAGATGTGAACATTTTTTTCATCATCGACGCGATGTCGTATTTCGAGTTGTAAAAATGTGTGGCCAGTTCTTTAACATGATCCTCATTTGGATTATCGTTTACAAAGAACTTATAAATTTTCCGGGCGATAAACTGCGAAGTTTCTGCTTTTTCGAGAATAATATCGATGATGTTTTCGCCTTCAAAATTTCCGATTTTACCGAAAAAAGTTTTGGTACCAGTATCGTGAAGGTTCTGCCTGAAAATAAAGGAGCCATCTTTGTCGTACATCCAGCCGGTAAACGAACGGGCCGATTCTTTAATGTCCTGTTCGGTATAATTCCCCCTGCCCAGCGTGAAAAGTTCCATGAGTTCGCGGGCGAAATTCTCATTCGGTTTGCCTTTTCTGTTCTGTTGATTATTGAGGTATTGCAACATGGCCGGCGATTTAGAAACTTCAACCAGTAAAGTTTTAAAGCTGCCCAGGGCATTGGTGCGTTGAATGTTGTTTAACTGTTGTGCAAAAAAAGGGTTGTTGCTGCGGCAGGCAAAATGTCCATGCCAAAAAAGCGTCATTTTCTCTCTGAGTGGTGCATCGGTATTAATCATCTGGTTAATGAATGCAATGTTGAGGTCGCGGCTTACTTCGTTCTGCTCGCGAACAATCTGCTGGCGCATTTTCTTCTCTTCATCCGTAAGATCCTTTTTTGCATATAAACCGGCCTGCACCAGAAGCTGTCTTTTTGATTCGAAATCGTTTACCAATTTAATCGGGTCGTCTTTTTGAGAGTCTTTAAGCAGATTATCAACTACTTTACTGAGGTTTTTCCTGCTCAATTTCTCTAATTCGGCATACGAAATACCGAAGCCGGCCCGGTTGTAAAGATGTTTAACTTTTAAGAAATTATCTTTTGCATTCATGGTGGACGATTTTAACAGTATGACTTATTTAAAACGCAAGGGTTTAATCTTTGTTTTCTTTCTTATTTTCGCCTATGTTTTTTCAACTCTCAGATGATCACCCCGGTTTTCCTGATCCAGCTTTGGCAGAAGAAGATGGCTTACTGGCCATTGGCGGAGATTTGAGCATGGAAAGGTTGCTGATTGCTTATTCAAATGGTATTTTTCCATGGTTTAGCGAAGGAGAACCTATTTTATGGTACTCGCCGCATGAGCGCTGTGTGATTTATCCCGGTAAAATCAAGATTAGTAAAAGCATGCAGAAGATTTTAAAACAACAGGTTTTTAAAATTACTTTTAACCAGGCTTTTGCCCAGGTGATCAGGAATTGTGCCACCACTGAAAGAAAAGGGCAGGACGGAACCTGGATTACCAACGAAATGCAGCAGGCGTATATCAACCTTCACCAGCAGGGGTATGCGCATAGTGTAGAAGTTTGGCTGGAAGACAAATTGGTTGGTGGTTTGTACGGACTAAAGGTTAACCGCGTGTTTTGTGGCGAAAGTATGTTCAGCCATGTAAGTAACGCATCGAAAGCCGCGCTTATCTTTTTAAGTAAAATGAACATTGATTTAATCGATTGCCAGTTGCCAAACAATCATTTAATGAGTTTGGGTGCAGAGATGATCAGTCGGGGGTTGTACATGGAAATGTTAGAGGCCCAATAATGTAAACACGCGTTTTGTTTGTTATTTTATTTGAAGCGCAACCTGATACAACTATTCAGGTTTCTTCCCGCTTTACGTTTTATCCCGATGCAAAATCGGGATGCTCACTTCAATCGGTGCTAAGGGGCTAGGCCTGTCTTGCTATTACCGGCTAACGCCATAAGGAATTAATTTTGGATGGTTTTCTTACTAACCTGTGTTCAATAAACCCGGTAGTAGCGGTTCCGATTTTTCATCGGAAGTAGCGGATAACGGGGCTGCTGTTTCAGAAGTATTACTGCATGTTCATTTTCAAATAAAAAGCAAAGGATTATTTCTCACTTATTATCGTCAATTAAACCCTGATCTCGCATCGCGTTTTCAATTCTCTTATCGGGGATAAACCAGATACAGGCCACAATAAAATATAATGCAACACCGATCCACGGGTTGATAAAACTAAGGCCAATACCGCCAAGATAAAATAGCAGTGAAAATTTACCTTTGGCATCATTACCAATGGCATGCACCACTAATGAATGTTGTCCTTCGGTTTTTTTGATTACGATAACCAGTAAGGTATAGGAAATGGCTGCCAGAAGAAGTACCGCACCGTAAACGATAACCGGCCACAGGGCAAAATGATGTTCTCCCATCCATCCGGCAGCAACCGGAAATAAAGAAAGCCAGAACAGGAAATTAAGATTGGCCCAAAGCATTGATCCATTTACTTTTTTAACGGCATGCAACAAGTGGTGATGGTTATTCCAGTAAATACCTACGTAGATGAAACTTAAAATGTAGCTGATAAATTTAGGGATTAATGGTTTTAAGGTTTCCAAAGTTTCGCCATGTTCGGGAACTTTAATCTCTAAAACCATAATGGTGATGATGATCGCAATTACGCCATCGCTAAATGCTTCTAATCTGCCTTTGTTCATAAAAAATCCGACCTTAAATAATCTGTTTACAATTATCAGTCAAATTATGTTATAAAACAAAACCTGCAAGTTTTTGGCCTGCAGGTTCCTTATTGTTGTTTTGTTGAAATTATATTGTTGAAGCGATAAAATCGCAATTCTCGTAGATCCTCGTTACAAACGAGGACCATGGTATTATAGTTCCCTCACCCAGATGTTCCTAAAACTAATGGCCGGGCTCGGATCGCCGTGATCCTGTAATTTAATCGAAGCCGGACCATGCTTTTTATATTCAGGTGCACCGATATAACGGGTTTCGCCTTTTAAAACATAACCATTTTGTAAAAGCACACCATTTAAAAACAGGGTAACGCTTGCCGGTTTTTGTACGGTTCCATCTTCGTTAAAGCGTGGCGCATTCCAGATGATATCATAATATTGCCATTCGCCTGGTTTTTTATTGGCATTTGCCAGTGGGATAGCTTGTTTATAAACACTTCCGGTTTGTCCGTTAACGTAAGTTTTGTTGTTATAAGCATCCATAATCTGGATTTCATAACCATCATCGCCACCTCCGGTTGAAGCTAAAAATATACCACTGTTACCGCGTGCCTGACCTTCGCCAGAGATATTTTCAGGAATTTTCCATTCCATGTGCAATTGATAATCGGTAAACTTTTTATTGGTTTCGATATTTCCTGTGCCTTTTTTCACGGTGAAAAAGCCATCATCGATTGTCCAGGCAGCTGGTTTAGAAGGATCTTTAACTGAGTGCCATGCATCTAAATTACGGCCGTTAAAAAGAACGATCGCATCAGAAGGGGCATCCTGAGGTAATTTGCCCGGGGTAACAATTTTAGGTACAGGCGACCAAACCTCAGTCGTTTTTGGGTCTTTGGCAGGATCTGGTTTTTTATCTTGCGCCATAGCTTGCCCTGCAAATAAAACAGGAATAAATAATAGTGTGTACTTGTTCATAATTGTGGTTTAACTTTTTAAAGTTAACCAGTTTATTAAGAAATGGAAATTTAGTATTTAAAATATTACCCCAAATCGTCAACAACATAGGTTTCACTTATAATCACTTCCTCTGGTGCAATATCTTCCTGACGCTGTTCGGCCAAATCGCGCATAGGGCAATAACCGGTAATGCCACGGTACAATAAGCCAGCACCAATAGCAGCGCCGGTTAAACCGATTACGGGATGCGAAAAAATACTGGTAATCCCTTTGAATAATAAATAGGTGCCCGCTGCGCCTGATAACCAACGCTCGGATTTTGAAACATTTTCGAATAACTCCGGATATTTCCAGGCTTCTTTTACGTTATTTACTGCGGTATTAAAATCTTGATTTGTCATGATGGTAGAATTTATGTTCTATTGTATAACAAGTTAGGAGGGAATGAGTTTTGAAAAGAAGTTTTAAAATGGTAAAAGGTGATTATTCTAGCGGAGTTTTTTCCAAACCGTCATTTCGAGCGAAGTGCAACGAAGCCGAGAAATCTGTCTCGAGATAGATCTCTCCGCTCCACTGCGTTTCGGTCGAGATGACGACTCTTTTTTGGATGTTTAATTCAATATATCCCTGATATCCTCTTTGCTGAGCGATTTAAAGAAACTCTCTTCTGTGGTAATCAATGAGTTCGCCAGCGATTTTTTACGGTTCTGTAATGCAAGGATTTTTTCTTCAACGGTATCTTTGGCAATGAATTTATAGATGAAAACCTTTTTATCCTGACCGATACGGTGTGTCCTATCAATGGCCTGCTGCTCTACAGCCGGGTTCCACCATGGATCGAGGATAAAAACATAATCTGCCTGCGTAAGGTTTAAACCCACGCCTCCGGCTTTTATTGAGATCAGGAAAACCTTTAAATCCGTATTCTGCTGGAATTCGGAAACAATTTCGCCGCGGTTGCGGGTGGCACCGTCTAAATAAGCGAAAGGAATATTCTCGGCCTCGAAATGTTTTTTAAAGATATCGAGGTGTTTTACAAACTGCGAAAATACCAAAACCTTATGACCACCTTTAAGCACGTTATCCAAAGTGTGGATCACGTTTTCAAATTTACCCGAATCGGAAATATATTCGCCATCGATCATCACCGGGTGATTGGCCAGCTGGCGCAAAGCGGTTAATCCCTGCAATAACTGAACCTGCTTTTTTGCAAATGTTCCATCATCCATACTCTGCAACAGGTCGTTCCGGTAGGCGGATTTTGTTTTTTCGTAATAAGCGGCCTGGTCTTCGCTCATGTCGCAATAAATTACCTGTTCCGTTTTGGGCGGTAATTCTGCGGCCACCTGCTCTTTTGTTCTGCGAAGTACAAAAGGTTTAATGATGGATTGCAGTTTGCGTGCCTTTTCCTCGTCTTTTTTCTTTTCGATAGCTTGCACATATTCTTCAAAGAAAAATGCCTGCGTACCCAATAAACCGGGGTTTAAGAAAGTTAACTGCGACCATAAATCGCTTACAGAATTTTCTACCGGTGTACCGCTCAAAATCAGTTTGTGTTTCGATTTTAAGCTTCTAACGGCTTTGAATGATTTTGACGAAGGGTTTTTAATGTTCTGACTCTCGTCGAGAATAATATAATTGAAATAGAAGTTTTTCAGTTCGTCTACATCAACCCTGGTTACACCATAAGTGGTAATGATGATATCGTAATTGGCAAAATTGGCTACGTCTTTATTTCGGTTGGTACCCGTATGTGCCAGTATCTTAAGTTTTGGCGTAAACTTTTTAGCCTCTGTTAACCAGTTATAGATTAACGAAGTTGGCATGATGATCAATGATGTAGTTTGCGTGCCGAGCAGCTGATCGTCTTCTTTAACCTTTTGCAGCATGGCCAAAGTCTGGATGGTTTTACCCAAACCCATATCATCGGCTAAACAACCGCCAAAATTATATTCGCGTAAAAAGCTGAACCAGTTATATCCTGCTTTCTGGTAATCGCGCAAACTACCCTTAAAATGCACGGGCATCTGCGTATCGGCAATATCTTCAAAATCTGATAAACGCTGAAGCTTACGTTCGAGCGTCACATTTGCCAAACTATCTTCGGCCAAATCGTTGATTAAACCGATGTGGTGTTTCTTTAATTTCAGCGTTTGCCCGGCTTCGGCCAGACTAAATAGACTGCCATATTGGGTGAACCATTTATCGGGGATAATGGCCACTTCTCCATCAGGCAATAAAAACTCACGCTTTTTATGTAAAATATGCTGTTTTAAAGACAGGAAAGGAATCTGGTATTTGCCGAACCATACCACAGCATGGATATCAAACCAATCGTTACCTTCTTTAACTTCAAGATCAATTTTGCTGGCCCCGAATACAAATTTTTTCTGCCCCGTGGCCTGTTCGATTTCGAAACCTGATGCCTCTAATAGTTCGATATGTTCGTTTACCCAGTTAATGGCGGCATAACTCGGATTTTCATCTGCAGCGCTTACTTCGAGGTTACTGAATAAAGAACTCGTTTTTTTAAGCCCCAGCGACAATAACAGGTTAAATTGTTTTTTCTCCCATTCTGCCGAACGTTTTATACGGTGGAAAATATAGTTATCGGCCGTTTTTTCTAAACGTACGGTTACTTTATGTGCATTTTCGACCGGGAAAGTATATTCGCCATATTTAAAGTATAACTGGATCTGCGAAAGTCCGCCATCTACATATAAAACCTTGATTACCGGTTTGGCCTCAAACTGTTCGGTCCTGATTTCGAAACCCTCCGCATACACGTGATGTTTCTCGATCAGCGGTGCTACAAACTTTTCGAAATAAGTGGCTTCGGTAGTTTTGGGGATGGCAATAAAACGTTTATTTAAAAAAGGCTGGAGTTTTTTTCCTTCAATATCCTGATCAAAAAAGTACAATACATCGTTCAGCAATAACCAGGCAGGTTTGTTGCTGATGATCTGCGCTTCTTTAAACATAAATTCGATGCGCAGGTTCTGATACTTGATGGTGGGGAAATAACGGGTTTCGGTTTCATTCCTCCTGAAATGGAACAGGATAGATGCCGGTTCGCCGGCAAGTTCGATCTTGCGCTCAACAGGCCAGCCATCTTTATCCATCACATAAAGTTCGTTTTTAACCTTCAAAATTTCTAAAGCCTCGGCCAGTTTCTTCTCTATTTTCGGGCGTACGTTCTCGTAAAATTTATCGTCGAAAACTTTGGTGAAAAACTCGGTTGGCCTGATTAATTTTTTATAATACTTTTTAATCAGCGAGTCCTGCTCAATGTCGTCTAAAATTTTGATCAGCTTATAATCGATCTCACTTAAACAGGCTTTAAATTCTTCGGCAGTATGGGTAAAAATCCTTTGGTAGGTAAAAGAAAAATCGCCCTGAGGGTTAAGCTGAACTACGTGAGGTTCAATTAAATAGCCAAGGTACTCATGTTTGCACAAAGAGTACACCACTTTACAAGCTTTAGAACTATCGACACGTAACATTGATGGAAATAAAATTTTTGTAAGCTAAGCGCTTAAAAAACTTTAAACTTACAATATTTTGGGAATACATCAAAAGAATGGGTTGCTTTTAGGATAAAAAATACCGAGAATTTTTATCCATAACAAAAATGGAGCTGAAATGGAGGGATTTAACTCTTAGGCGTTAATCATGGCAATAAAATGTCCGGATTGTAGCGCAAATATTAATACTTTATAATTGATAACAACTTATTATCTTAGCAACCGGATTGATAAGGTTTTATTATCAGTTGGTTAACGCATCGTCATAAGTTAAATGAAGTTTTTTTACGCACTCTCGCTGTTCAGTTGTCTGTTTTTTTCTGGCTATGGGCAGGAAATTCCACGGAGCACTCAATATATTTTCAATAATATTTTATTAAATCCGGCATTATCGGGAATTGACAACTATACTGATTTAAAAATTGGTTTACGTAAGCAATGGAGCGGTTTAGAGGGCTCGCCAAGTACGCAATACCTTTCTTTAAGCACGGCTATCGGCGAAGATTTTGTCCGTAGTAACGTGAATTCGTTTGCAGGTAATGGTGAAAACCCGATGAGCAGGAGTTTTGTAAACAATTACACTGCTGCCGAGCCGCACCATGGTATTGGTTTGGTGGCGATGACGGATAAGGCAGGTTTGATCAGGCAGACCAATGTAAGTGTAACTTATGCTTACCATCTGGGCCTTACCAATGAAATTAATTTGTCGCTGGGTTTATCAGCAGGGTTTAAATCAATCAGTGTTGATGTGCGTGGTATTGTTGCCGACGAATCGGGCGACCCATTATTCTCTGCCGATTATAACAATAAAATCAGACCTGATGTAGGGGCTGGTGTTTGGTTGTATAGTCCGAGGTTTTTTGCCGGTGTTTCAGCCAAACAGCTTATTGGTAATAAAAGCAGCATTGTTGGAAATAAAATCAGGACTGATGCATACCAGGCAGCCACTTTTTATGGCACTGCAGGATATAAAATATTCCTGGACGAAGATATTGCGATGATCCCATCGGGGTTGATAACCTATTGGACAAATGCACCTGCTGCGTTTGATGCCAACCTAAAATTTGCTTATAAGGATAAATTCTGGGTGGGTACCAGTTTCAGGAACAATGATTCGTTTTCGCTTCTGGCAGGATTAAACGTTGCATCACTGGTAAACCTGAGTTATTCTTATGATGTAAATACTTCGGCTTTACGCTCGGTAAATAATGGTACCCACGAAATTGTATTGGGTATTTTATTAAACAACCGCTATCAGGTAGCCTGCCCAAGCCGGCAGTTTTAACGTAAAAGTGTAATACTGCCGCCCAAAGGTTTACATTCGGCACGTAAATCGATTACATAATAATAAATGCCCGCCGGTAGTTCCTTATCCCTGAAACGGCCATCAAACGGTTTGTTGTAATTACCGATAGATTCGTACACCAACTGACCGCCGCGGGTATAAATTTTGATGTTGGTGCCTTTAAAATCAGGCAATCCGCGCACCTGCCAAACATCATTCATGCCATCGCCATTCGGTGTCATGGTATTCGTAATTTCAAGATTATCGTGTGTTACCTCAACATGCACTTTGGCGAATTCGCTGGTACACGAACCCAGTTTTCTGCGGACATAATAATCAGCAGTTTTAGCCACTTTAAATTTGAAAATGCCTGTTGTACTTTCGAGGAATGGTTTGATATCATCCAGTTTTTCGAACAATTGGTAAGTGCCTTCTTCCGGAGCAATTACAGGCAGAACAATATCCGAAACATAACAAACACGGAGATCATTAATAATCGGGGTCAGGATTTTGAACGGTTCATCAACAATGGTAAACGGCTCGCTGATGGCATAACCGCAGGATGTTTTGTCTTTAACCTCTAAGCGGTATGTTCCTGCACCGGCCTTAATCAGGTCCTGTGTAAACTGAACAGCTTTACCTGCTTCATTTATCCATTTAAAATCGTAACCCGGTACACCGCCAATTACCTGAACGCCGGTAACCGATCCTCTTTGCAAGGTACAGCCATCATCAACAGCTGTGCCGGTATTAGGTACAATGGTTAATAATGGGGTTACCTCTATGGTATATGGACCGATAATAACCGGACCGCAATTATTAACATCATAAGCATACATGGTATAAACGCCTCCAGGTAAATTTTTAAGAGACATTGAGGTAGTTGTTCTGGTGCTGGGAATAATATTGCCATCCTGGTCTTTCCATTCGTACCGGGTTGGAAGAACTGAGCTAAAATCAAGATCGATAGTTCCATTAATCAGCCCACAGGTTGTTGGCGATTCGCGGTGCGTAAAATTATAAACGGTAGGAAGAATAGCAGTTACAACGAAAGGTTTACTTATTGGCGGACATGAGGATTTGCTATTACTGGCCTGCAACCGATAAGAACCTGCTTTTAAGTTTTCGATCGATAAAGATGTTCCGGCAGAATAAGTTCCTTTTTTAAAGCTAAGTCCATCCGGGCCAAACCATTCGTAACTATCAGCATCAGTTAATGTAATTCCACCTATGGCTCCATTGCTGTTATTACAGGTTTCGTTTTTTCCGCTCGTAGCATTGCTGATCTGGATGGTATTGTCGGTAGGAATAAAGAAATTAGCCGATCTGGCCCCACATTGTCCTTCATCGGAAGCAACAAGGGTGTAAGCTCCGCCTTCCACATTTATTAAGTCAAGATCAGAAGAAATGACATTATCTGGGGTGAATTTGGTCTGATCTATCCCAGCATACCATCTATAGGTTACCTTGCCGGTAAAATCGGTAATTTTTAAGCCGGTAATTGCACCATTCTTGCTCCCGCAAGTGGCATGTTTGGGGGAAATTGTACTGGTAATGATGATCTGTGGTTTCCTTGTTACAGGCATCGGATCAGATGATAAAGTACAACCAGCCTCATCGGTAACGTTTACGGTATAGGTGCCTTCCGGTAAGTTAACAGGGTTGCCATTTGCAACTTTGTTACCCGCTGAATTAAACCACTCATATTTTAATACTCCTTTCCCTCTTAAAACTTCGGCCTCAAAGCGAAAAGAAAGTTGTCCGCAATCTATAGAAACCGGCTTAATTACCGGTTTGGTCAACTTTTGATCTTTGATGATAAATACCGTTGGAAAAGCTTTACATCCATCATCAACCTTTACTTCGTAAGTGCCCACATCCAAATTCGAGATGCTTTGTGTGCTACCCATAGATACCCGGCTGCCATCAGTTTCTATTTTTACCCAGCTAAAAGTAAAACCTTCACGGGGCTCAGGGATGGTGATCGATCCGTTGGCGCTACAGGTTAAGGGTTCTACAATGGCTTCGTTTGGCAATAACTCTGCGGTAGAAAAAGGAGAGGTGGTGGCATTTAATAAACTGGCAGTTGCAGTTACCATTCCGGAAAGGCTTCCGTTATATTCCCATCTGCCATCGCTACCTGCCTGCACTGTGGCAATATAGGTTTTGCCTTCGCAAATACCCTGGCAGTTTACGGTATAAAATAATTCGACTTCGGAGTTTGGTGTGGCCCGACCCGAAACATAATCACTTCTTTTTTTAAGGATCTGAATATACGGTTGAAGAATGGTTAAGGTTTTTCCGATCCCAAATGTTCTGTTGCAAAAGAAACTGTTCCTGGTAATTTTTACCGGCTTTGATGATACCGTTTCAACACCGAAATTGTTGTTGGCAATTAAATTGGCTTCGGCTGGAGTTGCTCCTCCTATGGTGCCGCCTGCGCCTGATTCTATTTTTATGCCTATCCCATTACCCATTACCACAGCTCCGGCAGCATCGGTACCAATGGCGTTACCTGTTAAAATAAAATCAGAATTGGTGATTGAGACGCCAGTTGTCCTGTTCCCGCCGATAATGTTATTGCGCACGTAAAGTGCAGTATTAACCGCGTTAACCTTTAAACCTGCAATTTCTAATGAGGATGAAGAAAGGAAGATTGGTAATTCATGGAAATCCTTTTTGCCGGTATAATCTACACCGATTTTATTGTTGATTACATTAATATCAAAGCGGGCATTGGTTGAATAGGATGAGCGGGTAATATCCACATTAACGCGGTTAGCAGCAATTATGTTGCCTTCGCCGGCACTATCGCCCCCAACATCGAGTCCGCAATCGTAAAGACTGGCCGAAATACCCGTTACGTTGGTATTGGGTGTAATACCATCATAAATTACCCCGATTAAATTGGATTGGATCTTTATTTTGGTGTTTACCGCCGTACTGAAAAAAGAACTGTTCTGAACAACAATACCATTGATATTGCCGCCGATTACGTTTCCTTTTCCGGGTGCCCCAATGGTGATATTATTTGCGCGGTAATCGAGCACAATACCGGATCCCTGACCCATATTTACGTTTTGAAGGTTGGTAATGGTTGCGAAATTACGGATGTACAAACCATAAATTTCTACTCCGGTGGTTTGGACCAGTGTTGTGGCATACTGGCCGATAACCAGGCCCGAAAAGGTAGTATTAGGATATTCTGGCTCCAGGATAACTTTCGCTCCCGAAACGCCAAGTGCCGGCCAGGCGGCTTGTGAGGTACCATCAATCACAACATTTGACGATACGATGGGTAATGCACTACGCAGCCTGATGGTGCGGTTGGCATTATCACTGGGGGTGCCCGGCAAATTGAAATTAATGGTAAAAGTGCTCGTTCTGTTGGCAACAGCTGCCTGTGTTAAAGCCTCCCTTAATGTCCCTGGGCCACTATCGGCATTACTGGTAACCACATAAGTTTGAGCATAAATATTATTGAAAAAAAGTAAGCCTGCAATAAAGGCTAATAATTTTGAGAAGCGCATAAAATTGTTTGGTGCAGCCAAAATACAAATAAAAGTTTAGTGGCTAGGGTTTTAGTTAAAATCTTTTTTGTGCGTTGTTGGAAATATAAATCAAAGTTTTTCCGCAGATTTGGAATGATAACCGCTGATAAACAGGGTTTTGGGTTGTTGTAAATTTATGACATCAGATATCTGTTGAATCCGCGTTTTCTGCCTCATACTACAGGTGAAATTACCTGGTTACTACAATTTCCAATGATTTGGTGCTGCGCATGGCAGGAAGGTTTTAATGTAATTTGTCCTGTTTGGCTTTTTTACCATGTTCTACTGGTAATGAAAAATATTTTTCCCGTAGATTTAAAATGGTAAAAGCACAGATAAATAAAGTTTTCCTGATGTTTTTGCAATAATGTTTTGCTCATAATTTTACATCAGCACCTTATGTTATGTGATCTGATGGAAATAATAAACAGACAAGATATATGTACGATTAAATCGTACTACTATTATGCCCGCGTTAGAAACGCGAGCACTTGCCAAACAAAAAGGCATCCTGAAAATCAGAATGCCTTTAAAATATGGTTGTAAATTATACTGTTATTTCCAGCCGCCGCCCAATGCACGGTACAGGTTAACAACAGCCTGCAGTTTTTGCAATCTATCGTTAATGCCGCTTAACTGTGCGCTTAACAAACTTTGTTCTGATGTTAATACATCCGTATAGTTTGTTGCCGAGCTGTAACGTAATAACTCCTTCGTAAAATCAACCGCTTTGGTTAACGAAGCAATCTGTTTCGTTCTTGTTTCTTCTTTTTCGGTAGCCGTTTGATAAGCATATAAAGCATTTGAAACTTCCTGTCCACCGGTTAAAAGTGTTTGCTGGAAATTATAAAAAGCAATCTGCTGATTGGCTTCTGCCGTTTTTAAACGGGCCTTATTGGCACCTTTTGCAAAAATAGGCTGAGTTAAACCACCAACTAAATTATAGAAGATAGATTTGCTAAAGAAATCGCTCAATTGTAAGCTCGATAAACCACCTGCTGCGGTAATGGTTAACGCAGGGTAGAAATACGCTTTGGCTACATTGGTATTTTCGAAAGCCGATCTAAAACCAAATTCTGCTGCAATTACATCAGGGCGGTTTTTCAGCAGCTGAGCAGAAACCCCGGTTTGTAAGTTGGTATAAGGCGTTTGCTGATCCAGCGTGGTGCGATTAATCGCATTCGGTGCTTTTGCAACCAATACACTTAATGCATTTTCGGCTTCTTTAATGCTTCTTTTTAAATCAGGCAGTGTTACCTGTGCTGCATATAAATTGGCTTCACTCTGTACAACTGCCGCACCATTAACTACAGCACCCTGTTTTAACTCGCGCATGGTTTCCACATCCTTTGTACGTACCTTAATGGTTTCTTCGGTAATGGCCAGTTGTTTATCAAGCGCCAGTAAGGTGTAATAATTATTGGCAATGGTTGCAATTAACTGTGTTTGTACGGCTCTTTTTGCTGCATCACTTTGCAATAAAGTGGCATAAGCACCGCGTTTTGCACTGGTTAATTTTCCCCAGATATCGGCTTCCCAACTGGTGCTCAGCTGTGCCTTATACGTTTGGGTTTCTAAATTAATGTTAATGCCTGCCGGAAAATTCTGTGCCGCAGCAGATGCCTTATTATCGGTTACGTTAACATCGGCCTGTAAACTTGGCAACAATGCACCACGGCTTTGTATTAAGGTAGCTTCTGCAATTTTAATCCTTTCAATCGCCTGTTTGAGGTCTAAATTTTCATTTATACCCTGTTGAATCAACGATTGCAGGGTGGTGTCAGAGAACAACGTTTTCCACTGCAGATCTGCCATTGTAGTCGTATCTGTTGTGTTATTATCGCGGTATAAACCTTCGCTTGTAACCTGGGGGCGTTCGTATTTTTTAGTTACGCAGGCACTCAGGGAAACAATGGCTAAACCGATAAAAATGGAATGCTTATATCTAAAATTCATTTTCTTAATATTAATGTTTGCTGTTCGCAGTAGCCAATTCATATTCCTCTGGCGTTTGTTCATGATCAATGCCTTCGTTAAAAGGTGATTTATTACTGATGCGCTCCTGTAAAGACTGGAATATGATAAACAGGGCAGGAATTACGAAAACCCCGAAAATTGTTCCGATCAACATACCACCAACAGCACCTGTACCAATTGAGGTATTACCTGCGGCACCAACACCTGAAGATAACATCAATGGCAATAATCCTAAAATAAAGGCGAACGATGTCATCAAAATCGGGCGTAAACGTGCGGTTGCACCATCAATTGCCGCGTTGGCAATACTCATGCCCTTTCTTCTTCTGTCAACCGCGTATTCTACAATCAAAATGGCGTTCTTGGCAAGTAGTCCCACAAGCATGATCAGGGTAATCTGCGTATAAATATTATTATCCACCCCGAAAATCTTATCGAAAACAAATACACCTGCCAAACCAACCGGTAGCGAGAATAAAACGGCTAATGGTAAAATATAACTCTCATACTGTGCAGCAAGTAAGAAATAAACAAAGATTACGCAAAGTAAAAATATGAAAACGGTTTGACTGCCGCCGGCCATCTCCTCGCGTGATAAACCCGAAAACTCATAGCCATATCCTGCCGGAAGGTTTTTAGCCGCTTCTTCCTGAACAGCCTTTAAAGCATCGCCAGAGCTATAACCCGGATTAGGGTTACCTGTTACCGAAATTGAAGTAAACAAGTTGAAACGCGAAATAGCCTGCGGTCCGTATACTTTGGTTAAAGTAATAAACTCTGAAACCGGAGCCATACCGCCCGAAGCATTTCTCACAAAAATACGCGTTAAAGTTTGTTCGTTAGCACGGTACTGGGCATCTGCCTGGAACATTACCCTAAACTGTTTACCGAATTTATTAAAGTTTGATGCATAAACACCACCATAATAACCCTGCATTACACCTAAAACATCACTTACGGTTAAGCCGGCCTGTTTAACCTTTGCCACATTAACATCAATCTGATATTGCGGGAAATTTGGGTTAAAAGAGGTAGAAGCATATTGAATCTCCGGACGTTTACTCAATGCCGCTAAAAATCCGTTACCAATTTCGTTGAATTTTTTAATATCGCCACCGGTTTTATCCTGCAACTGAAACTCGAAACCACCACTGGTACCAAAACCCTGAATGGTTGGCGGAGCAAAGAAAATAATTTTAGCCCCTTTAATGCCGGCTGTTTTGGCAAACAGTTCGCCGATAATTGTTTTTACATCGCGGCCTTTACGTTCATCCCACGGGGTTAAACGCGAAATTACCATCCCGTACGAACTACCCGAACCACTAATCATACTACGGCCCACAACCCTTAAAGTATTTTTAATTTCAGGAATACCGTGTGCAATACTGTCGATTTTTGCAATTACGATATTGGTTTCCTCTTGCGAAGTTCCTGCCGGTAAAGAGATATCACTCATAATGGTTCCTAAATCCTCATTCGGAACGAAACCTTTTGGTGTGGTATTCATTGTCCAAACCAATACAACAGCAAAGAAAGCAATGGCCAAACCAACAATCCATTTTTTACGGGACAGGAAGCCGACCGATTTTTTGTATTTTCCGGTTACCGCATCAAATGATGTATTGAAAGCATCATAAAAACGGTTTAAAAAGTTTTTAGATTTTTCGTGTTCTTCTTTGTGTGGTTTTAAGAATAAAGCACATAATGCCGGACTTAAAGTTAAGGCGTTAATGGCTGATAAGATGATGGAAATAGCCAGTGTTAAACCAAATTGTTTATAAAATACACCAGATGATCCGGAGATAAAACTCACCGGGATAAATACCGCAGCCATTACCAAAGTGATCGAAATAATTGCACCACTGATATCGTCCATCGCATCAATGGTTGCTTTTCGGGCATCGGTATAACCTTCATCCAGTTTGGCGTGCACGGCCTCTACTACCACAATCGCATCATCCACCACAATACCAATGGCCAGTACGAGGGCAAATAAGGTTAATAAGTTGATGGTAAATCCAAATAAACTCAGGAAGAAGAATGTTCCGATAATGGCCACCGGCACACTGATTGCCGGGATCAGGGTTGAACGGAAATCCTGTAAGAAAATAAATACTACCAGGAACACCAAAATAAATGCTTCAATTAAGGTGTGAAGCACTTTTTCAATTGATGCATCCAAAAAGTCGTTTACGTTAACCAAAGTTGAGTAATGAACGCCTTTTGGGAACGATTTTTGGGCTTCATCCAGGGTTTTGATTGAGTTTTCGATTACTTCTTTAGCATTCGAACCTGCCGTTTGGTTAATCGCGATACCCAAAGCCTGTTTACCGTTAAATTTAACCGAACTGGCATAACTCTGCGCACCTAATTCTATCCTTGCAATATCCTTTAAACGTAAAATCTGGCCGTTATCGGTAGTGCGGATAATGATGTTGCCAAACTGTGCCTCATCTTTTAACCTCCCTGTATATTTAAGGGTGTACTGAAATGCCTGATCGCCAAGCTCGCCAAACTGACCCGGAGCGGCCTCCACATTCTGATCAGCAAGCGCTACGTTAATATCATTCGGCACTAAACCGTAAGTTGCCATTACATCAGGTTTTAGCCAGATACGCATGGTATAGTCTAACGTTCCGAATGCACTCGCATCACCCACACCATTAATACGTTTAATCTGCGGAATGATGTTGATGTTAGCGTAGTTCTGCAAAAATTTCTGGTCGTAAGAAGGATCGTCGCTGTATAAACCAAAAATCAGTACGTTACTCGCCTGTCTTTTAGCCGTAATTACCCCCGATTTGGTTACCTCTGCAGGTAATAAACTAGTAGCACGGGCAACCCTGTTCTGTACGTTTACCGCTGCTAAATCGGGGTTTGTACCTAGTTTAAAGTTTACCGTAATGGTTGCGGTACCATCGTTACTGGCGGTAGAAGTCATGTAAGTCATGTCTTCCACACCATTTATCTGCTCTTCCAGCGGAACAACAACGCTGTTCATTACCACATCGGCGTTGGCACCCTGGTATGAAGTAGAAACCTGCACCGTTGGCGGTGCAATTTCAGGATATTGTGAAACCGGCAACGTAGCTAAACCTAAAACACCGAGTATTACGATGATGATGGATATAACCGTTGATAAAACCGGTCTTTCTATAAATTTCTTAAACATAATTAATATTGATTACACTACAATAGTGTGATTGGCAAGATTATATTGTTATTTCTTGATGTCAGCATAAACTGAATCGGCACTTTTTTCTTCAGGTTTTATTTTCGTTCCGTCTTTTAACGATTGGAAACCTTCAAGAACAACTTTATCACCAGCTTTCAATCCTTTAGTTACTACATAGAATTTACCTTTGGCCAAATCCATCACCTGGATTTCAGTATTGATAGTTTTAGCAGAATCGCCCAAAACATAAACGAATTTCTTACCCTGTAAATCAATCGTTGATTTTTGAGGAATTAAAATCGCATTGTCAATGTGTTGAGGAATCCTTACCGAAGCACTTGCACCATTTTTTAGTAAAGAAGTAGGGTTGGGGAAAGTTGCCCTTAGACTTGCAGAACCTGTGCTGGTATTAATCTGGCCATTGATGGATTCGATTTTACCATTCTGCGCATAAACTGTTCCGTCGGCAAGTACCAGGCTTACTGCCGGGATGTTTTTCATCTGCTCGGCCAAAGTATTTCCTTTATAGGTTTTAGAAAAATCTAAAAGCTGTTTTTCGTTTAATGAGAAATAAGCATAAACCTTTGAAGTGTTGGAAACGGTAGTGAGTGGTTGGGTACTGCTACTGCTTACTAAACTTCCATTTCTGAAAGGGATGCTGCCAACCACGCCATCAACCGGGCTTTTAACTGAAGTATAACCCAGGTTTACCTGTGCATTTACCAGTTCTGCCTTTGCCTGTGCCAATGCGGCTTTTCTGCTTTGCAGTGTTAACTGGGCAGCATCAAGATCGTATTTGCTGATGATATCCTTATCAACCAATGGTTTGGTTTTGTTTACGGTTAACTGTGCGGCATTAACATCAGCCTCGGCACTGCTTATTGCGGCCCTTGCTGTTCTAACCTGCTGCTCGTACTGTGGTGCGTTAATGGTGAAAAGTAACTGACCTTTTTTAACCACCGCACCTTCATCTACAAAGATTTTTTCGATAAAACCATCAACCTTAGGGCGTATATCGATGTTCTGGATACCTTCGATGGTGGCCGGATAATCAGAATCTAAAGTGGTGTTTTGTGTTGATACGGCAAAAACAGGATAGGCCTGTGGACCAGCTGCTGCTGCAGCGGCAGCTTTTTTAGCTGCATCGTTATTTCCGCAGGATGCTAAAAGCATACCAATGCTCACGCTAAAAAAGAGAGTTGTTACTTTTCTCATGGGTTATTTCTGTGTGTATAAATTTAAATTTCCGGAATTAAGGGCGTCGCCAAAATATGGGATTTCGATTTCCGCCGATAATTGCCCAAAAATAGAGCCTAAAAAAAAATAAATCTGTCCAAATTCTGTCATTTAATCAATCGATTGATTTATTTTGAGACCGGAAAAGCATTAATTATACCTTAAAACAGTGTTTTAAAGCGTATTATGCATATTATATTGTCACTAAATGATCTGTAAATATCTTGCGACAGATGTTAAAAGCATGTTAAAACTGATTGGGATGGAGCTTTTTTATTGCTATAAATGATGTTTATTTTAGCCAACAAAATGCACTGGAGCGTGTATGTTTTACATTATAAAGATTATTCGACTTTACAGAACGTAAGGATAGGACCTCACAGATTTTAAAAACCTGCAGGGTCTGAATGCAATAACTTCGCGTTAGGATGGTAAGGGTTCAGTACCGATCTTCCATCGGTACCGGAGCGAAGCGCAGCCCTGAAAAGCCCGCCCCCTTGGGAACGCCCAAATCAATTAGCAGCTTTTAGCTACGATTATTATTTAAAAAGAAGTTAATCAACCTCCCCCTCAAAAACCAGTTTGGCTGGTCCGCATAAAAATACATTGGTAAATGCGGTACCATCGTAATCAAATTCTATTTTAATATCGCCGCCCAAAACTTTAATGTCGGTTTTAATATGGCCGGTTTGGTTTTTATGTTTCGCCATGGCCATGGCCACTGCTGTTACCCCCGTACCGCAGGCATAAGTTTCATCTTCAACGCCACGCTCGTAAGTGCGTACAAACAAATGATCGCCTTTATCCTCTACAAAGTTTACGTTGATGCCTTTTTCTGCATAAGTTGCATTATAACGAATACTTTTTCCTTCGGTGAAAACATCAAGGTCTTTTAAACCACTTTGTAAAGTTACATAATGTGGCGATCCTGTGTTGAGTACGTAAGCATCGCCATCTCTTGTAACCGTATCAACATCAATCATCTGCAGGTCAACCCATTCGCCACTTTCTGAAATTCTGGCATAATGCGGTCCGTCAACTGCCAAAAAGTTGGTTTCGCGGTCTATAATTCCGAGTTGTTTGGCAAAGGCCACAATACACCTGCCACCGTTTCCGCACATACTGCCCAGCTTACCATCGGCATTGAAATAATGCATTTCAAAATCGTAATCTTCATGTTTGGTAATGAACATCAATCCATCAGCACCAATGCCAAATCTTCTGTGGCATAACTGCTCAACTAATTCATTATCAATATTTTTTAACGGACCCATGGTATGGTCTATTAGAATAAAATCGTTCCCTGCGCCCTGGTATTTATAAAAATTAATTTTCATGAAAGCTTCATTTTTTAATGCAATATTTGAGTTGCAAAAGGTAATAAGCGGATTGTGTTTTTTAATTTAACATTTTTTAACACAAAACTAAGTGCTTTGAGGATACAAATATCGTTTATATGGTATTAAATTTGAATAAACTTACGAAAGAAAATTTGAGCAGATAAAAACTGCCGGAGCATTCTGCTTAAATCAAAGTGAATAATGCTCCCGCAATAAATTAACAAGCGAATGTTATAAGCTAACAAACAATTAGCTAGCAAACCAGCTTATAATATTCGAAGGCTTTAAAACACATTAAATACATGAAACCATTAAAAGCTGCCTTAATCAAAGGAAGTTAGCTTTTAATAGCTTCATGGCCATTAAAAAACAATATACAGAAACATGAAAAAGATATTAGGAATTACCGTGTTGGCTGCTTTTATAGGTGGGGCAGCAGCAATTGGCGGTTACAAGCTATTTGAGCGTAACCAAAATGGCAGTACCATTACTGAAAAACAGAATTTATACTTTGCCAATAATCCATTAAAAGTAACATCGGCAGGTGCTACAGATTTTACACAGGCTGCAGCGGCAGTTGCACCAGGGGTGGTTCACATTAAAACAACCTATGCGGCATCGAAAGACCAGGGTTCTTCATCTCCGTTTGATATGATGGAAGATTTCTTCGGTGGTGGTGGTCGCCAGATGCAGCGTCAGCCAAGGGCAGCTTCAGGTTCTGGTGTAATCATCAGTCAGGACGGTTATATCGTTACCAACAACCACGTAGTAGAAAATGCAGAGAAGGTAGAGGTGGTGTTAACCGACAGGCGTAAGGTAGAAGCAAAAGTAATCGGCCGCGACCCGAATACAGATTTAGCTTTGATTAAAGTAAATGCAACTGGTTTGCCGGTTGTAAAAATGGGTAACTCCGATAACGTTCAGGTAGGAGAGTGGGTTTTGGCCGTTGGTTTCCCATTAGATTTAAATACCACAGTTACTGCAGGTATTGTTAGTGCGAAAAACCGCAGCATCGGTATTATTGGCCGTGAGCAACAAGGGAATGAAATTACGGAAGAAGAATACCGCGAATACCAACGTACCGGTAAAAGACCAGATCGTCCGGCAAATACCAGTATCGAATCGTTCATTCAAACCGATGCAGCCATTAACCCTGGTAACAGCGGTGGTGCATTGGTAAATGCAAATGGCGAACTGGTAGGTATCAACTCTGCAATTGCTTCGCAAAGTGGTTATAACCAGGGTTACGGATTTGCGATCCCTGTTAACTTGGCGCGTAAAATTGTAGACGATTTTATGAAATATGGTTCAGTTAAACGTGGTTATATCGGCGTTAACTTTGTGCCGCTAAGTGGCGAAGAAAAACCAGAAGGAATTAAAACCAACGAAATCAGTGGTTTATATGTGAATGATGTTGTTGCAGGTGGCGGTGCTGCTGCGGCAGGTATCAAATCGGGCGACGTTATCAAAAAAGTTGATGGTGTAGTAATTAACGATTCACCTGATCTTCAGGAAAGAGTAGGCCGTTTAAACCCAGGCGATAAAGTTAAGCTAACCATATTACGTGATGGTGCGCTGAAAGATTATACAGTTACCCTTAAAGGCGAAGCAAGTGTAGGTTTAACCGCTAATAACAACGCAGCTAAAAGTGTTGAAGTAAGCAAATTAGGGGCAACTTTTGCTCCTGCCAGTCAGGCACAAAAAGCGAAATATGGCATCAACAGCGGTGTTGTGGTAACTTCGGTAACCACCGGAAAAGCTTTCGATAACATCGGTGTAGAAAAAGGTTTAATTATCACCAAAGTAAACGGACAACCGGTAAATTCTGTGGCTGATGTTCAAAAAGCATTGCCATTAGGCAGAAACAACATGGTGAGTATCTCTGGTGTTGGTGCACAAGGCTCGTATAACTACAGTTTCCCTGCACAATAGTGAATTGAAATAATTTTTGAGGAAGCCTCCCGATTTAAAATCGGGAGGCTTTTTTGTTCCATGGCATGTGTCCCCACATGCCATCGCGTTATCTTTCACGTTATCTTTTTGCCACAGATGCACAGATTAACACGGATTTTACCATAAAATAATTTCGGCTTACCTGCCTCAGTGCTCTCTGTGATTTTCTCTCGGTGTGCTCTGTGGTTTAAATAATGTAAAACGGATGCAGGAAAGAAGTCAAGTTTTTTAAACTTGACTTCTTTGGTCTAATAACAAACCTAATTGTTAAAAATCCTTAAATAAGTGCTAACCAGTACCATTTTTTATACGCAAAGCAATATTCATCCGTTTTTCATAATCAAGATTTAGTTTCGCCATTTACCGATTGATAATCAGCGTTTACCGATACTTTATAAATTAAATTTTTTTATTGTTCCATATTTGAATCAGCAACCAAAACCGAATATTATGGCTTTAGCTCACATCAACCTTAGCGTAAAACAATATTTCAATTTCATGTGCAGAACCGATTTTGAAAGACGAATATTCCACGATACTTACAAAGAATTTCAAAAAAAATCGAAAATTTACAGTTTAGATCAGCACATCCATACCTTTTCGCAAATGCAAAAGGTTAATGCGAAAGCCAATGCTTTACATCAGAAACTTCAATATGCGGTAATGAACAATATTACGGCATTAGAAAATAAAATGCCGGTATTAAGCGATCTTGAAGAACGCCCCGTGCTTTTTAATTGGGCAGAATTACACATCTGCGATTCTGATCTGTTGAACAAAGGTGCTCATGTGGTTTCCATTACCTATACCAGCCCTAAATTGATCCTGCACGAAATTATCGGCGATTTATTGATTTTAAGTTATAGCGGTAAGGAAGAAGAAACTTTAATGGTTAAAATTACCGAGAACCTGATGGTGAATTACCAGCAGTACGAAAGTTTGGTTTATAGCTAAATTTAGCCTTACTTTCTGATCAGATAGCCAGAAAAAATATCATTAATTTGTAGCATGCAGCAATTTAAAACTCCAACCTTCATTATCCATGTGGCTGGTTGGCTTTTGTTCCTCACTTTTCCGCTGTTGTTCATTAATAACGAACAATCGGGGCAAAGTAGTTTTTTGTTGCTGGCATCACCGTATTACTGGCTTTTTTGTGGTACTTACATGCTCATGTTCTACTTCAATGCACTGGTTTTAGTACCACGCCTGATGTTTAAAAAGAGGTACATCATCTATATTGCGGCAGTATTGTTACTCTTTAGTTTTGTGTATTATGCACAGCCCTATGATAATTTATTGGGGCATAATAAAAGTGTAATGGCCGACTTAAACGGCCCTCCTAACACACAGCCTAAAGGTTTAAACCAATCGTTGCAGCCCGGCAAAGACCCTGATGTTGGCCCCAACGTAGAAATGCCTTTTGGTCCGCTGCCAAATGAGGATTTAAGGATGCAGGATCCGAATTTAAAAAAGCCCAACGGAATTCTGGATCTTCACCAGCCCATGAATATCGATGTGATCAGTCTTTTTATTTTCTTTATGATTATGGGTTTGAGTATCGCTACCAGTACCGTACAGCGCTGGCAAACGGCCGAATCAAAAGTAGTAAAGGCCGAAGCAGAAAAGGCAACAGCCGAACTTTCTTTCCTCAAGGCACAGATTAATCCACATTTTCTGTTTAATACCCTGAACAATATTTATACCCAATCCATCATTAATAGCGAGCATACTTCAGAAAGTATCATGAAACTATCCAACATTATGCGCTACGTTACAGACGATGTAACGCAGGATTTTGTGATGCTGAAAGATGAGATTGATTGTGTACGCGATTATATCGAACTGCAAAGGTTAAGGTTGGGAGCTGATGCAGAGATTAACTTTAATGTACAGGGCAAACCCGATGGGAAAAAAATTGCTCCATTGATTTTCATGACGTTTATTGAAAATGCCTTTAAATATGGCGTAACTAAAAAAGAGAAAACGGTAATCAATATCAATTTGAGTATTGATACCGAAAGAATTGATTTTTCATGCCAGAATAAGATTTATAACCATAAGTCTAATCTGGAACGTTCGGGGATTGGAATTGCGAATACCCGCCAAAGGTTATCGCATCTTTATCCCCGGCAGCACCGCCTGGATATTGAGAATACCGATGGCATGTTTACCGTTAAACTTTGTGTAGATTGCTAAATTAACAGATTGATATGGCCTTAAAATGTGTAGCTATTGATGATGAGCCATTGGCACTCGAGCTCATCAAAACGTATGTATCGCGCTTCCCTGATCTTCAGTTGGTACAGGTTTTCGAGGATGCCCTTTCGGGTGCCGAATACCTGAAACAAACTCCTGTCGACCTGCTTTTTGTAGACGTTAACATGCCCGATATTACCGGTGTAGAACTCGTACGAAGCCTGGTAAACTCACCGATGATTATTTTTACAACGGCCTACCGGAATTATGCTTTCGAGAGTTATGAACTTCAGGCCATCGATTACCTGCTGAAACCGATTGATTTTAACCGTTTTACCGCTGCAGTAGAAAAAGCTGTCGACTATTATAAATACAAAAATGCCACCCAGGAAAATACAAATGATGAAAGTATTTATGTGTATTCGGAGTATAAAATGATCAAAATATTGCTCCGCGACATCGAATACATCGAAAGTATGGGCGATTACCTTAAAATTTACCTAAGTAACAGCGAAAAACCGATTTTAACCCTGATGACGATGAAAAAGGTTTTGGAGAAATTGCCTGAAGATCAGTTTGCACGTATACACCGGAGTTTTATCGCAGCCCTGGCCAAAATAAAATCGATACACAACAAAAAAGTAAACCTGAGCAATGCCGAACTGCCCATTGGCGATGCTTATAGTGGTTTTATTAATCAGCAAAAAGGAATATGAAGTTAAAAGCGAATATTGCCACCAGCGAAAACGGGTTTATTTTCAATCCGGCCACAGGCGATTCATTTACGAGTAATGCCATCGCTGCCGAGATTTTAGGTTATATGAAATCGGGCGGGAGTGAGGAGGAAATCAAAAAGAAAATACTGGAAAATTATGATGTAGAACCAAACCAGTTCGAAAGGGATTGGGATGATTATATGTTGCAGTTAAAGGAAGCGAATCTGTTAGATTTGTAACCGAAAAAATAAAAGCTAATCATGTACGTTTCTCCAGATCTAAACAAAACCGAAAGCCTCACTATAGCGGTTACAGGCTTAAATGCAAACGATAATCCCGGTCCTGGCTTGGCGGTTATACGTGCATTGCGTGCTGGTTTTGGGGAAAATATACGCATAATCGGTTTGGCTTACGAAACTTTGGAACCGGCAATTTATTTAAGGGACCAGGTGGATAAAACCTATCGTATTCCTTACCCAACAGCCGGAGCCGGAGCATTAAAAGCACGCATAAAAGAAATTCAGGAGATTGAAAAGATTGACGTATTGATCCCGAATTTTGATGCCGAACTGTATAATTTTATAAAAATAGCACCTGATTTGCTTCAGATGGGGATTCATAGCTTTCTGCCATCGCACCAACAGCTGGAACAAAGAGATAAAGTTAATCTGGCCAAATTTGGGGAAAAACATGGCTTTAATGTACCTGATGAAGGGGTGGTTTTTACAGCTTCGGAGATTGATAACATTGCCAGTAAATTTGGTTTTCCCTTAATGGTGAAAGGTAAATTTTACGAGGCGCATACCACATTGAATAGTGCCGATGCGCACAGGGCCTTTCATAAACTGCATGCCAAATGGGGTTTGCCTGTTATCCTGCAGAAATTTATAAAAGGAACAGAGATTAATATTGCAGGTTTGGGAGATGGAAAAGGGAATGCCATTAGTGTAATTCCGATGCGCAAACTCTACATTACCGAAAAAGGCAAAGCATGGGCTGGCATTACCATCGAAGATGAAAAATTGATAACCCTCGCCAAAGATTTTGCAAAAGCAACCATCTGGAAAGGTGGTTTCGAACTCGAAATTATGAGGGAAGATAACGGAAGTCTGTATATTATGGAAGTAAATCCGCGCTTTCCGGCCTGGGTATATTTAACCGTTGCCGCCGGACAAAACCAGCCGAAAGCTTTAGTAGATCTGGCTTTGGGCAGGCCCACAGATGACATGAATACTTATAAAGCTGGCAAAATGTTTATCCGTTATGCCTGGGATAATATTGTTGATGTTGAAGAATTCCAGAAGCTATCGGCCTTTGGAGAACTATGAGAAAGGTAGAGGGAAGGAAGGTTGATGGCAGGAAGGTAAAAGGCAAAGGTTGATGGCAGGAAGGTTGAAGGTAGAAAGCAAAAAATGATCTATCTCGCCTCAAATTCAGTCTTGATACCCGATACTTCCTACTTAAGGCATAATACCCAAATCTTGATAGCTCGATACTACACAAACTAACGCTAAAACAATGAAACAAAAATACGAACGACCAACCATAAGGAAAATGAATACCGGACTGATGAACAAGTTTGGTACCCGCACTGATTTCGATCCTGTTGAAACGATTGATGGTGTTCAGGTTAAAAGTTTGGTGGCCGAATACGGTTCGCCGGTTTTTGTATTGTCAGAGAAGCAGATCAGGCGTAACTACCAGGCTGCGGTGCGTTCGTTCAAAACACGTTATCCAAAAGTTCAGTTTGCTTGGAGTTATAAAACCAATTATTTAAATGCAGTTTGCAGGGTTTTTCACCAGGAGGGAAGCTGGGCAGAGGTGGTTTCGGGTTTCGAATACCATAAAGCTTTAGGCAATGGTGTGGCTGGTAACCAGATTATCTTCAACGGACCGGATAAAAAGGAAGCCGATTTAACCCTGGCGGTCGAAAATCATTCACTTATCCATATCGATCATTATGATGAACTTTACTTATTAATTGATATTTGCAAACGCATCAATAAAACCGCAAAAGTGGCCATCAGGGTTAATTTTGATACCGGTGTTTACCCAATATGGGATCGCTTTGGCTTTAATTATGAAAATGGTCAGGCCTGGGCGGCGATAAACAAAATCATAACTGCAGAAAACTTAGAATTAGTTGGTTTGCATTGCCATATCGGCACCTTTATGTTATCAACTGCTGCTTATTCGGTAGCTGCAACCAAACTTTGCGATTTGGCCATGCGCTGTAAAATGGAGCTTCAAAACCCTGTTCAGTACTTAGATTTGGGAGGAGGTTTTCCCTCAACCAATACCTTAAAAGGTGCTTACCTGCCCGGGGTTGATACCGTGCCATCGGTAGAAGATTTTGCCGAAGCCATTACCAATACCATTTTAAACTTTGGTTTTGCTGCAGATGAGCTTCCTCTGTTGATTTTAGAAAGCGGCAGGGTGCTTATTGATGATGCCGGTTATTTAGTCGGAAGTGTATTGGCCAATAAACGTTTAAGTGATGGCAGGCGCGCAACCATACTCGATTTTGGCATTAATATTTTATT
This sequence comes from Pedobacter miscanthi, assembly GCF_003315595.1. Taxonomy (GTDB): domain Bacteria; phylum Bacteroidota; class Bacteroidia; order Sphingobacteriales; family Sphingobacteriaceae; genus Pedobacter; species Pedobacter miscanthi. The sequence goes on along the minus strand of NZ_QNQU01000009.1, from coordinate 75,470 downwards.
CACTTCCAATTGGTACGACCATAAAATCAGTGTAGCTAAAGAAGCTGGTCAGTATACCGAAGAAACAGTTTTGTTTGGTCCCCTGTGTATGAACATTGATGTGGTGCGCGAGAGCATTACTTTGCCGCTTTTAGAACGGGGAGACCAGGTAGTGGTGCATAAAGTTGGTGCTTATAACATGACGCAGTGGATGCAGTTTATCAATATGAGGCCAGCCGTGGTATTAATCGATATGCAGGGAAAAAGCCATCAGATCAGAAAACCCGAAACATTGGCATATTTAGAAATGATGGAGGAGATACCAGAGTATTTAAAATAAAGAAGTCAGGTTTTTAAAACTTGACTTCTTTGAAATGACAATAAAAATTGAAAAAACACCTGCAATATTACCTTAGCTCGGCTTTAAACAGCTATGCGGTTTTATTCTTTTCGAAGAATAAAATTTTGGGTGCGCTGTTGTTTGTAGTTTCTATGTTCGAGTTTAATGCAGGGCTTACGGGTTTGATTGGTGTAATGGCATCCCTGGTTTTAGTTACGGCTTTAAATTTCAATAAAGAGGATATTAAAACGGGTTTGTATACCTTTAATTCTCTTTTGCTTGGAATTGGTTTCGGCACTTTCTTTAGCTTTAATTTTACTTTTTGGCTTTGGTTATCAGCAGCATGTCTGCTTTGTGTGGTATTAAGTGTTAATTTACTTTCGTTGTTAGGTAAATATAGTCTGCCAACCATATCCATCCCGTTTATTATTACTTTTTGGCTCGTTTTAATCGCTGCTAACGGTTATCAGGGCATGGGATTAGTGCAGAAAAGCAGTTCCTTATTATTTGAACTCAATACCGGTGCGCCAACAAATTTTGCAAAGCTTTGCGGTTTTTTCGACAATTTAAAAATACCCGCTTACGCCTTGCTTTTCTTCAGGTCGGTAAGTGCCGTACTATTTCAGAATAGTGTATTAGCCGGATTATTGATCAGCATTGGTGTTTTTATCCATTCGCGCATTGGTTTTAGTTTATTGCTTGTTGGTTTCATCACTGCATGCCTGGTTAATCACCTCACCGGAACTTATCCTGATGGTGTCAGTAATTATTACCTTGGTGCCAATTTTATGATGGTGAGCTGCGCCATTGGTGGCTTTTTCCTCATCCCATCCTGGCGATCTTATGCCTGGGCGGTAGCGGTTATACCTTTTGCTTTTCTGGTTTTAAATGGCCTTTCCAGACTGCTTGCTATTTATGATCTTCCCGTATTTTCTATGCCATTCTGTTTAATCACCATCGGTTTGCTTTACTTTTTTATGTTGAGAAAAAATCCGGGAAAATTACAGCTTACCATATTTCAAAATTACTCGCCCGAAACCAACCTCTATCAGTTTTTAAACGGACAGGAAAGGCTTAAGGATTTTCAATATTTCCACTTAAGCTTACCTTTTATGGGCGCATGGACGGTTTCGCAAGGTTATCAGGGCGAAATTACCCATAAAAACGACTGGCAGCATGCCCTCGATTTTGTGCTTGAGGATATGGATGGTAAAAGTTACGATCTGCCAGGTATAAAACCCGAAGATTATTATTGTTTTAACAAACCAGTTCTGGCTGCTGGCGATGGGATTGTGCAGGAAGTGATCAGCCATATAGATGATAATATAATCGGGCAGGTTAATCTGGAGCAGAACTGGGGCAATACCATCGTGATTAAACATGCCGAACATTTATACAGTAAAGTATCGCATTTAAAGAAAAACAGTATAAAAGTGAGTGCCGGCGATAAGGTAAAACAGGATGATATTATTGGTCTCTGTGGTAATTCCGGTCGCTCACCCGAGCCTCATCTGCACTTTCAGGTACAAGCTACACCTTACATCGGTTCTAAAACCCTTGCATATCCGTTTGCTTATTATGCTTCGGGAAATAATACAGTTTTAAAATCCTTCGCGATCCCAACGAAGGGCGAAACCATTCAAAAAGCCGAAATCAATGCTTATTTAAAACACGCTTTCTATTTTCAGCCAGGATATATCAATGTAGTAACAGACGATCAGGCAAACAAAGAAACCTGGGAAGTATTTACCGATGTTTTTGGCTTCACGTATTTTTACTGTCGCGAAAACCAGGCCATAGCTTACTTTGTAAACAACTCAAATGTGTTCTATTTTACCAGGTTTTATGGTGATAGAAAATCAATCCTGTTTCTTTTTTATCAGGCTGCTTATAAAATAAATTATTCAACGCACCGGGTAAGCGACTGTTATGCCGTGGACTCAGAAAATTTCAGGCCATCACTATGGCTTCAGGATCTGCTTGCTCCGTTTATTATATTTACTAAAAACACTTATTCCAACTATATCAAACCTGACAATGATGGACTAACCATCCATGTTGAAACAAAAAAACAGGTTTTTAAACATCAAACCCGAATATCTAATGCCGAAATATATCTTGATAGCAAAGGAATAATCGGAATGGATTTTATTTATAAAAACAGAACATTAAAAGTAAAATGGGAAACAGGCTTGGTTTAACCACATTGCTTTTAATTGTTTTGATAACAATAGGTAAAGCGCAAAGTTCTTATCAAAAAACCGATAGCACATCGCTGGCATTATTCAATCATTCTGAATGGCAAAAGCTGATTGTTTATGGAAAAAATGCACTAAACAATGGTGAGGATTTTCCTTTGTTGCGATTGCGGATAGCTTATGCCAATTTTGTAAGGGAAAATTACGTTGAAGCATTAACCCACTACAATCAGGTTCTAGATCACGATAAACACAACCAGATTGCACTTTATTACGCTTATTTATGCAATACTTATTTAAATCGTAATGAAAATGCGGGCTATCTGGCTTCGCATTTAGATAGCAGCGTGGTAGAGGGGGAGCGGATGAGTTCTTTCAGGTTAACAGATGTTGGTGCCGAAACTGGGATAAAGTTTACCAATATCTACGAGCGCGGAAATTCGACTTTCTCCAGGGCATTTATCGATATGAGGCTGGCTTATAAACTCAATTTATCTGCCTCCTATTCTTATTATAATCAACCCATCCGCAACGATAATATCAGTCAGCCGGGTTATTACGCCAGGCTTATTTATACCCCTTTCAGAAAAATCAGTTTTATTGGCGCCTATCATTACATGCGGTCTAATTTAAGGCAACTGGTTTATCAGAACAATGCGGTTTTGGCGGGGATTAAATATGCGGGAAACGGTAGCGACTTACAGGGAGATTTTGTTCAATCGCAGATCGGTGATGAGAAAACAAGGCAATACAATTTAAAATTCATTAAATACATATCCGGTAATTTAAATTTTTATAGCATCAGCCGTTTTTCGGTGGTTAATGTATTAGAAGAAAATAATATTGTTTTTCAGCAATTGTTTGGTGTTAAACCCATCCACAATTTATGGCTGGAAGGTGTGGTTACTTTGGGCAACCAATATAATTATGCAGAGGCAGATGCGCTGTATATTTATAATGGTTTTGATAAAACGAAGTTTAAGGCGGGGGCAAATTGTTATTTTTTGTTAAAACACCACCTACTTTTAGGTTTGAGTTATACATTTGAGCGTAAATCCGATAATATATTTAAATTTAACTACTTACAACACTCAATAAACGGAGGCATTACATGGAATTTTTAAAACAATTTACCGTATTTGCGATGCTAGGCTTATCTGTTTTTGAGGTAAATGCCCAAACCAACACTGCCTTACAGAAAGCTTTTCAGAATAGTTATAACGAAGAAAGCAAAAAGAATTATACTGAAGCCATTAGTGATGTGATGCCTTTTTATACCGAAAATAATTACGAAATCAATCTCCGCATCGGGTGGTTGTATTACCTTGCAAAAAATTATACCGCATCACAAAATTATTATAACAGGGCTATAAATGCCAGGCCAAATGCTGTTGAAGCCAAATTTGGCTTAATAAAACCCTTGTCTCTTTCGGGCAACTGGGAGAAGGTACTCGAACAGTATAACAATATCCTTAAAATCGATCCTCAGAACACCCAGGCCAACTATTGGGCAGGGATTATCATCTATAACCGGAAACAATATGCCGCGGCTTCAAAATATTTTGCAAAAGTGGTTGCCTTATATCCGTTTGATTATGATGGTAACCACATGTTGGGCTGGTCTTTGCTTTTTTCAGGCAGAAAATTCGAAGCCAAAGGCAGTTTTGAACGTGCATTATTGATAAAACCGGGCGATACATCGAGTACTGATGGCCTCAATCGTGCTGCCAAATAGCGTTTAAAGTGCATATAGTCAATATATTTAGCAAATATTTAAATAAAAAAAATAAAAAATTGATCTATAGGTATTTAACTCTATCTTTGGTGCAAATTAAAATACAATATAATGCAACAAGGAACAGTAAAATTTTTTAATGAAACTAAAGGTTTCGGATTTATCGTACCATCTAATGGTGATGCCGAAATTTTTGTTCATGCTTCAGGCTTAATCGATAACATTCGCGAGAATGATACCGTAAACTACGATGTAGAAGAAGGTAGAAAAGGCCTAAACGCGGTAAATGTAAAAGTAGCTTAAGAAAACTCGAACACATAAATCGTAAAAAGTCCTGGTGCAAACCGGGACTTTTTTTGTGGAATAAGGTTTCGTTTATTCCCGACCGGCCAAGTGTTTGCTGATTTCACTGTCGACAAAATCGAGCGAAAGATCGTTATTGCTAAGCACCGTACCATTTTTGTCGGCTAAAAAGAAATAGGTAGCATTAAAATTGCTCAGGTTTTTTGCATTAGGCGATTTTGCGCCTAAAAGGTCCGAATATTGTGGCCAGGTAAGCTTATCTGCTTTAATTATTTTTTCCCAGCTGTCTTTATTCTTATCGAACGATACTCCGATAAACTCCACATCCTTATTTTTATACTTTTCATACAGATCAACCAATACCTGGTTATTCTTTCTGCTTTTTCCGCTGTAAGCAACCCAGCAGATAACCAGATTTACTTTTTTCAACACACTTAAATCGAATTCTTTTCCATCAGGCGTTTCACCCTCTATGTTGGGCATTTTGCTTCCAGCCATCATTTGGTTGGCCTGCATAATTTCTGCAAGCAACTTTTTGCCTTTTTTACTTTCCTGTACCTCTTCATCCAGACTTTTAAAAATAGACAGGTATTTCCTGGTTTCAGAATCTGCTCTTCCAAACCTATTCAGTAAAAAGATAGTAGCGGTAGATTTTGGGTATTTTTTAGCAAAAGCTTCAATATTCTCCAGCTCTGATTGATTTTTTTTCTCCCGCCAGCGATCGGCTATTTGAGCTTTTTCTACAATGTTTTCCTTTGTGGCTACATCAAGTTCATGCTCTGCGATAGCTAAACTATCAAACAGTGTTTTGCTCATGCTGTTTTTCAATCTATAAAAATCAATAAACTCCTCCGATTCCTTATTTGGAACGTTTTTTAACGGGTAGGTATTGATATCTTTTCCATCAAGAACGCCTGTATAATTGCCCTTATCCAGATAGAAATAATACTCAGTTGTATGCTCACCGTCCTGGGTTTTTAATATGGCGTAACCTTCTTTTGGGATATTGATTTTGAAACTTTGATTGCCGTTAGTGATATTTTCGGCTTTTAAGGTTTCGCTGTTTTCTGAACTTTGTATAGAAACGACTGCATTAGGGCCAAAATTTTTGGTTTGAAGGTTGAATACTGCAGGTTTAGGATCGCAAGCTGACAGTAAACAAGATAATAGTGCGATGATGTAGAGGTGCTTTTTCATTAATAATGGTTTGATAATGCAATATAACGAAAAGATTAGTTGAATTCAAAGTTTCGTCATCTCGACTGGAACGCAGTGGAATGGAGAGATCTAATTCGAGATAGATCTCTCGGCTACGTTTCACTTCGCTCGAGATGACGGAGTTTTTTTGATGGTTAACACATTAATTCTTATGTCAATTATACATCGAAACCATAAATAACCTCCCAATCTTTCAATTATTTCCGAATATGCTTTAGAATGTTTCTAAATAAATGTTTTATCGTTGTTTTGTCATAATCGTTTATAAATTAAACTCATAATTAGATACTTTTGCAAGAAATTTAGATATAAATCCTAATCAAATGAGTGGTTTCGGAAATGCATTTTCTTCATCAATAGGGAAGAAATTCATCATGGGTATTACAGGTTTGTTCCTGATACTTTTTTTAATTGTACACTGCGGTATTAATGCTTTAATATTTATTAGCGACGGTGGTTTAACATTCAACATAGGCGCACATTTTATGGCCACCAACTGGATTATCCGGGCGGGCGAAATTGTGTTGTTTATTGGCTTGCTTGCGCACATTTTTCAGGCGTTACGTTTAACATTGCAAAATCAAAAAGCACGTCCTGTTAAATATGCAGTAAACGATGGTAAGGCAAATAGTAAATGGTATAGCCGTTCAATGGGCTTGTTAGGCACACTTTTATTAATCTTTTTGGTGGTTCACCTGAAAGATTTCTGGGTAGTATCACGTTTTACAGGTATTCCTACGGTTGATGCCAACGGACATGAAGATCTTTATGCTGTGATGAAAGAGAAATTTCAGGATCCGGTAAGGGTTGCTGTATATATTCTGGCCATGTTCTCTTTATGCTATCACCTGTTACATGGTTTTGCATCAGCTTTTCAAACAATGGGCTGGAACCACTCAAAATATAATGGTATGATTAAAAGAGCAGGCGTTTGGTATTCGATCATTATTTCGATCCTTTTCGCGGCCATGCCGATTGCAGTTTATTTCGGTCTTATTCAATAATTTTTAGCACAAAAGATATGTCAGATATTAATTCAAATATTCCAGAAGGCGAATTAACCAGCAAATGGACAAAATATAAGTCTTCTGTGCCTTTGGTAAACCCATCGAACAAAAGAACTATTGAAGTAATTATTGTGGGTTCGGGTTTAGCAGGTGCTTCGGCAGCCGCTACTTTGGCCGAAATGGGTTACAAAGTAAAATGTTTCTGTTTTCAGGATTCACCACGTAGGGCACACTCAATCGCTGCTCAGGGTGGTATTAATGCCGCTAAAAACTATCAGAATGATGGTGACAGCGTTTACCGTTTATTTTACGATACCATTAAAGGTGGTGATTATAGGGCACGCGAAGCTAACGTACACCGTTTGGCAGAAGTTAGTGCAAATATTATAGATCAGTGTGTGGCTCAGGGTGTTCCTTTGGCGCGCGAATATGGTGGCTTGTTAGATAACCGTTCATTCGGTGGTACACAGGTACAACGTACTTTTTATGCTGCAGGTCAAACCGGTCAGCAGTTATTATTAGGTGCATATTCTGCTTTAGAACGCCAGATTGGTATGGGTAAAGTAGAAATGTATACCCGCCACGAAATGCTTGAGGTGGTAAAAATTGATGGTAAAGCGCGTGGTATTATTGCCCGTAACTTAATTACAGGAGAAATTGAGCGTCACTTCGGTCATGCAGTGGTTTTAGGAACAGGTGGTTACGGAAACGTATTCTATCTTTCTACCAACGCCATGGGCAGTAATGTTACAGCGGCCTGGAAAGCACACAAACAAGGCGCTTATTTTGCAAATCCTTGTTATACGCAGATCCACCCAACCTGTATCCCGGTTTCCGGCGATCACCAGTCAAAATTAACCCTGATGTCGGAGTCGTTACGTAACGATGGACGTATCTGGGTGCCAAAAAAGAAAGATGATAACCGTAAGGCTTCAGAAATTCCTGAAGATGAAAGAGATTATTATTTAGAGCGTCGTTACCCTGCTTTCGGTAACCTTGTTCCTCGTGATGTGGCTTCGCGTGCTGCTAAAGAACGTTGCGATGCCGGTTATGGTGTAGGTGCTTCTAAACTTGCTGTGTACTTAGATTTTAAAGCCAATACCGAGCGTTACGGAAGAATAGAAGCTGCTAAAGCTGGTAACCATAATCCTGATAAAGAAACCTGCATGCGTTTAGGTACTGCAGTGATTAAGGAAAAATATGGTAACCTGTTCGATATGTATGCGCAGATTACGGGTGAGAATCCTTACGAAACGCCAATGCGTATCTATCCGGCGGTTCACTATACCATGGGCGGACTTTGGGTTGATTATAACTTAATGACATCTGTACCTGGTTTATACTGTACAGGTGAGGCTAACTTCTCCGATCACGGTGCTAACCGTTTAGGAGCATCTGCTTTAATGCAGGGTTTGGCTGATGGTTATTTCGTGCTTCCTTACACTATTGGTGCTTATTTATCAAAAGAGATTTCGGTAAAAGCAATTCCAACAGATCACCCTGCATTTGTGGAGGCTGAACAAAGAGCTGTTGGTATTTTAAATACTTTAATCAATATCAAGGGAACCAAATCGGTAGATCATTTCCATAAACGTTTAGGTCACATTATGTGGGAGAAATGTGGTATGGCCCGTAACGAACAAGGTTTAAAAGAAGCGATTGAAGAAATCAGGGCATTACGTGCCGAATTCTGGAGCGATGTTCGTGTACCCGGTACTGCTGATGAATTAAACACTGAGTTAGAAAAAGCTGGTCGCGTGGCCGATTTTATCGAACTGGGTGAATTAATGTGTATCGATGCTTTAAACCGTAACGAAAGCTGCGGCGGTCACTTCCGTGAAGAGTATCAGACAGAAGAAGGTGAAGCTTTGCGTGACGATGTAAATTATGCATACGTAGCTGCCTGGGAATTTAAAGAAGGTGTAAACTTCGAACTTCACAAAGAAGAACTGAAGTTTGAAAATATTAAAGTAGCACAAAGAAGTTATAAATAGTGATGCGCATAGCGCTGAGCGTTAAGCGGTTTTTCGCTAAACGCCAAACGCAAACCGCTTACCTAAAACCTCAATATCATGAGTACAGGAAATATGAACTTAACGCTAAAAGTTTGGCGTCAAAAAAATAACAAAACCAAAGGTGCTTTGGTTGATTATAAATTGGCCGATATTTCACCGGATATGTCTTTTTTGGAGATGTTCGATGTATTAAACGAACAATTAATCAATAAAGGTGAGGAGCCTGTTGTATTCGATCACGATTGCCGCGAAGGTATCTGCGGAATGTGTTCGATGTTTATCAACGGCCGTCCGCATGGACCAAAAGACCTGGTTACTACCTGCCAGTTGCACATGCGTTCTTTCAAAGATGGTGATACCATTGTGGTTGAGCCATGGAGAGCGGCTGCGTTTCCGGTAGTAAAAGATTTAACGGTTGATCGTTCTGCATTTGACAGGGTGATTGCTGCTGGTGGTTTTATTTCAGTAAACACCGGTAATGCCCAGGATGCAAACAACCTTCCAATCCCTAAAATGCAGGCAGATGCAGCTTTCGAAGCTGCAGCATGTATCGGTTGTGGTGCCTGTGTGGCAACCTGTAAAAATGCATCGGCAATGTTGTTCGTATCGGCTAAGATTTCTCAGTTGGCATTATTACCTCAAGGTCAGCCAGAGCGTTACCGCCGTGTACAAAGCATGGTTGCGCAAATGGATGCTGAAGGTTTTGGTAACTGTACCAATACCGGAGCTTGTGAAGCAGAATGCCCTAAAGGAATTTCTTTAGAAAACATTGCACGCATGAACCGCGATTTCGCTTCTGCCAAATTCATTTCAGAAGAAACCGTTTAAGATATACTGTGCATTCCGATTTATCGGAATTCTTGAGCCTCAAACCTGGTTTGGGGCTTTTTTTGTGCCTGTTTATTATCAGTGTATGATTAGTTAATGCTATTTACGGACTTCGTCAAATTGGGCCGCTCAAGATGACGTATCGTGGAAAACATAGCTTAATTCAACACCTCTGTCAATAACATTGATTTTTATCATTTAACTTAAATTAATCTTTTTCCTGAATTTTGCCTTGCCCATTTCCTCTTCACAATCAGTATTTTAATTTAAAATATAGATTTTGAAAACATACGAAACAATTATTGTTTCGATCGAAAGTGTTATAGTAAAATATGCGACGAAATAAAAGTTTGCGAAAGTTGCAATAATCTTATGTCTGCATATTAATAATTTACGTAAATAGAAATTTTATTCTGTAATATTTGCATATACATTAAAATTTTTCTAAATTTATTGCTCCGAGACAGGAGAGAAAACATAAAACCCCGGCAATTTTTGCTGGGGTTTTGTGTTTTTAAACGAATTGATTGATTGGTTTCAGGCCATGGTAAAATTAACTGCAATGTTGTATTTAACCCGAACGGCTATTCCTTTATTCTGTGCAGGGTTCCATTTTGGGGAGTTTCTTAATACCCTTATCGCTTCTGCATCTGTTTCTTTGCTCAGGCTTCTGATTACTCGTACATCTGTTAAAGTACCGTCTTTTTCTACGATGAAGGAAGCAAATACTTTACCCTGGGTTTTGTTCTTCTTTGCAGCAGCCGGATATTTCATTTCCTTTGCCAGGTAATCATAAAATTTCGAAATGCCCCCAGGATAGAGAGGTTGTTTTTGCACCGATACAAAGTCATAAACTTTGTTCGGGTTATTCTGTGCCCGTGCCAAATTAAAGAACATGGCGATGCCCGTTAGGGCTAAAAAGATTAGCTTTCTCATTGTTTTTTGTTTAAAGGTTTAACTATTTAGTTTTTCTTTGGCGATGCCTTAGCTTTTTTGGTGGCAATGATAATTACGCCATTTTTGCCTTTTTCGCCATATTCAGAAACGGCTGATGCATCTTTAAGTACTGTTACACTTTCGATATTATTATTATCGATGTTTTCTATTCCTGAAGCCTCTTCGCCATCAATAATGTATAATGGGGCATCTTTTCCGTTTTTTAACTTAATCCCCTTTTTGGAAACAGAGAAACTGGAGTTAGTACGTGTTATGGATGAACTTTGCGGGCGGACACTAAAACCGGCAACTTTCCCCTTTAAAGGTGCATTATAGCTCTGTTTCGGAACCGTTATAGAACTTTGCTTAACCAAAGGATTATTTTTTGTTCTAACCTCTATTACTCCCGCAAAACCATCAGGGCCATATTTGGCTATGGCTGAACTATCTTTTAAAACGGTAAGTGATTCGATATTATCCTGGTTGATCTCAGATAAAGTTGATGCCCCTCGTATATATTGTTTATTCCCATCAATTACCACTAAAGGTTCAGCACCAGCAACAGGTATTCCCCTGAGCGTAATTTTGGCGGTTTTAGTACTGTCTGCTTTTTGGGCAAAACCAACTAAACTAATGCCCATCATCATGGTAAAGGTTAGGAAATTTTTCATATTGGTTAGAATTTTCGTTTATAATCTAAAATGCTTGTGGCTTTATCAATCGAAAGCTCCTTTGCATCGGGATTCCTGAAAATATTATTTTTGTTTTTGCTTGTGATAATAATTGCACCGGCCCTGGCCCTTGGTCCGTATAGGCTCATGGCCGTTTGATCTTTTAAAACAGAAATAGATTCAATGTTATTTGCATTAAAATTGCTTAACTGAACGCTTTCGGGCAATTTAACTCCATCTAAAATAATAAGTGCATCCATATTTACACCTTCTTTAAACTTAACGCGGTTTGCCGGTATGTTGGTTAATTTAACTTCCTTAGCCGGAACAACATCATCATTAAGGGTAAAATTAACGTTGATGTTGTATTTCACTCTTACCGGAGTGCCATTTGATATCCCTGGATACCATTTTGGAGATTCTTTTAAAACCCTTATAGCCTCTTCATCTGTTCCGCTGCCTAAACCACGGGTAATCTGTATGTCGGTTAACGAGCCATCTTTTTCAACTATAAAACTCAAAAATACTTTTCCCTGCACATTATTCTCCTGTGCCAGTTTAGGGTATTTTATGTTTGACCCAAGGTATTTGTAAAATTTCTTGATTCCACCCGGAAATTCTGGTTGTTTTTCGATGGAAACGAAGTCATAGATTTTTTTGTCTCCGTCATCTGTTAATGTATTGATGTTATTTTCAGTTTCTGTAGGTTTTGCCAGGTAAGAAACAATATTGATCTTATTCAGGCTTACATAACCCGGTGATGAGGGTAAATGATTGTTTTTAAATTTTTCGGAAGATTCTGGTATGCTGAAGCTAACATTTAATGCGTATTTGCCATCTGCAATATTTTTAAATCCTTTGTAGGCTAAAATGGTTTTAGTAACTTCTTCTTCGCAACCTGCACCCAATTCGAAACCGGAAGTGAGGTTTGTTACTCTTCCATCTTTTAAATTAAATTTCACCAAGGTATTTCCCTGAACTTCACTGCTGTTTGCTTCGGCCGGGTACTTGATGTTTCTGGACAAGAACTGATAAAATCCTTTCCAGTTGGCATCTGTCTTTCCATCTACCGAAACTTTTGATTCCAATTTAACTTCCGTAGGTTTTTCAGTAACAATGGCTTGTACCATTTCAATGGGTTTTTCCAATGGGATCTGATCGGAGATGGAGATTAATTTTTCATTTTTACGCACTGTTGCTGATGAAAATACTATCAGAAGTGCGAATAGGGGGATAAAAATTCCATACTTCATAATTGCGGTTTTTTTAGACCGTTCTTTATGAAGCATGAAAATCCTTTTTTTGATCAGCGATTTTTCAAGGAAGCCATTGGTTAAACTATTTGGAGAAATCCCAAACGATTTACTTAATAACAACATCGCATACTCTGCTTTGTCGCCCTGAAATTCGGCCGCCAGTTCGTCGGCCAGGTACTCATGGATATTTTTGATTGTTTTTTTATAGAGGTAAATTACCGGATTTAACCAGGTAATAATGCCAATAATTTCGAAGAAGAGCACATCAACAGTATGCCACTGTTTAACATGCGCTTCTTCGTGTATATCAATCACATCCATTTGTGGCAATTCGCGATCGATTATTTTTTTTCCAAAAAAAGCAAAGGCAGAACCTGCTTTATTTGATCTAATGAGTTTTTTAACCGCTAACAGGTTAAACACCAGCCTACCCAAGAAAAATAAAATACCTGCACAATAAATATATACAAACGCATTGGCCCAGTTAAAACCGGTGTTGCGTGCTGTTACCAATGTAGCCTGTTGTAATACGGCATCCCAGTTAACTGTTGTATAAACCTGTTGTGCCGCTTTCTGTTCCATTAGCCATTCCAGACGAATAAATGGTATACATAACGACAAAACTCCCGCAGATATAAGATAAATGCGGTTTAATGTGAAATAGGTTTCTTTATCTAACAGTAACTTATAAAACGCGTAAAAAACAATAAGGTATAAGTTTACTTGTAATAGGTAGTGTGCAAAACTCATTTTGGCTGATGTTTTATTTTATTGATCATCTTTAAAATTTCATCAACATCGCTCAAATCCAGTTTTTCTTCTTTAACAAAGAATGAGAACATACTCTCTACCGAATTTTCGAAATAGTTGCCCAGCAATTTTTCAGTTGCATGGCGCTTGTATTCTTCGCGGCTTACCAAAGGAAGATACTGATGTGCTTTACCGAAAGCTTCGTGACCAACGAAACCTTTTGTTTCCAAAATCCTGATAATGGTTGATACTGTGTTGTAAGCTGGTTTGGGGAGTGGTAGCTCATCAATAACTTCTTTGACGAATGCTTTTTCCAACTGCCATAAAACCTGCATAATCTGTTCTTCAGCTTTGGTTAAATCTTTAATTTCCATAATAGTTAATAATAATAAGGATAACGGTAAATTTCTTTACCTTAACTAAAGTTAAAACTAATCTGTTAGTTATCCAAATTTTATTTGAAAATTATTTCACAATTTTATCTTCCTGTGTTTTTGCGGTTTATAAGCACTAATATTGGACAGATAAAAACAGGGATTTTATGTTTATTTAGCTGTTGTATAGGTATTTGGAGGTATTTTTAGCCGTGATAGCTAAATCGTGATCAGGTTGTTTTTAATGCCATAAACCACTAAACCTGTGCGTGACTTAATATTTAATTTTGCAAAAAGCGATTCCCTGTAGTTGTCAACAGTGCGCGGACTCACGTTCATCAGGTCGGCAATTTCTTTATAGGTAAGTTCTGTGCTGCAATGTTGCAGAAAGGTAAGTTCTCTTGCAGAAAATACCGGCTTGGCATCAGTGTCTTTCAAGGCTACCAGTAGCCTGCCCGAAACGAGCTCGTTTACATAAAAACCTTTATCTACAGTAATCTTAATTGCAGTTAACAGATCGGAAGGAGTAGATTCTTTAAGCATGTAACCGCCGGCGCCGGCTTTAAGCATTCCGATGATGGCTTTTTCTTCCTCCAGCATGCTTAATGCTAATACGTGTACCGCTGGATAATTGGTTTTGACCCATTTAGTAGCAGCAAAACCATCCATTACCGGCATATTGATATCCATAAGTACCAGCTGTACCTCAGGATGGCGACTGATCTTGCTCTGAAGATCGATGCCATTAGTGGCTTCGAAAGAGATTTCGATTTCATCAAACTCTTCCAGCAGGCTCGCCAATCCGGAGCGGAAAAGCGTGTGGTCATCAACAATTGCTATGGCTAAACTTTGGTTCTGCATAAATTAAGGGTAAGGAATTTCAATTGCAATGGATGTGCCTTTGCCCGGCTCCGAATTTAAGGCTAATTTTCCATTGATCATCTCAATTCTTTTATAAATGGAATTAAGGCCCATTCCCGATTTTTTAGCTTTTACCTCTTCAGTATTAAATCCTATACCATTTTCGGAAACTTTTAAGTATAACGCATTGTTTTCAAGGTACGAATCTATCTCAATATGTGTTGCATGGGCGTGTTTGATGATATTATTGATGATTTCCTGAAGTAAGCGAAGAATAATCAAATCTTTATCGGGTGATACTATTTCAGATTCCAAAAGTTTATTGTTGGTTTGCAGTTCATAAGTACCGGCTTTGCCAAGCCAGTTAATTTCCTGGTCGATAGCATGCCCGATACCATTTTCTACCAGTTGCTCGCCATGTAAAAGTTTAGCCAGTTCCCTTAATTCCTTGATTGATTTATTAACCAGCGAAAGGGAATTTTCGATCTTCTTTTTTGCTTTCGCGGCATCATTTAAATTTACCGAATTTAGGGTAAGGGTAGTGAGGCTAAGTAATTGTCCTACGTTATCGTGCAGTTCGGTAGCAATGCTCTGCATGGTTTGGTCCTGTACCTCAATGCGTGTTTGAAGTATTTCTGATTCGAACCGCTGCCGCATATTCTGCTTTTCGAGAAAATGATTTTTTTTATGCCGGTTGTAGGATCTGATGTATAAAATCAGGAACACTGGCATTAACAAGAATACCAGTGTTGAAATGGCAACTAAGACTGCAATTTTCGTTGTTTCATTCTGCATATAAACGAATATACCCAAAGGCTATATAAAATTAGGTTTAACAATACGTAAATGCAGTATCTTAATGTAGCAATACCAATAATTTTTATGGTAAACATGCCATCAAAGATATTCGACATTGTGCTCCCGAAATAATAAAATAATACCCCTGTTACCCACCAAAATTGCGGATGTATTTTAATGTTAATGAAATTTTCATCTTTTAAGAGTAGATAATAATAATAAAGACAATAAAGGGTGAAAACTATCGACATTACACTGATAGTGAGTGTATTGGATTCGGAAAATGGCTGGGTAACTAAGAAGTAGAAATAGGTAAGGCATACCGTTCCTGAGCCTATAAAAAAAATAGGTTTAGGATTGGTATACTCCTGTAAACAATAATAGAGGCCATATAATATAGTAGAACTCTCAAATATCAGAAAGATGTTAAAAAGCCATAAGTTGTGCTGGTGATGCGAGGCAAGATAAATGGCAAATAATTCTGTGCACAAAGCAATAGCAATGTAGCAGGTTACTATTTTCCAAAAAATATACCTGTCTTTCCAGACCATCACAAGAGCTGCAATTAAACAACTAAGCTCCGCTATAACAATAGGTGAAATAAACCTCATTCTTATAAGCTGGTTCCCTCACACATATCAGGGCATGCAGTACCTCTGTTTTCGATATTTTCCAAATCATCTTTATGGTCCTCTTCACCATTGCCTCCGTTGCCTAAACCTGGTATAGTTGGTACTAACAATAAGGTATTTCTGCCTGCATAAGATTCGGGAACACCTTCGAGGCCTTCATTTAAGTATTGTGCAAAGTAAATCCTTAGCCCGTCATATTTCCCTTCAGTCATTGATTTTGCTATTTCTAAAATCTGCTCTGCCGGGAACCATACTGCTTTGGTGTACGATTTGTCGTATGTAGTTCCTTCTTTGGCGTAGGCCACAACCATTGCTTTTGCAACCTTCGGATCGATAGGTTCTAAGTTTAAATTTTTGCTCATAAAATTTGGGATGTTTGTTTATTAAGGTCTAAAAATCGATAATAATATGTGATCTGGCAAGAAGTATTTATAATTAAAATACCGTAAAAACACCTTTTTATTTAAGGTGTTTTGTGCTAGTCTGCAATTGCGGCATACCACTACTTTTGGTATACAATAACAGATCAGCAATCTGCCGTTGTAGAAAACAAACTTAGTCTACCCTTGATGAACAACTATTTTGGACTTATTTAAAAATGGGTCTATTTGACGAAGCCGAATAATCTGAAATTTAAAAAAATTAATTCTTTCAAAAATGATAAACAATATCCTATTACAGGAAAATCATGGTTCGATCAGCGAAAGGGAGGTAGAGATTGTGCACCTATTATCAATGGGTTACAACAGCAAGGAAATTGGTGAAATGCTTTTCATCAGCGAACACACCGTAAATACCCACCGCAGAAATATGGTGCGAAAGCTCGACCTGAAAAACTCCTACCAGTTAATTGTGTGGGCGTTTAAAGAAAGAATATTATCCTTTTAAGGATTAAAAATATGTTATAACCTCTCAGTCTAACAGCAAAGCCTGCTATTTGATTTCTAAAGTCAAATCAGCAGGCTTTTGTATTTATGGCACTTTATGGCCTCGCGGGTTGCGGGGCAAGCAATTCTTTTCTCGGGATTTGTGCTTCACGTTGCGAAGTATTGTAAACAAACGAAGCAATAATGGTTGCTGCCTGTTTCAAATCATCTTCAACAAGTCTGTCGTAGGTATCCATATTACTATGGTGAGTACGGGTATTATAATCTGCAGGATCCTGGATAAACTGGAAACCCGGTATACCTACAGCATCAAAAGCCTGATGATCGGTACCACCGGTATTGTTGATGGTAACGGTTGTTGCACCAAGATCGTTAAACGGCGTTAGCCAGCTCTGAAAAATAGGACCGGCCGCTGCATTTCCCTGTAAATAAACACCACGGATTTTCCCTGTTCCATTATCGAGGTTATAATAAGCCGATATTTTTTTCTGATCGGGTGTTAGTATCATGGTTTTAGGATCGCCGAAATGTTTTGCTACATAACCTCTTGAACCAAACAGGCCTTGCTCTTCCGAGCTCCATAATGCAATACGGATGGTACGTTTTGGTTTAAAATCTATTGCTTTTAAAATGCGCATGGCTTCCATCATCACGGTAGAGCCGGCGGCATTATCTGTTGCGCCGGTAGCAGCATGCCACGAATCGAAGTGACCGCCGATCATTACCACTTCATCTTTTAGTTTTTTATCGGTTCCGGGTATTTCGGCAATTACGTTATAGCCCTGTGGATCCTGATCGTAAAACGAAGTTTTGATATCGGCTTCTACCTCTACCTGCTTGCCTGCACGTAATAAGCGTAATATATGTAGGAAATCTTCTGCTGCTACTTCCAGTTCCGGTGAAACAGGTTTGGCATCCAGTGCATACGATGCACCGTTGCTGGTAAAAAATGTTCCCTGTCCACCGCGGGCATACGTTAAAATCAAACCAACTTTTTCTTCTACCAGCATGGTATTCATGGCTGCACGGATTTCACGCATTTTCATCATCTGCGCCATTCTATCAGCCATCGGCCCGCCTGCAGGGCGTTGCCTTGCTCCGGCTGCCTGCGGTTTTGCTGCAGCCATTTGCGCAAGGGTTGTATCTGCATAACGTGAAAAATCGGCTTTGATACCACTTGTAAGCGGTGTGCCCTGATCCATCATGATGATTTTTCCGGCCAATTTGCCCTTATATTTTGCTAAATCTGCAACACTATCGGCTTTGATTAAGATGACCTCAGATTTTATCGGCCCGTTTGTGCCGGGTGTCCAGGCTTTTGGCGAGGCAATAATGGCATGATAATAAGGAAGAGTGGTAGCTGCATAGTATTTATCAATCTGCCAGCCTTTACCGAAAGTTCCCCAGGCTTCGAGGTGGGCATTTTTCAATCCCCAGTCGGTAAGTTGTTTTACAGCCCATTCCTGTGCTTTTTTTAAGCCGGGCGAATTTGATAAACGCGGTCCGCTAACATCCGTCAGGTTAAAAGCAATGTCCATTGCCTTCGAATGTTCCAAACCTTCTTTTCTTATTTTTTGTACTACAGCTGCATCAGGGGTATCTTGTGCAAAAGCTGAAAGGCACAGGCTAAAAGCCAATGCGGTTGTGGTAAATCTTTTGATCATTCGGAATAATTTGTTAGGTGATTTTAGTCTAAAATACGCTTTAAACCCCTTCAAATTAATTTCTAATGATATTTTTACACGATTATCCTATTTTATGCTTTTTTTGGTTACAATAAAATAGCCGATAATGAAAAGAATGGCCGCATAGATTAAGCTTGTCCATATTTCCTGTGTAAAAACCGGAATATCTAAAGGATTGCCCGATTTTTTAACTTTAGTGATTCTTAAAGCTAGCGATGGTAGTGAATATGGTATGAGATAAGCATATTTCCAGCCTACATTAGCACCTATAATGCCCATAATCGTGCCAACAAAACCAATGCCCATAGGTTTAAGAAAATCGCCCCATAGTAAGCTCAAAATAAACTGGATGGATAAAATCCCTAATGATGACAGGAAAAGTTTAGCGTATGAATTGATGAGGATATCCAGCGGATTGTATTGATTAAAATTATATTCAGGAACCAAAAGCTGCAATAAATGGGCAAAAGCAAAGGTTAAAGTAGCAAAAAGGAATAAGCAAAGGAATATTAAAAATACAGCATAAAGGTATTTGGCCGCATAAATGGCAAACTTATTTAAAGGCTGTGCAAAAAGCATTTTCCAGGTATCATTCTTATGTTCGATATTATTGACTGAAAAAGCCATAAATATTACATAGAAAGGCATAATTAACAAACCCATTACGCCCAGAGCAGCGCCGCTATACTTGCCCCATAGCATTAAAGGTGGATTATGTGCTGCGATGATTTCTGTCCGTCCGTTGTAAAATCCAAAGGTGATAAGGCCACAAATGATCACTGGCAACAAAATCGCCGCCCAAAAAGCCAGTGTTTTCCGCGATTTATAATATTCTGATATTAAAGATATATAGAGCGTACGCATGTTAGTTTGTTTTGGTAATATCCAGGAATAAATTTTCGAGGTCTTTTCTTTGTTGATAAAGGCTGCTTACTGTAAATCCGTTCTGAACGAGCAGTGTATTTAATTCGCCGCTTTTTTGAGCTGAAGTAAATGGGACAGTAATTTTTTTGTCGGTTTGGGTAACGATTTCGTACCCGGCCTTTGCGATAAAAGCACTTGCATTTCCGATCTTATTCACTTCAATTTCGAGCATGGGTTTGCTCAACTGATGAAGTTCATCAATAGTACCCTGAAATAACAGCTGGCCTTTGTTGATGATGCCCACATGAGTGGCAGTTCTTTCTATTTCTGCCAGTAAGTGGCTCGATACGAGTATGGTTTTTTGGTGTTTGGTGGCCAATTCAATCATCAGGTTACGCACCTCAATAATGCCATTTGGATCCAACCCATTGGTAGGTTCATCCAAAAGCAGCAATTCGGGATCAGAGATTAGTGCCTGTGCAATGCCCAAACGTTGTTTCATCCCTAAAGAGTACTTACTGGCTTTTTTATTTGCCGCATCGGTTAAACCTACAAGAGCTAACATTTCGGCGGCTTTGGTTTTTTTAATACCGAGGAGGATACAGCGGTTAATCAGGTTTTCTTTGCCTGTTAAATGTCCGTAAATAGCAGGTTGTTCTACCAAAGCACCTACACGCTTTAAAATGGCAATGCGGTTGCTGTTTATTTCTTTGCCGAATATAAAAACCTGATCTGAGGGTGATTTCAGCAGGTTAAGCAAAATTTTTATAGTGGTTGTTTTTCCGGCTCCATTTGGCCCCAAAAAGCCATAAATGCTGCCTTTTGGTACCTGTAACGATAAATCTTTTACAATGGTTTGATTACCAAAGTTAAAGTTTAAACCTACGGTTTCGATTGCGTAATTTCCCATTGCTATTATTTAAAAATAGCAGTGGCCTGTGTTACGATGGTGTTGGAGGTTTTTGCAGGTTTAACTACTATTTCTGCATCATTCTGACTGGTGCTTACGGTAAGTGTTAAAATAATCATCATAAATACTGGTAATAATAGAAGTAAAAATGGTGATGTGTTTCCTAACTTTTTCATGATGTTTTGTTTTATTTGAGAGGCTGCGAAAATACCATCAGCCATTACTGTTTGATTTTTTAAGTTGATTGCTGATGTAGTTTTCATATTGTTTTCGTTTTGATGATTCAAAGAAACACAGGAAAAACTTCCTGCTAAAATCTATTATACCAAGTGTTCAAGATTCTAGATCAACAGACATTTTTGGCGTTGGTCGATAAAAATTGCCCATTGGGCCGTTGGTAGAAAAAAAATGCCCGTTGGTAGATTGTGTAAGTAAATCGATAAAACTTTATTTATTTTGTGGCTTTGAACAATATGCGTTAATTAAACGTGTATAGGTTTTGCCAATTTTTAATAAATTTCAAATGAAACAGAGTAAAGGGCCTTTAATATTACATGCTATATACTGGGTAATGATATCTTTTATTATCATACTGGGGTTTTTTCTCAGTCCGGAGCGGGGCAGTGTTAAGCATTATATGATCACTTTGGTAGGGTTTGGGATCATTAATGTTTCTTTGTTCTATATTAATTATCTAATACTTATACCGCAGTTAATAAAAAATAAGAAGAGGTACTTTTTGTATATTCTAACCTTTATCGTGTTATTGGGAGCTGGTGCGCTGATTAAAACCGTTATCGCCGTATTAAATCCAAAAGATTTGTTAGAGTACGTGGAAGCGGGACAGGGGAAAAAAACTTTACAGATAAACTCTTACTTTTTCGTTCAATTGTTTTTATGCGGATTCTTTTTGGTATCGAGTTGTATTATAAAATTTGCCGCCGATTGGTTTTCTAGCGAACGCATTCAGCGTAACCTGGAAAGCGAACGTCGCGAAATGGAACTCCAGTTTTTAAAATCGCAGTTAAACCCGCATTTTCTTTTCAACTCGCTTAATAATATCTACTCACTGGCTTATCAGAAATCGGATAAAACAGCCGATGCGATTATGAAACTTTCTGAAATTATGCGTTATATGATTTATGAAAGCAATACCCCAACGGTAGCTTTAAGCAAAGAGGTAGATTATTTAACCAATTATATTGAGCTGCAGAAAATCAGGTTTAAAGATGGTGCATATATTGAGCTTACTTTAAACGGGGAAATAGACAATCAGAAAATTGTTCCGTTGATGTTGATTTCATTTGTCGAAAATGCGTTTAAACATGGTGTGGTAAACGATCCGGCCGAACCGGTTAAGATCAATATCATTGCCAACCAGAAAATTCTGCATTTTAGTGTAATCAATAAAAAGAACCAGCAGAATAAAGATGCGCAGGGAGGCGTAGGTTTAACCAATGTAGAACGTAGGTTACAATTGGTTTATCCCGACAGATATAAATTAAATGTTGTAAATTCGGCTACCCATTACACCTGCGAACTGATGATTGATATATAACCGGACAACCATACCGGATATAATAAAATCGCGAATTAAATAGATTAACCAAAATGAACTTAAACTGTATTGTTGTTGATGATGAGCCTTTAGCGCTTGATATTTTACAGGATTATATATCAAAAGTACCTTTTTTAACCATGGTGAAAAGGTGCGAAAACCCGATAGAAGCTTTGCAGATTGTACAGGGTGGAGGGATTGATCTTGTATTTTTGGATATCCAGATGCCTGAATTAACAGGAATCCAGTTTTTAAAGATCGCAGGTAATAAATGCCATTATATTTTAACCACTGCCTACCCGCAATATGCTTTGGAAAGTTACGATCTGAATGTATCTGATTACCTGCTAAAGCCAATTGCCTTTGATCGTTTTTATAAAGCGGTAGAAAAAGTGCACAACCAGGTAAAACCGGTTGAAGCGCCTGCCAGCGTTGCGCAGCCGATTGTTACGCCTGCTCCATTTTCGGCACCACCAAACCCGGTACAGGATTATATTTTCGTAAAAACAGAACACAAGATCCAAAAAATCTATCTTCACGATATTTTATTCATCGAAGGTTTAAAAGATTACATCTCCATTTTTACCAAAGATGAACGTGTAATTACCTTGCAGAGCATGAAAAAAATGGAAGAGGCATTGCCACAAAGCCAGTTTATCAGGGTACACAAATCTTATATAGTTGCGGTTGATAAAATTGAAAGCATCGAGCGTAGCCGCATTACCATTAATCAGAAAATTATTCCTGTAGGCGATACCTACCGAGATGAATTTTTCAGGGTGATTGGGAATAAGAACATCTAAGGAATGATGTATGATGGGAAATGTAAGATGGATGATGGGCGGCTGGCGCTAAGCGTATAGCGTTTCACCTCGATTAACCGATTTAAACAATTAACCAGTTAACACTTCTTTACAGCGTAGCTGGCTGCTCCATTGGCTGGCCTAAAACTTTCCTGATTTCGTTTTCTACTTCGAGGGTAATTTCGTTAGCTGTTTTTACTCCGGGCTCTATCGGTTTTAAAACTGTCCATTTTAAGGCATTGCCCGTAGTTAATGGAAACATGCCAAAGCGCACAATTTTCCACGAATTTTCTATTGCTACCGGAACTACCAGTGCATCGGGTACTACCTTTAAAATGGTAGCAATGCCGCCAAACTGAAAGGTTTTTAGCTGTCCGTCTTTTGCACGTGTGCCTTCGGGGAAAATCACTGTGCTCCAGTTGTTTTCTTTCATTCTGCGGCCAAGTTTAATGATTTCTGAAATGGCCTGTTTGTTATCTTTTCTGTTAATGTTTGCTCCGCCACCTAAACGCAGGTTAATGGATATAGAAGGAATGCCTTTGGTAAGTTCGATCTTTGAGATAAATTTTGCACTGTGTTTTTTCAAAAACCAGATCAGCGAAGGGATATCGTACATACTCTGATGGTTGGCCGCAAAAATAATCGGTCGGTCGGTCGGCAGATTGTACTCATTTTTAAAGTTGATGGAATTGAACAGGAAAACCTGGCAATAGGTAAGGAAAAAGTTAAGGATATCAACCGAAACTTTATGTGCTTTATAGCCGAAAAATTTAAAACATATCCATTGTATGGGGTGGAAAATGCAAAGCGTTAATCCAAAGAAAATATAAAAAATTGGGCTTAAAATATATCCGAAAAGCTTGCTCATCTGCTTGATTAAATAGATGGCAAAGATAATAATAAATTATTCTGGTTCTTTGAAGATGTATTTTTCTTCGTAGTTGATATCAAAGTCTTTTAAAAGGCCTGCATATTCTCCTAAAAAGGTTTTCTTTTTGTGGTGCTGTTCCTGATTTTTGATATATCTGATCACATTTTCTACATGTCCCTTCGAGTAAGAAAATGCCCCATAACCTTCCTGCCATGCAAATTTACTCTTGCAAAAACCTTGGTTGTTAACCCATTTCGAGCTTTCCGTTTTTACATTTTGGATCAAACTGGAAATAGATTGATGTGGGCGCATTCCGATGAGAATATGAATATGGTCGGGCATACAGTTGATCTGGATCATTTTATGGGTATTTGCCTGAAATATTCCTGTAATATATTTTAAGAGCTGCTCTTTCCAATGGGGTTGAATTAATGAAGCGCGGAATTTAACAGCAAATGCAAATTGAATATGCAATTGGGTATAGGTATTTGGCATAGCGTTAATGGATTAAATATTTAACGTTCTACCGGGGATTTGTCTCTCCAAAGACAACAAGCAGGTTAATTTGGGATAGGTTTCAATTGCTTCTGGCAATTGATTACTCAAATTAAGAAATATTTCCGGAATTCCATAACATATTGAATGTACTAAACGTTCCTAGGGAACGAAAAAATGCTTTTCGTATTTTTTTTACCGATGAATTGTCCCTACGGGACAGCAAATAGCATTATTATCGGAGGTAAAGCAATGCGGCTTTCGATTATAATAACCAGATTGATTAATATAGTTAGAGCTTTAATATATTCTATGAGACACAAAATGGATTTGCTTGAGGTAAAAAGAAGCAATATGGTTTTTGATTTTAATAACCAGATTGATTTATACAGTTAGGGCTTTAATAGATTCTACAGGACAAAAAATAGATTTATTGGCCGTAAAAAGACGCAATGTGCTTTTCAATTTTAATAACTAGGTTGATTTATACAGTTAGATCTTT
Source organism: Pedobacter miscanthi (assembly GCF_003315595.1). GTDB lineage: Bacteria > Bacteroidota > Bacteroidia > Sphingobacteriales > Sphingobacteriaceae > Pedobacter > Pedobacter miscanthi. The sequence goes on along the minus strand of NZ_QNQU01000009.1, from coordinate 50,994 downwards.
AATAGGTTCTACGGGACAGAAAATAGATTTACTGGATGTAAAGGAAGCAAAATGGTTTTCGATTTTAATAACCAGGTTGATTTATACAGTTAGGGCTTTAATATGTCCCATCGGGACATATCCTGGGTAGAAAAAATATGAAATATTTTTGATGTTCCGTAGGAACATTTGGTGATTGCGTGTCGTTACAATTCGCTATTCAGTATCATTAGCCTGGCTTTAAGAATGGCTGCCACGCTCATCGAATCGGTAATTTGTCCGTTTAATACCATGTTATACGCTTCCTCAAAAGGCAATTTTTTAACTACCAGTTCTTCCGTTTCTTCGGGCATGGCAATGCCTTCAATTAAACCGGTAGCTACATAAATAATGCTTAGTTCATCGCTCACAGAATTGGAAAGGTGCATTCTTTGAATTTCTTTCCAGTTTTTGGCGCTCATTCCGGTTTCCTCCAATAATTCTCTCCGAGCGCTTTCCAGAGGTACTTCATTTAACGGACCGCCGCCTTCGGGGATTTCCCAGCTATAGGCATTTAACGCATAACGGTACTGACCAACGAGCCAGGTATTGTAATTTTCGTCTAAAGGGAGGATGCCGATGGCCAGGTTTTTAAAATGGACGGTACCATAAATACCCTTTCCACCTGACGGGTTAATCACCTGGTGTTCGGTTAAACGGATCCAGTTGTTATCATATTTTATTTCACTCTCCAGCGTTTTCCAGGGGTTGATGTCTTCCATGCTGCAAGATAAACAATCTGATTTTATATGAGAAGGGGGTAGGGGGCTAATAAAGATATCCAATAAAAAAGGTGCTTGATTTTTGACAAGCACCTTAATTAAAATTAGAATGATCCTTCATCAGGACGGTTATCCTGCTGATCGTCTTTTTTCTTTTTACTGGTGCCGGTAAAGGTCGTTTTTCCGAAGCGGTAAGAGAAGGTTAAACTTCCCATTGTGCCCTGCATCTGACGCTGGAAATCAACTATCGTGAAGTTGTCTTCCGTTGTCATGCTCCATCTTCTGGTGTTGAAAACGTCTCTCACATTAAAGCTTAACGAAGCTTTTTTGTTAGGGAAATCATATTTGGCGCCGCCATCAATGCCATACATTGCATTACGTTTACCCTGTGCCATTACTTCTGGTGCCCTGTAATCGCCGCGTACCTGCAATGATAAATTTTTAACTACGGTTAAGTTTCCGGTTAAATTGGCATTCCAGCTAAAACCACTGCTCGATGGGATATTAAATCGGTCATCGCCTGCAAATTTTGCCTGGTATAAGTTTACGTTGGTGGTAAAGTTTAAAGCTTTGATCAGATCGAAACGACCGATTAATTCCACACCACTATTAATCTGGTTGGATAAGTTTTGAGGTGTTGAAGTAATGATGCCGTTAACCGGAGTGCTTCTTACCCTTTGGATTACATCGTTGGTTTGGCGGAAATATAAACTTGATGTAAAGGTTACTTTTTTCCAGTATTTGCTATATCCCAATTCGAAAGAGTGTACATCCTCCGGTAATAAATTCGGGTTACCACCTCTGTAATTTAACGGATCTGAAACATCCAGAAACGGGTTGGTATCCCATGGGCGTGGACGGTTTACCCGACGAGTATAGCTTAACTGAAGCTGGTTATCGCCTTTTAATTTCTGCGTTAAGAAAACACTTGGATATATTCTTTTATAGTGGATATTTCCTTCCGCAGTAGTTAATACATTACCGGTATAACCTTCTAAATGCGTATCCAAACGGGCATCTTCGGCCCTTAAACCCAATTGATAGCCGAAATCCTTAATCTGGTTCTGATAATTGAAATAAAGCGCATGTACCTGGTCTTTACTATCAAAACCATTAATCAGTTTATTGTTGCTGATGTAAATGTTGGTATTGGTAGGAATCGAATCGGCATATTGATCATTCTTACCCAAACGGATCTGGCTGCGGTAACCTACTTCAATTTTACCTGCTTTACCTACCGGAAGTGCATAATCGGTTTGAATATTGTAGTTTGTATTATTTCCGGTGTTAAATACGCGCTGTAAACTTAGAGTTTCATTAATTGGCGTACCATTACGGTTGGTTGTGGTAGTACTGTAAGCCTGATCATTGTTATTTGTACCGTACGAATAACCAAAATTAAAAGTTAATTCTTCTTTTGGTTTTTTAAACTTTTGTACATAATCCAGGTTGGCATCATAACTATTTCCATAACCATCGGTGGTATTGGTTCTGTTGCTCAATAACACAGGTGCGTGGTTTGTGTTTAACTGTTTGATATCAAGTAAATCGTTGCGGTCGTTATCCCTCGAGTTGAAACCACCTGATAAGCTGATTACACTTTTTGGAGCGATATAATAATCGATACCGGCTTTTGCGTTATGGCCTTTATCTAAAGAATTTGAAACAGTGGTCTGATCGGCAAAAGCTGTTGAGCCGGCTGGTGTTTTATAAGTAATGTCCTGAAAACCACCACCCCTACGGTTACCGTAGCGATAGCTATAATTGCCATAAATGTTTACCTTACTGTTTTGGAAACTTAAATTGGTATTGGCGTTGTAGTTGTCGCGGTTACCCGCAGTTACTGCAGCCGAACCATTAAAACCAAGTTTGGTATTTTTCTTTAATACAATGTTAATGATCCCTGACTGGCCTTCGGCATCGTATTTTGCTGATGGATTGGTAATCACCTCAACACTTTCGATTGAGCTGGCAGGAATAGATTGAAGAATCTGCGCCACATTACCACCGGCAATTAATGATGGCTTACCATCAATTAACACTTTTACACCGGTTGATCCGCGAAGGCTCACGTTACCATCCATATCAGTAGAAACTGAAGGAACATTTTGTAATAAATCGCCTGCAGAACCACCTTCACTGATTACGCTTTGATCTACAGCAAAAATCTTTTTATCGATTCCCATTTGCATACCCTGTTTTTGCCCTGTTACGGTAATTTCGCTCAGTACATTTCCTTTGGCTGCGTTCATTTTAATGTCGCCAAAATTTAATGTGCCTGTAGAAGCCGTAATTGTTACATTATCCCTAACCATGGTTTGGTAACCTACAAAACTGATTTTAAAGGTAAATGTTCCTGTAGGAAGGTCGGCCATTACAAATGCACCATTCACATCTGTCTGAACTATTTTGGCATTTTTTGCTGTTGCCTTATTAATTAATACTGCCGTGGCAAAAGGAATGGTTTCCTGTGTTTTGGCATCTTTAAGTACTCCGGTAATTTTTGCTTTTCCGCCTGTTTGTGCGAAAAGGCTAAATGATAAGGTGAGAAGAAGGAGGGTAATCTGTATTGTTCTGTATTGAAAAAGTCTCATTAAAAAATAAAATTTGTGTGTTTTTATAAAGGGAGACAAAGTAACGGCAACTAAGTTTAATAAATGGGCCGTAACTATTTTATTACAGCCATTTTAGCGTAATATTTTTGTGGGTTAACCTCCAGTTTACAGTTCGCAATTACCGGTTTTCAGTTTAGCGAAAAACAATGGTTCAATTATTACAATCTAACAATCTGCAAAATGTTACTTTTGTTTATGATGAAAAAGATACTAATTGTTGATGATCTGCACCCTGCTTTTAAGGAACAGGCCATTGCCATGGGTTACCAGGTTGATGATGAACCATTAATTACGCGACAACAAACTTTAGATAAAATAAAAGATTATACCGGTATTGCCGTAAGGACGAAATTTAGGATCGATGCTGAAATTTTTGCAGCTGCGCCAAATTTAAAATTTGTGGCCAGGGCAGGGGCGGGTTTGGATAATATTGATGATAAAATCGCTTTTGAAAGAAATATCGAGCTGATTAATGCCCCCGAAGGGAATTGTGATGCCGTTGGAGAACACGCTACGGGTTTACTTTTATCTTTAATGAATAATTTCCGCAAGGCGGATACCGAAATCAGAAATGGTATATGGGACCGTGAAGGTAACCGTGGTTACGAACTGAAAGGGAAAAAAGTAGGTATTATCGGTTATGGTTTTATGGGACAGAGTTTTGCCAAAAAGCTTGCCGGTTTCGAAGTAGATGTAATGGCTTACGATAAATATAAAACTGGCTTTAGCGATGCATTTGCCCGTGAGGTAAGCATGGAAGAGATTGTAAAACACAGCGATGTGCTCAGTTTACATATTCCTTTAACTGCCGAGACCAAACAGATGGTGGATGACGAATATTTCTTCCATTTTAAAAAGCCTATTTTCTTTATCAATACCGCCAGGGGAGAAATTGTAAATACTACTGCCGTACTAAATGCCATAAAAACGGGTAAGATTTTAGGTGCAGGACTTGATGTTTTACAAACCGAAAAATTCCCGGCATTGAGCGAACAGCCCTGGTATAATGAACTAAAACAGAATGATCAGGTGATTTTAACCCCGCATGTTGGTGGCTGGACGTTTGATTCGTACCGAAAAATTTCTGAGGTTTTGGCTGAGAAACTTCGCGGACTTAATTTTTAACTAGCAAAACCTCGCAGGTTTTTAAAACCTGCGAGGTTTAAGCATCAATAGCTATACGATTCTATCGTTTATAAACGATAAATTATTCAACGCTCGTTAGAAACGAGCGCTAGCTTAAGTAATTTTATTTTCTTAAATTGGCTATACAATCTAACCAATTTTATCATGCCGAAAGATCATTTATATTCTACTACAGTTACCTGGACCGGTAATAAAGGTTCGGGTACGATGGATTACCGTTTGTACGACCGCGATTACATTATTTCAGTAAAAGGAAAAGCCGATATTTCGGGTTCTTCCGATTCTGCCTTTTTGGGTGATAAATCCAAATACAATCCCGAAGACCTTTTATTGGCATCCATTTCAAGCTGCCACATGCTTTGGTACCTGCATTTGTGTTCTAAAAATGAAATCGTAGTAATTGATTATAAGGATGAAGCGGTAGGAACAATGGAAGAGCTTGCTGATGGAAGCGGAAGATTTAGAGAGGTTACCCTACATCCGCAGGTTTTAATCGCAGATAAAGCCCATTACGAACTTGCAGCATCGCTACATCACGAAGCGAATAAAATGTGTTTTATTGCCAATTCATTAAACTTTCCGGTTAAACACGAGCCGGTTCTCAGTTTCAGTTAGTAACCTGAATTCGATTAATATTAATGTGCTTTTTTATTAGTTTTTAGTCTATTTTTCTTAACGCTATCGTCATGCTGTCCCGAATTTTCGGGATCTGCATCTTTCCTGCTAGATAGACCCTGAAATAAATTCAGGGTGACGACTTTGAGATAAAGATATCCGTACGAGACCTTTTAAACCAATATTAATAATCCAACCTGGGTTAATAATTAACAGTTTTCAGTTGACAGTTCGATAAACTGCCAACTGAAAATTGCCAGCTGCAAATTACTTCGCTTCCCAACTATTATCTTTAGGGGTAGCATCCATAAAAATACCATTATCCAAAGAAACCGACTTTACTTTTTTAGCGGTATTAACTGTTAAGTTCAACTCTTTTTGATTTGCTTTCCAAACTGCAGGTGTTTGGTGCATGGTTTCTGTTTTTCCATCAGCATAAGTTATCACCACGTTAAACGGGATGGCAAACCCACCAACATTTTTAACCGTTAAGGTCGATTTTCCTTTTACAGGTGTTACTTTAACAATGGCTAAATCGAGGTAATTGTTGGTGAAAAACCAGTTTTGAAAAAACCAGTTCAGGTTCTGCCCCGCACCCGCATTCATGGAGTTAAAATAATCCCAGGGGATTGGATGTTTACCATTCCAGTTGCTCATGTAAGTATGTAACGCTTTTTTGAAGAGTTCATCTCCAAGCATATCTTTCAATGCTAAATAAGATAATGAAGCCTTTCCATAAGAATTATTTCCATAACCAGCACCCGAAACCTGATCAGACATCGAAATTACAGGCTGATCTTCTTCTGTAGATTTATCATTAATGTATTTATCCACCCTGAAGCTTTTGTAAAACTTATCGGCAGCTTCCTTACCGTGTTCGGCAATACCGATCAGGTATTCGAAAGTGGTAGCCCAGCCTTCGTCCATATAAGCATAACGGGTTTCGTTAATGCCCATATAAAATGGAAAATAAGTGTGTGCAACTTCATGGTCCTGAACCAATTGTGCAAAAACAGGATCTCCGAATTGCGAATCATTTACCATCATAGGGTATTCCATATCGGCAAAGCCCTGAAAAGCAATGGTTTTTACATAAGGATATGGGATGCCCGGCCAGTTATTCGAAAACCAGTCTAGAGCATTTAGATTATATTTAACCGAATTAACAAAATCTTTCCCTGTTGTTGGGTTGTAAGCAGCCTGTGCACTCGATCTTCTGTTGGTTTTTTTATCTACAATTACGCTTGCACCATCCCATACATAATGGTTGCTTAAGGCAAAAGTAACATCGGTAATGTGATTTACGGCAAATTTCCAGGTATTCCATTCTTTTTGCTGGGTTACTTTTCCGTCTTTCATTTCCTGCTCGGTAGCAATGTGGATCACTTCATCACCATTGTATGATTTTTTTAAGCGGGCCGAAATTTCGGGCTGTAAAACCTCATCAGGATTCAGGAAATCGCCTGTGGCATAAACCACATAATTTTTAGGCGCTTTGATCGAGAATTCGTAATCGTTAAAGTCGTTATAAAACTCGGCCCTGTCAGTATGTGGAATGCGGTCCCAGCCATTATAATCATCATAAACTGAAATACGCGGATAACTGTAAGCCACAAAAAATGAATTCGGATCAATCTGCCCTTCGCGGCCACTTTCTTTAGATAAAGGATAATCCCACTCTATTTTAACCGTAATTTTCGATTTTGGTGCTAAAGGTTTTTTCAATTTAACATTCCCAACCGTTCCCCAGTTTTTGCTGTCTACTTTGTAAGTTTCGCCATCTACTGAAAAAGAGATAATATTTAGTCCGGTGCTTAAAAAGTCTTCGCTTACTGCGCCTCCTCTAGGTGAGGTAGGTTTATGCAGGTTGTTTACAAAACGGATAGCAAGCGTTTTTAAGGTATCGTTGCTGTTGTTACTGTATAAAATTTCTTCTTTACCGCTTACCACCTTGGTTTCGGCATCTACCTTGATATCCAAGTTGTATTTACCATGGTTCTGCCAGTAATTAGGGCCTGGTTTTCCGCTCATTGAGCGCGTACCCTTAGTGTATGCTGCTTTAATGTTCCGTGGCATATAAAGTTCTTGTGCCGAGGCCATATATCCACCCAAACCGATAAGCAGGGCAATAGAAAATAACTTTTTCATTTTTTTACGAATAATTTAGGCTAAATTAAAATTAATGATTGAATTTTGAATGGGTGTATGATTGAATGTTACTTTTCTGGTGGGAATTGCACATTATATAAATTGCGTTATGTAACAAAGAGATCCTGAAACCTAAAAATCCGTTAAATCTTAATCTTTTATTTGCTTTTGTAATTTCCACATTTTATCTTCGTTATAATTGAAGCAAGACTATGTAGCAAACCAACTATATAGTCTTGTTTGTTTTTTATAGCGTTTGAATAAAATTAATAGAGCAATGACAGAGGTAACATACTACACCCAAGAGGGGTTGGATAAATTGAAAGAGGAAGTACATTATCTAACTACCACCGGTCGTCAGCTTATATCTAAAGCAATTGCAGAAGCAAGGGATAAAGGTGATTTATCGGAGAATGCAGAATACGATGCCGCAAAAGAGGCACAGGGATTGCATGAAGCAAAAATTTCGAAGTTAAAGAATACGTTGGCGAATGCACGTTTAATTGATGAGTCGAAATTAGATTTATCCAAAGTGCTGGCATTATCCATCGTAAAAATAAAAAATGTTAAAAACGGTGCTACCATGACTTACCAATTGGTGGCAGAAAGTGAAGCGGATTTAAAAACCGGAAAAATTTCGGTTAAATCGCCAATTGCCCAGGGCTTATTGGGTAAATCGGTAGGCGAGTTTGCAGAAATTGAAGTACCTGCAGGTAAAATGCAGTTCGAAGTACTCGAGATATCGAGATAAGCGGATAGTGTTTGGCGGTGAGCGATTATTAAAACGCCTATCGCCAAACGCATAACCCTAACCGCTCGGCCCCCAAACCTTTTAACCTTCCACCTTATGACTATCTTCTCAAAAATCGTTGCAGGCGAAATCCCTGCACATGTTGTAGCCGAAACTGTAGAATATTTAGCTTTTCTGGATGTTCAGCCTTTAACAGCGGGGCATGTTCTCGTGATCCCTAAAATCGAAACCGATTATATTTTCGATATGGACGAAGATTTATATGTTGGTTTGTGGATGTTTGCCAAAATCGTAGCCAAAGGCTTAAAAGAGGCATTTCCCTGCAAAAAAGTTGGCGTTTCGGTAATCGGATTAGAAGTTCCGCATGCACACATCCATTTAATACCAATGAATAATGTGAGCGACATGAACTTTAGCAAAGAAAAATTAAAGCCAACAAACGAAGAGTTGGCTGAGGCTGCCGAGAAAATTAAGCAAGCTTTACTCACCGTATAAAAAAGGCCGGCTGATAAAATACCAGCCGACCATTCTACCCGCCTAATCCAAGTATTTTTATTGTACCGGAGCAACAGTTGTTGTGGTTGCAACATAAGGCCAAAGGGTGCCAATACCGCCAACGGTAATTCCTTTATTATCGCCTCTTTTTGTATCAGATGCAAAATAATATAATGGCCATCCTTTGTAAGTAAGCTGTTTTTTGTTAACCGTGGCTACCGTAATTACACCAAGATCTGTTTTTGCTATGGCTGAAGGCACATTAAGTACTTCTGATGTGTAAACCGGCCATATTCCTTCCTGTGCTGTACCTTTGGTGTAGGTATTCACCCCATTTTTATCAGGTGCAAAAGCATAAAGTGTTCTGCCAAATGCATCTGTAAAGTATTTAGTAAGGCCTGTTCCCTCAACATAAGCACTGGTATAGCTTTTAGTGTTCGAACCAACCAACTGTGCATTAGCTAACATTAATGAATAATCTGGCTTAGCAACAAACCATATTCCACCAACGCCATCACCTTTAATATCACCTTTTACCGCATCGCTGGCATAATAATAAAGTGGATAACCGCGGTAAGTACTTTGTTTACGGCCATCGGCTCTGGTAACTTCGCCAACTTCGGCTTTGTTCAGGTTTAAATCAGTACTGGCATCTGCCGAATAGTAAAGTGGCCAGATGGCTTCGCAACCACCTGTGCAGGTTGGGGTACCAGCAGCATCGGATGAAAAGAAGTATAAAGTTTTTCCGTCCTTATCCGTTAACACGCTTCCGAATTTGGCATCGGTTGCCAGTTGGATTCCTTTGTTGTTGTTAACAGGTGGGGTTGTAGGTTCGTCTGAACTATTTTTCTTACAGGCAGTAAATACCATGGCTATACACGCAACAGCCAATAGATTCTTTTTTAAGTAGATTAGCATAAGATTTTGTTTTTAATTTTAACTTTAATAAAAAATGATATGCCGCTATTACGCCGCCAAATTGCAAATGGTTGCTTGTAGAATGGATGTTTTTGACCAAAACGAACAAAATAAAATATTTTTAAAAAAATAAATTTTTAAGGCAACCTTTTGGTGTCCCTTGCCGTAATGTGTGTTGAAAGGAGAATTTGTGACCGCTAACCGCGATAGTGAAGAAACTATACAAAAGTATATTCAGGGCTGCATTAGAAATGAAAGAGATAGTCAGAAAGCACTATATAAACATTTCTATAGCTTCGCTATGGGTATCTGTTTGCGCTATGCAAATGATCGGTTAGATGCTGCAGGGATACTGAACGACGGTTTTTTTAAAGCCTTTAAAAATATAGCCAAATATGAAACTTCCAAGGCTTTTATGCCCTGGCTGGGACGGATTATAACCAATACCGCGATTGATTATTACCGTGCCAATTTAAAATTTACCGACCATGTGGATATCCAGGAACAGGAAAATATAGCACAGATAGGCTCGGTGTACGATAAATTGGCCTACAATGATCTTCTGGCGCTGGTGCAAACATTAAGTCCTGCCTACCGAACGGTTTTCAACCTTTTTGCTATTGATGGATATAACCATGAAGAAATTGCCGAAACACTGGGGATATCCGTTGGAACATCTAAGTCGAACCTTTTTAAGGCGAGGCAGAAATTACAGGAAATGCTAAAGGCTACAGAAGCGAAAACTTACCAGGTAAGGAGTTCGGGCGTAGATAAAAACCTTTTACAGATAAGGTTAAACACAAACATGCAATGAAAGAGGGAAAAGATATAGATAAATTATTTAAGGACGGATTGGAGAATCCTGATTTGCCTTTTAATGATTTAGATTGGGATAATCTGGAGGAAAGATTGCATCCGGCACCAAAAAGAAGGGTGATACCTTTGTATTGGTATGCTGCTGCGGCCGGAATTGCGGCAATGTTACTGATTGTATTTTTATGGGTTAAACCGAATGATAAAATTGAGGTTATTGCGGTAACGAAAACAAATAAAGAAAATCAAAACAATAACAAAAAAACACAGGATAATATTGCTAAATCAACTGAAGTACCAACAAAACAGATTGATCCAACCGTAAATATAGATTCAAATCAGTTAGCAGTAAATAAAAAGGATATCAAAGTTGCCGGGAAACCGGTTCAAAAAAATATTTCGGATTTAGCTGTAGAAAACAGTCAAAAAGCAACGGAAATTTTAAGTACTAATACCAATATGCTGGCCAATGTGCAGTTTAAACCAGAATTAAATTTGGACATAAACCAGGTTCAATTTAAAGGTCAAAATTTAACAACAAGCGTGGCAGTTGGTAAACCTGAGAGGATTAAAGCACCTGCCGTAAAGCAAAAATCGCGCTTCGTATTAAGTATTTTGGCTGCGCCTGATTTAACCAGCGTTCAGAAATCGGGTACCAGTAGTTTAAGCGGCAGTTTTGGAGTTGAAGCTACCTATGCAATCACCAAGCGATTAAGCATCACCACTGGCGCTGCCTATGCCAAGAAAATTTATGATTCGGATTTCAGTTTGTATAAACCAAATACCAGTTATATTTTTAAGATTGCCCCATCAAATATTCATGCCAATTGCGATGTAATCGATATTCCTTTAAATGTAAATTATAAGGTTTTTGGAAATAACAGAAATTCTGTTTCGGTAAGTACCGGGCTATCCAGCTATCTGATGTTAAAAGAGCAATACACCTATTCTTATGATGGTGCTTACCAGGGGCCGCAGGGTTGGGAGGTTAAGGGCCAAAATCAGCATTATTTGGGTATTGCCAATGTTGGGATAGAATTTCAACATAAAATAAATAATAATTTAAGCATCAGCGCCAAACCTTTCATGAAAATCCCATTAACGAATATCGGTTATGGCAATTCAAAATTATCATCAACCGGCGTAGCCGTTTCGGTAAACATGAATTTGTTTAAAAGAAATTAATGTTTAATATTTCTGATCGGATCTGGCAGTGGCACAAAACCGGTTTCGCCGGGCACGGGTTTAAAGCTTTGTTCAATCCACTTTTGTTTTGCTTTCTCGATCAGCTCTTTATCCGAAGCTACAAAATTCCAATAAATAAACCGCTCTTCGGGGAAAGCTTCGCCGCCGAAAATGTAAACGCTTGTATTTTCATGCATGGTAAATTCGCAGAGTTTGGCATCATTGGCGATTAAAATCTGCCTCGGTTCAAAAATGTGTCCATCGCTTTCTATTGCTCCATCTAAAATGTACAAGGCACTTTCTCCGAATAAGTAGTCGCCGATATTTACTTTCTGGCGGCGGGTACTTTTTAATTCCAGAAAATACAGCGGACTATAAACAGGAACAGGCGATTTACGGCCAAAAGCTTCGCCGGCAATTAATTTAATGGCAACGCCATCCTGTTCCCAGGCAGGAATGTCGGTGCCCTCTACATGGAAAAATTCAGGTTCCATTTGTTCCAGGTCTTTCGGCAAAGCCACCCAGATCTGTAACCCATGCAGCATTTTGTCGCTGTGGCGGAGGTATTCGGGTGTTCTTTCCGAATGGACAATGCCACTGCCTGATGTCATCCAGTTTACCTGTCCGGGTTTAATTACCACATCCGATCCCAGACTATCTTTATGGGTAATTTCTCCTTCGAACAAAAAAGTGAGGGTAGAAAGGCCAATGTGCGGATGTGGAGGAACATCGAGGTTTTCATGATCGTTCATGGCTGCAGGGCCCATGTGGTCGATAAAAGAAAAAGGGCCAACCATGCGTTTCTCTCTGAAAGGCAAAAGCCTCCCAACCATAAAGTTACCAATGTTTGCTGGCCGTTCTTCGATAATCAGTTTAATATTCGACATGGGATGATCAATTTTAATGAGGTGAATTTAAAGAAAAAGGGTGGGAGTTCAAGAGAAAATATACTCATTACAACACTACTTTCCACTCATCGTCATTTCGAGCGAAGTGCAACGGAGTCGAGAAATCTGTCTCGATGGATCTCTCCATTTCACTTCGTTTCAGTCGAGAGGACGGACTTAATGAAAAAAGCACCCCTTTCAGGATGCTTTTAAACTTAAAAAGAAAAATAGGGATATTTATTATACTAATTGCATTAAAGCTTCTTTGCTAAAGCCTTTCAACTCTTCTGTACGGTTATTTTTAATTTTTTCTACCCAGTTCGGGTCTGCTAAAAGCGGACGGCCAACGGCTACCAAATCAAAATCGCCACGGTCCATTCTGCGTACCAGTTCGTCCAATGAGCTGGGTTGTGAGCTTTGACCTGCAAAAGCACCAAAGAAATCGCCATCCAAACCAACCGAACCTACTGAAATGGTTGCTTTTCCGGTAACTTTTTTCGCCCAACCTGCAAAGTTTAAATCAGATCCTTCAAATTCAGGATCCCAGAAACGGCGTTGCGAGCAATGAAAAATATCAATTCCGGCATCGGCCAATGGGGTTAACCACTGTTCTAACTCCTGCTCATTTTTAGCCAGTTTATAATCGTAAGCAGCAGGTTTAAATTGAGATAAACGAATAATTAATGCGAAATCTTCGCCTACCCTTTTACGTACTTCTTTAATTACCTCAACGCCAAAACGGGTACGTTGGGCCAGCGTTTTACCTCCATAAATATCTGTTCGGTTATTTGTGCCTTCCCAGAAAAACTGATCGATTAAATATTGGTGTGCACCGTGTATTTCAACCGTATCGAAACCTAAAGCTTTGGCATCAGCGGCCGCCTGGCCAAAAGCTGCAATGGTATCGGCAATGGTGGCGTCTGTCATCGGCACACCGTTTTCGACGCCCGGTTTGTTAAAGCTAGACGGACCTTCGAAAGGTGCACTTGGCAACCATCCTGAAGCGTGGTTTTCCATAATGCCCTGGTGCCAGATTTGTGGCCCCATCTGTCCACCAGCCTGGTGAACACCTTTAATTACATTTTCCCAGCCAGCCAAAGCCTCCGTACCATAAAAATGTGGAATATTTGGGTCTGCTGATGAAGAGGGGCGGTTAATTACCGTTCCTTCTGATAAGATTAAACCCACTTCGCCAGCTGCCCTTTTGGTATAATAAGTGGCAACATCGGCTGTAGGTACTCCGCCCGGTGAGAAAGATCTCGTCATCGGGGCCATTACAATCCTGTTTTTTGTATTTAATGTTTTAAGGCTAAATGGCCTGAATAAACTATCTGTGTTCATATAATTTTAAAATTTATAATGCTGTGTTGATGATTTCACTTAATTTTTCCAAACCTTCTTTATTGCGTTTGTAATAAGTCCACTGGCCGATTCGCGTAGAGCTGATCAATTCGGCACGTTGCAGGATGGAAAGATATTCGGAAATGGTGCTTTGTGATAAACCACTTTTTAGCTGGATTTGTCCTACACAAACACCAACGGTTTCAAAGTCCGCACCGGCGGGCTGTTCAGGAAAGTTTACTGCCGGCTCTTTAAGCCAGGCTAAAATCTGTAAACGTGTTTTATTCGAAAGGGCTTTAAATATTTCTACCTGATCCATGATGCAAATGTATATCGGAATTTCCCGATATACCAATTATGTGATTAAACTTTACAATTGTGTGTAAAATGCCTGTATCAACGTTTTTAAAACGATTAAATCCAAAGGCATTGTTAAAATAATGTTAGGATATACGATAAACAATTTCTTACATTCGTATTATTCATTCTAACCAAGTGCCTGTATATAAATCATTAACCGATAACGAACTTTTCGTCCTGATACAGGATGGGGATAAGTGTGCTTTCGAAGAAATATACGAGCGGTTTAACGGTTTGTTATATATCTATGCCTGTAAAATGGTCCCGGATAGGGAAGATGCAAGAGATATTGTTCAGGAGATTTTTGTTTACCTGTGGAGTAATCCGGACATTAAAATCAAATCACAGTTATCGGCCTACCTCTATACCGCAGTGCGGTATAAAATCTTCGATTGGCTGGATAAAAATAAATCGCGCACCAATTATTTGCAATCATTAGAAAGTTTTGCTGATCGGGGCGATTATGTTACCGACAACTACATCCGTGAGCGTGAATTTGCTTCATTAATTGAAAAAGAAGTATCACTCCTGCCGCCAAAAATGCGGCTGATATTCGAAATGAGTCGCCAGCAACACCTTAGTCAAAAGGAAATTGCAGAAATTTTGCATTTATCGGATAAAACGGTAAAAAAGCAGATGAGCAATGCGTTAAAGGTTTTAAGGCTAAAGTTGACTTCGTTTTTGTTGTTGGCTGTAATTTTAATGCTTCGCTAGCTTTTAGCCTAACCCAAAAGTTATAAATTGATTGATTTGGACGTTACCCAATCCCGATGAAAAATCGGGAAAGGGGCGGGCTTTTCAGGGCTGCGCTTCGCTCCGGTACCGATGAAAGATCGGTACTGAACCCTTACAATCCCTAACGCAAAACCCACCGGTTTAACTTAGATCATTAACCTGCGAAGTTTGAAAGCTACCCTCTGTAAATAAACCTGATAGAACGGAAAGCCCGGAGCGAAGTATGAGTGAGGACTTGGAGGGATAGCAGGACAGGTGTCAGCCATTAACACTAAGCCATTCATTTACAAAATAATATTGACCACCTTGGTCACCTGAGAAAAATGCGCCTGATATTCGAAATGAGCCGCCAGCAGCACCTTAGCCAAAAGGAAATTGCAGAAATTTTGCATTTATCTGATAAAACGGTAAAGAAACAAATGAGCAATGCACTAAAGGTTTTAAGGCTAAAGTTAACTTCGTTTTTGTTGTTAGCTGTAATTTTAATGCTTCGATAGCTTTTTCTAGAGACCTTATAGGTTTTCAAAACCTATAAGGTCTGTGAATAAAAAAAATAAAAATATTTTCTTTTTATCTACTACCTGGGCTTTGCTTATCCTACATGTATTTAATTAGCCAAATATTTTGAAGTAATGAATAAAGCCGAAGTTGAAAAACTTTTAGAACGATACAGGGATGGACTGTGTACTGAAGATGAACAAGCTTTGGTAGAATCGTGGCACTTATCCGAGCTTAAGGCAGGAACATCCGACCTGGATCATGCTGAACTGATCGATGCCAAAAACCAGATCTGGAATGCTATTGAAGAGGAAACGGAACTAAAACCGGCACGCAAACATACGCTCTGGCCAAAACTGGCAGCTGCGGCAGTAATACTCTTTTTTATTGGTTTCGTAATTAATCACCAGCTTAAAAAACAATCAGCAGATCAGCAGCAAATTGCTACAACAACTGAAAAAATTATTAAACCGGGTGGCAATAAAGCTACTTTAACCCTGGCCGATGGTTCTAAAATCTCGTTAACCGATGCTACGAACGGTATCATCGCGAAACAGGCAGGCATCAACATTACCAAAACCAGCAATGGCGAACTGATTTATACCGTTGCGGCCCAATCGGCATCGAATGGTAAAAAAGACGTTTACAATACAATCGAAACGCCCCGTGGTGGCCAATATCAGATCAACCTTCCTGATGGGACCAAAGTTTGGCTCAATGCCGAGTCTGCTTTAAAATATCCGGCCGTTTTTAACGGTGATGAAAGAAAAGTGGAATTAAAAGGCGAAGCTTATTTTGAAGTAGCCAAGCTAAGGGATACAAAGGGAATGCGGGTTCCATTTAAAGTAAAGAGCGATATCGGTGCCGGCAGAAGTCAGGAAGTAGAAGTTTTGGGCACGCATTTTAACATCAATGCCTATAACAACGAACCCAGCAACAAAACCACGTTATTGGAAGGTAGCATCAGGATCAAAAATTTACAATCAAATATTTCGCAGTTGTTAAGACCTGGCCAGCAATCGGTAATTACTTCCTCATCCCCATCGGTAAGGATAGAAACCGTTGATGCAGAAGAATCGGTAACCTGGAAAGACGGTTATTTCAGCTTTAATGAAGAAAATTTAGCAACCATTATGAATAAGATTGCCCGCTGGTACAATGTAGAAATAGATTACCGCGGTAACAAAATCAATAAAACCTTTGGCGGCCGTATTTCGCGTTTCAATAGTGTAAACGAAGTATTGGATATGCTCGAAACCACCGGGGCCGTACACTTTAAAATAGAAGAGAGGAGGATTTTAGTTATGCCGTAACCTATACTTTTTCATCAAACGATGATGATTTTTTAGAATATGCCTGACTAAAAAAACCGGAAGCGCGGCAACGCTCCCGGCTATAATTAAGGCCTTGTTCTAATCGTAAAATTGTGAGATACAACTATTCTTAACCTAATAACCAAATATATGAATTTTTATACTGAATGGTTGCCCAAACCAAAGGGACGCCTGTTTAAAATTTTGTTGATTATGAAATTGACTTTTGTCTTGCTAATCACTACATTTTTACAGCTCAGTTACGGGGCTGCAAATGCACAAAACGTAACATTATCAGAAAAAAATACTACGCTACTCAAAGTCTTCCGCAAGCTGAACAAAAGTGTGGGTTATAGTTTTCTGTACGATTTAGACCTTTTAAAGGAGGCTAAACCGGTAACCATCGATATCCGTAATACCGATATTAAAGAAGCGCTCAAACGTATTTTTAACGATCAGCCACTAGGCTATACCATAAAAAATAATACCATTATCATCCATCGTAAAGCAGCTGAAGGTACACCTTTGATGATCCGTTCTTTTGTTGATATAAGGGGTAAGGTGATTGACGAAAAAGGCCTGCCGATGATTGGTGCCAGTGTAAAGGTAAAAGGAACCAACCAGGGAGCAGTGACCGACGAAACAGGTACATTTATTTTAAAAGATGTTACTGAAGGTGCTACATTGGTGGTTACCTACATCGGTTACGAAAATAAAGAAGTTGTTGCAGCCAATGGCGTAACCATAAAATTAGAACCACAGGCAGGTTTACTGGCCGATGCGGTGGTAATTGGTTATGGTACACAAAAGAAAAGTGTGGTAACCGGTGCAATTGCTTCGGTTAAAGCTGCCGATCTGGAAAATGCCCCTGTGGTACGTTTAGAGCAATCGTTACAGGGTCGGGCATCGGGCGTAAACGTAATGACGAGTTCTGGCCAACCCGGCGATGGCGGTACCATCAGGATCCGCGGTACAGCGAATATCAATAATGCAAATCCATTATTTGTAGTAGATGGGGTGGTAATTAATGGCGGTATCGAATACCTCAATCAATCGGATATCGAATCAATCGAGGTGTTGAAAGATGCCGCATCAGCCGCTATTTATGGTACGCGTGCCGCAAACGGGGTAATTATTGTGAGTACCAAAAAAGGTGCAAATACGGGAAGAATCAGGTTGGAATACAATAACTACATCGGTACGCAGGCACCTTCTACCAAGCTTAATCTGTTAAATGCTACGCAGTACGCTACTATTTATAACGAATCGCAACTGGCAGACGGAATTACTGCAGTACGGTTCCCCAACCCTGCACAATATGGCGAGGGCACCGATTGGCAGGCGGCTGTTTTTAATAACAGTGCCATGATCCAAAACCACGATTTAAACATGAGCGGAGGAAACGATAAGTCGGTTTATTACGGCTCGTTCAGTTATTTCGATCAGGATGGTATTGTGGCTACATCAAATTCGCAGTTCAAAAGATTTAC
The DNA here is from genome assembly GCF_003315595.1 of Pedobacter miscanthi. GTDB lineage: Bacteria > Bacteroidota > Bacteroidia > Sphingobacteriales > Sphingobacteriaceae > Pedobacter > Pedobacter miscanthi. The sequence goes on along the minus strand of NZ_QNQU01000009.1, from coordinate 32,944 downwards.
TGCAAGGTTTAACTTCGAGCATAAAATTACGAAAAACATCAAGTTTGGTAACTCTATTGGTTACACCAGGATAAATTCTGTTGGTGTAAGTACCAATACAGAATATGGTTCGCCATTAAGCAGGGCCATTAATATGGATCCTATTACACCGGTTGTAGAAACTGATCCTGCAAAATATGCTGCTTCAAAATATCTCAATAATCCGGTAGTAAGAAATGAAGCCGGTTTCCCTTACGGAATTTCTGATTATGCACAATCGGAGGTTTTAAATCCGGTTGCCGCCTTACAGGTTGCACAGGGAAACAGCTGGAGCGATAAAGTGGTTGGAAATGCATTTGCTGAAGTTGAATTTATAAAAGGTTTAAAATTTAGGAGCACCGGAGGCGTGGATCTAGCTTTTTGGGGCGGACAAACTTTCCGTCCGATTTATTACCTGAATTCGATTAACCAATCAACCCTAACCGCTTATACAAGAGATAATAACAGGGGTTTATTCTGGTCGTTGGAGAATACACTGAGCTATGATAAAACCATCGGCAAACATGTATTTACGGCACTCTTAGGTTATTCGGCACAGAAAAATAAAGGCGAAACCCAGGGTGGTATTAAAGAAGGTATCCCGGTTGATAACATTAAAGATGCCTCATTACAATTTCCGGTAGCCAGAACCAATTCTGATTTTTACGGTGGCGAATATTTGAACACTTTAAATTCGATATTTGGTCGTGTAATTTATAATTATGATGAAAAATACCTGTTTACGGGTATCATCCGTAGAGATGGTTCATCACGTTTTGGTCCGAATAATAAATATGGTTATTTCCCTTCGGCATCAGCGGGTTGGGTAGCCTCACGCGAAGATTTCTGGCCAAAAAATGATATCATCACCTTTTTAAAGTTCAGGGGTTCGTATGGTATTAACGGTAACGATAATATTCCAGATTTCAGCTACCTGGCAACCGTAAGCGGTGGACGTAACTATTCATTAGGAACAGCTTCTGGTCAGGCGCTGGTTAATGGTGTGAGTCCGAATGCCCTTTCAAACCCTGATTTAAAATGGGAAGAAACCTCTTCAGTTGATTTAGGTTTTGACGCTACCTTATTTGAAGGTATTACTTTAAGTACCAGCTATTTTAATAAAAAAACTTACGGAATGCTGCTGCAACAGGTGGTTCCATCGTATGTGGGTAATAGCGGACCTTATGCCAATACAGCCGATTTATACAACAGGGGTTTCGAAATTGAACTGGGCTGGAACAAAAAAATCGGTGAAGTGAGTTTTCATATTGCCGGTAATGCTTCGTTTATCAAAAACCAGGTAACCTTACTGGGGGCCGATAAAGATTACATCCCAAGCAGACAAACCATTACGCCACAGGGTTTAGAGGTAACTCGTGTAGCTGTTGGTCAGCCGGTTGATTCCTTTTTCGGATACCAGACTGCAGGTCTTTTCCAGAACCAGGCCGAAATCAATAATTATAAAAATGGTGCAGGTACTTTGATTCAGCCAAATGCAAAACCTGGAGATATTAAATTTTTGGACCTGAATGGCGACGGGGTAATCAGCGATGCCGACAGAACTTTCTTAGGCAGATCGAACCCAAATTTCACTTATGGGTTAACTTTCTCTGCAAAATATAAAGGTTTCGATATCTCGTTGTTCGGACAGGGCGTTTCGGGAAATATGATTTTTAACGGATTAAGAAGGTTCGATTTAACTCCATCTAACTATACCACCAATATTTTAAACAGGTGGACAGGTGAGGGGACAAGCAATACCATACCAAGGGTAACCTTACAGGATGATAACAAAAACTATAGTCGTGTATCGAGCTTGTTTTTAGAAAGCGGCGCTTATTTCAGGCTAAAAAACGTTCAACTGGGTTATACCCTGCCTAAGCAACTGGTAAATAAAGTTGGTTTGGATAAGTTGAAAGTTTATGTAATGGGGAACAACCTGTTTACCCTGACGAAATATACAGGCTACGATCCGGAAATTGGTGGTGGCAGTTTGGGTGTAGACCGTGGTTTTTATCCGCAGGCCAGATCATTTTTTGTAGGTGTAAATGTTGGATTTTAATAAGAGCGATATGAAAATTAAACATATAAAATATTCGATTGCCATTTTGGCGATGATGCAATTAACAGTTTCTTGCAAAAAAGATTTTTTGGAGCTGGTGCCAAAAGGAACTGCAACAGAAGAAAATTTTTACCGTAACGAAACCGAGGTTTACCAGGGCCTGATATCGGTTTATGATGTAATGCAATGGGGTACCACTGGTGGTTATACCATGAAACAACCTTTATTAAGTGCCGCATCCGACGATTGTTTTGCTGGCGGCAGTAATGCTTCCGACCAGCCGGGCTGGGTAGCTTACGATAACTTTAATATGGATTCGAGGTTGGGTCCGCAGGTGGGTTTATGGAGCAAAAACTTTACGGGAGTTAACCGCGCCAATATTATTTTAGAGAAAATTGCCAAAGCTACAACACTGAGCGCCGCATTTAAAACCCGCGTTACTGCCGAGGCTAAATTTTTAAGGGCATATTTCTATTTTGATCTGGTAAGGTTTTTTGGTAATGTGCCATTAATTACAGCCACCATCCCAACAGGAGAATTATACACCCAAACACAATCTCCTCCGGCAGCAATTTACGCACAGGTAGAAAAAGATCTCCGCGATGCCTATCCGGGATTACCTGCAACTATTGCTACGAACGAAAAAGGCCGTATTTCGATGGGTGCTGCAAAGGCATTGCTTGCTAAAGTATTGTTATACCAAAACGATAATACCAAATTGCAGGAAGCGGCTACTTTGTTTAACGATATTAATAAAGATGGTAATGCCTATGGTTATTCTTTATTGCCAAACTATGCCGATATTTTCAGGCCGGACAATAAATTTAATGCTGAGGTAATTTTAGAGATTCCGCATTCTAACCTGGCTGCATGGGGCGATTGGGGTTGGGTTAACGGTGGCGAAGGTAACGTAGGTACACAGTTTGTAGGTATGGATAGCTATAATGGCGACACGTATTCTGCTGGCTGGGGTTTCTGCCCGGTAACGCTTAGCCTGGTAAATGCAATGAAAACCGATCCGCGTTTTGCCACTTCAATTATCGATGGTGCTGCATTAAAGGCAGCTGGGGCAACTTACAATGGCCGGTTCCAGAATACCGATTATTTCATAAAAAAATACGCTCCGTTAAAAGCTTACCGCTCTAACAGCGGTACTGCCGAATTAAACTGGCCGATTGATGAAATTGAAATGCGTTTGGCCGATACCTATTTAATGGAAGCCGAAGCTTTGGTAAGGTTAAACAGCGATCCAACACGTGCCCTGGCATTGCTTACTGCCGTTAGGGCAAGGGTTGGTTTAGCACCTATTCCGGCAACTTTAGATAATATTTTTAACGAACGCAGGTTAGAACTCGCTTTCGAAGGCCATCGTTTCTTCGATCTGGTACGCAGTGGAAGAGCCGTTACTGTTTTAGGCCCATCGGGTTATAAAGCTGGTAAAAGTGAATTTATACCCATTCCTCAACAGGAAATCGACCTTACTAAAGGTGTGATCAAACAAAATCCAGGCTATAATTAATTAAATATATCATGAAATTAAATTATATCATTAAACAAACAGCCGGGTTTTTAACCCTGCTGCTTTTGCTAAGCTTAAATGCCTGCAAAAAAGCAAATACAGATAAAGATTTAGCCCCTGCGCCTACAGCCGATCAGGTTAAATTTAGCGTAACACCAACTGCAACCAATGCCAATGTGGTTACGCTGGTCAATCAATCGCCTGGTTTTAAAGCCCTGTGGGATTTTGGTAATGGAGCAACAGCGGATGGCAATACCGTAACGGCTTCTTATCCGCTTGCAGGCACTTATACCGTAAAATTAACCATTGTTACCGACGGCGGTTCAGTTTCGAGTACCAAATCGGTGGTTATTGCAGCTACTAATCCTGCCATGCTAACCGATCCGGCTTTTACCACGCTTTCGGGCGGTTTATCAAATGCTACCGGTTTTACCTGGGTAATCGACCAAAAATCAGCCGGACATCTTGGTGTTGGTCCTGTTACTTCTCAATCACCGGATTGGTATCAGGCAGGCCCTGATGAAAAAAATGGTTTAGGTTTTTACGATGATGAGATGACCTTCAACATGAATGCCTTAAAATATACCTACGATAATAAAGGAACTACTTTTGCCAATGCAGCGAATGCGCCTGGCATCGGCGGACCGGCAGGGGCGAATGATCCAACGGTAAATTATACCCCGCCAACCAATTTAACCTGGCTGGTTACCGAAACCAATGGTGTGAAATACATTACCATTTCTGGCGGCGGTTTTATTAGCTATTACCTTGGCGTTTCACAGTACCAGATCTTATCTTTAAACGAGAATGAAATGTGGCTGCGTTGTTTGGATAAAGCCAACAGTGGAAATGCCTGGTATTTAAAATTGGTAAAAAAAGGTTATGTAAGACCAGTTGTGCAAAAACCGATGCAGGCTGCAAACCTTGCTGATGACTTTCAGGGTACAGCAAACTTCACCTGGACTGCCGAAAATATCAATTTTACCAGTCCTTACGATAATCCGGCAAAATTCCCGGTTAATACCTCTGCAAAAGTAGGTTATTATGAAAAAAGAACAGGTGATGATGGTCAGTACGGAAACCTGAATGTAACCCTGCCGTATCGTTTTGACCTTTCAGCAAAAAATAAAATCCGCTTAAAGGTTTTCATTCCCGGTGGAAATGATTTTACAACCTTACAACCGAAAGTTTCGGTTAAGCTGCAAAACTCACTATTAGGCGGTAATGCCTGGCAAACACAGATCGAAATTGTTAAAACCATAGCAGCTACCGATTACAACAAATGGATACAGTTAGAGTTCGATTATTCGGGATCTGCCACCCAAACCCTATACGATAAAATTGTGGTTCAGTTAGGTGGCGAAGGTCACCCGGCCCCAGGCATATTTTATATAGATGATTTTGAGTTTAAGTAAAGCCTGATTTACCAGGGCAGTTTGTACAACATACAAACTGCCCTATTTAACATTTATAACATGATACATTCAGTAAAGCATTTTAAACGCGTGGTTTTTGTTTTTGCAATTGGTGCAATCGCATTGAGTTCCTGTTCAAAAAAAGGAGACGATGATGGGTTGGTTTATGTACCACCGGTACCGGCAGGCCCTCCGGTTGATAAAGGCTGGACTTTTGAAACCTCCCCAACATGGGCTGATGAATTTACCAATACCGGTGCACCACTTTCAAATAATTGGGATTACGATACAGGTGGCAGTGGCTGGGGTAATAATGAATTGGAATATTACACCAATACCACCAATAATGCCAATGTAGCCGGCGGAATATTGACCATTACCGCCAAAAAGGAAAATATGGGTGGTATGGCTTACACTTCATCCCGCATGGTAACCCGCAACAAACTCGATGCTTTATACGGACGTTTCGAAATTAAGGCTAAGCTGCCTACCGGAAGGGGCACATGGCCCGCCATCTGGATGCTGCCAACTGATCGGGTTTATGGCGATTGGCCAAAATCAGGTGAAATTGATATTATGGAACATGTAGGTTACGATCAGGATATGGTACATTTTAGTACCCATAGCGAGGCTTATTATTTCAAAATCAATACCCAGAAAACGATTACCAAAAAAGTTGATGGGGCGAGTACAGCTTTTCATCTTTACCGGGTAGACTGGACTCCTTTTGCTATCAGGGGTTATTATGATGATGTAAAAGTATTCGAATTTACCAATGAAGGAACGGGTTATAAAGTCTGGCCTTTTGACAAACGTTTTCACCTTTTATTAAATGTTGCTGTTGGCGGCGATTGGGGTGGTGCGCAAGGTGTTGATGATACCATCTGGCCGCAAAAAATGGAAGTGGATTATGTTCGATATTATAAGATGATTGAAAAATAAGATACGTTAGTTTGATTGTAAGGTCGCTGAGGATTCAGCGGCTTTTTTTATGCCTGACCGTGGTCTGTGTCCCACAGACCATTTCGAAAATCTTTAAGCATTCTTTTTAGCCACGGAGGCACTGAAAACATGGAAAATTCCATGTAGTTTATAACCCTGAGCGGAGTCGAATAGTCTTTTTGATTACTTCTTACTGCCCATAGTATGCGTCCTCACAGGCCATTTTGTCATTTCGAACGGCGCTTCTTCGTACCGTCATTTCGAGCGAAGCCGGGAAATCTGGCTTGAGTATATTTTCGAGATAGATCTCTCTCCCGAACATTCGGGACGTTTCGGTCGAAAATGACAGGCATAAAAAAACGGGGATCGATCATACCGACCTATCCCCGTCATCTAAATTAACGCTCTCATATATATAAACAACCAAAAAGGCGATTTATTATATTCGGTGTAAAATATTTTTTATTTTTTTTCTGCAGGCTTTTTCGCTGCGGTTTTAACCTTCTTTTCAGCAGTTGGAGCTTCTTCCGTAACTTCTGCTTTTTTCTTTGCAGGTGCTTTAGCTTTCTTTACTTCAGCAACAGGTTCTTCAGCGGCTTCAGTTTTCTTTTTTGCTGGTGCTTTAGCTTTTTTAACCGCTGCCGGAACTTCCTCAGCTACCGCTTCTTTTTTCTTAGCCGGTGCTTTTGCTTTCTTTTCTTCAACAGGTACCTCGATAACATCTTTTTTAACTTCCGCTACTTTAGGCGCATGCTCCTGTTGCAGGTAATTGGCCAGAATCTGTCTTAAATATACCTCTGGTTTAGGCATATTGATGATTGTTCCAGGCTCTTTATCCTGCGATTGTTTAATATAAGCTGATTTTATTTTGCCCCAATCTTTAGAGTAAAGCCTGATAAACATCTCTACAAATTGTTCGTCTGTATATTTTTTAGGCAACCTACCCAGCACTGCCTGAATTTTTTCTTCTTTTCTATGTAATACCGCCATCGATTTTATTTTGCACAAAGATAGCCGAATTTTATCATTATCAGTGTTTTGCTTTTTTAGCGGTAATGGCGATTTTTTTTACTTCCGTTTACCTGTTAAGCATCCGCGTATTCCAGCTCTTTTTCAGTTCTTCTGCTTTTAACCAACCTTTCGCGATGTTTTAAGCCCCATTCTCTCAACTCATTAATTACCTTATCTAACGATTCGCTATAAGGCGTTAATTCGTAGGTTACAGTTACAGGAGTGGTAGAAAACACTTTGCGCACTACAAATTCGTTGAGTTCTAAATCTTTCAATTCTTTAGACAGGATTTTCGGGGTAATCTCTCCCAATGATTTCTGGATTTCGTTAAAACGCTGCGGTCCTTCCTGCAAACTGATAATTAAAGGCAGTTTCCACTTGCCATTTAGTACATAAAGCGCATCTTTTACTGCATTTAAACTTGCTGTGCAGGCTTCTTTACTGCGGTGTTCTTTTGCTGGTCCCATTTTACAAAGGTATATGCTTTCGTAAAGGATACCACTATCCTTTGGGATACTAGTATCTTTTGGATAGCAAAAGTACATAAGTTTGCATCAAAAAAATAATATGAAAATGAGAACACTTAAAATTACTTATTGGATATCAACAGCTTTGGTAGCATTGATGATGATTTTTTCGGGTTATTCGTACCTCACTAACGAAACCATTAAACAGGCTTTTCACCATTTGGGTTTCCCGGATTATTTCAGGATAGAACTGGCAATCGCAAAAATTATTGGCGCGGTTATACTATTGATCCCCATAAAAGGAAAGTTAAAAGAGTGGGCTTATGCAGGTTTTGCTATCACCTTTGTTTCTGCATTTATTGCACATACCGCTTCAGGCGATCCCATCAATAACCGGATCGGGCCGGTAGTGTTTTTAATCGTTTTATTCTTATCCTATTTTACCAACCAAAAACGGCAAGCCGATATTTCATAATTTCAGGTCGAACCATCCGATAAATACCATGTAAATCGATTTAGCTGTGTTTGCAACAAATTAATTGATAAAATCCTCCCTTTCGGATTTTTATTTTAATTTAGGATATGATGCGCACATTTACCAAATATTCAGCCCTGTTTTTCATCGGATCAATCGGCATTTTAATGGCTTTTACCAATAAGCCTAAACCTAAAAAAGCCTTAGATAAAAGACCTAACATTATCGTGATTCTGGCCGACGATCTGGGCTTTTCCGACATTGGTTGCTATGGAGGCGAAATTAAAACACCCAATATCGATTTTCTGGCAAGTAGGGGAGTACGTTTCAGGAATTTTTACAATACCTCGCGCTGTTGCCCTACACGGGCTGCTTTATTAACCGGATTTTACAACCATAACGCGGGCATCGGCGAAATGACAACCGACCGGAATATGGAAGGATACCGCGGCGCCATCACTGAAAATTCAGTAACATTAGCCGAAGTTTTAAAAGATGCAGGTTACAGAACCGCCATGTCGGGCAAGTGGCATGTTTCCAATACCATCGAACAGTCAACACCTCAGGCACAATTGGATTGGCTAAACCATAAAACAAACTTTCCCCTGTTTTCTCCAATCGATCAGTATCCAACCAGCAGGGGTTTTGAAAAATTTTTTGGAACACTCTGGGGAGTGGTCGATTTTTTTGATCCTTTTAGTCTGGTAAGCGGTACAACCCCGATTAAAGAAGTGCCCAAAGATTATTACCATACCGATGCCATTAACGATACAGCTGCAACTTATATCCGGGAATTTAGTAAAGGCGATAAACCTTTTTTCCTGTATGTAGCCGAAAATGCACCACACTGGCCTTTACAGGCAAAACCTGAAGATATCGCTAAATATAAAGATACTTATAAAGTAGGCTGGGATGCCATCCGCGAAGCGAGATATAAAAAAATGGTTGCCATGGGATTGATTGATCCTAAAACGGCTCCTTTATCTCCGCGCAAATCGACCGTGAAGTGGGAAGATAACCCAACCAAAACTTTTGATGAAATGGCGATGGCTGTGCATGCGGCTATGATCGATAGAATGGACCAGGGGATTGGCCGGATCATTAAAACTTTAAAAGAAACCAATCAACTGGATAATACGCTGATTATCTTCTTGAGTGATAATGGTGCTAGTCCGGAAGATGCCATGCGTTACGGACCAGGTTTCGACCGGCCAAGCGAAACCAGGACAGGAGAAAAAATTGCTTATCCCATTTACAAAAAGGTAATGCCGGGTCCGCAAACCAGTTATACCTCTATCGGACCAATCTGGGCAAATGTAGCCAATACGCCATATCAACTGGCTAAAGCACAATCGTACGAAGGTGGTGTACACACCCCAATGATTGCTTTCTGGCCAAAAGGAATAACGGCTAAGAACGGAAGTTATAGCGATCAGGTTGGACATGTGATGGATTTTATGACCACTTTTGTAGAACTGGCCAAGGCGAAATATCCCGGCAATTATAAAGGAAATAACATTAAACCTATGCAAGGTTTAAGTTTAGTGCCTGCATTAAAAGGAAAGGTTTCAAGCGGGCACGAAACTTTGTTTAACGAGCACTTTAATGCACGTTTTGTACGAGCCGGTGACTGGAAAATGGTTAATTTATCTGATGATTCTACCTGGCATCTTTATAACATCAGAAATGATAAGACAGAATTAAATGATGTGGCTGCCCAACATCCTGATAAAGTAAAAGAGCTGAATGCAAAGTGGCAGGCCTGGGCAAAAGAAAATCATGTACTGCCTAAGCCATAAGGTGTTAAGATTTCGGTCGGTGAGACACCGACCAATAGAATCAAAAAAAGGCGTCATCTCGACTGAAACGTCCCGAATATTTGGGGGAGAGATCTGCCCTGATAGATTTCACTTCGCTAGACCTCCAGACGATGGAGCCGTAAAATCCGTGTTTTTCCGTGCATCCGTGGCGATTAAGAAAGTGTAATAATAAACTGATGGTCTTAGCGAGACGCTAACAATGCTATTAAGTTAAGCCAATAACCCCGGATATATAATTTAACCACAGATAAAAAGGATGCACACAGATGAAATCCGTGTTTATCTGTGTGCATCTGTGGTTAAAAAACCTAACTTAATAGCATTGAAGACGCTAAGACCAGTAAAAGTTAATTGTGGTTTCGGTCAGTGAGCCACCGACCGATAAAGCTTGCTCAGTGTGACAGTGTTTCTGCCGAAGATATGCTAGCTTTTCAAGGCCTCAATAATCTTATCTGTATCATCAACTTCGCCCAACCGTGGAAAAATGCGCTTTACACTATGTTCGTGCGCATCTGCATTCGTATCTGCAATTGCGTCTTCTGCAAAAGTAATGTTGTAGCCATGTTCGCTAGCTGCCCTGGCCGTTCCCTCTACACCCACACTGGTAGAAATGCCAGCAAGTACAATTCCGGTGATTCCCCGTTTTTTCAGTTCAGCATCAAGCTTTGGATTTGTAAAAGCATTCCATGCATTTTTTGTGATGAAAATATCATTTTCTGTGGTTTTAATTTCTGGCGCAATTTCGAACCATTCGTCAGGGAAGCTGGTAAATTTTGCATTGGCATCTGTACGTAAATTATTCAGCAGTGATTTGGTCGGATCTACGTTTACCACTACAATGGGCAGATCTGCTTTGCGGAATGCCGAAACCAATGCTGCGGCTTTTGCTAAAATTTCGTTAACAGGCTTTACGACAGGAAATTGTACAATTCCTTTCTGAAGATCGATTAAAACCAAGGCTGTTTTTTTATCTATTGAAGTAACCATTTTTATAGTGATTTATTATATTTTTTCTAATTCGAGCTGGTTAATTTCTGGTTTGATGGCTGTATTTTTTATTTCATCTTTCCGGAGTTTCCGGTATAAATAAGTGCCGATAAAAAGTGCAATAGCGCCCTCCATTAAAACCGTATCGGGTGTGCCGATCCATTGCGAAATGGCACCTACCAGTAATCCGCCCAAAGGTTGCATACCGAAAAATGCCATCGCATAAAAACTGATAACGCGGCCGCGCATGGATGGATCGACTGTGGTTTGGATGAGGGTATTGCTAATGGTGATCTGCGACATCATGCCGAAGCCCGAAATGGTAGCAAAAACCAGTGCAATAGGGTAATAAGTGGTGTGCGAAAACAAAATCAGGCCCAATCCGAAAATTAAGGTGTTAATAGCAAGGATTTTCCTGAGGTTTCGTCCGGGTTTTAACGAGGCGAGAAAAATAGCGCCCGAGAAAGCACCCAAACCGATCACACTGTCAATTACACCAAAAGTTGATGCCGTACCTTTAAAGATATCTTTCGCATAAACAGGAATTAGTGTACTGAAAGGTAAAACCGTTAAACTAATCAACGCCAGCATAACCAGGATAATGCTGATAGAAGGTGTTTTCCTGATATAGGCAAAACCTTCTTTCAGTTCTTCCACTACATTTTTGGTATTGGGTTTTGCAATATATTTTGGCAGTTTCATCATCAGTAAAGAACCAATAACTGCAATAAAACTTACGGCATTAAGGCCGAAACAGATATCGTCGCCAAATTTTTCTAAAGCCAGTCCAGCTAAACCCGGGCCGATTAACCTCGATAAATTAACCATCGATGAGTTTAGTGCAAGTGCATTGGGCAGATCGGCTTTATCATCCACCATTTCGTAAACCAGCGATTGCCTTGCGGGAACATCAAAGGCATTAATCAGCCCGAGCAAAGCACTTAATGCAATAATTTCCCATACCGAATAATGCCTGAAGAAAATCAACAAGGTTAACAATACGGCCTGGATCATGGAGGCTACCTGAGTGATTAACAATAGCTTGTAACGGTTATAACGATCGGAAGCGACTCCGCCTAAAAAGGAAAAAATAAATGAGGGGAAGAGACTGGCAAAAAGCGTTAAACCCAGCATAAATTTAGAATGGGTTTCTGAATAAATTACCCAGCTTACGGCAGTTTTCTGCATCCAGGTTCCAATCAGCGAAATAGACTGTCCGCCAAAGTATAACCGATAATTACGGCTTTTAAAGGCATTAAATGTGCTGATTTTCATATTCTTAATATTCTACCAGTTTGGCCAACGGACCAATTGCTGCCTTTAAAATTTCCTGTTCTTCTTTATTGCACACTTCGGCAATGGCTTTGCTTAACCATTCATTGCGCTCGTTCCGCACCTGCTGGATCATCTCTTTGCCCAGTGCCGAAATGGAAAGGTATATTTTGCGCTTATCGGTATCGGATGGCTTTTTTTCAATCAGGCCGAGTTCATTTAAATGGGTAATCACCTGTCCCATCGATTGTGGAGTTATTTTTTCGATCACCGCAAGTTCTGCAGCAAGTAGGCTTTGATTTTCTAACGAAACCAATACAGCCCTTTCGGTTTGTGATAATGGCGTATCTACAGGCGAAAGTTTGCGCATTTTTCTCACCAAACGGGTTAAAACCGGACGGAGTTGCGCAGCGATGTCCTGACTATTTTTTGTACTCATATTAATAAGTAAAACTTATAAGTTTACCTTACAAATATACGCCTCTTTATTTAAGAAATTATGTTTTTTAAAAAATCGACACAGGATTTACAAATGCTACTTTTTCCAGCCCTTCTGCATTTTTTTATAGGCCTTTTTACTAATTTTTGATTTCTTTTTAGATCGGGATTTGCCTTTTTTCTTGCGGGCATTAATGTTATTTACCAGCGAATTTTTAACACCCAATTTGTTTTTCTTGCCTTTCTTTTTATCCTTTTTCTTTTTGCCTTTTTTCTTTTTCTCAGCCATAATATTTTGGTTATTTCCTATAGTTCAACAACAAATCTGTTAAAAAGGTTCCCGCAAAAGTTAAATGAGCTTTTTAACAAAGTAAATTGATCCTTTCAGCAAAGCTTAGCCTTCTCTTACGAGCTACCTTTGAATATAAATAATGGAAAAAATGAAAAAAGTTTGGTTTATAACAGGTAGCTCCCGCGGATTGGGACGTAGCCTCACAGCACAGGTATTGGCAAAAGGTGATTTTGTTGCTGCAACGGCAAGAAATATCGAAGCATTAAATGATTTTGTAGAAAAATACCCCGGTCAGGTTTTGCCGGTTACTTTAGATGTTACCAATTATGATCAGGTTCATTTAGCGGTAGAGGCGGCAGTAGAACATTTTGGTAGGATAGATGTATTGGTAAATAATGCTGGTTTTGGTATTGTTGGTGCCGCCGAAGCTTTTACCGAAGAGCAGGTACGCAGTCAGCTGGAAACCAATTTGTATGCGCCTATTGAAATTACCCGCGCCGTATTGCCTTTTATGCGCAAACAACGCTCAGGCAGGATTTTACAGATCAGTTCGGTAGGTGGCCGCGTAGGTAATGCCGGGTTAAGTATGTACCAGGCTGCAAAATTTGGATTGGGCGGTTTTACTGAAGCGTTGGCCAAAGAAGTGTTAGATTTGGGGATTTTTGTAACCAGTGTAGAACCAGGCGGTTTCCGTACCGATTGGGCCGGAGATTCGATGACATACGCACCCGCTGTAGAAGGTTACGAAAACAGTGTTGAAAAACGTTCTGATTTCTTTAAAAGTGGAAAATTTGTACCAATGGGTGATCCGGAAAAAGCCGCAAAAGCCATGATTAACCTGGTAGAAAGCCCTGAACCGCCAATGCATTTGGTATTGGGAAGTGAAGCCATCGGCCTGCTTAAACAGGCTGATGCTGCAAGAACTGCCGAAATGGAAAAATGGATGGACGTAAGTTTATCAACCGATCATGATGAAGCAGAGAACTTTTTAGCTACAGATTTAGGGAAGTCTTTTATAAAGAAGTAAGTTTTTTGGTAGCAAATTCATTTATAGTTTCTTGCCACGGAGACACAACTTAACACTGAGTATTTATTAGAATAGTTTTTCGCTCGTTTTGTCATCCTGAGCGGAGTCGAAGGATTCTTACTTCAGTTAAGATCAGACAATTATGTCGCCACGGAGACACAGATTTGCACGGAATTTTTTCTCTTAGCATGTATTGCAATTGCTTAAATATTAACCATAGATAAAAAGGATGAACCCAGATGACATATTGTAGAATTAAGATCTGTGTGCATCTGTGGTAAAAAAATAATAAGCCATGCAAAATGTAATAGAATAACACATAAAAAGATTATAATCTGTGTTTTTAGTGCATCCGTGGCGATTAGTAAAAAATATTAACCACAGATAAGAAGGATGAACACAGATGACATATTACAGAATTAACATCTGTTTTTACCTGTGTGCATCTGTGGTTAAAAAATACATCAATCCGCTTAAAAACCTTAAATTTGAACAACATGCCAAATCAATTAAAACGTCCGGATATTATGTTTTCCTGTTATGCTCAAAAAAGCAGTGAGGGCGAACAGTTTATACCCAACCATTCTTTAGGGCTGGTGATTGCCGGTACTTCGGAGATTTTTATCGGCGGTGAAAAATTTACCTTTTCGGATGGCGACTTCAGGTTTTTCAGGCGGAACCAGCTGGCGCGTTATACCAAATATCCTCCGGCAGGCGGAGAGTTTAAATCCATCAGCATTAATATCGATCAGGAGATTCTGCACAGCATCAGCACGGAGTATAACCTGCAAATGGACAAACCCAACCCCGATATTAAAGGTTTGGCACTCGAAACCAATGGCCTGCTGAAAAATTATATTGATTCGCTTTGGCCTTACCTCGACGGAAATAATGGATCTAACCAGGCTTTAGTTGATTTAAAAGTTAAGGAAGCGGTAATCATCTTATTGCAAACCAACCCGGTGCTAAAGGATGTGCTTTTTGATTTTTCTGAACCCGGAAAAATCGATCTCGAAGCCTATATGAACGCGAATTACAAATTTAATGTAGACATAAGCCGCTTTGCCTATTTAACAGGCAGGAGTCTGGCTACCTTTAAAAGGGATTTCGAAAAGATATTTAACCTTTCGCCTAACCGCTGGCTACAGAAAAAACGGTTAAATGATGCCTATTACCTGATTACCGAAAAAGGCTGGAAATCATCTGATGTATACCTTGAGGTTGGTTTTAAAGACCTTTCACATTTTTCGTTTGCTTTTAAAAAGGCCTTCGGTATTGCACCATCGCGGGTATGAATCTAAAAAAGCTCCATCAACTTTACATCGGTGGAGCTTTAAATCTAAAATCCTTTTTTGTTTTTAGTATAATCCTAATTCTGCAAGGGCTGCAAACTGAAGGCCATCATAAGCAGAATTGGCAATAACTTTGAAATACCTTAGCGATTTAGCCGTGCCAAAGCTAAAATATTGCGCTCCATAGGTGTTTTGAGCCACATAGTTATTTACAGCGGTGAAATTAGTGCCATCGGTACTGGTTAATACCTGGAAGTTTTTAACCGCCCGCGATAAACCGCTGCGTTGGGTTAAACTCAATCCGTTTGCGGTTTTAACCGATCCCAAGTCAACTACGATAGTGTGTGGATAACTGGTTGCCGAACTTGTCCACCTCGAATGCCAGTAAGTAGCCGAGCTGCCATCGATCAGTTTAGCTGCCCTTCCGTTTACGGTACCCTCACCACTGGTTTCTTCCGAGCTGAATGAGGCGATTGTCCAGCCTGTTTTGCTCAATTCGTTTTGCGTACTGAAAGTTAAAACTGGAACTCCGCTGGCAAATGTATAATTATAAACCGTTTCGGTTACATTGCCGTTTTCGTGCACCAGTTTTACCTTTAATTCGTAAGGAATACCGTCCGATTTATACTGCAGGTCGGAAATGGGCATTTCGACATAAAAACTATCTAAACCTATCGATTTAGATTCCCAGGTGGTGGCATTATAATCGTGGTTTACACCGGTACCTTCGTTATTAACGTTCGGATCGTTGTAGTATACAATGCTGTTCACCTTAACGCTTGTAGAATATTTACCGGATACAATAATCGCACTTTTTGTTGAAGAATAACTAGCATGTATTTTATCTATACTTGCCGAAACCGCACCGTAATAGGTTTTGCTGTCGTTATTAAAAATCTGGTTCACATTTAAAATGGCGGCATCGGTTGCAGTTAAAAAAGTTGGCGATTTACCCAGCGTTCCGTTACCGGCCCACATTAAGGCCATGCCCAAGGTTGCGTTTTCTGAAACTTTCTGGCAATTGTGCGGCAGGTTTAAACCATGGCCAAGCTCGTGCATCATACCGCCGAACCAAACACTGAAGCGGTTACCATCTGTGTCATTTTTGCCCAGGTTTTTAATGTCCATACCCTCATAGTCGAGCGCATAACACCATTTTCCTGTTCCGTAAAACGGTCCGCCACTTGGTGTACCATCGGGCTGAAAACTGTAACGCGGGATAATAATCAGCGTATGGTCGCTGGTTTTTTCCGTAGGATGGGCAGCAAAATAAGCGTTGATCTCGCTTGCAACTGCACCACTTCCGCCTGAATAAGGATAACTGCTTTTTGGCAAGCTTCCCCTGATCAGTATAATTTTTACACCACCTGTAGCCGTATCAGGCAGTAATCCAAAAGTTTTATTACCGTAGCCGTTGCGGTTCATTTCACCTTTGTACCAGTTTTGTCCCCATATCATCAAATCACTCAGTCTTTTTCTATAATTAGGCAAAGTATCCAGGTCGCTTGGTACAAAATAGATCAGGTTAAGGTTGCGGGTTTGTGTAACCAGGTTGGGATTTACCAGCGAAGTTTTGTTTTTTAAACCAGGAAGGTCTTCCTGATTTTCTGTAATCTGGTTTTTCCTGCAGGCCGTGCTCAATCCTGCAAGTAAAATGCAGGTATAAAGGGCGAATTTTTTCATAGTTTTTTTAAGGTTTAGGTTGTTTAATATTGGTTAGATATTAATGGTTAGGTATGATTGGGATTTTAGAATTCGGAATGAGGAAAACCTGGAGAATAATAAATTAGCGTACCAACGCTTTCTAATAAATACGGATTCATAAGTGCTTGTATACGATTTGTTTAATTGTTAAATCAATATAAACAGAATTGACCGGTGGCAGGAAAACAAACTCCACGCAAACGTTTGATGTATATTTTTTGAAAAATGCTGCGAAAAACAATAATTTATGCCATTGTTGTTGCTAAAAGCAAATTAAGATTAGGTAGAGGCAGCTTTTTTGTTAGGGTAAGAAATATTTACCAGCAGCTAAGCACAGAAATGAGGTATAAATTGATTGTAGTAATAGAAAGACAAACGTTTGTTCAAACTTTTATCTTTTCTGTAGTTGTGTAAGCTTTGGGGAGGTTTGATATAAACACTTATTTACAGGTAGATGCTAAATATCTGAGGTATCCGGCGTAAAGTGGCTCATTTACCATTCTTTTTAAAGCCCTCAGGTGAGGATCTTTAAGATTGTTGCCTTCACTTCTTAATTTCATAAAGTTTAAACCTGATTGAAGCGGGAGGCAATCGCCTTTTTCAGCAAGTTCTTTGGTTTTGAGCAATGAATACTCAAATGCGGCTTTTTCGCTGTTTTCCGGATTCCAATCGGCCTGTTTGGTTGTAATGTAATAATGCAGGTGACCAACTTCGTGATAAAGTACAACAATTAACCGGTTATCATCAAAATTGGGGCGGGGCGTTAGGATATAATCGATATTAATGGTAATGATCCCTTTTGGCGACGCAAATGCCGGACCAACACCCTGTTGTTTTACAAATCTGATTTTTTTGATTAACGGGTCATTTACTATAATATATTGAAATTCTCTATAAAATTTGGGATAAAGCTGTTTTGATTTTTCAATAACCCGGTAACCTGTACTGTCTGGAATGGTATCGCGTTGGGCTAACGCAGCAAAAGAAATAACCAGACCAAAAATCATTAGAAAAATTGATTTCATTTCTTAATGACTCGTTTGTAAATGAATGGTTTAATAACTCCATAGAATTGCCGTCATTGCGAGAAGGCTTTTTCAGCCGACGAAGCAATCTTTCTCGCAATAATCGTTGCAGGAAAGATTGCTTCCCCGAAAAGTCGGGGCCGGCTGTCGTACCTACTCGCAATGACGAGCCTTTTTTATTTAATTTTGTCAATGGTAGCACGCTATCGAGAACCAGGTAAGTGCCCGGCGAGGCTTAATCTGTCTAGATAGATTAAGCCTCGCCGCTATGCTTCGGTCGAGATGACGTTTTGAATGAGAAATAGAGACGAACGGAAGTAATTAAACTTTTTTAGGAGGAAGGTCAAAAGCAATGGCTTCGTGCTCGAAATGGCCATTATGTGCGCCATCGCAAAAAGGTTTATTTTTAGATAAACCACAACGGCAGATCGATAATACTTCTCTGCCCTGTAAGCCGTAAACGTTTCCGTTTCTATCTACAATTTCGAAATCGCCCTCAATTTTAACAGAGCCGTTATTATTAATGGTAAGTTTTGTTTTAGACATGTTTGTTTGTTATGCCGCAAAACTAAGCCATAAAAACCGCAAATTTTTTACTGATTTCTATTTAGAAACATTCTCCCTTATGCTTCTAGAGCTTCTTTTTTGATTACATAGGCAATCATATCCGTCCTGATTTCGAAACCCAGTTTTTGATAGAGTTTTACTGCTCCATCATTATCGTTGCGTACATGCAGAAAAGGGATTTCGTTTCGCAGTAAAATACGTTTAATCTGTTCCTGTAAAATTTTGAAAGCATATCCTTTGCCCAAATAATCGGGATGGGTACAAACGGCACTAACTTCGCGGTAAGGGCTGGGGAAAAAACGATGGCCAGCCATGGAGGCCAGTTTTCCATCTGCAAATATGCCGGTATAATTGCTCAATTCGATTGTTTTGATGAGAAAAGGCCCCGGTTTGGTTAATTCCACAAGATCGATCATTTCTGAAACATGCCCCAGATCGAGTTCTGTTAATCCTGAGGCATCTGCAATAGGAATCTCCGATCCGCGAAAAACCAGTTGGAACATATCGATGTGTGTTAGTAATTTCCATTTTTCGGGTATTTCGACAGGCGTTTTACTGAAAAATACAAATAAACTGTCCTTTGGACTGATCTGATAAAGTGTATCCAGGTTTTCCTGCGAATTTTCCTTTAGTCCGGCAAATGCAGCAATATCTTCGCTATAATATTTTACCTCTTCTGCACCTTTTGCCAGGTGGTTATGGCCGGAAATTAAGGCATGATAAATCGGATTATCCAGTATATGTTCCATGCCGCAAAGATATTAAAAGCTAAATCAGGCGAGGGTAATTTTAACTATGTCTAATTAAATCATCGCTCATGCTATTATAAGGGTTTAGCCACAGATATGCACAGATAAACACAGATTTGTATCTGGCTTAAAATGATGTTTCGATAAAGTATTTACTGATTCAAAAAAGTTTCGATCAGATGTACTGTAAATCCGATCGTTTTATCACTTACATCAGGGTTTAAGTTTTCGCCAATCATAGCGCCATGAAAACCGGGTAAAATAACCAGCCTTGAACCTTCAATCAATCTCGATATTTTAACTACATGTTCGGGCATGATTACATCACGGTCGGCTACCATTAATAGGGCCTGCGATTTAATTCCGCTGATATCATTATCGCTTAGGTCAACAAAATCGAGCATACGCTGTTTGTCTTTTTCGAACATCGTTTGCAATGCATTTTGATCAGGATTAACTTCCAGAAAAGAAGTTTTTAGTGCTTCAGGCATGTGATCGATCGTGGCATCTCCGAAACCATTGTAAAAACCTTCAATTAACCCTTCTCTCTGATAATTGGCGGAAATGACGATGATTTTATTTACCACATCCGGATAATGTGCGGCAATGTGTAAAGTTGTTGTGCCACCGTTGCTGAAACCCAGAAAATTTGCCTTTGCTATTTTGAGTTGCTTTAATAGTGTGATTACATCTTTAGCATCCTGTGCGAAAGATTCGGGCTCATCACGGTCGCTGGTGCGCCCATGCGCCTGAAGTTCGACAGCTATTATTTTACCTGTGGCAACTAAAAAAGGGATTAATCTGCCGAAAGTAGATTGTATGGTAGAACCACCACCATGGATCAATACGAGTGGAATTTCGCCTTCTCCATAAATCTCATAATACATATTGATGCCGTTTACAACTTCTTTTCCAGCTTTTTGGGTTTCCATGGAGATCGATTTAAGTTCTGTTAAACAAAGCTAATGGATTTATTATAAAGAAAGGGTTCGATAAAAGACAATTTTAGGGCGATTTGGGCCACTAAGAGCCTCATTTCTTTGGTTTTTTAACTTTTCGGGCATAAGCCTCCAAAAACTGGTCAATTCCTGCCGCTGTATACCCCAATAACCTCGAATTTTCTCCTAAATCAGATGAAACTATTGTTGTTTTTTCTCTAATCTGAGTCATGCAATACATATTAATGGCCTGTTGCATTGGTAAAGTAATGTATTGTTTTGCTTCGGCAATTTTACCGCTTAAAATAATGAGTTCAGGGTTAAATAACTGGATTAACATTGATATGCCCTTCCCCATATATGTTCCCACATTCGATAATAATTGGATGGCATACTGATCGCCTTTATTAGCGGCTTTAATAATCACTGCAGGTTCAATCCTTTCCAGTTCTTCTTTACTCAGCTGGTTGAGCATTGAATTTTTGCCCGATAAAATACCATCTTTAGCCATCTCCGAAAGGGCATTTCCTGAAGCAATGGTTTCTAAACAACCATGTTTGCCACAGTAACACAATGCTCCATTTTCGATAAAAGGAATATGGCCAAGTTCTCCTGAAAAACCACAGTTGCCCTGTCTTAATTTTCCATCCATAATTATACCCAGGCCAACGCCCCAATCCATTAGCAAAACCAGTACATTTCTTTTGCCTTTAGCCATTCCGTGTGTAAACTCGGCCATTGATGAACCATTTACATCATTCTGGATTACCACCGGGAGATTCAATATTTTTTCAAAAGCCGCAGTTAAAGAAATATTTTCCCCGTCGCTTAAAAAGTAACTGTAGTTTTCGCCTTTTTCGGCATCAATTAAACCGGGCATACCTACGCTGCAGCCAATTAGCTGTTTGTTACTGATCCCTGCAGATGTGAGAAATTCATGCAAATGTGCTTTTAAAATATGGAAAAAATCTGTCCTGCTTTTGGAGATGGGTAGCAAAAAGGTTTTAACCTCCGAAACAAAATTGTAATTGTTGTCGATGATTGCAACTTTAGTGCTGAAAAGTTCAATATCGATACAAAGGATGAGGATTTTTTTATCCTTTAAGCGGTAAAGATCAGGCTTCCGGCCGCCTATAGATATCCCAAAGCCTTTTTTCTCTACCCAGCCTTCGGCAATCAGCACCGTTAATAATTTTAGCACGCTGGGTGTGCTCATATCCATCACCTCACAAAGGCCCGACACCGAAGCTGCACCCATATTAAAAAGATGTTTAATCAGTTTGTGTTTATAAACCGACTGCTTATCGTTGGGTGTAACCGATAAGTGATTTAATAGGTTAAGATTCATTTGGTTAGCAATAATATTTTGATAAATATAATTAACTTCTATAAAAAAATTACTAAAGTTTTTTTAATACGTAAAAAAATCATTGATGTTTTGCCTTTACAATATTTTCTTGCTAACATTAAGTTAAAAATATACAACAATATTTACGGAGTAACCGGCCGTGTAAGTATATTTCTACAATACCTAACCAAAAATGAAAACTAAAGAAGAACCACAAAAACAGTCCAGTTCCAGGCGGGATTTTATTAAAAAATCTGCAATTGGTCTGGCCACTTTTACCATTGTACCCCGTTATGTACTCGGCGGACAAGGTTACCTTGCCCCGAGCGACAAACTGACCAAAGCTGTAATCGGCGTTGGTGGTATGGGCAGGGGCCATTTTGGCTATGAAGATACCCAGGTAGTTGCCATCTGCGATGTTGACCAGAATCACCTTAAACAGGCTGCGGCCATGCTGGATAAAGGTGTAAAAACATTTAGCGATTACAGGGAACTGATACAACTGCCCGAGGTAGATATTGTACACATTGCCACACCACCACACTGGCATGGTATTATGGCAGTTGATGCCGCTAATGCAGGTAAGGATATCTGGTGCGAAAAACCAATGACGCATACCATTGGGGAAGGGAAAAGAGTGGTGGAAGCTGTAAAACAGCATGGCCGGATGTTTAGGCTAAATACCTGGTTCAGGTTTAAGGATACTTTTTATGGGATGGGCACTACCGTAAAACCGATTAAAAAACTGGTCGATAGCGGTATGCTGGGCTGGCCTTTAAAGGTAACGGTAAGTAAACACACGGGTTACGACTGGAAATTTTACTGGGTAGGCAAGGATCATCTGGAGCCTCAGCCTGTGCCACCAGAGCTCGATTATGATGCATGGTTAGGTCCTGCACCTTATAAACCTTACAATGCACACCGAGTGCACCAAACTTTTAGGGGCTATTGGGATTACGATGGTGGTGGATTAAGCGATATGGGGCAGCATTATATTGATCCTATCCAGTATTTTTTGGGTAAAGATGATACCAATCCCATCTCGGTAGAGGTAGACGCACCACAACAGCATACTGATGCGGTGGGCATTTGGCGCAGGATAACTTATACCTATGCCGATGGTTGCCAGATTATATTGGATGGCGAAGGAAAAGATGCCAATGTACCTTATATTGAAGGACCAAAAGGAAAATTATATCCGGGTTTCAAATCTGATATCCCTGATCTTGAACGTAAACTGGCGCAGTTCCCCGATCCTGATCCGGAGATTGTAGAATTTTCAGAATCGGTAAGAACCAGGAAGAAATTTGCCCTCAATGAAGAGAACGGGCATCGTTCGTGCAACATTGTAAACATTGGCCTGGCAGCTTTAAGGTTGGGAAGATCGTTAAAATTCGATCCTATTAAACAGGAGTTTATTGATGACGAGGCCGCAAACAGGTTAATTAATCCGGTAATGCGTGCACCATTTTCCATTTAAAACATTCCAATAAGCTATCATGAATAAAAAAATATTATGGGTACTGTTAGCTGTAATGCTCTTCAATACCATATATGCCTCGAGCGTTTTTGCCCAGGATAAAAAAGACGAAAGAACCACTGCTACGCGTATCGCCGATCTGCTGGCACAGTTGCCTGCAAGAGATGCCACTCAGTTAACACGCAATATGAAAGAAGTTGCTGGTTTGGGCGAAGATGGGTATGTAACCTTAATTAGTGGTTTAACCGTATCAGAAAAAGGTAACAATGCTTTAATTGAATATACCGTAGGCGGTTTTACCGCTTTTGCCACTAAAAAAGATCAGCAGGCAGCCAGAGAAATGGCAGTTAAAGCATACTGTAAAGCTTTAACTAAACTAACAGATAAACAGAACAAAGCTTTTATTATTAGTCAGTTCGATCTGGTAGGGGATGATGCTGCAATAGGCTGTTTAGCAAGTTATCTTACTGATCAGGACCTTGCCGACGAAGCATCAAGGGCACTGGCAAAAATAGGAACGCCAAATGCTATTTCGGCACTTAGTAATGCACTCCCAAAAGCAAACGGTAAGGCTAAAATTGCCATAATTGAAGCTTTAGGCCATAGCCATGCAAAAACTGCAGCAACAGCCATAGCACCACTGGCTACCGGTAATGATAAAGAACTGGTTAAGGTAAGTTTGTTTGCATTGGCCAATATTGCTGATCCATCATCAAAAGAGATTTTGATTAAAGCTGCTGAACAAGCAGGCTATAAATATGATCAAACCAATGCAGTAGCGGCTTTATTGCTGTATGCGCAAAAAAATGAAATAACAGATAAAACAGATGCTGAAAGCATAGCCAAAACCATTTTAGCAAAAGCAATTGCCGATGATCAGGTAAATGAGCGTATAGCTGCATTACAATTATTAGCGGCAACAGAGGCTAATCAGGAAACGCTGTTGTTGGCTATGCAGGATAAACAGTTTGAATATCGTGCAGCTGCGGTTAAATTTGCCGCTACGAGTGTAAATGATGGCAATAGCGGGGCATGGTTAAGTCAGTTGAAAAAAGTTGATGCACCAACCCAGGTCGCTATTCTGGATATGCTGGCCAATAGCAAGGCCAAATCCGTGCTGCCGGAAATTTTAAAATACATCAAAAGTGAAAATCAACAAGTAAAAACAGCGGCCGTTAATGCTGCGGTAAAACTTGGAGGAGAGGGTGTTTTGGATGATTTATTAAAGCTGATGAGCAAGGGTAACGCAGCCGATCTTACCACTATTTCTGATGGCATTTTGAGGATAAAAGGCGAGGAGGTAACCACTAAAGTAGCAGCTTATCTGCCAAAAGCTAAACCAGAGGTACAGGTAGCGCTAATCAATATTTTGGCCACCCGTGCAGCAACTAATCAAGCCGCTGTGGTTTATGATTTACTGAACAGTAAAAAACCCGAAGTTAGGAAAGCTGCTTTCGCCGCATTAAAACATGTTTCTACCGCCGAAAATAAAGCGCAGCTATTTGTTCTTTTAAATAAAACCAGCGATCAGGCCGAGCTTACAGCGGTTCAGGATGCAATTATCGCGTCGGTAAAAGGAACTACAGATCTGGCCGCACAAACAGATGCCATTCTGCAACAGATGAACAATACATCCGCTGATAAGAAAATCCTGTTTTATAAAGTTCTGGCGGCATTAGGTGGACAAAAATC
Organism: Pedobacter miscanthi; assembly: GCF_003315595.1. GTDB lineage: Bacteria > Bacteroidota > Bacteroidia > Sphingobacteriales > Sphingobacteriaceae > Pedobacter > Pedobacter miscanthi. The sequence continues at coordinate 8,404 of NZ_QNQU01000009.1, read as the reverse complement.
ATTAAAATCTATTTCTGATGCTTATGCAGCAGGTGATGATACAGCGAAAAAAGCGGCTATTGAAGCGCTTTCATCATGGTCGGATGCAGGTTCAACTGCCGAACTCATCGGTATTGCCCGTACCGCCACCAATCCTGAACTTTTAAACCAGGCTATTTTAGGCTACCTCAATCTGGTAAGAAAAAATAATTATCCTCCCGAGCAGCGTTTATTATTGCTGCGCAATGCCATGCCAGTGGCCAAAACCCCGGTCCAACAGCAACAGATTCTTAAAGATACCGAGCAGGCCAAATGTTTTAATGCAATTGTTTTCGCGGGGCAATATTTAGACAATACAGCTTTACAACAGGCTGCGGCGAATGCGGTAATGAATATCACCATGGCTGGAACCTACAATGGCGATATTGTAAAAGACCTGTTAAATAAAACCATTGCTGTAATTACCGGTGGCGACGCAGGTTACCAAAAGGAGGGCATGCGCAAGTACATTTCAGAAATGAAACCAGGCGAAGGTTTTGTAAAGGTGTTTAACGGTAAGGATTTATCCGGCTGGAAAGGCCTGGTTGCCGACCCTATTAAAAGAGCTAAAATGGATGCCAAAACTTTGGCCGATGCACAGGTGAAAGCAGATGCCGAAGCACAGGAAAGCTGGAAAGTGGTAAACGGTGAATTACAGTTCCAAAGCCATGGCAATAACCTGGCAACGGTTAAAAAATATGGCGATTTTGAGATGCTGGTTGACTGGAAAATCATCGACGATAAAAAAGGCGAAGGTGATGCCGGTATTTACCTGCGTGGTACACCACAGGTACAGATCTGGGACCTCGCCCGTACAAAAGTAGGCGCCCAGATAGGTTCAGGTGGATTGTATAATAACCAGACCAACGAAAGCAAACCGCTTAAAGTGGCCGACAACAAACTGGATGAATGGAATACTTTCAGGATTTTAATGAAAGGCGACCGTGTAACCGTTTATCTTAACGGGCAACTGGTTACGGATAATGTAATCCTGGAGAATTATTGGGACAGAAGCCTGCCTATTTTTGCCGAAGAACAGATCGAGTTACAGGCTCACGGTTCGCCGGTAGCTTACCGCGATATTTATATCAAAGAAATTCCCCGCCCTAAACCTTTCGAACTGAGTGCACAGGAGAAAAAAGAAGGTTATAAAATTTTGTTCGATGGAACCAATATGCACAACTGGACAGGTAATACTACTGATTATGTAATTGAAGATGGCAACATTGCTATCCGCCCGAAACCGGGTAAAGGTTCTGGCGGTAATTTATTCACTAAAGAAGAATTCAGCGATTTCATTTACCGTTTCGAGTTTCAGTTAACCCCGGGCGCAAATAATGGCCTCGGAATCAGGGCTCCGCTCGAAGGTGATGCTGCTTATGTAGGCATGGAATTACAAATCCTGGATAACGATGCGCCCATTTATAAAGATTTAAAAGTGTATCAGTATCATGGCTCTATTTATGGTACCATCCCTGCCAAAAGAGGCTTTTTAAAACCTACCGGAGAGTGGAATTATGAAGAGGTAATTGCCAAAGGCTCGAAAATTAAAGTAATCCTTAACGGGACTGTTATTTTAGATGGGGATATCGAGCCTTTTAAGAAAAACGGCACGCCCGATCATCAGGAACATCCAGGTTTATTGCGCGAAAGTGGTCATATCGGTTTCCTTGGTCATGGCTCACCCGTGCAATTCCGTAACATCAGGATCAAAGACCTCAGCAAAAAAGAAACAGATTTAAAAGCGAAAAAGAAATAAGTTAAATTAGCAGTATAACCTTAAATAATAATGGAAGATAAGGCAAATTCGAATACCGGAAATTCGAGAAGAAACTTTATTAAAACAACGGCGCTTGCTGCGGCCGGATTTATGATCGTACCCCGCCATGTATTGGGTGGTCCCGGTTTTTTAGCGCCGAGCGACAGGCTTCAACTGGCAGGAATAGGAGCAGGGGGAAAAGGTGAGGGCGATATTGCCAGTATAGTTAAGGGTGGTAAAACAGATGTTGCTTTTCTTTGCGATGTTGATGATAGGAGGGCTGCAAATTCATTGAAAAACTTTCCAAAGGCAAAATATTACAAAGATTACCGCGAACTGCTGGATAAAGAAGGCAAAAATATTGATGCTGTAACCGTATCTACGCCCGATCATACCCACGCACAGATTGCCATGGCAGCCATGCAGCTGGGCAAACACGTGTACGTACAAAAACCTTTAACGCACGATATTTATGAAGCCCGGATGCTAACAGAAGCCGCCAGCCGCTACAAAGTGGTTACGCAGATGGGAAACCAGGGTGCCTCAGGCGACGGTGTAAGAAGGTTGCAGGAGTGGTACGATGCCGGCAGGATAGGTAAAGTGCATACCGTTTACTGCTGGACCAACCGGCCTGTGTGGCCTCAGGGAATATCATGGCCTACGGTAAAAGAGGAGGTACCTAAAGAACTCGATTGGGACCTTTGGTTAGGTAGTGCTCCTTACAAAGATTACATCAATAAACTTGTTCCCTTCAATTGGCGGGGCTGGTGGGATTACGGTACCGGAGCCATTGGCGATATGGGTTGCCACTTAGTAGAGCCTCCTTTCAGGGTGTTGGAGTTAGATACACCGATCAGTGTTGAATGTAGTGTAGGTAGCGTGTACGTTGATGAATTTAAACGTGCTTATTTGCCCGAAAGCTGTCCGCCATCAAGTCACGTAATCATGACTTTTGCAAAAACACCTAAAACCAAACACGAAGTTCAGGTACATTGGATGGATGGTGGTATTAAACCCGAACGTCCCGAAGAACTTGGAGCAAACGAAAGCTTTGGCGATAACGGCGTGTTATTTATCGGTACAAAAGGAAAAATGATCTGCGAAACTTACGGTAAAAACCCGCGGCTGCTTCCTTTATCACGGAATGAATCAGATAAAACCAAAATTACCATTCCAAGGATTGTAAATCAGGAAGAAGGTCATTATACCCAGTTTGCTGAAGCTGCAATAGCGGGTTACGGAAAAATGCAGCTCAGCTCACCTTTTGAAATTGCCGGGCCGCTTACCGAAACCTTACTCATTGCCAATCTCGCTATTCGTGGTACCGACGTGCAACGCAGAGATACAGCTGGCAAGATCAGTTACCCCGGCCGTGACATTAAAATGCTCTGGGATAAAGTAAACATGAAGGTGACCAATTTTGATGAAGTAAATCAGTTTGTAAAACGTGAGTACCGCAAAGGCTGGACTTTGGGCGTATAAAAGAATGAGTGAATGGGTGGATTTTGAATGAATGAAGGTGCGAATGAGTGAGTGAAGGCGTGAATGAATGAATGGAAAGTCTAACCTTTAACATTCCAACATTAAATTAAAAGTATGTCGATTGAAAATAAAAATTTAAGGGTTTTGGTGGTAGGCTGTGGCAATATGGGGGCTTCCCATGCCATGGCTTATCATACGCTGCCCGGTTTCGAAATATGCGGACTGGTTTCTACCGGAAAAAGCAAGGAAATCCTGAACGAAAAACTGGGTGGAAATTATAGCTTATACACCGATTTTTATGAAGCCATTGCCATTACCAAACCCGATGCCGTTTGCATATCAACCTATCCCGATACACACGAAGCCTATGCAGTAAAATCTTTCGAAAACGGCTGTCATGTATTTATTGAAAAACCATTGGCCGATAGCGTAGAGGGGGCAATTAAAGTGGCCGAGGCCGCTAAAAAAGCCAATAAAAAATTATTGGTGGGGTATATTCTGCGTTATCACCCATCCTGGACGAAATTTACAGAACTGGCCCAAACTATGGGCAAACCCCTGGTGATGCGCATGAACCTGAACCAGCAGAGCCATGGCCCAAAATGGACCGTACACCGTAACCTGATGAAAAGTTTAAGTCCTATTGTTGATTGTGCGGTACATTATATCGATATCATGTGCCAGATGACGCGGTCTAAACCAGTGCAGGTAAGTGCCATTGGTGCCCGGCTTACTAACGATGTTCCCGAATGGAATTATAATTATGGACAATTGCAGATCCGCTTCGAAGATGGCTCTGTGGGCTGGTATGAGGCAGGCTGGGGGCCAATGGTAAGTGATAATGCCTTTTTTATCAAAGATGTTTTTGGACCAAAAGGGGCTGTTTCCATTGTAGCTAAAAAAGCTGGCGCCGCCGGAAATTCTGATAATATTGATGCGCACACCAAAACCGAATCCATTAAAGTGCATCATGCAGATTTAGATCCACAGGATGAATTCAGTAAAGCTGATGAATGGATTGATCTGGCCGATGAACCCGATCATCAGGAACTTTGCAACCGTGAGCAGTGTTATTTTTTGAAAGCGATTAAAGAGGATATTGATTTAACCGATGCCACCCAGGATGCCATAAACAGTTTAAAAATTGCTTTTGCCTGCGACGAATCAGTAAAAACAGGCGAAATGATCCGGTTGGATTAATAATTATTTCTTTAACAAATGGCCGTCATCTCGACCGGAACGCAGTGGAGTGGAGAGATCTAGCTAGATAAATCTCTCGGCTACGTTTCACTTTGCTCGAGATGACGGGTTGAGAGGAACTATTATGCAGCATTTTATTGACAATATGCAATTCCGCCCAGCTAGGCCATAGTACAATATCTCCGTTCTGCTTAATTCCGGCCTAACAAATTTTTCGGACTTTACTGACCTAGCCAAGCCACTGGCTTTCAAAGAAAAATTTTCAGCCGGCATTTTTTGTTTCTTTTTGATGCCAAAAAGAAAGAGCCCATCGGCGGCGGTGAGCCGAGGCAAGGCTGTGTTATAAGGCAAAAAATGATTGATTATAAACGTCAACAATTCCTGCGTATCTAACATCCAGTTGAAACCTATATCAATAAATAACCACTTTTCGCTATCATTGTAGGAGTATTCTTTCCTGCAAATCCGATCCATGAACGATAACGATACCAAACGACTTTCGCGTCTCACCGCAATCCTGACCCAATTGCAAACCAAACGTTTGTTAACAGCACCCGAACTTGCAGTAAGATTCTCAGTTAGTGTAAGAACTATTTATCGCGATATTAAAGCTTTAGAGCAGGCTGGTGTTCCGGTACTTACCGAAGAAGGAAAGGGTTACAGGATAATGGAAGGTTATAAAATTCCTCCCGTAATGTTTACCGAGAGTCAGGCCAATGCCTTGATTCTTGCCGAACAGTTGGTTTTGAAAAACAAAGACGCCTCTTTTATCAAAGATTATTTGGAAGCCATAGATAAAATTAAAGCGGTATTGGGGCATAAAGTAAAAGATAAAGTAAATCTTTTAGCCGAACGTACCCGCTTTACCCAAAATTTTAATAACGAAAGAAACAGCAACAACCTTTCCGATCTGCAGTTTGCACTCACTAATTTTTATGTTACCCGTATAGATTACACCAACGAGGCCAGCCAGACAAGCTCGCGTTTAATCGAACCTTTTGCGCTGCTGAGTACCCAGGAAAACTGGTTACTGGTGGCCTGGTGTCGCTTACGCAACGCATTCAGGTATTTTCGCCTTGATCGGATTAAAAAACTCGAAATGCTCAGCGAGAAGTTTAATCCTCATAAAATGACACTTCAGGAATTTTTCGACAAATATCATTAAGCTCATTTATACCCCTGACATAGGGCTGTCAATTGGCTGCATTAGTTTTGTGGTGTAAACATAAAATTAATGAAAATGAACAACCTCTTTAATCCTTCTGATACCGATGCCATTTTAACCCGGATTGAAAAACTTTCCCCAACTGCCCAAAAACAATGGGGCAAAATGAATGTGAACCAGATGCTTGCCCACTGTAACGCATCGCTCGAAACAGCAATGGGTTTACACAATCCAGAACGATTGGGTTTTGTAGGCCGCTTTTTTGGAAAATTGATGAAACCAAAGTTTTTTAGCGAAGTACCCTTCCCTAAAAATAGTGCTACTGATAAAAGCTATATCATCAAAGGTAATCCCGATTTTGAAACTGAAAAAGCAAAAGTGATCAGGCAGATTAAAGCTTTTTCAGCTGGTGGCCCTGCCAAATGTACCAGACATCCACAGGCGTTTTTTGGCGAACTTACGCCCGATGAGTGGGCCTTAATGCAATGGAAACATTTCGATCATCATTTAAGGCAATTTGGGTATTAACCAACAATGAAAATGAAAAAAGAGATCGAAACTTTTTGTCCGGCAAGCCAGAAAGATTGGAGGCAGTGGTTAACCGAAAACCATAGCACAAAACAATCCGTATGGCTTGTTTATCATAAAAAAATATCAAATGTGCCCTCAATTTCCTGGAGCCAGGCTGTTGACGAAGCACTTTGTTTTGGCTGGATTGATAGTACTGCCAGGCCGATTGATGAGCACACTTTTATGCAGTTTTTCTGTAGGCGAAATCCCAAAAGTATGTGGTCGAAAATTAACAAGGCAAAGGTTGAAATATTAATAAGAGAAGGACTGATGACCAAGGCAGGTTTTGATAGCATAGCCATAGCAAAGCAAAACGGCTCGTGGACGATTTTAGATGCTGCAGAAGGATTAAAAATACCAAAGGATTTAACCGCTGCCTTTAAAACACAACGCGGAGCAAAGGCTTTTTTCCTGAGTTTAAGCAGATCGGTCAGAAAAAGCATGTTACAGTGGCTTGTTCTTGCAAAAAGGCCGGAAACCCGGCAAAAAAGAATAGAGGAGATTGCCCTGCTGGCTGGCCAAAAACAAAAGCCGAAACAGTTTTGATAAATGCTTTTTCGTTTAAAGCACTTTCGATGCATATCAAAACGTTCGGGCACCATTTCTTGAAATGAAAGCTGCGCAAAATAGCTTTGAAATAAACTTCAATAGTTATGTGGGATATTTGGGTATAAAGTGAAAAAGCCGGAGGTTGTAGTCGGAACATAGGTAGAACTCTATGTAAACGTAACTACAGACAGGATACCTGTAATTGTGGGTTATCGCCTTTATTGTTAAGAAAAATCTGCGCACTTGCAACCATTTGTTTAAGGATCCCGTCCTACCGTTAACCGGTTGGTTACCGTACATTTTTTCCTTGATCAATACCATGAAAAAAATCATATTACTATTTTTTACCATCAGCTTGTCGGCTAATTTATTTGCTCAAGGCAATAAATCAGCAAGCGATAGCATAGCAGTATTTTATGATCAACTTTTTATTAATCTAAAGAGAGATTATTTATTTAAAAAGACAGTTGATTGGAAAGTGGTCGAATCACATACGAGGCAAAATCTGACCCAATACCGTAATTTTGAAAGCTCGCTTGGAGAAATCAGTATGCTCTTTGATGAAATGGGGGCAAATCATTGCATTGTTTTTTATAAGGGGAAAAAATATGCCGGAACAGGTAATAAAGTTTCAGATCCTAAATATAGCGAGCAGTGGAAGAAGAAATATGTTACAAAACCTGGTTTCGAAGCCAAAATGCTCAACAATAAATACGGTTATATCCTGATGCCTAATATGGTCTTTTTTGACAATAGCGCTGAAAATATTCATAAAATTGCGCAGCCTTTATACGATCAGATAGCCCGACTTAAAATGAGGGATAAGCCCATAGGGTGGATTATCGATTTGCGCTTTAATACCGGTGGTAATTCAACCCCAATGCTTTTGGCATTGTATGATTTTTTAGGGAATAATAATATCTGGAGCTCACTTAATATAAATGGGAAGGTAATTGATAAAGCAAAGTTAAATAACGGAAAATATCTTAACAATGGTAGGACCTTATCATTTATCAGTCCTGAAGGCGATCTACTCGACGGAACAAAAGTTGCCGTAATTACAGGTGTATTAACGGCTAGTTCGGGAGAAGTTACCGCGTTGGCATTTAAGGGTAGGCCCAACACCATTTTTATAGGCGAAACAACTGCTGGCTTTACAACCGGAAACATATTTTGTGCCCTTCCTTTCGGAACAACAATGGCTTTAACAAAAACTTTTGATGGCGATCGAAATGATAAATATCACCAGAAGATGATTCCGGATATTTTAGTTTCGAAGCATGACAATTTTGATGATTTGTTGTTAGATAAGAATATTGAAGAGGCTATTAAATTTCTTAACAGCCAATAAAAAGATTAACCACGGCACCTCATTTCCTTAAACCCTTTAGTATAAGGTTTTATTTAACCTTTCCATATAAACTAAAAACCTTCGTTTTCAGAATGGAATGGTCATAAAAAAAGCCGCTTCGGATAGAAGCGGCTTTTCGTAGCCCGTAGGGGAATCGAACCCCTGTTTCCAGAATGAAAATCTGGCGTCCTAACCCCTAGACGAACGGGCCATTTTCAGTTTTTAAATTTTCAGTTCCAAGCTTTCAGTTAAACTGATCACTGTAAACGACCAACTGAATTGGTAGCGGGGACACGACTCGAACGTGCGA
>NZ_QNQU01000089.1 GCF_003315595.1 Pedobacter miscanthi | reverse complement strand
ATGGCTCCACTGTTGGACTACCGCCTTCCAGACAGATAAAAGACTTTTTTGGAATCTATTCGGAGAAAGCTGGCAGTGTAAAGAGCTGTTTAGCACAGATTTTTATGTTTTATGATGTTTTTAGCGGGGCTATTCTTTCCAAAATGATATCAAAGATGGAGAAAACGGAAAAAACACTTTTTAATACATGCATTGAAGAACTGCCAGCCTGTAAATCCATAGTTATTTTAGATCGGGGCTTCGGGTACTTTCATATCTGCAAAAACCTTTACAGGGCAAAACAGAATTTCTGCATCAGGATAAGCACAGCCCAGTCCTGTTTTGCAAAACGGATAACCCAAGAGACTCGGACCGACTTTATAACAGAATGGGATCCAAG
>NZ_QNQU01000088.1 GCF_003315595.1 Pedobacter miscanthi | reverse complement strand
TCTTTTGGCTTGATCCAAAAGAAACAAAAGATCAAGGCTTGCATCTGATGTCGGATAAATTCGTCAAAGCTTTTGTGGCGGCAGTATCTAGGCTCTCACCCTGGCTTTTGTCCAACGCTCCCGCTTGATCCTGCCTTGGGCTGTGCTAATTTGAAAGGATGCGCAAAAGCTTTAACGATTTCTCCTTCCATCATATGCTATGCCGGAGCAGCAGGGTGCAGATAGCATGATGCAAATAGCATGGTTAACCTCCGTGCTGTCATCCTGAGAGCAACGAAGGATCTCTGCGTTTAGCGCAGTAACATCGTTAGGCACAGGCAATCACATTTAAAATGCTGTATGCCTGCGGCACTGGCTTGCCTCTGCTCAGTCTTGCCTCGGTTCGCCGCCACCGAATGGCTCTTACTTTTGGCTTAGCCCAAAAGTAACAAACCTGAG
>NZ_QNQU01000087.1 GCF_003315595.1 Pedobacter miscanthi | reverse complement strand
TGGCACCATCCGTTTGGGATTGCAAATGTAGTGTTCTTTTTATCAATTCCAAAAAAGGATTTCAGTTTTTTTGATCAAAATACACACCTAACACCCCATCTTTTTGATAAACAAGAAGATGCAATGAAAAAATATTTTCATTTTTTCTGATATCAATCAACGGCAGTTTGAAAATAGGTGATCTGAGGCAACTGAACTGGTGTAAAAGGCAAAAAGAATTACACTCACAAAACCTAACCTCGATATTACGAATTGTAAAACTTAAATGCGCTCAGGTAACTTAGGTGATAAAAATGAAAAGAAAAATTACTTTAGAATAAAATAATAAAAGTGGTAAAAAACGAAACTAACTTGTTTTAACACTTCTAAATATTAAAGAATTCAACAAAAATGCTATAAAAATAAAAAAGCCCTTCATTTCTGAAAGGCTTCTGGAAGTGGTGCCACCTGGATTCGAACCAGGGACA
>NZ_QNQU01000086.1 GCF_003315595.1 Pedobacter miscanthi | reverse complement strand
TTCCAAATTTGAGATTTCCGGGGTTTGAAGGGGAATGGAAGCAGAGTCTTTTTGGTGATTTATGCAAAATAAGTACAGGTAACAAGAATACTCAAGATAAAAGCTATGATGGCCAATTTCCATTTTATGTTCGCTCTTCAACGGTTGAAAGAATAAATGAGTTTACTTTTGATGGGGAAGCAATATTAACTGCTGGTGATGGTGTTGGCGTCGGCAAGGTTTTCCATTACACTACCGGAAAAATTGGCGTCCATCAACGCGTTTACATATTGAGCGATTTCAAGAGGGTTTCTGGCAAGTTCCTCTACTATTACTTCTCTTCCCGTTTTTTTGATAGAGTGTCTAAACTTAGCGCAAAGAATTCTGTGGATTCTGTTCGTTACGATATGATTGCCAAGATGCATATAGCTTTCCCAGACATTGACGAGCAAAATAAAATTGCAAATCTGGTTTCACTAATTGATGAAAGAATCCAAACCCAAAGCAAAATA
>NZ_QNQU01000085.1 GCF_003315595.1 Pedobacter miscanthi | reverse complement strand
AATGTTCCAAATTTGAGATTTCCGGGGTTTGAGGGGGAGTGGAATGAGACAATCTTAGGCAATGTGTGCACCATGAAGGCTGGAAAATTTATTGCGCCATCAGATATATTCGAAGAATTTAAGGAGAATTTATTTCCATGTTATGGAGGAAATGGATTAAGAGGTTATGTTTCCTCATATAACAAAGATGGTCTGTTTTCTCTTATCGGGCGTCAGGGTGCACTATGCGGAAATGTCAATCTAGTTTCTGGTAAAATTTACGCAACGGAACACGCATTAGTTGTTAATCCAGAACAAGATGTCGTTACAATATGGTTGTATCATTTATTGATCAAATTAAATTTAAATCAATACGCAACAGGGGCTGCTCAACCCGGATTATCAGTACAAAATCTCGAACGAGTAGAAGTAAAGGTGCCGAAATCCAAATTAGAGCAAGAGAAAATTTCATCTTTTCTTTATTTGTTAGATCAACGTATCGAAACCCAAAGCAAAATAATT
>NZ_QNQU01000084.1 GCF_003315595.1 Pedobacter miscanthi | reverse complement strand
TATTCGCAGAAAGGTCAAGGTAAGCTGTGTCCCTGTACTTTCGTCTTTTTTTTATAATTACGGCCCCAAGGTCTATGGCAACGGATTTCAGGCCGATCGTACCGAGCCGAAGATTGCCTTTTGGGGGAAATATAATGTTGCGCTTGATATATAGGTAACGTTTATACTCGTTGGCAGAAATTTCAAGATGAGTATATTTAAGAAACAATTCTTTTGATAAGAAAAACTGGCCCAGGCTATCTGTTATGAACATATTAATGGAGGAGTCTGCTTTCATCACCAAAATATGTGCTCCCTTTATAGGCAGCTGAGTTGCACTGTCGGTTACCTTACCTATAGCAAGGCCCGTTTGGGCATGGGAGACACTGCTGATACACAAGAGTATGATCGCGATAAGTATAAATTTGCGGAGCATTGATTCCAAATATAATTTTCAGATTTAACTTTCTTCGTATTTATCTTTATTTTTACATACATGGGGATATGATCAGCTTGTTTGGCTCCATCGTGGCCGCCTGTTTCGGAGCAAACTGGCCG
>NZ_QNQU01000083.1 GCF_003315595.1 Pedobacter miscanthi | reverse complement strand
TTCCAAATTTGAGATTTCCGGGGTTTGAAGGGGAATGGAAGGGGAATATTTTAAGTGATTTGGGGAATTGTATTGGAGGTGGCACACCAACTTCTAAAAATAGAATGCTATGGGAAGGGGAAATACCTTGGATCTCTTCATCCGATATAAATGAAAATGACATTAATAATATCAGAATAAGGAAATTTATCACTCAGGAAGCCATCGATAAATCAGCAACGAAGTTTTGCGCTGCCCCTGTTATACTAATTGTATCAAGAGTTGGAGTTGGAAAAATTGCACACTCGTTGATTGGACTTTGTACAAGCCAAGATTTCACGAACATCGTAAATATAAAATGCAATAGTCTATTTCTTACGTATTTACTTTCACATATTATGAAAGTGAGGGCATCAAGTACTCAAGGGACGTCCATTAAGGGCATTACATCAAATGAAATCAAAAGTATTAAAGTATTAATTCCATCACAGGAGGAACAAGAAAAGATTGCGGGATTGTTGGCGCTAATCGACCAACGTATTCAGACCCAAAGCAAAATA
>NZ_QNQU01000082.1 GCF_003315595.1 Pedobacter miscanthi | reverse complement strand
TCTTCTATCTGATAAACTACAGAATAAGTACCTGCCGGAGTGCCCGGGGCCACGTTAACGGCGCCTGTGGTTACATCTAAAGTAATATTGTTATTTGTAGTAGATACCTGGGTTAAGGTTACATTGGTTAAAGTTGCAGCGACTCCGTTATAACTATCGTTTGCCAATACATTATTAATCGCAGTTCCACCTGTTACACCATTAACCTGTCCGTTATCAGCATTGGCGATCATTACCGGAGCAGTTACCGTAATAGTTGCAGTCGCCGTTTTGATCGATCCCGGATTGATAATATCTTCAATGCTATATTCTACGTGGTAGGTTCCGGCTTTTATATTTGGTGCTACATTAACCGCTCCTGTTGCCACATCTAAAGTCACATTCGGATTATCGGTTGATGATTGCGACAATTTTACAGTCGATAAACTTGCCGGAGCACCGTTGTAGGTATCGTTGGCCAGTACATTGGTAACAGCTACACCACCTATCAAACCGTTTGCCGAACCGGTATCGTTATTGGCTACCATTACTGGTGCATTAA
>NZ_QNQU01000081.1 GCF_003315595.1 Pedobacter miscanthi | reverse complement strand
AATGTTCCAAATTTGAGATTTCCGGGATTTGATGGGGAGTGGAATAACAAAAAATTAGATGATGTTTCAATAATCGGAAGAGGCAAATCAAAACACCGACCGAGAGATGCCGATTTTTTATTTGGGGGTAAATACCCTTTCATACAAACTGGTGATATTAGAAAAGCAAGCTTATATTTGGAACACTTCACTCAAACATACTCTGAGGCTGGTCTTAAACAAAGCAAACTATGGAATGAAGGAACTTTATGTGTTACAATTGCTGCGAACATTGCCGAAACTGCTATATTAAAAATTCAAGCTTGTTTCCCAGATAGTATCATTGGCATGATTCCAGTTGATGGGCAGACAACTTCACTTTTTTTAAAACATTCGTTTGATAAATTTAAGATCAAGATTCAAACCCTGTCTCAAGGAGCCGCGCAGGATAACTTAAATCAGGAAAAGTTATCAAATATTGAATTTTCTTTTCCGCACATTGATGAGCAACTTAAATTAACAGCGTTTCTATCACTAATTGATGATAGAATTGAAACCCAAAGCAAAATAATT
>NZ_QNQU01000080.1 GCF_003315595.1 Pedobacter miscanthi | reverse complement strand
GCTGGATAGTCGGTGTATTTGTATTGTTTCCCTTATTTGTGTTTTTGTATAATAAGATTACTGTACGAAAAAATGATGGGGAAAAATATTTAAATTTTTATGTAGGTAAAATTTTTAAAACAAATCTAAAGATTCCAGTTTCTGATATCAACAGTCCTATATATATGAAAACAGACTTCGATCATTATAGAAGAGGTGCTAGTGGCATTGGCTTTAAAGGATTATCTGGAGAAATACAGTATATTACTTTTTTCGAGACCGTCAAAGATAAATATTTTAGGATCTATCTGTTTGATACTAACTATCAAAGCTATGCGAATTTTGAATCTGTAATTGAAAAAAAGGAAATAGCTGCATGGGTAAATCAGGATGATTTAAAAGATCCCAACTATGGTACCAAAGAAAATCCTATTCCTGTATTTAATTTTAAGGGAGTGAATGAGCCAATTAGGACGTGGGGCGGAGATGCAACAGGCTCAAAAGTTGTTTATGAAAGCTTGGAACCTACAGATGAACAATACAAACACAATGTTCTAACCTATTTAACCTACATCATGCCAAAAGACGAATTTAAAAAGCGTTT
>NZ_QNQU01000008.1 GCF_003315595.1 Pedobacter miscanthi | reverse complement strand
TGTTTACTAAATTAAACATTGTAAACATAGGAGTTATCGGAACGAGATGACGAATATTGTGGTGTTTTGCACTACCAATACACCAATGACGGCTGAACTAATGTACCAGCAAAACAACTTCTACCTTTTTCGCGTTTATATCCACATGAAGAAATATTTTTACCTGCTCCCGCTTATTTTATTGAGTTTTCAAACCTATGCCCAACAGGATACTACGGCTTATGCAGCGCAACGCGTTAAAGTAAATACTTTACTTCAGGAACGTAGCGCTAAATTTGGTCAATATGATGAAAGTTTAACGCAACGATCAGGTATTTTTGGCTGGCAGACGAAAAAGGATATTAAAAATTCGAATGAAATTTTACGTCAGGTGGTGTTAACAGATAACAATATTTTTAAAGAGCTGAAAATATTGATGGATTATAAAGATTTGCAGAACCAGCAGAAAGTGGCCGTAGCAGATAACTCACAAAGCCGGATCGAAGCTTATATGGGCACCATTAAAAAGCTTCAGGATCAGAACGCACAACTTAAAGAAGATTTAGACAAAAAAAATAAAGGCAGTTTATCAACCTATATTATTGCATTCCTGATTTTGGTAATGGCTGGTGGATTTTATTTCTTCAACAAAAAATTAAAGGAAAATAAAAAAAGGACTGTTTAAAATCCTGGCAAAGATAAACAAGGCAGTATTACCAAGTTTGTATAAAAAGGATCCGAATAAGCTCACTAATTTTCAGAAAGCGATTTTGGGCTATCGCTATTGGGTTACAACAAATGCGTTGGATTAGGATATGAGACCTTATAGGCTTTAAAAACCTATAAGGTCTAGATTTTATAATTATTTCGCGCTAACGCTCGTTTTTAACGAGCGTTGAATAGTTCATCGTTTACAAACGATAGAATCGTAAAGCTATTTGTGCACTCGTTTGGAAACGAGCGCAAGCGCCTATCTATTTCTTAAAATGCTCAATAATCAAAGTCGCCAATTCCGTACCGATACGTTCCTGCGCTTCGTTTGTTGAGGCACCAATGTGCGGTGTTAAAGAAATTTTAGGATGGGTTAAAATTGCTGCCAAAGGCGTAGGCTCATTATCGAAAACATCTAAACCTGCAAAAGCAACTTTACCTGAATCTAAAGCTGCAATTAAAGCCGGCTCATCGATTGTACCACCGCGTGAGCAGTTTACAATACCCACACCATTTTTCATTTTGGCAAATTCTTCTGCACCTAAAATCGGTTTATCCGCAAATGGTGTATGTAAACTAAAGAAATCACTACCAGCAATTACTTCATCCAATGAAACGGTTTTGATTGGAATACTCACCGATTTTCCACCCTGGAATTCTAAGGTAATCTCAGATTCAGAAGGATATAAATCGTAAGCTAAAACATTCATTCCCAAACCTAAAGCTACTTTAGCAGTAGCGCGACCAATGCGACCAAAACCAATGATACCGATGGTTTTACCACTTAATTCGGTTCCTTTTGCATAAGCTTTTTTAAGGTTATTGAATTGAGTAGAACCTTCAACAGGCATTTTACGGTTGGCATCCTGTAAAAACCTGATACCGGTAAATAAGTGCGAAAATACCAGTTCGGCCACTGATAATGAAGATGCCGCTGGTGTATTTACCACTGCAACACCCTGGCTGCGAGCATATTCTACATCAATATTATCCATACCTACCCCACCTCTGCCAATTAACTTGATGTTCGGAACAGCGTCAATCAGTTCTTTTCTCACTTTTGTGGCGCTACGAACCGTAATGGCATCATAGTTTTTTAATGCTTCGGCTAACTGATCTTGTGGAATGGTTTCAGTATCTACCTGAAAACCTGCTTTTTCTAATAATTCTTTTCCGATCGGATCGATCCCATCGTTTGCTAATATCTTAATCATATGTATGATTTCGCTGATTAAATTGATTACACAGATTTAAATGCGAATCAATTATCGGTTAAAATTTAAATTAATTTGCTTTTGCCTGTTGCTCTTCAAATGACTGCATGGCATCAATTAATGCGTGAACGCTTGTAATTGGCAGGGCATTATACATCGAGGCACGGAAACCACCAACACTTCTGTGTCCTTTAATGCCCACAATACCTTGCTCTTCTGCATACTTCAGGAATGGTTTTTCCAATTCTGCATTTTCCATTACAAAACAAATATTCATTCTCGAACGGTCTTCAACAGCGCACGTACCTTTAAATAACGGGTTACGGTCTATCTCTCTGTAAAGCGCTTCTGCTTTTTGTTTGTTTTCTTTTTCGATTTCGGCAACACCACCTTTTGATTTTAACCAACGAAGGTTTAATAACGCTACATAAATAGAAAAAACCGGAGGTGTATTGTACATTGAGCCATTATCGATATGCGACTGATAATTTAACATCGAAGGAATTTTACGGTCGATTTTACCTAAAATTTCATCTTTTACAATAGCAATGGTTAAACCTGCCGGACCAATATTTTTCTGTGCACCAGCATAAATCAGATCAAACTGAGCAACATCGATTACACGGCTCATAATATCAGATGACATATCGCACACTACAGGAACACTGGTTTTAGGCACTTCGAAAAGTTCGGTACCGTAAATCGTATTGTTAGAGGTATAGTGGAAATAAGCACTATCGGCAGGGATTTCAAAATCTTTTGGGATAAAAGTATAGTTTGCATCTTTTGATGAAGCAACTACATTTACATTACCGATAAATTTAGCTTCCTTTAATGCTTTGGTAGCCCAAACACCCGAATCTAAATAACTTGCAGTTTGTCCGCCGCCCAATAAATTCATTGGCACCATTGCAAACTGTAAACTTGCACCTCCCTGTAAAAATAAAACGGAATAACCGGACGGCACATTTAATAATTCTTTTACCAACTTATCAGCTTCAGCAACAACTGCCTCAAATTCGGTTGTTCTGTGCGAAATTTCTAAAATTGATAATCCATCGTTAAAATCTAAAACAGCCTGAGCTGCTTGTTTAAACACTTCTTGAGGTAAAATACAAGGGCCTGCGCCAAAATTATGCTTCATCTTATTATATAATGTTTTATGGGCGTAAATGTAAAATTTTTAAAGGAGTTATGCCCATAAAATCGTATCCTAAAAAATTAAATTTTGTTAAAAAAAAGCCATAAATTGATTGATTTATTGCAGTTTTTGCAATTAAAACGTTTTACTAAAAACAGATCAAAACAAACCATTAATATTTTTGAAATCTGGTAAGTTTAAATGCAAAATCAGCTTCTTAAACCACTTGATAAGCAGAATACGATTTGTATACTGGACTAATGAATTTACTGATCTAACTAAACTCAAAGATGATCTTAAACGGTGGGTTCGCGTTAAGGATTGTAAGGGTTCAGTACCGATTCTTCATCGGTACCGGAGCGAAGCGCAGCCCTGAAAAGCCTGACCCTTGCGCAGCATGGGTAACGCACATATCAGTTAGCAGTTTGCAATTCACAGTTTGCAGTTTTCAGTTAGCAGTTGAAAGTTTGCAGTTAACAAAACTTAGTTTTTCAACTTTACAATTAACTTTAAATTAAACTGCCGGCCAGTTAAATAATTTGGAATAGCATATTGCACATTATCTACATCTTTTAACCAGAGGTAAGAAACCGTATTATCAATATTCAGCATGTTAAATACCTCTACAAATAAGATAACAGCGCTGAAATTTTTATCCAGGAATTTTGGTTTATGCAGGGCGGCATCATCGAGGAAATCTTTAGAAAAACCAATGTCTACACGTTTGTAAGAAGGAACAAAAAACTTATCCAGGTATCTTGGTGTTTGCGATGGCCCGATAGGTAATTTTGAACCATAAAGCGCATTTAAGTGCACTTTGTAAGTTGGACTGTTTAACAGCCTATCCTGAAAGAATACGGAGAAATTTAAACGCTGATCCGTTGGCCTTTTTAGATAATCAGGATAAATGGTGGTGCCGTTTTGCACATAGCTATCGCCGATAATATCTTCGTTGGCGTGCATTACCGACATTCTGAAATAAGAAACCAAATCCTTTACAAACTCGCCTCCAATACTGAAATCGGCACCATAAGCGTAGCCTCGCGATACTTCATCAGCCAGGTATTTAATCCGCAAATTATCAATCTTATACGGAATCAAACGATCAGAATATTTAAAGTAAGCTTCGGAAGTAAATTTTAACCTTGTTCCAAAAGCATCAAAAGCATATTCGTAACCCAACGAGGTATTATAAGAACTCTGTGCTTTTTGGTTGATATTTAATCGGCCGGAAAAATCGCGTATAGTGCGGTACGATGGAGGTTGTTTATACACACCCGCGGTAAATCTTAAAATCTTTTTATTCGAATTCGGCCGGTAAGCGATCAACAACCTCGGACTAATCAGCAACTGTTTGCTTAATGAGCTATATGTTGCCCTTGCGCCCAACTGTAATTCGGCATAATTGGAAAGCGAATAACTATCCTGAATATAAGCACTGTAATTTTTGATGTCGATGTTGTTTTTTACATTGATTACATTCTGTAAAACGATGTTTTTCGAGTTATTAGGTAAAATAAAACCAGCAGAATCGGTATAGTTGTATTCGTTTAGCTGATCGTTGTATTTAGACTGATCAAATTTTATTCCCCAGGAAAATACATGACTGTTAAAGTTCTGGTCTACCTTTATCTCTGATGCAAAAATCTGTGTATTCAGGCTGTTTCTACCATAATTATAATAGCTGCCGATGCCCCTGTTTTTAGTTACGGGCCCAAAGTTTTCACCAGGAAAAGTATTATCTACCTCATCAAAAATATAACTTCCGTTAATATCGAAACGTTCTCTTTCTATCGTATTAAAATAACTATTGATAAACTTGATTACCAGGTTCGGCTTTGGAGAATAAGTGGCGGTTATGGCATTCCCCAGGCTTTGGTAATCATCAATTTCCTGTCCGGTATAATCAACATTTAACCTTAAAGTAGTGCTTAACGTACCAAACTGCGTTTCCCTGTTGGTTGGAACTAATTTAAACTGGCCAAGATTAAAACTCCCCAGATAACTGATATTAAATTTTTCAGAAAAATCATACTGATACAACAATTGCGCGTCTGCAAAGTTGGGATTGTAACTCCCCTTTTCATCCTGTTTAATCAATACACTCGAATTGTTTTTATACCTTACACCTGCCAGTAAAAAACTATTTTTAAACAGCTTTTTGGTTGTTAATGAAGTATTTAAAAGGCTGGTACTAAAGGTGGTCTGGCTGCTATCGGGCTTATCGTATTTAATATCCAGCATTGAAGAAAGTTTATCGCCATATCTTGCTTCGAAACCACCTGCAGAAAATTTAGCTTTACTAACCAGATCAGAATTAATAAAACTCAGTCCCTCCTGCTGTCCGTTGCGGATTAATACCGGTCGGTTTATTTCTACATCATTTATATAGATTAAGTTTTCATCAAAATTACCACCTCTAACGCTATATTGAGCACTTAATTCGTTATTGGTTGATACGCCTGGCAAAGTTTTGAGCATGGTTTCAAAATTGCCCGAAACCAGAGGCATTGATGGTACATCAGCTATATTAATGGTGGTGGCATTACTCAGCTGATTCTGTTTATTGGTAATATTAACCTGCTCTAACTCATTAATATTGGCAATTAAATTTACCTGCCTGACAATCCTTGCGCCCGAACGTTCATTAAACTTAACGGTTTGCGGTTGGTAGCCCAAAAGGGAATATTTGATGCTGAAAGTTTTTGTTTTTGAATAAATGGTATAAACCCCAAACTCATCGGTAACTGCTGTTTGCGCCTGACCTAAAACAATCACGGTAACCTGAGATAAGGGCAACTTTTCTTCACTATAAACTATTCCAGAAACCCTAACCAATGGCTGTGCGAGAGCAAAACTGCAGCCAGCGATTAAAAGAAACAGGATTAGCCGAAATTTGAGCATTTTATAGTATCAAGATAAGAGTATTAAGTATCAAGACGAAAATATCAGATAATAAAAGTTCATCTCCGCCTTATCTTAAAAACAATTTAGCGATAGAGCGTTTAACAATTAAATATTTATAGCGCCAGCTGTCACGCTTTTCATTTTAGCAATGGTTTCAGCCGGATTTTCTGTTGCAAAAATTGCATTTCCGGCTACAAAAGCATTGGCACCTGCAGAAACTAATGCAGCAATATTTTGTAAACCTACGCCACCATCTACTTCAATAATCAAATCTTCGTTAACACCCTGGATCAAAGCTTTTAAATCTTTTAGTTTTTTATAGGTATTGTGAATAAAGGCCTGTCCGCCAAAACCCGGGTTAACTGACATAATCAGCACCAGATCAAGATCTTCAATCACGTCCTGAAGCAAATTTACAGGCGTATGTGGATTTAAAGCGACCCCTGCCTTACAACCTGATGCTTTGATCAACTGAATGGTTCTATGCAAATGTGTACAGGTTTCGTAATGTACGGTAATCCGGTCTGCTCCTGCTTTCGCAAAGTCTTCAATATATTTATCGGGGTCTACGATCATTAAATGAACATCCAATGGCTTAACCGCATGCTTTTTTACGGCTGTCATTACCGGAAAACCAAAAGAGATATTGGGTACAAACACGCCATCCATTACATCAACATGGAACCAATCGGCCTCACTGTGGTTGATCATTTCAATATCGCGTTGTAAATTGCCAAAATCGGCAGAAAGTATAGATGGGGCAATAATGTATTTCATTTCTTGTAGATTTTCGCTATTGCAATAACTTGGAACAATATCTGAATTGATTGTTTATGCTTTGCAACAATTATTTGTTTATACGGTTTTACTAAGAATGCAAGTTACAAAAGAACTGCGAAAATTTTTAGTTATAAACATGAAGTTAATATTTATGTCAACAAAAAACCCTTCCAGTAGAACTGAAAGGGTTTATATATCTCCCGACATCGGACCTCCGACCTCGGACTTTTTCTATGCCTGTGGCGCTGCCGGTTTTTCAGGTCTTGGCAATAAAACTTTACGAGAAAGCTTCATTTTACCCTGTTTATCGATGTCTAATAATTTAACTTCGATTTTATCACCTTCTTTTAATACACCGTCCATAGTTTCTAAACGTTCCCATGAAATTTCAGAGATGTGTAATAAACCATCTTTACCTGGCATCACCTCAACAAATGCACCAAATGGCATAATTGATTTTACTTTACCCTGGTAAACCTCACCAATTTCTGGTTTGGCAACGATATTACGGATACGGGTAACTGCTGCATCGATTGAAGCTTTGTTATCAGCAAATACTTCTACAATTCCTTTGCCATCAACTTCTTCGATAGAGATTGAAGCGCCGGTTTCGCGTTGCATTTCCTGGATAATTTTACCTCCAGGGCCGATAATTGCACCGATAAATTCTTTATCGATAGTTAAAGAAACAATGCGTGGTGCATGTGGTTTGTAATCTTCATTCGGGCTGCTGATGGTTTTCTTCATCTCGTTTAAGATGTGCAAACGACCTTCTTTAGCCTGTAATAAAGCTTTAGTTAATACTTCGTATGATAATCCGTTGATTTTTAAGTCCATCTGACAGGCAACAATACCATTTTCAGTACCTGTTACTTTAAAATCCATATCACCTAAATGATCTTCATCACCTAAAATATCAGAAAGGATTGCATATTTACCGGTTTTCTCGTCGGTGATTAAACCCATTGCGATACCCGAAACCGGTGCTTTGATTTTAATACCAGCATCCATAAGTGCCAATGTACCAGCACAAACAGTTGCCATTGATGATGAACCGTTAGATTCTAAAATATCAGAAACTACACGGATTGTATAAGGATTTGCCTCGCCCTGTGGTAATACTTTTTTCAACGAACGTTGAGCCAGGTTACCGTGACCAATTTCGCGACGGCCAGCACCCCTGTTCGGTCTAACCTCTCCTGTTGAGAAACCCGGGAAGTTATAGTGCAATAAGAATTTCTGGTAACCGTTAAAGAAAGCACCATCAATCATCTGCTCATCATCTTTGCTACCTAAAGTAACCGAAGTTAATGATTGGGTTTCGCCACGTGTAAATACCGCCGAACCGTGTGCAGCAGGTAAATAACCAACTTCGCTCCAGATTGGGCGGATTTGCGTAGTTTGACGGCCATCTAAACGGATGCCTTCATCCAGCAATAAATTTCTGATTGCATCGTACTGAACATCATGGTAATAATGTTTAGCCATTGCTTTTGTTAAATCAGCAGTATCTTCTGGCATTGCCTCGAAGAATTCGTTAATAATAGCTGTAAAACCTTCTTTACGCACATCTTTATTGCCACCAGCTTTTGCTACAGCATAAACTTTATCATAAGTATCAGCGTAAACTTTAGCTTTTAAATCAGCATCATGGTCTTCGTGGCTATATTCGCGTTTTACGGTTTTGCCTGTAGCTTCGGTTAATTCAACCTGAACAGCGCATTGAACTTTAATTGCATCATGTGCAAATTTTAAAGCCTCAACCATTTCATCTTCCTGGATCTCATCGCACTCACCTTCTACCATACAGATATCGTTGGCAGAACCTGCAACCATAAATTCGAGTGTAGCACGCTCTAAATCGCTGGCGAAAGGATTGATTACCAATTTACCATCAATTTTAGCCACACGCACCTCAGAAATAGGACCGTTGAAAGGAATATCAGATACTGATAATGCAGCTGAGGCCGCTAAACCTGCCAAACAATCAGGCATGATATTTTTATCAGCAGAGATTAATGAAATCATCACCTGGGTATCAGAGTGATAATCAGACGGGAACTGTGGACGTAAAGCCCTGTCTACCAAACGTGAAATTAATACTTCGTAATCAGATAATCTTGCCTCGCGACGTAAAAATCCTCCTGGGATACGGCCGGTTGCCGCATATTTTTCCTGATAATCAACCGATAAAGGTAAAAAATCGGTTCCTGGTTTTGCACCAACGGTTGATACTACAGTTGCAAGCAACATGGTATCGCCCATTTTCACTACTACCGAACCATCAGCTTGTTTCGCCAGTTTACCTGTTTCAATTTCTACAATTCTGCCATCGCCCAAATCGAACGATTTTTTTATTACATTCATTTAATTAGAATTATGGTGTGTTTTCCTCTTTCTACACACCGTTGTTTATATATGTTTTTGTTTTTGCAAACGAAGATAGATTAAAAAAGCCTATCTATAACAAATCCCGTTAAAAAAATAACAGGAAAGTAAAAAGCCACTCCCTGAAGAATGGCTTTCGCTGATAAAATTCGCTTATTTTTGTTTAATGATATCACGAAGCGATAAAGCTTTGATGATAGCACGATAGCGCTCAATATCTTTTTTGTATAGGTAAGCCAAAATACCGCGGCGTTTACCTACCAATTTTTGAAGTGACAACTGAGTAGAAAAATCCTTACGGTTTTTCTTTAAGTGTTCTGTTAAGTGCGCAATACGGTATGTAAATAACGCTACCTGACCTTCTGCAGAACCAGTATTGGTTTCTACTTCGCCGTGTTGTTTAAAGATTTCGGCTTTCTTTTCTGGACTTAAATACATTTCTTGAATAATATTAAAGCAAATAAATTAATTAATTGTGGCGCAAAGATAAGGTTATTTTTGGTTAAAAGCAAGAGAGTGTTTTTATTAGCAAGGATTCAATCAATAATTACGTTTAAAGATTTTATTGATCGCCTAAATATTGTGGCCGTCACCCTGAATTTATTTCAGGGTCTATCATGCTAGAAAGATGCTGAAATAAATTCAGCATGACGATCACATCAGACGAGGCAAAAAATCAAATTATTGAAACAAAACATTAAGCCTTCATTTCTTTATCAAAAGACATAAAGCAAATTATATGGCTGGCTTGCGTATTACAAGCCCTTTGCCCTGCGGTGATTTTAAAGGCTGGCCACCATTCATGGTAACTGAAATGTGGTTGAGTTGCAAAACACCAAAAAAGCGTTGCTCAGGGGTGCGGCTCAAATAAACAGCATCACGTTCCTCCACAATTGTTTCGCGTGAAGTATTGATATCATATAATTTGAGTTTTCCCATTTCATCAAAAATACGAAAAAAGAGCAATAAAAATATACAATTGCATACTTTTGCCTAAAACATTTACCCTTGGAAAAGAATCAATACAGCATTTTCGAAAGTGAATTACGTGTCCGTCCGGATGATATCGATATGTTTAACCATGTGCACAATAGTAAATATTTAGATTATGTACTGGCTGCGCGTTATGAGCAGATGGAAAAGTTTTATGGTATGCCCTGGGAACATTTTACCAAACAAGGTTTAGGCTGGGTGGTAAGCCATGTGAATATCAATTTCAAACGCCCGCTGTTAATGAACGATTTAATGCTCATCCGCACCGGAATTCTGACCATGAACGATAAAGGCTGCTCTGTTCAGTTTGAAATTATCAACCAGAAAACTGGAAAAGTAGCTTCGGATGGTGTTTTTGATTATGTGCTTATAGATTTGAACACCAGCAAAGGCACAAAAGTTACCGAAGAAATGATTAAAGCCTACAGCATATAGAAGGTAATACACCTGTTTGAGGATTACACCGATTGAGAAGATTATAAATCAGTGAGTTACTTGTCTCCGTGGCAAACATGTACCATATAAAAATGGGTCTTAGCAAGACGCGAAGACCAGATTAAAGGCAAACCCTTAATTGGCAGCTAAAAACTTAATCACTTTCACAAAAATTAGTCATCAAAACTTGACAATTAAAAATTTTCTCTATATTTGGTCTATCAATAAGACCAGAGCCATGATAGTATCTGCAATCCGTTTGAGGTTCTAAACAACCGAGGATTCCCTCCATTTCAATTTTAGGTATGTTCGCTTAACTGCGGATCATTTGGTTTATACATTACATTTTATCTATATTATATGTCACAGTCTACAAAGACAAAGGGCAAATTATCGTCATTTTTCGGTATCCTCGGCCAATCTTTAAAAGGTCACGAAGTTGACCTCACCTCTATCAGTATCCAACGAGCAATTGTTTTACTAGCTATCCCGATGATGTTGGAAATGGCCATGGAATCGGTATTTGCCTTGGTTGATTTATACTTTGTCGGCCATTTGGAAAATAGTAGTCATGCCATACAAACCGTTGGTTTAACCGAATCGGTTTTAACCATTATTTATTCCTTAGCTATTGGTTTAAGTATGGCCGCAACAGCAGTTGTTGCTCGCAGAGTTGGAGAAAAAAATCCTGAAGCAGCAGGCAAAGCCGGGATGCAGACCGTCATCATTGCCGTGATTATTAACCTGATGATTAGCATTGCAGGTTTAATTTATGCACGCGATATTTTATTGATCATGGGGGCATCAAACGAAACGGCAGACCACGGTGTTACATTCGTCCGCATTATGATGGGCGGTAGCATTATTATTGTATTGCTGTTTCTGATTAATGGAATATTCAGAGGTGCCGGTAATGCTGCCATTGCCATGCGCAGTTTATGGATCGCAAATATTGCAAACATTATCCTCTGCCCTATTTTCATTAATGGTTTTGGTCCGGTGCCGGCATTTGGTTTAACAGGTGCAGCTATTGCCACCACCATTGGCCGCGGACTTGGCGTAAGTTATCAGATTTACCATTTGTTCAATGCCAAAAACACCCTAAAAATCAGGCTAAGCTTCCTTATTCCCGAATGGGAGCAAATAAAAGCCATTGTTAAAATTGCGGCACCTGGTGTTTTACAGTTTGTTATTGCGAGTTGTAGCTGGGTGTTTTTAGCACAATTGGTAGCTAAAACAGGTGGAGACCATGGCTCTGCAGGTTACCAAACTTCGTTGAGATTAATGATGTTTTTTATGTTGCCTGCCTGGGGGTTGAGTAATGCAGCAGCAACATTGGTTGGGCAAAACCTCGGCGCAGGAAGTGCCGAACGTGCCGAGAAATCTGTTTTTCAGACCATGAAATATACAGTTATTTTTATGGCAGTGGTAAGTATACTGTTTTTAACCTGCGGACAATTTTTTGCGGCATTTTTTACTGAAGATCAGGACGTGATTAAAGTAGCGAGCCGCGCACTTAAAATTATGAGTGGTGGTTTTGTTATTTATGGGGCAGGTATGGTATTTACGAGTGCATTTAATGGTGCAGGCGATACCTGGACACCAACTAAAATAAATGTATTTGCATTTTGGCTGTTCCAGATTCCTTTTGCTTACTTTTTGGCAAAATATATGGAAATGGGACCAACAGGCGTTTTTATCGCCATCCCAACTGCAGAAGCAGGAATTGCAATAGCCGCATTCATCCTGTTTAAAAAGGGGAAATGGAAGAAAATCAAAGTTTAATTTTTTAACTGTAGCTTCCAACTTCACGTCGGAAGCCCATTGATTAAATAGGGTAAAGTTTAAAGCAGGAATGCTGCAGCTGAACAACCACTGTTTTTACTTTCCAAAAAGATAAAAATTCAGCCGTTGCAGCATTCCATTTTCCCACTTACATTTTCCATTAAAAAGCATATCTTTGCGCAAAGATGAAGCATATACGTAATTTTTGCATTATTGCACATATCGACCATGGTAAAAGTACCCTGGCTGATAGGTTATTAGAATATACAGCGACGATTTCGCAGCGTGAAGCGCAGGCGCAATTGCTCGATAATATGGATTTGGAGCGCGAGCGGGGCATAACGATTAAAAGTCATGCCATACAAATGAACTATAAAGTTGGTGATATCGAATACAATTTCAATCTGATCGATACTCCGGGGCACGTAGATTTTTCTTACGAAGTTTCGCGTTCAATTGCGGCCTGCGAAGGTGCATTGTTGATTGTTGATGCTTCTCAGGGTATCCAGGCGCAAACCATTTCTAACCTTTATTTAGCTTTAGAGCACGACCTCGAAATTATCCCGATTTTAAATAAAATGGACTTACCTGGTGCCATGCCAGAGGAAGTAAAAGACCAGATTATCGATTTGATCGGCTGTAAAAGGGAAGATATTATCCCGGCATCAGGTAAAACCGGAATGGGAATACCTGATATTATCCAGGCTATTGTAGATCGTGTTCCCGCCCCTGTTGGCGATCCGGAAGCACCTTTACAGGCTTTGATTTTCGATTCTGTTTTTAACTCGTTCAGGGGTATTATTGCTTACTATAAAGTTGTAAACGGCGAAATCAAAAAAGGCGATAAAGTAAAATTCATCAACACCGGAAAAGAATATCTTGCTGACGAAGTAGGGATTTTAAAACTCGATATGGCGCCACGGAGCGTAGTTAAAACCGGAGATGTAGGTTACATTATCTCAGGTATTAAAGAAGCCCGTGAAGTAAAAGTTGGTGATACGATTACTACTACTGCAAGACCATCATTAGATGCCATTCAAGGATTTGAAGAGGTAAAACCAATGGTTTTTGCCGGTATTTATCCTGTTGATACCGATGAATTTGAAGAATTACGCGAAGCGATGCACAAATTGCAGCTCAACGATGCTTCTATTGTTTTCGAACCTGAAAGTTCTGCGGCACTTGGTTTCGGTTTCCGTTGCGGTTTCCTTGGCATGCTGCACATGGAAATTATCCAGGAACGTTTGGAGCGCGAATTTGATATGACGGTAATAACAACCGTTCCCAACGTATCGTACATTGCGCATACAACCAAAGGTGTCGAAATTTTTGTAAACAATCCATCTGATCTGCCTGACCCGAGTAAACTGGATTCGGTTGAAGAGCCTTATATTAAAGCTAACATCATTACTAAAGCTGATTTTGTTGGTCCGGTAATGTCACTTTGTATTCAGAAAAGGGGAACAATTGTAAATCAATCATACTTAACATCGGATCGTGTAGAATTGGTTTTCGAAATGCCAATGGGCGAAATTGTATTCGATTTTTATGATAAACTGAAAACAATTTCTAAAGGTTATGCATCATTCGATTACCATCAGGTTGGTTACCGCAAATCGGATTTGGTTCGTTTAGATATGTTG
The DNA here is from genome assembly GCF_003315595.1 of Pedobacter miscanthi. Classification (GTDB taxonomy): domain Bacteria; phylum Bacteroidota; class Bacteroidia; order Sphingobacteriales; family Sphingobacteriaceae; genus Pedobacter; species Pedobacter miscanthi. The sequence continues at coordinate 249,029 of NZ_QNQU01000008.1, read as the reverse complement.
ATTAATGATGAACCTGTTGATGCTTTATCATCATTGATCCATCGTAGCAATGCTTACGATTTTGGAAAGAAAATCTGCGAGAAATTAAAGGAACTGATTCCACGCCAACAGTTCGAAATCAAAATTCAGGCATCAATCGGTGCTAAAGTTATTGCCCGCGAAACATTGAGTGCTCTACGTAAAGATGTAACCGCAAAATGTTATGGTGGTGATATTTCCCGTAAGCGTAAGTTATTGGAAAAACAGAAAAAAGGTAAAAAACGCATGCGCCAGGTGGGTAACGTAGAAATTCCACAGACGGCATTTATGGCGGTTTTGAAATTAGATTAAAAATAGACTCAAGATTTGAGTATCAAGTAGCAAGCAATTGTAATCTTGATACTTAATACTTGATACCTCGATATTTAAACATGAAATTACTAGACGGTAAATACTTATCAGAAAAAGTTAAAGTTCAGATTGCAGAAGAAGCTGCAGAATTTTTAAATAAAACAGGTCGCAAGCCACATTTAGTTGCCATTTTAGTTGGTAATGATGGTGGTAGCGAAACTTATGTGGCCAGCAAGATGAAAAACTGCGAAAAAGTAGGCTTTAAATCTTCGCTTCACCGCTACGATAATTCAGTAACCGAAGCAGAATTACTGGCTAAAATTGAAGAAATTAATCAGGATGATGATGTAGATGGATTAATTGTTCAGTTGCCTTTACCAAAACATATTGATCCCGAAAAAGTAACCGAAACAATTGATCACCGTAAAGATGTTGACGGTTTTCACCCGGTAAATTTGGGCAGAATGATGCGTAATCTTCCCTGCTTTATCCCTGCTACACCCTATGGAATCTTATTGATGTTGCAGGAATATGGCATTGATACTACCGGGATGCACTGCGTTGTGGTTGGCAGAAGTAACATTGTAGGTAGTCCGATGAGCATTTTAATGGCCCGTAATGCTAATCCAGGCAATTGCACCGTAACGCTTACGCACTCGCGTACCAAAGATTTAAAAGAACAGGTTCTGCAAGCCGATATTGTAATTGCTGCAATTGGTAAAAAGAATTTTGTTACAGCTGACATGGTTAAACCTGGCGCAATTATTATCGACGTGGGTATTAACCGCGAAAACTCTACTGAAACAAAATCTGGCTTTAAATTATATGGCGACGTAGATTTCGAAAATGTAGCTCCAAAAGCATCTTACATCACCCCTGTTCCGGGTGGCGTTGGTTTAATGACGATTGTTGGCTTATTGAAAAACACATTGGCATCGGCCAGGAAAGAAATATATTCTTAAGACCAAAGGCGAAAGCTTAAAGACTAAAGTATCGAAAGCGGTTCATAATTGGATCGCTTTTTTTTGGCCTCTACTTTCTATTACACCACGAAGGCACAAAGACACTAAGAATAGCTTATTCTGTCATCCTGAACGCAGTGAAGGATCTTTTATGTTGGAAGATAAACAAATAGATCTCTCCGCTTCGCGATGCTCCGGTCGAGATGACGTTTTTTTAATTTAGCGTTTGAAAACAGTTAACCGATTAATTCAGTGAACTAATGATAAGTAAACCAATAAATTAGGAATTGAGAATAAACAATCGCTAGGCCACAGTTACNAAATTAGGAATTGAGAATAAACAATCGCTAGGCCACAGTTACCCCCCTGAGCGTAGTCGAAGGGTAAACAATTAACCAGTTAACCCAATCAACTCCACAATTTACTCCACCAGGTCTCCTCAAAACCGATATATAATCCATCTTCACGTAATTCAGTAGGATAAATATTGATATAGTCGCCCTGCCCTTCTGCGCCTCTTCCTGTGCTTAAACTATATTCATACCGGTGGATCGGGCAAACCAGGTTCCCGTTTTTGCACCAGCCCCCACTAAAATGGCCGCCCGCATGCGGACAATGCGACTGAGTGGCGATAATTTTGTCTTCATTATTGATCAGACAGATCTGTTTTCCGTTAACCTCGATGGTCTTAATTACATCGGCACGGGGAATCTGATTGTTATTTAGCGCTTTAAACCACTTCATTATGCTAAAATACGGCAAATAAATATCACTATTATTTCATCTTTCCATTAAATTTCGAAAGAGGAACCACATCACCATATTTTTTTAGGATATTTGCATCCTCAAAAATGAAACAGGATATACCAGAAGACGGCACATTACTTCCTTTAATGGAAGAATTTTACACCATACAGGGCGAAGGATTTAATACAGGTAAAGCAGCATATTTTATCCGCCTGGGAGGTTGCGATGTAGGTTGCCACTGGTGCGATGTGAAAGAAAGCTGGGATGCCGAAATGCACCCGCTTACCCATGCCGATGTAATCGTAGAAAATGCCGATCAATTTCCAGGTAAAGCTGTAGTGATTACCGGAGGTGAGCCATTGATCTATAACCTGGATTACCTGACCAATAAATTAAAGGAAATAGGAATTTTAACTTTTATTGAAACTTCCGGAGCTTACCCATTATCCGGCAACTGGGACTGGATCTGTTTATCACCAAAGAAATTTAAAGCCCCAAGGCCAGATATTACGCCTTTTGCGCACGAATTAAAGGTAATTGTTTTTAATAAAAGTGATTTTAAATGGGCCGAAGAATATGCCGCAATGGTATCGCCAACCTGCAAATTGTATCTTCAGCCGGAGTGGTCTAAATCGAAAGAAATTACCCCGTTAATTATCGAGTATGTAATGGCAAACCCCAAATGGGAAATTTCATTACAAACGCACAAATTTTTAAATATTCCTTAAAAACAATACATTAGCTTTATAACCAAATGTTAATGTAATGAAAATCTACCTGTTCCTCTTATTTAGCATCATCAGCATTTATTGTTTCGGGCAAAGTTCTACAAACAAAAAGGCACAGTCTTTTTTTGAGAAAGCAGGTCCGCTGATTGATAAGCTGGATTATGCAGGTGCAGAGCAGGCATTAAAAAGTGCTGTTGACGCGGATCCTTTGTTCCAGAATGCCTATATCGCATTGGGGAGTGTTTATAAATTAGAAAAAAAATATCCTGAAGCAAAAGCAGCTTACGAAAGAGCCATGCTGATCAATAAAACCGTTGCTCCTGCCGTAATATACGGTTTGGCCGAAACGGAATTTGCAACACAAGACCATACAAAAGCAAAACAACATTTTGAGGAATTTCTGGGGCTTGATAATTCATCTGATCGTGCTAAAAAAGCAAAAAAATATCTTTTAGATTGCGATTTTGCATCTGCAGCAATAAAAAAGCCTGTAAAATATAGTCCAACCAATTTGGGTGATGGTGTAAATACCACAGATGCCGAATATTTTCCGGCTCTGACTGCCGATGGTGAAACTTTGGTTTTTACACGCCAGGTTAATGGAAATGAAGATTTCTGGACATCTCAATTTAAAAATAATAAATGGGAGGTCGCTACGCCCTTATCCAGTAAGATTAATACAGCCCGGTACAATGAAGGAGCACAAACCATTTCGCCAGATGGTAAATATCTTTTTTTTACCGGTTGTAACCGTCCTGATGGCTTGGGCAGGTGTGATATTTATGTTTCGCACCGCGAAGGAAAAGACTGGGGCGAACCTTATAATATAGGTAAACCTGTTAATTCTGAATATTGGGAATCGCAGCCTGCAATTAGTCCTGATGGGAGAACCTTGTACTTTATCAGTAACCGTCCGGGTGGATCTGGTGGTTACGATATCTGGAAAAGCACCATTACTGATGATGCAAAATGGGGACCTGCAGTTAACCTCGGCCCCGATATCAATACCATTTACGATGAAAACACTCCTTTTCTGCATGCAGATGGGAAAACTTTGTATTTTTCTTCGGATGGCTGGCCTGGCTTCGGGAATAAAGATATCTTTTATAGCCGCATGGATAATGACGGAAAATGGCAGAAACCAGTTAATATCGGCTACCCGATCAATTCTTTTGAAGATGAAAGTGGTTTGGTAGTAAGCGCTGATGGAAATTTCGGACTCTTCTCCTCAAATTTGAAAGGCGGCTTTGGTTTGCAGGATATTTATAGTTTTGGCATACCGGAATCGGCAAAACCGTTAAAAGTTTCTTATGTAAAGGGAATTGTTAGAGATAAAGACACCAAAAAAACGATAGAAAGCAATGTACAGGTAGTTGACCTAAAGACCAATAAAACTGTTTTCGATGACTATACCGATCCCGAAACCGGTCAGTTTTTAGCTGTAATGCCCGTTGGTAGCGATTACCTGTTTAATGTAAATGCCGAAGGTTATATGTTTTATTCTGAAAACTTCGAGCTTAAAAGTGGCGACATCAATAAACCTTACCAGATTGAAGTTTATATCGAAAAAATTAAGCAGGGCGGTAATGTTACTTTAAGGAATATATTCTTCGACACCAATAAATTTAACCTTTTACCAGCCTCAATCCGAGAACTGGATCTGCTGATTGATTTTCTCCATCAAAATGAAACTGTTCAGATCGAAATCCAGGGGCATACCGATAATGTTGGCGATGATAAACTAAACCAGAAGCTATCCTTTAACCGTGCGAACGCCGTTTACGAATATTTGGTTAAAAACAGCATTGATGCTAAAAGACTTACTTTTAAGGGTTTTGGAGCCAGTAAACCGATCGCAGATAATAAAACAGAATTGGGGAGGAAAAATAACCGGAGAACATCGTTTGTGATTACAAAGGTTTAGATTATTCCGGTTGGTGAGACACCAACCTATAGGACTAATGTGATCCGTCATTCTGAACTTGTTTCAGAATCCATCATGCTATAAAAAAAGTCGTCATTTCGACTGGAGCAAAGCGAAATGCCCGCCTGCTACGGGCAGGGAGAAATCTACTGTGGATCTCTCCGCTACGGTCGAGATGACGATTGCTAAGTAATAGCAACTAAAATTTCTTCCCTTTTAATACCCTGATTTCCGATCCTTCTGCCAGGAATACAGAATCGGGTTTAGCTTCATTTAAAAAAGCAAAATCACTTCCGTAATTAATTACGAAATCAACATTTATTGTATAGTCTTTCACCGGATAAACTTGCCAGCGTGGATGCTCCACGCCATATTCGGATGTTCTGTTCGCTCCGATTTTGGTATAACCCCAATAATGTTCGGTAATAAATTCTTCTTCACTACCGGTTAGAATTTCTTCAGCTTTTGAAGCAGCAGTGACTGAAAAATTATGCCAGTTTTTGTTCTTCCACAAATAATCTACTTCGAGCTGGTGCCCTTGTTCAATCCAAACATGTTTCATCGGGAATGTTTGGTAATTTTCTTTGTAAATGGTATTGGCAACAAAGGTAATGGCTGGTTTAGGCACAAATTCTTTAATAAATACTACACCACGTTTCCAGGTATCACCATCTTTAAATTTGACGTAGAACCTTAGATTAACCTCTTCGAAATTGGTATGGAAAGGTATATTGAAACCCAGTAGTTTCACATCAACAAACATAAAACCGACCAAACTCACATAATATTTGCCCTGCCAGTCATCCAGTACAGTATACGGTGGAAGATATTTAGAAAGTATTTCTTTATCTACCGCATACTGCGCCAAAGCGAGTTTTCGCCATCCGGCAGTGAGAAATACTTTCGGGCTGCTCAAAATTACAGTATGGCTTGTCTGATCCTGATCAGTTTTGTTAATGTTTCTTCCAGTAAATCCAGGTGCAACATATTGGCACCGTCTGATTTTGCATTGGCCGGATCAGGGTGTGTTTCAATAAATAAACCATCTGCACCTACCGCAATGGCAGCTTTGGCGATTGTCGAAATCAATTCAGGTTTACCACCGGTAACGCCACTACTTTGATTAGGTTGTTGCAGCGAGTGAGTACAATCCATCACTACCGGCACGCCGAAACTTTGCATTTCAGGCAAACCACGGTAATCCACAATCAGATCCTGATAACCAAAGGTATTACCCCTATCGGTTAAAATTACTTTATCGTTTCCGGCTTCTTTTACTTTTTCAACAGCAAATTTCATCGAACCTGCAGAAAGGAACTGGCCTTTTTTAACGTTTACCACTTTTCCGGTTTCGGCAGCGGCAATCAATAAATCAGTCTGGCGACATAAAAATGCAGGGATCTGCAGTACATCTACATAAGCTGCAGCCATTGCAGCCTCACCACTTTCGTGGATATCGGTAACGGTTGGCACACCGAATTCTCTTCCTATACGTTCTAAAATACGTAAAGCTTTTTCATCACCAATACCGGTAAAGGAACTTCCTTTACTTCTATTGGCCTTACGATAAGAACCTTTAAAAATATATGGAATCTGTAGTTTATCGGTAATGGCTATAATTTTTTCAGCAATCCTCATGGCAATATCCTCGCCTTCAATAGCGCAGGGGCCAGCCATTAAAAAGAAATTTCCTGAATCTGTATTTTTTAATTTATCTAAATAGTTAAGCATGGATAATGGAAGATGTAAAATGGAAGAATAATGTATTATGGAAAATGGATGACGGAAAATGTGAAACGCATGATGGGAAAAATAACCGGATACATCATCCATCTTACCTCTCCCATCTTACATCAATTCCCTAGTTCTGACATAAATTTAATCCGCATCAGTTGAATTTCTTCGCGGGTATAGTCTGTTTCGCCGAGTTCATTCAGCGCATCGTCGATAGAATCGCTTTCAGCAGCCCTGAAATAATCGAAAACTTCATCCTGACGATCGTCATCAATCACTTCATCAATGAAATAATTCAGGTTCAGTTTGGTACCGGAGTTAACAATAGATTCGACTTCTTTGAGTATTTCTTCGTAGGTGATACCTTTCGAATCAGCAATATCCTCTAAACCGATCTGCCTGTCGATATTCTGGATAATCGAAACCTTCATCTGCGATTTATTGGCCTGGGTTTTGATAATCAGGTCAATCGGGCGTTCGATATCGTTATCCTCGACATATTTTTTGATCAGCTCGATAAAAGGCGTACCAAATTTCATTGCCTTACCTGAACCCACACCAGAAATCTGGCGGAGTTCTTCCATCGTAATCGGATAATGTGTACACATTTCCTCTAAAGACGGATCCTGAAAAACTACAAATGGTGGTACGCTTTTCTGCTTAGCAATTTTCTTGCGGAGATCTTTAAGCAGCGATAACAAATGAGTATCTAAAGCGCCGGTGCCCTGTTTTACATCATCATCATCGTCATCAGCACCACTTTCTATCGGCTCGTTTAATATAAATTTAAGGCTGTACGGATTTACGATAAAATCTCTGCCCTGCTTGGTTAATTTTAGTAAACCATAGTTATCGATATCCTTATATAGATAGTTGTTTAAAACAGCCTGGCGGATGATTGATTTCCACATCAACTCGCCATCTTCCTTACCAATTCCAAATTCAGGCACTTTACTGTGCTCGTAGGCAATGGTTTGAGCGGTTTCTAAACCCAGAAAAACGTTTAACAAATGAGCGTCGTCAAATTTTTCGCCGGATTTTTCTATAAACTTTAATAAAGTGGATAACTGATTTTCAGCATCAAACTGTTTTTTAGGCTTTTTGCAATTATCGCACATGCAATTACAGCCAGTTTCGTTAAAGTTTTCGCCAAAATAGTGAAGAATCTGCTTACGTCGGCAAACGCCAGACTCAGCATAATCGATTACTTCTTTTAGTATCTGCGTACCAATTTCGCGTTCCGAAACCGGTTTATCTTTCATAAACTTAGCCAGCTTATCTACATCTTTTTGCGAGTAAAAAGCAATACATACACCTTCCCCACCATCACGTCCGGCCCTGCCTGTTTCCTGGTAGTAACCTTCCATACTCTTTGGCACATCGTGGTGGATTACAAAACGTACATCCGGTTTATCGATCCCCATACCAAAGGCAATGGTGGCCACAATAACCTCGGCATCTTCCATCAAAAATTTATCCTGCGTTTCGGCCCGCACTTTGGGATCTAAACCCGCGTGATAAGGCAAAGCACTGATTCCGTTAAGGTTTAAGGCTTCGGCAACTTCCTCTACTTTTTTACGGCTGAGGCAATAAATAATCCCCGATTTGCCCGGATTCGATTTAATGTATTTGATGATTTCTTTGGTAATATCACGCTTGGGACGGATTTCGTAAAACAGGTTTGGCCTGTTAAATGAAGATTTGAACAGCGTAGCCTCAGTCATCCCCAGGTTTTTCATAATATCCTGCTGCACTTTTGGCGTAGCTGTAGCGGTAAGTGCTATAATTGGAATATTATTACCTAAACCAGCAATAACCTGCTTGATTTTGCGGTATTCCGGTCTGAAATCGTGTCCCCATTCAGAAATACAATGTGCTTCATCAACGGCAACAAAAGAGATTTTAATCAGGTTTAAAAATTCAATATTATCCTGTTTCGCCAACGATTCGGGTGCAACATACAATAATTTGGTCTGACCGCTTAAAAGATCAGATTTAACCTGGGTAATTTCAGATTTATTTAGGGATGAATTAAGAAAATGTGCAATACTGTCATTCCCACCAAAAGCCCTTAACTGGTCTACCTGGTTTTTCATTAATGCGATTAGCGGCGAAATCACAATTGCTGTTCCCTCACTCATTAAAGCGGGCAACTGATAGCAAATAGACTTCCCTCCACCTGTTGGCATAATCACGAAAGTATTATTGCCTTCTAAAATATTTGTAATGATCGACTCTTGATCACCCTTGAAATTATCAAACCCGAAGAAATTTTGGAGGTTATCAAATAACGACTTTTTCACGTCCATTTTGTGTAATAAAATATGCGATGCTATTTTTCTATCCAAAATAACATAATTTTACAAGAATTTCAAGTATTAACAGACAATTATTTTCTCTTTGAAAAGTAAAAAATCAATAATTCAGTCGGCTATAAGCACTTTAGAGCTCGAAGCAGCAGCAATATTAAATGTTGCCAGAAATATCAATAACGATTTTGAAAAAATCGTGCTGAGCATTTTGGAGGGTAAAGGACGTGTAATTGTAACAGGTATAGGAAAAAGTGCCATTATTGCCCAAAAAATGGTGGCTACTTTTAATTCAACAGGCACGCCGGCTATTTTTATGCATGCTGCCGATGCCATTCATGGCGATTTGGGTATGATCCAGGTGGATGATATTGTGATCTGCCTGTCGAAAAGCGGAAATACACCCGAAATTAAGGTTCTGGTTCCGCTGCTTAAAACATCCAACAATCTGTTAATCGGTATGGTTGGTGAGTTAAATTCTTTTCTGGCAGAACAGGCCGACCTGATCTTAAACACTTCATTCGAAAAAGAAGCTTGTCCGCATAATCTAGCACCCACAACCAGTACAACAGCACAATTGGCCCTTGGCGATGCATTGGCCATTTGCCTGTTAGAGTGCAGGGAATTTAACGAAGCTGATTTTGCAAAATACCACCCGGGTGGCTCTCTCGGTAAAAAACTTTATTTAAAAGCCCGGGATTTGGCATTATCGAACGAAAAACCCTCTATTTCTCCATCGGCATCGGTAAAGGATGTACTGATTGAAATTAGTAAAAACCGTTTGGGTGCTGTTGCTGTTGTTGATGCAGCTAACCAGGTATTGGGTGTAATTACCGACGGTGATATTAGAAGGATGCTGGAAAACAACGATTCTATAGCTGGTTTAAAAGCGGAAGACATTATGGGCAGAACGCCAAAAAGTATTCAATTTGATGCTTTGGCAGTTGAAGCTTTAGATATAATTAAACAAAATAACATTACCCAGTTGTTAGTTCTAGAACAAAATACTTACTTTGGCATTATCCATTTACACGATCTCCTCAACGAAGGCATAGTGTAATTTTTAAAATAAAAAATGAATAAAAATTATTATGCATTAATTATGGCTGGCGGCGTCGGAAGCCGCTTTTGGCCAGTAAGCAGAACAGAATATCCAAAACAGTTTATCGATTTTTTTGGTGTAGGCAAAACCCTTATTCAGAGCACTTACGAAAGATTTTTAAATATCTGTCCACCAGAAAATATATTTATCGTTACCAACGAAATATACTCGGATTTAATTAAAGAACAGTTACCTCAACTATCGGATAACCAGATTTTGGCAGAGCCTTTAATGAGGAATACAGCACCTTGTATTGCTTATGGAAGTTTAAAAATTGCCCAGTTAAATCCTAATGCAACGATTGTTGTAGCGCCTTCCGATCATACCATTGCCAATATTGATGGTTTTGTAGAATCGATTGAGCAATCACTGGATGCAGCTTCTAAAAACGATTGTTTAATCACGCTGGGCATTAAACCCAACCGTCCGGATACCGGCTATGGGTATATCCAGCATACTGATTATGTGCTTAATACCGATACCGACCTGCATAAGGTTAAAACTTTTACCGAAAAACCAAATCTGGAGCTGGCCAAATCATTTTTACAAAGCGGCGATTTCCTTTGGAATGCAGGCATATTTATCTGGTCGGCCAAAGCGATTTTAAGTGCTTTTGAAAAGCATTTGCCTGATATGTACGAGATATTTAATATCGGTAGATCAGAACTGAATGGTGCCGGCGAAAAAGAATTTATCAATAACGCTTATTTCCAATGCACCAATATTTCGATTGATTTCGGAATTATGGAAAAAGCAGAGAATGTATATGTATTGCCTTCTGATTTTGGATGGTCGGACCTAGGCACCTGGGCTTCTATTTACGAAATGGCCGAGAAAGATTACGTTGGTAATGCGGTTATTCCTTCAGAACAGGTAATCATGTTCGATTCGTCTAACTGTATGGTTAACGTGCCGAAAGATAAATTGGTGATTTTACAAGGACTGCACGATTATATTGTGGTAGAGAACAATAATATGCTGATGATCTGCCCACGTAACGAAGAACAGCGGGTTAAAGAATTTGTTGCAGAAGTTAAATCACGTTTCGGCAATAAATTTATTTAGAATGGATGAGGTGAGATGTAAGATGGATGATGTAGCGTAGTTGCAGATTATCCATCTTACATTTTCTATTTTATGCCTTTTTTCGCTTCGCGGGTGATTGCATAGATTAGATGATTACATGGATTTTTTATGCGTTTTAATACCATTATCCATCTTTTCTCTTACATTTTGCATATTCAATAATCTGACCATTAAGAAATTAAGGGCATTAAGGTTTATCGATAATTTTTTCTAACGAACTCGCTATTGGTCATTGAAGATTGGATATTGCGACTTCCATCATCCGTCTTACATCTTCCATTTTACATCCCCCTTTGTCTGATGGCTTCGTACAAAATTACACCAGCAGCAACCGAAACATTAAGCGACTCAATTTTACCTGCCATTGGTATTTTAGCCAGGTGATCGGCCACACGTAAAAGTTCGTTAGAAATCCCTTCATCTTCTGATCCCATTACAATTGCCGTTGGCATGGTATAATCGGGCGCATAAATAAAATCATTTGTTTTTTCGGTACAGGCTACAATCTGCAAACCGCTTTCCTGTAAAAACAGACAGGTTTTATGCAAATTGGCATGACGGCAGATCGGAATGCTGAATAAAGCCCCGGCAGATGTTTTTATCGCATCGGCATTAATCTGAGCGGCATTTTTTAAAGGCACTACAATAGCATGAACACCTACACAGGCAGCCGTACGGGCAATTGCGCCCATGTTACGAACATCGGTTACACTATCCAGAACCAAAATTAATGGCACCTCTCCTTTTTCGAAAATTGTTGGTATGATATCTTCAATATTCTGATAGGTAATTGGTGAAATTACCGCAATTACTCCCTGATGGTTTTTCTGCGACATCCGGTTCAATTTCTCAACCGGAACTGAATTTAAAGGGATCAACGTGTCTTTTAGAAGTGCTTTTAATTCCAGAAACAATTCTCCGCCCAAACCGCGTTGCTGGTAAATAGTCTCAATATCTCTTCCAGCTTTAACGGCTTCTATTACGGCCCTGATGCCAAATATAAACTCGTTATTCTCTTTTGCGCGTTGCGGTCTTCTAAAATTATCCATGTTTTGAAATTGTTAGGCAAAAGTATTCAAATAAATGTTTTAGCCCTAATCTATATTCTCCTTATTAACATTTAATTGTTTAAAAATTTTAACGATCGGGCAAAAAGCCCTTAAAAATCTAATCTGGCCAAAATCAATTTGTTAACAACATGTAGGAACTAATTCAAACAATCCGCTCAACTTTTGTTTACTTTTGTGCTATGAGTATCGATAATGAACAAGGCGGAAAGAACAGTATGACTGCTAGAAAAAGCAGGTTAAGTAATACAATCAGTTCACAGGGGAAGATCCCACCACAGGCATTAGACCTTGAAGAAGCCGTTTTAGGTGCATTGATGCTCGAAAAAGATGCGTTATCTGCGGTAATTGATGTTTTAAAGCCTGAAGTATTCTATAATGATGCACATCAAAAGATTTTTGAAGCCATCCATATTTTATTCCAGAAATCGAAACCTGTAGATATTTTAACCGTAACTGCCGAGTTGCGTACCATGGGCTCGTTAGAAATGGTAGGCGGTGCCTATTACATTACTCACTTAACCAACCGTGTTGCATCGGCAGCCAATATTGAATTCCATGCCAGGATTATTTCCCAAAAATACATCCAGCGTGAACTGATCAGGATTTCGACCGAAATTATTACCAATGCTTATGAAGATACTACAGATATTTTCGACTTATTGGATCAGGCCGAAAAAGGACTTTTTGAGATTGCCCAGAACAACTTGCGTAGAGATACCCAGAAAATGGACGATATCATTAAGCAATCTTTAGCCACACTCGAAGAACTCCGTACCAAAACAGATGGTTTAACGGGTGTACCTACGGGTTTTACCGGGTTAGATCGGATTACCGGTGGCTGGCAAAAACAGGATTTGGTAATTATCGCGGCCCGTCCGGCGATGGGAAAAACGGCATTCGTACTTACCTGTGCGCGTAATGCCACAGTTGATTTTGCAAAGCCAACCGTAGTATTTTCACTCGAGATGTCGTCTGTTCAGTTGGTGAATCGTTTAATTTCCGGGGAAGCCGAAATTGAGCAGGAAAAAATCAGGAAAGGAAATTTACAGGAATGGGAATGGCAACAGTTGCACAGTAAAATTGGCCGCTTAACCGAAGCTCCCCTGTTAATTGATGATACCCCGGCACTAAATATATTCGAATTCAGGGCAAAATGCCGTAGGTTAAAATCGCAGTACGATATCCAGTTGGTAATTGTCGATTACTTGCAGTTAATGCATGGTAAGGGCGAAGGAAAAGGTGGTGGTAACCGTGAGCAGGAAATCGGTAGTATCTCGAGGGCACTAAAATCAGTAGCAAAAGAGCTCGATGTTCCCGTACTTGCACTTTCGCAGTTAAGTCGTGCGGTGGAGAGCAGACCGGGTTTACAGGGAAAAAGGCCGATGTTATCCGATTTGCGTGAATCGGGATCTATTGAGCAGGATGCGGATATGGTATTGTTCCTTTACCGTCCTGAATATTATGGTATTACTGAAGATGAACAGGGAAGATCGCAGGCGGGTATCGGTGAGGTAATCATTGCAAAACACCGTAACGGTGAAACCGGAATTGTACCACTTAAATTCGTAGGTAAATTTGTTAAATTCCAGGATCTTGAAGATGATTTTAATGCACCGCCAAATTCGTTCGCTGCTGATCCTTCTGCTGGAATGTACCCTTCACAGGATTTTGAAAAACAGAGCAACGTAATTATCCGTCCTTCCAAAATGGACGATTATAATGATGACGATCCACCGTTTTAATAAAAATAGATTTATAATAAAAAATGTCCCGATGAAAATCGGGACATTTTTTATTTAATGGAATTTCCTACAAATTATAAAGTAGACCAGCATTAACGCTTGATCTTCCTGTTCTAATCCTATATCCCTGATTTTGTTTAAACAAATCAGTAATACCCGATTGACCATCAACCTCCAGTAATACTTTTAATTTATTTGCTATTGGTAATTTCACACCAATACCCAAATCAACACCGATATCCCTGTTGTGTATAAAATCTTTTAGATCTGTATTGAATTTTGTTTCCTTCGCATCCAATAAAATACCAAAATAAGGTCCAAAGTTTAAATACCAGTTTCTTTTCTTTCCAAAATGCCAGTTGGCCATTACCGGAATAGTGAGGTAGTTAATCTCGTAATTGGTATTAAAAGTTTGCCCATTATCTAAATTTATTAAATAACCGTTATCCCAGCCCTTTTGGTCATAACCGATTTTAGCTTTGATACTCCACCTGTCTGAAAAGAAATAATCACCTACAGCGGTTAGATTAAAGCCACTCCTGAAATCACTATTGGTTTGATTACTGGTAGATACCGTAGCTGCATTATAGCCCACATGCAAGCCTAGCTCAAAACTGTTCTTTTCCTGGGCATGGGCAGTTACCCCAAGCCCGCTTAATAATAGAAGCGTTAATAGTTTCCTCATAAATTTATCTGATTTTAAAATTTGCCGAAGATATAACTAAATCTTCTTTAATAAAAAACCAGCTAAGGAATAATTAAAAAATGTAAGCAAGTAAAATTCCAGCCAAAACAATAATAGGCGGACTTACTTTTGTAAAATTAAGCAGTAAAAAGGTAGCTAACATAATCCCCAAAAACAGCCAGTTAAAGCCCATCGGGATTAATAAAAGTACAAATGCAGCAATAATAAAACCCACACTTACGGCATTGATGCCAGAAAGACTATGGCGAATCCTCGAAATCTTTTTCAGGTCATCCCAGAAAGGAACAATAAATAATACGAGGATTAATCCCGGTAAATTGATGCCGATTACCCCGATTAATCCTCCTAAAATCTGCCCCCATAAACCATAACCGAAATTTTTCATACTCAAGGCACCAAGATAACTGGTGAATGAAAATGTAGGTCCGGGCAAAGCCTGTTGCAGGGCAAAACCAGATAAAAAACCGGATGATGGCAAATAATGTTTCATCTCTACAAACTCGGTAAACATCAAAGGAACTAAAACCTGTCCGCCACCAAATACCAGGATACCGTTACGGTAAAAGTTTTCCAGTAAACGGATAGGCAGACTAAAAGGAGATGTTCTGTTAATAATGGCACCAACCAATGCAAACAAGAGTAAAGCGCCCAAAAAGTAAATCAGTTTTTTAGGATTGATATTCGAAAAAAGTTTAACCCTTAGTTCGGTTTCTTCCTTTGGCGTTTCTATAGCGGATGAAATCATACCGCCAATCAAAATCGACAGTGGGAAAACATAAGCATTTCTCAAAACCAAAGTGATAATTACAGATGCAATGGCGAGAAAGATTGATACCTGCGAGGATAAAACCTTTCTTCCCAATTTCCATGCACCGTAAGCAACAATACCCAAAGCTATGGGCTGGATGTATTCTAAAATATCATTAAACTTCTGTTTCTGATCAAGCAAGGCATAACTAATGGCTGCAAAGGTCATAATTGCCGCAGTTGGTAAAATCCAGATCAGAAAGGTAATGATGGCCAGTTTTAGTTTACCTACTTTCCAGGCTATGCCTACCAATGTTTGCGTAGATGCCGGTCCGGGTAATACCTGTGCAAGCGCATTAAGCTCCAAAAGTTCTTCTTCTGAGATAAACTTTGTACTTTGAACAAAATATTTTAATAATAATGCCAGGTGTGCCTGCGCGCCACCAAAGGAGGTGAAGGTAAAAAAGATTACATTCCGGATAAAGAGCCACTGCCTTTTAGCAGCGATGGGTTTGCTTTGCATTAATTCAAGACTAATAACTGTTAACTGAAAACTGCCAATGGAGAACTGACCTAATCATCTTCGTATTCTAATCCTGCGGCCGAATTATAGGCGCCCTGTAATTCAGAAAAAGCGTGCATGTCGCGTTTATTACGGGCAACCTGCATTCCCTTCTGATAAGTTTCGATTGCTTTCTCTTTTTCTCCGTCTTTTTCCAGCAACTTGCCCAAATGATAATAAGTTCCTACATAATCAGGATGTTTATCCGTTAACTGAAGGTAAAAAGAATAAGCTTTTTCTTTATCATTTAGGTTGTTATACTCTGTGGCTAAGGCATATAGTATAAACGGATCGTTAGGATCGCTTTCCAAAAATTCCAATAACTTGCTTAAACGGGTAGATGACATTTTATTTCCTTGCTTTTTTAATTAAATTTGCAGAAAGACCTATATAATAATAATATCATATATGAACCGATCGGCAACGAACAATTTTAGTTCCGGATCGTTCATTAAATAAAAACCACTATTAAAATATGAAAATATTAGTTTGTATCAGTAACGTGCCAGACACGACGACAAAAATAACTTTTACTAATGATAATACCGAATTCAATACAGCAGGTGTGCAATATATTGTTAATCCTTATGATGAAATTGCATTATCAAGGGCTATTGAGCTAACTGAAGGTGGTAAAGGAACAGTAACGGTAATCAATGTAGGCGAAGCAGCCAACGATCCAACCATCAGAAAAGCTTTGGCTATTGGTGCGGATGATGCGGTACGCGTTAATGCAGCACCACGGGATGCTTATTTTGTAGCTAAACAGATTGCTGAATATGCTAAAGACAAAGATTTCGATATTATTTTAACAGGTCGCGAATCTATCGATTATAACGGTAACCAGGTTGCGGCCATGGTTGGCGAATTTTTAGATATCCCATCGGTATCAATCATTAAAAAATTAAACATCGAAGGCGATACCGCTACAATCGAAAGGGAAATTGAAGGGGGTAAAGAAGTATTAACCGTTTCGGGTAAGTTTATTGCCAGCTGCGCAGAAGGCGTGGCCGAACCAAAAATCCCCAACATGCGTGGTATTATGAGTGCAAGAACAAAACCACTGGCTGTTCTTGATGCAGTGGCAATTGAAGAAGTGAGCAAAGTAACCAAATACGAAACCCCAGCACCACGTGGTACCGTTAAGTTAATTCCTGCCGATCAAACAGAATCGTTAATTAGTCTACTTCACAGCGAAGCTAAAGTGATATAAGTAGTTGGCAATTTTCAATTTCCAGTTGTTTAATAATAAAGAGATAATAAATAGAATTAATTTCATTATAAAATAAAAAGTCCCCTTCAGGGGATTTAGGGGTAAATATATGTCAGTATTAGTATATGTAGAACAGGCTGAAGGTAAATTCAAGAAATCTGTTTTTGAAGCGGTTTCTTACGCCAAAGCCATTGCCGACCAACAATCAACCAACTTAACCGCTATTTCAATTGGCGATGTTGCTGAAGGTGAATTAAAGGAATTAGGAAAATACGGTGCATCTAAAGTATTAAATGTTAGTGCCGATCAGTTAAAAACCTTTGTTAACCAGGCTTATGCAAGTGTTATTGCGGCTGCTGCCGAAAAAGAAGGTGCTGATATTGTTGTTTTATCCAACTCCTTCTCAGGTAAAGGTTTAGCACCGCGCATTGCCGTAAAACTTAAAGCTGGTTTAGCAGATGGTGCGGTTGAATTGCCAAGCACCGATGGTAAATTTGCAGTAAAGAAAACTGCTTTTTCTGGTAAAGCATTTGCCATTACCGAATTAACTTCTGCAAATAAAGTAATCGCTTTAAATCCAAATGCTTTTGGTGTTAAAGAAAATGCAACTGATGCTGCTATCGAAACTTTCAGTGCTGATATTAAACAATCGGATTTAGGTACTGTGATTAAAGATATTGTAAGGGCAACCGATAAAGTTTCGTTACCTGATGCAGAATTGGTGGTATCAGCAGGCAGAGGTTTAAAGGGTCCTGAAAACTGGGGAATGATTGAAGAGCTTGCCGGTTTATTGGGTGCAGCTACAGCTTGTTCTAAACCGGTTTCTGATGCAGACTGGAGGCCACATTCAGAACACGTTGGTCAAACCGGTATTGCCATCAGTCCTAATTTATACATCGCGATCGGTATTTCCGGTGCTATCCAGCATTTAGCCGGTGTAAGCTCATCAAAAGTTATTGTTGTAATTAATAAAGATCCTGAAGCACCTTTCTTTAAAGTGGCAGATTACGGAATCGTTGGTGATGCTTTTGAAGTGGTACCAAAATTAATCGAAGCATTAAAAGCCCATAAGGGATAAAAATAAACCTTCAAACCTCGCAGGTTTCGAAAACCTGCGAGGTTTTGAAAAACGGATATGAAAAAAGTAAAATTAGATATTGTAGGTTTATCTTACAGCCAGACTCAATCTGGTGCTTATGCCCTTGTTTTAGGTGAAGTAAATGGCCGTCGCCGTTTGCCAATCATCATCGGAGCCTTTGAGGCACAGGCCATTGCGATAGAAATTGAGAAAATGACTCCCAGCAGGCCATTAACACACGATCTTTTTAAATCGATGGCTGATACTTTTCATATTAATATTCAGGAAATTATCATTTACAATCTGGTTGACGGTGTTTTCTACGCAAAGCTGATTGCCAGTGATGGCAAAAACACCCACGAAATTGATGCCCGTACCTCTGATGCCATTGCATTGGCCGTTAGGTTTAATGCCATGATTTATACCTATGAATTTATCCTTGCTTCAGCAGGGATTGTAATCGAAGGAAATGATTTCCTTTTCCTTGAAAATATGGAATCTTTAACCAAAGAACCCGAAGCCGACGCGTTACCAAGTGCAAGCAAAGCCCAGGGATTTGGAGATCTTACTTTAGAAGAGTTACAGCAAAAACTGCAGGAAGCTATTGCCGAGGAAGCTTACGAGAAAGCAGCCAGGTTACGCGACGAGTTAAATAAACGCGGAACGTCTTAATTCCTCTTTAAAATATCCGGCAAAACAAATTCTATCAGATTTTTCCTAAAAAATCGACAAATAAAAAGCTAAATACCAAAATGGGCCAGATTGTGTAAAATAATTCATGCTCATTTTGGATTATCATTCAAAATAGTTCTATATTCAGCTTTTACTTTCAACAATCAAACTAAATTATTATTATGAATGTTAAGTTTCGCTTAACTATAATGAGTTTTATGCAATTCTTTGTATGGGCAGCCTGGTTAATTACGATTGCAAATTACTGGTTTGGTACCAAACAATGGGATGGCTCAAATTTTGGGGTTATATTCTCTACAATGGGCATCGCGTCGTTATTTATGCCAACCATAACCGGTATTATAGCCGATAAATGGATTAATGCAGAAAAACTCTATGCCATTTTACATATTCTTTATGCTGCAGCCATGTTCTATCTGCCACAGGTAGAAGATCCACATACTTTCTTTTGGGTAATATTAGTAGCCATGTGTTTTTATATGCCAACCATTGCGTTAAGTAACTCTATCAGCTATACCACTTTAAAAAATGGCAATTTCGATGTGGTAAAAAACTTCCCCCCCATCCGTGTATGGGGAACGGTAGGCTTTATCGCTGCCATGTGGCTCACCAATTTAACCGGTAATAAAGCCAGTGCAAATCAATTTTATATAGCAGGTATAAGTGCATTGTTGTTGGGTATATATTCTTTTACACTACCTGAATGCAAACCTTTAAATTTAATCAGCGAGAAAAAAACCTTTGCGCAAAAGCTGGGTTTAGAATCATTTAAACTTTTTGCCGATTATAAAATGGCGCTGTTTTTTATTTTCTCTATGTTTTTGGGCGCTGCTTTGCAGTTAACCAATGCCTACGGCGACGTTTTTTTAGATGAATTTAAATTATTCCCTGTTTTTGCCGAATCTTTTGTAATCAAATACTCTACTATTATTTTATCGATCTCGCAGATATCCGAAACACTTTTTATCCTTGCCATTCCATTCTTTTTAAAACGGTTTGGGATTAAATGGGTAATTGCAATTGCCATGTTTGCCTGGGTATTACGCTTTGGCTTATTCGCTTTTGGCGATCCATCAACCAATTTATGGATGATTATTACTTCCTGTATTGTTTATGGTATGGCTTTCGATTTCTTCAATATTTCGGGATCGTTGTTTGTTGAAACTTCTACCACGCCAAAAATACGTTCGTCAGCCCAGGGCTTATTTATGATGATGACCAATGGTTTTGGTGCCGTATTTGGAAGTTTAATATCAGGCTGGATGATCAGTAAATATTTTACCACCTATTATACCAATATCGGTTCCTTATCAAAATATGTAAATAGCGAGGCAGATAATGCACATTTGCTAAAATTTCTAAAAAACAAAGGAATCAGTGTATTGCAGAATGGTAACTTGAGCCGCGCCCTGGATGTAAAAGACTGGCACAATATCTGGCTGGCTTTTACCATTTATGTTTTAGTAATTGCGCTTGTTTTTGTGGTTATCTTTAAACACAAACATACCCGTGCAGAAGTAGAAGCCATAAACCATTTATAATTTCCGATTAACCTCTTATGTCAGCTGGTAAGTATAGAAAAGAACACAACTGTTTAAATTGCGGTTCTCACGTTGAGAAACATTATTGCAGCAACTGCGGTCAGCCCAATTTAGAATTAAAAGAAAGTTTCTGGACTTTTATTAGTCACAGCATTGCCCATTATTTTCATTTTGACAATAAATTTTTTCAAACACTTTCTCCCCTCCTCACCAAACCGGGCCAGGTTACGCTTGATTATTTAGCAGGTAAACGTGCAAGGTATATCAACCCGGTGAGCATGTATATCTTTGTATCCATCGTGTATTTTCTAGTCGTTTATTCCCCTAAAAAACATGTGGAAAAAGATGAAGAAGACGGTATAACTATAGAAAATAACGAAAAACACCAAAAAGTAGCCGACAGTGTAAAAAATGCACTTAAGCTCAATGGCGTATCTAAAGAAATTGCTGACCAGGCTACCAGATCAATCAACGATGCAATTAAGAAAAAAGAGTTTATAAAACTGGGCTTTGCCGATCAGGAAAAAGAGTTGAACAGACTTAGAGCTGAAAACACAAGGCTTAAATCTGATTCCATTGCCGATATGATTGAAGATTATAATGAGATCCATATCGAAAGGAACGATAGCACCTATTCGGCTTACCTGTTACGCCAAAAGAAACTTCCACCCGCTGAACAAGATAGTTGGTATGAAAAACTGATCAAAAAAAGAGCAATTACCATCGGCGAAAAATCGGAAGTTATCCAGGAAACCCTTGAACATAACCGGCCAAAACAATATTTCTTATTAATGCCTTTACTGGCCTGGTTTATTATGCTCAATTTCAGGAAAAACCACATTTATTATCTGGATCACCTGATTTTTACCATCCACGGGATGATGGTTTATTTTATCGTCTCAATTATTACCCAACCCATCATGAAACATATTTTTGGGGAGGATTCTGTAGTGAGTAGTATTATAGAAGTAGCTGTTACGGTATATTTGTTTTGGTATATGTTTAAAGCGCTTACCGTTTTTTATCAGCGTAAAACATGGAGCACTATCTTTAAAATATTCTGGATTTTAATTCTTTATGCAGTTGCATTTAAGTTATCGGAAATGGTAATGATCAATTTGATTTATTACGTAGCGACTTAATTCACAGTCGTAATCTCAACTTCATTAAATGAATCGTCATCTCGACTGAGAAGCAGCGAAACGGAGAGATCTATCTTGAATAGTCTCGTGATAGATTTCTCGACTGCGTTACACTCCGCTCGAAATGACGGCACGAGGAGAGCATCGCTACCAAAAAGAAAAATTAATAAAAATATACCCCACAAAAAAAACCACCCGATATTTTCGGGTGGTTTTTTTATGCTTAACTAAATTATTTTCTGTCTTTAAGCTCAACAAATTCTCTGTCTGTTTCGCCAACATAAATCTGGCGTGGACGACCGATTGGTTCTTTATTTTCATGCATTTCTTTCCATTGTGCAATCCATCCTGGTAAACGTCCTAAAGCAAACAGAACAGTAAACATTTCTGACGGGAAACCCAGTGCACGGTAAATAATACCTGAGTAGAAATCAACATTTGGATATAACTTACGATCGATGAAATACTGATCTGTTAAAGCGGCTTCTTCCAACTTTTTGGCAATTTCTAAAATCGGATCATCAATACCTAAGTTTTCTAAGATATCATCACATGCTTTTTTAATAATTTTAGCTCTTGGATCGAAGTTTTTATAAACACGGTGACCAAAACCCATCATGCGGAAAGGATCGTTTTTATCTTTTGCTTTTGCGATCCACTTCTCTGTATCACCACCATCGGCTTTAATCAGTTCGAGCATATCGATTACAGCCTGGTTAGCTCCACCATGTAGCGGACCCCATAATGCAGCGATACCGGCAGCAATAGAAGCATATAAATTACAGTCTGAAGAACCCACAATACGTACCGTTGATGCCGAACAGTTTTGTTCGTGATCTGCATGCAGGATCAACAGTTTGTTCATTGCATTTACAACAATCGGGTTTACATCATAATCTTCGGTACGCTGCCCAAATGTCATCCAAAGGAAATTGGTTACGTAATCGTATTTATTTTTTGGATAAATAAGCGGATGGCCCAATGATTTTTTATAAACAAAAGATACAATGGTCGGGAATTTAGCCAATAGTTTAATGATAGTTAAATCTTGCTCTTCTGCTGTTTGATTTGGCTTTAAACATTCAGGATAAAATGTAGATAAAGAGAAAATCAACGAACCTAACTGACCCATTGGATGAGACCTTGAAGGATAACCATCAAAGAATTTTTTCATATCCTCGTGGATCAGCGTATGTTTGCTGATATCAGCCTGTAAATCTTCCAGTTGTTTTGGCGTTGGCAGGTCGCCGTAAATAATCAGATAAATAACTTCTAAAAAACTCGATTTTGCGGCAAGTTCTTCAATAGAATAACCCCTGTATTTTAAAATGCCTTTTTCACCATCTAAAAAAGTGATTTTACTTTTTGTAGAACCCGTATTTTTAAAACCAGTATCTAAAGTTACAAAGCCTGTAAGATCTCTTAATTTCGAAATATCAATGGCCTTCTCGTCTTCTGTTCCTGTTATAACTGGCAATTCTATTGTCTTACCATCAACTTTAATCTCTGCAATATCTGACATATTATTGTATTGTGTTTATAGCTTTCTAAATTATATAAAATTAATATACATGCATAACAAATCTGTTAAATTAATATGAATAATTGGTCAAAATGACGTAACAATCATGCTTAATTTAACAAGCTTTAACATATTATTTCGCCTTGATCTCTTCGGCTACCCTACCACATTCGAGCATTTCGTTGCCATAGTAAGGATTACGGATTTCCTTTTCTGTTGATAACCAGTCTCCTCCGTCGCCTTTGTTCGCCATTGGACAGTGCTGAACATAAATAGTCCCTTTTTCAAGCTCTGCTCCTTTTAATAAGGCGATTAAATCAGCACTTAAAACCGTAAAATCTTTGCGCTGAGAAACCAGATCTTTGCTCGCTGCAATCTTACTGGCTACTGCCGCAGTTGGTTCGCAACCCTTATATGCAGCCAGGCTGTTTTGTAAGTGAACAGCTGATTTTTGGGCATTTGCCGCATCAGATTTTACAAGGGCATCTTTTAAAACCACATATTGGTTAAAAATTTCCGATTTCTGTTTATCCTTAATGGCAACCTCATTTTTAACGGCTACTGAATCTGTTTTTGTTGAATCTTTGCTTGTTGCAGTTTTTTGATTTGCCTGATTGCAGGCCATTAATGCGGTAAGTATGGCTATTCCGAATATTCTTTTCATCTTATTTGGTTTTCGGCTCAAAATAGCAATTTAAATGTTAAATCAATAAAAAAGTCCCGATTTTCATCAGGACTTTAAAAATATATGACAGAACACAGTTTTAACTAAATGTGATGTTAGATAAATAATTTAACCACAGATAAAATGGATACATCCGTGTTTATCTGTGTGCATCAGTGGCAAAAAAAACAGTTTCTACAGGAAGCAAAAAAAAGTCCCGGTTTCATCAGGACTTAAAAATATATGACAGAACACAGTTTTAACTAAATGTGATGTTAGATAAATAATTTAACCACAGATAAAATGAATACATGCAGATGTAAAATCCGTGTTTATCTGTGTGCATCTGTGGCAAAAAAGAAAAACATCTTCTACCTGAAGCAAAAAAAAGTCCCGATGAAAACCGGGACTTTTAAAATATTATGATGTGCTAATTATAATTTGAAATTATATCCCAGTCTGAGGTTAAACTGTCCTGTTTTCATGAAATATAGATCAGATGAACTATTGTTTACATAACCTTCGTATTTAATACCAAGATCTAAACCGTTTTTCCATTCATAACCTAAACCACCGGTGTAAATAAAATTCATATTAGCGCCTTCTTTAATGGCCAATCCTGAACCCAGTTCGGTTGCCAGGTACATTCTTTCGATCGGGAATACCCTAACACCACCCATTACTGGGATAAATTCGAATTTAAGCGGACTTCCTTTCCATTTTAAGCGGGTATAACCACCAGATGCCGTAACTGCCACAAACGGACTTAAATCATACTGAAGTTTTACATCTGCACCGTATCCATAATCCATTTCCGATTTGTCGGGGAATAAACCTCCGTTTACCCCAACACCTACTTTAAAAGCCATGTCGCTTCCGCTCGTCATAGGTTGCGTGGCATCCATTGTTTGTGCTTTTAAGTTTGATGTGGTTAAAATTGCAACTGCCGTTAAGCCGGTGGCAAAAAGTTTAGTAATTGTTTTCATTGTTAGATATTTTAAGTTATTAATTAAGGGTTTGATGTATATACGTTAAAATATCTTAACCGGATTTTTAAATTTTCATTTTTTTCAGAATGTTATGAAATAAAAAAGCCCCCTTAAAAGGAGGCTTTCAGTATTCAGGTGGATTAAGCTTACAAGCTAAATCCGTAAGCTAAACGCAGACCGAAAAATCCGGTGCTTGTTCCATTTTGTGCTAAACCTTCATATTTAACACCTAAGTCTAATCCGTTGCTCCATGCATAACCAACAGCCGGCGAATAAACGAATGAAGTTCCGCTACCTGATTTAGTACCAAAACCGGCACCTAACTCAGCTAAACCATAAACACCAGAACCAGAATCGTTAAAGAAATATTTAACACCTGCTTTAACCGGAATGTAACCATAATCTACACCATCAAAAGTTGTATTTCCAACGGTAAAATCTTTAGCAAATAAATGGGTATAACCTGCTGTAACCGGGATTGATAATTGTTTATCAATATCGAATTGATAGCGTAAATCAACTCCTCCTGCAAAATTGTAAGCGTCGCTGGTTGGGATACCTGCTGTTAGTCCTATTCCTAATTTTTGCGATTGTGCATTAGCATTAGTTGTAAAGAATAATGCCACTACAGCTGCTGAAGTAGCAATGATTTTAGTAATTGTTTTCATTTTAAGGATGATTTTGAGTTAAAACTAATATGCCACAACAAATACAAAGGTTGTGCCAAAAGGCCTTTTTCGAAGCTTTTTAACCTATAAACCAACTTTAATATGACCAAGGACAGTTAATTTTTCTGATCTGAAACTTTTTCTAAAATCCGCTGTTTTAAATGGTTCTGAGATAATGAGGCATTAAGCCAGATAATATGGGTACCGTCCTTTTCCATCTTCCTGAAAAATGTATTTTGCCTTTTGGCATACTGGCAAATGGCTATGCCAAGTTTAAGTTTCAACTCCTCTAAGGTGAGTTCTCCATCAAGATAATTTACGATAAACTTATATTCCAGTCCGTAGAAAACGAGCATTTCCTTACTGATCCCTTCTTTAAGTAGTTGTTCTACTTCTTCAATCAATCCTGATGCAAATCTTTCGTCCAGTCGCTTCAGGATTTTAGCCCTGGTAACCTCAACTTCATTCTTTAAACCAAAAATAATAGGTTTTATTTCTGGTCTTTCGATTGTTTCCAATTGATGGTCTTTTAAATAACCGGTTATTTCAATGGCCCTGATCAATCTTTTCTTAGAAGAAAGATCCACAACATGGTCAATAAGTTGACCATTGTTGTTTTGTAGCTTTAAAATCAGTTCCTCTTTCGATAGAAGATCCAGCTGCGCTCTTAATTCAAGATTCACCGGAACAGACGTAAAAGTTTGGTTCTGTAGCAGGCTATGGATGTACATCCCTGTTCCGCCACAGAGGATAGGGATTTTATTAAGAGCTGTAACCTTTTCAAAAGCCTGATAGAAATCATTTTTAAAAGCATCCACATGGTAACGTTCGCCGGGTTCTAAAATATCGATTAAGTGATAAGGGATACTTTTATTATTAACAGTATATTCCTGGAGGTCTTTTCCTGTACCAATATCCATGCGTTTAAAAATCTGGCGGCTATCGGCACTGATAATTTCTCCTTTTAAAGCTTCAGCAACCTGCACTGCAAGTTTTGTTTTGCCCGATGCAGTTGCCCCCATAATGATGATAAGGTTATGCTGTGCCATTAAATCTGAGAATGAATTTTAAACTTCCTGTATTAAATACTTCCTGACCCGCAACCTGATTATCTTTTTTAAGTCTACGATTTAAATTTACGTCCAAAATATAAACTTGTGGTTCTAAAACTGCGGTCTGTTCAAAACCTAGGGTAACATAAGCCTCTCCCGCCGACCAATCGCGGTCTGCATAGGTCATCACATCATTAGGCTTATGGGTTTCTGCGAAATAAGCAATTAACTTGCTTAATCCACCTGTGATAGAAAAACCAGCATTAACAGCGAAACGAATCAATTCTGCCGATCTGTAATTTTCGCTATGGTTCATTTTCCGTAAGGCTGAAAAGGTAGCTACGGCCACTAAATCTTCTTTTTCGAATAAACCTATTTTATACCGGCTGCTTACAGGCCCCTGCAGGTGGTTTTCTTCCAAAAAAGCATCGGCAACGGGTTTGGTTATTTTTGCAACTTTTGTTTTTCTGCCATGGATACGAATATTATTACCCATCAACGATTTTATCCTCGCTAAAACCTGGTCAGACCTGGTTTTCCATACATCTTCCCATAAATGAATGAGCTTAATCCCTTTTTGGAGGAATTTTTCCTGTAAATTAATCAGATCATCAGGTTTAAAGTGGTTTTGAACATCAACCAGATTAATAATCAAACTTTTACCGGTTTGAAGCAATTGAAAACCCTCTTCCAAAAAAAAATGGCATTCAATTTTTTGATTAGCGAGGGCTAAGCTTAATTGATGATGCCAGTTATGGTCAGGATTTAAAATATTCAATCGGAAGAAGGGTTATCTGCCACAAATTTAACCATCAGATTGTTAAATCCATTCTTTTTCTTTAAAGTTCGTATGAATAATCTCTACCAAAGTTTCTACTTCCTTTAATTTAGCATCATCCAAGCCGGTAATTTTTAATCCGGCAACATTTTCTCCGAACTGAACTAAATCCTGGTTTTTGGTTGTAAATTCGACAGTATTTACTTTAACTTCTACTTCGTTCCCATTAATGTAAACTCCTGTAAAATACCTTTCAGTCACTTTTTCACCATTCACTTCTACGTTTTTTTCACTGTAAAGATCATACCCGGTTTCTGAGTTTTCGTGCACAGTATAACCACGGGTTGCATATGGTTGTAAGCCTGCCCTAATGGTTTGAAAAATTTCTACAAGATCAGTTTTCATAATTCTTATTTGAGTTTAGAAATTAAACAGCATTAAGGCATTATTGTTTAGCTTTTATTTTATAAGCCACCAGTTTTCGGTCGGCAGATCGCCATCTAATTTTACAGTTTCGCCTAATTTTGGGGTAACCAGCGGAAGTTGTTTTGCTGAGGCAGCTAAAACGACACGTTTAATGGGTTCATCCCAGGGATGCATGGCCAGACTAAATTTACCCCAATGCACGGGCATCAGTACTTTTGCTTTTAAATCAATAGCGGCCTGTACGGTATCTTCGGGGAACATGTGGATGTAAGGCCAGTAGGCATTGTATTGCCCGCATTCTAATAAAGCAAGGTCGAAAGGGCCAAATTCTTCTCCAATTTTGGCAAAATGTGTATCGTAGCCTGAATCGCCACCTAAAAACAGTTTATAATTAGCCGTTTGCAATACAAAAGCCGACCAAAGTGTCTGGTTTCTTTTAAATTTTCTTCCCGTAAAATGCCTCGCGGGTACCGCAGTAAACTTCAAATGATCAGATAAGTTAATAGACTGGCTCCAGCTAAGTTCATTGATTTTCTCCGTTTTAATCCCCCATCTTTCCAAATGCGAGCCCACGCCGAGAGAGGTAACGATAGTTTTGGCCTGCGGGGCAATTTTTAAAATGCTCTGGTAATCCAGATGATCGTAATGATCGTGAGTGATGAGTAGTACATCAATATCTTTAAAATCTTCTGCTTTAACTACATCGGTTCCTTTGAAAGCTTTGCTGCCAATAAAAGAAAAGGGTGATGGTGTTTTGCTAAAAATGGGATCGACTAAAATCCTCGCCCCATCTACCTTGATCAGGTAAGATGAATGTCCGAACCAAATAATTTCAGGCGAAACGCTTTTAGAATTTCCGGCAATATCTGGTGTAACAAATGGAAGCGCTTTATCGGGCGATTTGTTTGGGTGTTGCTCAAAAAAGAAAGCCTTTAAAATTTTAAAAAAACTTACCCCTTCCGGCTGCATGGGGGTAAAAGACTGATTTTGTAATGCTCCATCACTATAAATGGGTAAATGGTGAATTCTATCCAGGCGCTGCCCCCTGGGCAAGCGGCCAAAAACAGGAAGGTTGGTGATGATCAAAAAAACGGTCACCAGAAAAATTACGATGTAAACTGCGGTCATTCAATTTATAATAAAGTAAAGGTTTGCCATTAAAAACGGCTTTCAAATATACATGACGTATGAACAGTTTTTTTACTTTAAATATTACAAAAAAAAATCCTTCCGGAAAAGGGAAGGATTTTTCAGTTCGATTATTTTAAAAGCCACATGGTGAGGTTCACATCATCGCTGCCACCGTACTGGCTGGCCACCGCAGCAGATAAATTTGCCGAATTATAACTCAGTTCGTTTGAAGGATAAAGCCATCTCAGCGGAAAATTGGTTGAGGGTGAATTTAAATTTGTTGATGAGTTAAGCTTGAATACGGGATAGCCTGTTCTTCTGTTTTCGAACCACCCCTGGTATTTATTACCCTGTAGAAAACTGGCAAGGTACTTCTGCGTAATTACCTGAGCAATTTGCTCTTCAGTTGTACCCGCTAAAGCTACCGTAGCCGGAAAAGCACTAATGTAAGCTGCATCCATCTTCATATTATGATTGTAATCAGAAAGATCGGGTGTGTACTGTGCTATAAATTTCATCGAATTGCTTATCCCGTTTGCGTAATACGTTTGTGCAGGGGTACCGGTTATCCAGCCGCGGATAGTGGCTTCGGCAAGTATAAACTGTAAATCCCAATAGTTAAAAACGCCAACAGGCTCGGCATTAACCAGGTTAACATACCTGAGGTTAATATCAGTATAATCTTTATTTACCCTCCTGGTTTGTAAGCTCGAAAAAGAATCGGAAGGCTCTACACTTGGATAAGCGGCAATATCGGATTGTGATATACCAGCGGCGATTTTAACCTGAGAAGGTTTAGCGTAATAAAAAAGCCTTCTGTCGTTTGTTGCTTTTAATGGCTCAAGCAACACGTTGGTTAACATGGTATAGTTAGATTTTACGAAG
Organism: Pedobacter miscanthi; assembly: GCF_003315595.1. GTDB lineage: Bacteria > Bacteroidota > Bacteroidia > Sphingobacteriales > Sphingobacteriaceae > Pedobacter > Pedobacter miscanthi. The sequence continues at coordinate 219,498 of NZ_QNQU01000008.1, read as the reverse complement.
GAGTTGCCCGAACCTGCCGGAACATCGCTCCAGGGATAATTCTGACCTGCTGTGGCGTTATAAGCCAACGCAAAATTATCGTTATAATCCCTCATTAACGGCCGGTTAGCCACAATATCCTTAAAACGATCAATCACTTTTAAATCGGCATCACTTGTTTTTTTGTAAAGATTGATCAGTACATGCAATTCAAAACTATTGGTTAATCTTCTCCATTTATCGGTATTTCCGGCAAAAATAGGGTCGCCTTCGAAGTTCGAACCTGTTGCAAATAAATTATTCGCCTGGTCGAGTTCGTTTAAAATACCTATAAATACATTTTTCTGGGTATCGTACTTCGGTTGTAAAATGGCATCCGATTCACCTTTTACGGCATCGCTATAAGGAATATCGCCAACCTGCATCGTGGTCATAAAGAATTGCCAGGCACGAATAAAATGGCCCAATGCCTGATATGATTTTTTAAGTCCATCGTTAGTGGCATAATTTTCCATGGGTACGATATTGCGCAACAGGGTTATTCTGCTGAAATCGGTACGGCTGATTTTGTTATACTGAAAGTTCTCCTGCCCTTCTCCCCAGGTAAGATACTTGCTTAACAGGAAAGGTTGCATGAAAGATTTTGTAGAACTGATGTCGCTCCTGGTGATGTTTAATATCATACCGGTAGCCAACATGGCCGAGTTTACCTGTGTGGTTGCATTCGGATTGGTATTAATATCGTCGAACTTATTACAGCCATTGCTTATTAATGCTAAAGCTGGTAATAATAAGCTGTATTTTAAAAATTTACTTTTCATAAAATTCTCTTAAAAATCAATAAATAACTAGAAACCAACTTTTACATTAAAGCCAACCATGCGCATTGATGGTGAGTTTAGATTCTCGGTATCAACATCCGGATCAGAATATTTAAAATTGGTCCACATAAACAAATTCTGACCGGTTAAAGAGAAAGAAGCACTCTTTAAGCCTAAACTACTCGCCGTTTTTGACGATAAGCGGTATCCTACTGAAACTTCTCGGAGTTTAATGAAAGATTCATTCTGAACCCTTTTGTCGCCACCTCTATACCATTGTGCGTAATCCTGATAACCGATAGGTATGTCATTTACTGCGTATTTCCGGGTATCGCTGGTAATCTGTCCATATTTATCGTACGTAACCGTTCCCGATACCACTTTAACCCCCTGACTGATGTAATTATTCTGTCCCAAAACCACCTGGTTGTAACGGTAAATGTTATCGGTTTCGGGAGCAGTACCCGAATCGAACATCTTATCATAAACGTAGTTGTACATTAAGCCACCAATACGTCCGTCGATATTCAATCCTAACGACCAGTTTTTATAACTGAAATTATTGATAAAGCCAAAGCTGAAATCAGGATCTCCGTAACCCAGTTTTTTTACATAATCGCTCCAAACTGGTAGTCCGCTTTCGTTAATTACATTTCCCTGCGGATCTTTAAGCCAATAATTATCAGTATAGGTGTCTAACCTTTCTCCTTTCTTCACCCATAAATTATCAGCCGAATAAACCGGATCGAGGTTTACATAATAACGGTGCTGGTTAGACCAATTGAGGGTGGTGTACCATTCAAAATCCTTGTTTTTGATCACAGAACCATCAACGGTAATCTCAATTCCCCTTCTTTCATACGTTTCCTGGGTGTTAACTAATGTAGATGAGAAACCTGATGATGAGGGAATTGAGGTACTTACCTGTTGATTATAATAATATTTGTTAAAATATGCCACATCGAAATGCAACCGTTTTTTGAACATATAACCTGCTGCGCCGATTTCGTAGGTTCTTTGCGCGCTTGGTAATAAGCTGTTACCCAGTAATGAACCCGGATAACTGGCAGAATTTAGAGTGTTCCAGGCCGCAGTTGTGGTACTGTAAGTGCGGTTGTTTGCATACACTCCCAACGCGGTTTTAAATACGGCCCACGATCCGCGGATTTTGAACATATCGATTACTTTTGGCAGTTTAACCAATTCTGAAATCACGATACTCGAGCCGATTGAAGGATAAAAATAAGAGCGCGATTCTTTAGGCTGGGCCGAATTCCAGTCATTTCTCCCGGTAAAATCCACGAAAAATGCATCATTATAGCCTACTGAAGCCCTTCCGTACAAACTATTGATCTGCCTGGTACCATAACCCTGTGAAACAGTTGGCGCTTCTACCGATCCGGCCAGTGAATAAAACGTTGGTGAAATTAATCCGTTTTTTGTTGTTCCACTTAAAGATTCATCAATATAATAGTATACGGTTCCCCCTGCCAATGCATCGATTGAAAACTTATTTAATTTCTTTTTATAACTTAAAATTACATCATCGTTGGTACTAAAACCTTTTGAATCCTGTATCGAATACATACCTTTTGCATTCCAGCCGCTACCGTTTACGGCACCTCCCCTGGTAGAAAATATGTTCGCCGTTGGATTACGGAAGGTTGTTTTATTGTTATAGTTATCGTAACCTAAACGAACCAATAAGCTAAAATCATCGCTGATCTTATAATTTGCAGTAACATTGGCATTTACGGTATTGTTTTCTACACCATTTAGCTTTTCGTTGGCAATTAAATAAGGATTATCGTACCAGTTGGTATACATCCAGTTCTGGGTTTTGTAAGGTTCCTTCCAATAATCTTTGTAATCGCGGATATCGTATTCGGTACCGGTCCACATAATTAACTGATAAAGGTAACCCTGGTTGTTATAACCTCCTCCCCAGATCTGATCGGCCCAACGGCGGCTAACACCCATGTGACCTTCCAGTTTAAATTTATCACTCAGTTTCATCTCGCCCGACATGGTTAAGTTTACCATATTCAGGTTTTGGTTCGGAAACTGTCCTTTGTTATAGATATCATTTAAACCGATTCTGAAACTTCCGTTTTCACCTGATTGGGCAATGCTTAAATTATTGTTTAAGATCAATCCTGTTGACATAAAATTCTTCAGGTTATCCTTGCCTTTCGATGTTAGGAGCATATTATCTTCAAACTGTTTCGTAACGGGATTCCAATCTCTTGCAGTTTTGCCAACATCGAGCTTTGGTCCCCAAACATAATCGTTATCGATTACTCCATTTTGTCCTCGTCCATAAGAACTCTGCACCTCAGGTATGGCCAGATAACCTAACGAAGCCATAGTATTACTGTTTACATCAATGGTAAGTCCTTTGCCTGCAGCACCTTTTTTTGTGGTGATTAAAAGCACACCACCAGATGCCCTTGAACCATACAAAGCAGAGGCTGTTGGTCCTTTAAGGATATCCATACTTTCAATATCATCGGTAGGAATATCCCTCAAAGTAAGGTTTCCATAAGGTACCCCGTCTACTACCAGCAAAGCACTTTCGCCACGCAGTTCTACCGTTGGACGTGCATTAAATTCAGTCGAATTTTTGATTACCAGGCCAGAAACCCTGCCTGTTAACGAGGTAGCTATATCAACTCCTTTAACCGTTTGCAAATCTTTACCGGCAACTTTCTGTACGGCATAACCCAGCGATTTTTCGGAGCGCTTAATACCCAATGCTGTTACCACCACATCTGTTAGTTCGGTTGAAACGGGCTGTAGCGCAACATTGTAATCTCTGTTACTATCAATCGTAATTTCACGGGCATTATAACCCATGTAAGAAATTACCAAAGTAGTGCCGATATTGGCATTTACAGAAAATGAACCATTGGCATCAGTAGTGGCACCAACTTTTGTTCCCTTAACCATTATGCTTGCACCGATAATGGGCTGGCCATTTTCATCTACCACTTTTCCCCGGATGGTTTCGAAAAACAACTCCGCAACAGTTTCTGTATGCTTTTTGAGTACAATGGTTTTATCGAAAATTTTATAGCTCAGGGGCTGATCTTTGAAACACAGATTCAATACCTGCTCAATGGGCGCATTTTTTACATCAATGCTCACTTTTTGGGCATTTTGAAGTTCAAGATCATCATATAAAAAGACATATTTACTCTGTTTCTCTATCGACCTGAATATAACATCCATTGAAGCATTTTTCTGCTTCAGTGTAATGTTCTGGCTATAAACTCCTGCACTTACCTGGCAGAGGCCAGCCAATAAAAAAATTGCTGTTAGCTTCATCACCAATATCATTTGGTTTGATTTGCACCGCACCTTAAATACGGCGTTTAATAGGGTAAAAAAATTCATAAAACTGAATCTGGGTTTTAAACATTATAGCTTAGATAAATATTGTTTTCCTGTTGCGGATCTATCGGCACAGGTTGTGTCCTGAAAAGTCAGCTTAAAGTGGTACGAACACTTATGGCTTTTTTCGGGAATTTTAATTTGAATGGCTTTTAGTAATATTCTTTCATATTTTAATCGTTTATAGTTTGTGTTTGGTTTTATTTAGGGTTTACAGTGATCTGATTGTGTTCTACCTCGCAGTGAATGCCTGTATAAGAAAGCATCTCGATTAGTTTATCTACATTTACACTCCTCGGTATTTTGCCCGTATATTGTTTTGTTGGTATGGTACCATTGTAGCTAACGGTTGTATTATACCATCGCGAAACCTGCCGCATTACCGACCGGAGATCTGATTGTTCGAACTGGAAATAGCCGTTTTTCCATGCGATTATGGCATCCAGATCATTAATTTCCCTTATTTTGATTGCATCCCTTTTCCCGCCGATATTGGCCTGCTGACCTGGAGTGAGCAGTACTTTCTGGTTACCAGTTTTCATTTCAATACTTCCCTCCAGTAAGGTGGTGCGCTGGTATTCTTCGTCATCATAGGTATTTACATTAAAATGTGTACCTAAAACTTTTATGTCTGATTGATCGGTATGCACAATAAATGGTTTTGTTTTATTTTTACTTACTTCAAAATAAACCTCACCAGTAACCTCAACTTTACGCTCCTTGCCAACAAATGCAGCAGGAAATTTAACTGAAGAAGCTGCATTTAGCCATACCTCCGTTTCATCAGCCAGAATTAAATGATATTGTCCGCCTCGTGGTGTACTTACTGTATTCATGGCTGTTGCACTGACATTCGGATTACCAATAAAACGATAGAGCAGTTCGCCACTTTTTGTTTTAATGATCTTTACCCCCGATTGATCAGCAATCTGGCCATCAGCAGTTTTATTCAAAATCACTTTCGATCCATCGGCCAAAGAAAGTATGGCATTATCACCTCCAGGGATTATGTGAGTTTTAATTAGTTTGGAGCTAATTACCGGCGGATTTGATTCTGTTCTTTTTAAATAGAAATACAAACCAGCAGACAATGTAATTAAAACAACTGCTGCCCTAAAAAACCATGAAGAAAAAAGTTTTATTTGTTTTGGTTTGTTCACATCTGCCTGTACTTTAATTCTGGATTGAATATTACTGAAAGACTGGCTCTTAATTTCAGTCTCACTAAATGCCGATGGCAATAAATCTTCACCATTTACATGTTCATACCACTCCTCTACCAGTTTTTTTTCCTGAGGAGTAGCCGTTTGGTTGTTATACTTTTTGAGTAAATATTTGATTTCTTCTGTATTCAAAATACCTGCTTTTATAGGATTATACGTTTACCTGGTAAAAAGTACCATGCGAAAATTATTTTTTTTGAGTTTCCAATCGGAATCGTCATGCTGGCTCGATTTTACATCGGGATCAGCATCTTTCCTGCAAAATAGACCCTGAAATAAATTCAGGGTGACGACCTTAGACATTAAAAATATCTCTAGAGCGTACTTATAATTAAGAATACGGGGAATTATAAATGTTTGGCGATAAATAGTGTAAGCATTACCAACGAAGAATCGTAGGCTGTAACCCTTGTACGCAAACGTTTATAGGCCATTTGAAGCTGATTTTTTACAGTTTGTTCTGATAGTGATAAATCTTCGGCTATTTGTTTTATAGAAAGATCGTCTTCTTTTTTCATCAGGTAAATTTCCTGCATGCGCAATGGCATCCGGGCTATTTCGGCATCAATAACGGCTTTAAGTTCTTTTTCGAGGATACTGTTTTGCGAGTGCAAATCAGCAGGTACCACATCAGTTACAACACTTACCGCGTACCGTAAACGTACTTCGTCCTTTTCGTAAAGTTTTAATATTTTATTACGGAGAATGGCAAACAAATAAGCAAGTACACTGCCTTCGGCATCTAAAAGTTCCATTTTATCCCAAAGACCAACAAAGACATCCTGTACAAGATCCTGTGCAATATCCCTGCAGTGAACTTTTTTATAGGCCTGTTTATAAAGCGCATCCCAGTAAGCATCAAATACCAGCTTAAAAGCTTTATCTTTATTCAACTTTACCAAAAGAAAAAAATTACTTTCTAATTCTCCGTACATATACCCAGTTTGGAAACGACTAATAAGTTTTAAAAAAGGTGCAAATAAAGTGCATTAACATTAACCCTATATTAAGTTATCTATATCGGTTGGTTAAACTAAAAAAAGTCGCTTTAAGGTTAGAAGGGTTTCGGTTTGTACAGGGATCAGGATTGCGTTAAGGAATTTCGACTTTTATTCTTCTTTTTATATAATCATCAATTTGGTTAAAAAAATCTCTAAATCTAATTTTAACTATTTATCAGCACAATTAGATCAGTAAATGCGCACTTTAAAACAACTAAATTTATATCTTTGATATGGGTTAAACATATAGCTTAGATAACTTATTGTTTCCTGCCTGCAGGAAAAACCCATTTAACGGGAAGTGGTACGAACACTTCTCGTTTTTTTGTTTTAAAAACCCCTCAACCTGAGGGGAATTTTTGTTAATCATGGGGGGTGTTTCTTATCAATGCCTCATTATTTCTTTAAGTCCAGGTTCATTTTTAACCGTCAGGAATTGTTTTCTACCGATAAATTTGCTATTATTAATTTTCAGAATTTGGTATCGTTTTATGTCCCGAATGTATCGATATTTATAGGCTGGAGAAAAGAAATGAAGAAAAAAAACAACGCAAACGTTTGATTAATTTTGTATAAGTACAAGTTGAAGAAATTTAATGTAGTTTAGCAGTTAGAATGCAATCGAAACCAACAACCATAAAAGAAATCGCCAGAATTTTAAACATTTCTCCTTCGAGTGTTTCAAGGGGGCTGCACGATCATCCCAGTATTGGCGCGGTAACCAGGGAGAAAATCAAACAACTGGCAAAGTCTCTAAACTATGAGCCAAATAATGCTGCCATCCTTTTCCAGAAAGGAAAAACGTATACCATTGGCGTTATTCTGCCTGAACTATCGGAACATTTTTTCTCCATAGCCATTTCGGCCATTGAGGACGAGGCAATAAAAAAGAACTACACGGTTATTTTTGCACAATCGCACGATAATTATGAGCAGGAAGTTAAGCTCGTTGAAAAAATGAAAAATCAGCGTGTTGATGGATTACTGGTATCCATCAGTAAAGACACTTCCAAATTCGACCATTTTGAGAAACTGAACTCTTTTAATATCCCGGTTGTATTTTTCGACCGTATACCGCCTTTTAAAAATGTGCATTATGTGGCCTGTAGTTTAGAAAGTGCTACAATTAAAGCGGTTAATTACTTGCTTAAAAAAGGACACAGGAGCATTGGCATGATTAACGGACCAAATACACTCTATGCGAGTGAGGAACGTAAAGATGGTTACATGCAGGCCATTACCTTTAACCGTTTAAAATTCGATCCATCATTGGTGGTAAACTGCGATTTAACCGAACAGGGTACCATTGAGGCAGCAAACCAGTTTTTAAACCATAAAAGAAAACCTACTGCCATTGTTGCCTTTAACGATTATGTTGCACTTTTCCTGATCAAATATTTCAAAAAACTAAACGTAATTAATGATTTTGACGTAGTGAGTTACGCCAACCTACCGATTATCAGCTATTTGGATAATTCGCCAGTGGCATCTGTAGAGCAATATCCTTATTTACAAGGGCAAAAAGCTGCAAATATACTACTGGATCTAATCCATAGTCCGAATTCGGAAAACCAGGCTTATTACAACACTATCGTAGAATCAGACCTGATTGTAAATGAGGTGAAAGAGTAAAACAAACGTTTGCGCTAAGTTTTTAATTTTTATTTAAGCTTCCGGGCAAAATGTTGTACTTCTTTTTGAAGGCTGCAATAAAATGCTGTGCATTTTTATAACCAACTAAAAAAGCTACCTCATTAACGGTCTTTTTTTCCTTCGACAGGAAATAATGGGCCTTTTCCATCCTAATTTTATACAGGTAGCCAAATACGGTATGTCCAGTTAACTCTTTAAAACCTTTTTTCAGTTTATAGTCGTTAATTCCTGCTTTTCGCGAAAGTTCGATTAAGGAATTTGGCTTTTGCAAATCCTGCTCTACCAGCTGCTTGGCCAGCATAATTTTATTAATATCTTCCTGCTTAAAAGTAACCGCCTGCTTCTCTTCCCCCTGATGGAGGTATACAATAATCAGCTCAAATATCCTGGCTTCCAAAAAGAGGCGTTTTGCCCTTTCTTCGTGCCTATTATTAATGATATGCTGCAATATTGAATTGGTTTCGGGCTTGATTGATTGTACTCCATAAAGAATATTGGCCGTGGCATTTCCGGCGATCTTACTAAAATAGGTTTCGGTAAGTTGTATGTAAAGCAATTTTGCCGCTTCGGTTACCCTGAACTTAAAGGTATCAACACTACCCAGATTGAGATCTTGCTCGTTTGTAAGCAGTGGTGAATAATCCCCATGTTTATCGGCGTAATCGATTGCGCCGTTTAAGCAGAAAATAAATCCAATAGGCGCTTGCGAACATTCCAGTAAAAATACCTCAGTAGAAAGGGCATTAACATCTATTAAAACAATATGAATGCCTTTAAACCATTTTTCATTCAGCTGTAATGAAGCGGTTTCACTTTTCCACCGTACAACGTTTTCAGCAACAGCATCATTGCTATCGAAATTATCGGGATAAGTATTTTGGGAAATCAGCTTTCCACCTGCGGAGCATTTAAATTCCATATTGATTTAATCCGTTTAGCGGTATTAATTATCCGTTCAACGTTATCTGTTTTTGATGATTATGCACAAATTTGCACAATTATTTATAATTAGTCTAAATAAATGAGAATATATTTATTAATTGTCTTATCGCTTTGCGGATTTGTTACTGTAGCTCAGGAAAATAAAGTTGATACCACCAAGGCAAATGATTTGAAAGAGGTGGTGGTAACGGGTCAATACGGACCGCAAACTTTAAGAAATTCTGTTTACAACATCAGAACGATTAGTGCCGAAAGGATAAAACTAAGGGCTGCTACCAATGTACAGCAGATTTTGAGTACCGAACTGGGCTTTCGTTTCAGCAACGATTTGACATTAGGCACTACCGATGTTTCTTTAATGGGAATGACGGGCAGAAACATCAAGATTTTGCTTGATGGCGTGCCAATGGTAGACCGCTCGGATGCGAGAGAAAGTTTAAACCAGATCGATATCAATACCATCGATCATATCGAAATTGTAGAAGGACCAATGTCGGTGGTATATGGTACCGATGCTTTGGCTGGTGTAATCAATATCATTACGAAACGTGGTACCGGTAAATCCCTGTTAAATTTATCGGCAAGGGTGCAGGAAGAAACAGCCGGGAACGAATATGAAGCATTTTCGGGCAAAGGCAACCACATACAGCATATCAGCGCCAATTGGAAAAACAATAACTGGATCGTACTGGCAGGTTTTACACACAATGATTTCGGGGGCTGGAACCTGGCTTCGAAAACAGCTACCATTGCCGAAGTTAATGCCCTACCCAACCGCTGGAAACCAAAAGAACAATATTTGGGAAATACCAAAATTGCTTACCGGAATGATAATTTCAATATCTGGTATCGTTTAGACGGATTAAAAGAAGATATTGATGTGCGTTATGGCTTAAATCCGAATACTTATAAAGGTCTTTTACAAACCTATACCACTCACAGATATACCCAACAGCTTCAATCAGAATATAAAATCAGTAATAACCTTCAATTATCGGCCATTGCAGGCTTTACTAAACTCGACCGCGCAACTAAAACTGTGGTTCACGATTTTACCAATAATACGGAAGAATTATCAACCGGTGCAGGCGAACAGGATATTGCCAAGTTTAATTCAGCCATTTTTAGGGCAACAGCCGTTTATGTCCTCAATAATTCGATATCATTGCAACCGGGTTTTGAGTATAACCGCGATGCAGCCAGCGGACAAAGAATAAGCGGTTCGCCAGTAATTAACGATTATGCCGCGTTTATTTCATCAGAACTTAAACTAACCGATGGCATCAATATCAGACCAGGATTAAGGTTTATCAAAAACTCTATTTACGATGCTCCTCCGGTAATCCCCTCGTTAAACACCAAATTTACACTGACCAAAAACCTCGATCTGCGTTTGGCTTATGCAAGGGGTTTCCGCTCTCCTGCACTTAGGGAGTTGTACTACGATTTTGTTGATGCGAGTCATAACATTCTGGGCAACCCCAATTTAAAAGCAGAAGAATCGAACAGTTTTAACGGCTCTTTGGCATGGGCAGGCGTGCAGGTTAGGGATTTCCAGTTCCGTTCTACCCTATCGGCATTTTACAATGAGTTTAAAAACAGGATTGAATTTGGTTTTGATCCAACAAATCCGAGCATCACCACGCTGATCAACATTTCCAAATACAAAACAACGGGTGGCACACTGGAAAATACCTTAATCTTTAAAAACCTCCAGGCTACACTTGGAGTATCGTACATCGGAAGGTATAACGATTTGAACGAAAACGATAACCTGCAAACACCCGAATTTGCATGGGCTACAGAGGTAAACTCGAACATTACCTACACATTTACCAAACTGAATGGAAGCATAAGCCTGTTTTATAAATATACAGGCAGTTTACCAAGCTACCAGTTAAGCAGCAACAATACTGCGGCCACACTGGTAAAGGTTGGCGATTTCCATACGGCAGATTTAATGCTGAACAAAAACCTGTTCCGCTCTTTAACCATTAATGCAGGTGTTAAAAACCTGTTTAATGTTACACAATTAACCAATAGCTCAACAGCTTCGGGCGGTGCACATAGTACCGGCGGTGCAGCAGTACCCTACAGCTACGGACGCTCTTATGTACTGGGCTTAACTTATAACTGGGATAAACTATAATATTAAAACAACATTAATTACAATAAACATGAACAAATTAAACTCAATGATCGCTATCGCCCTTATAGCGGTAAGCTTTACAGCTTGTAAAAAAGATACAGATGAACCTATTGTGGTTGTTCCACCATCAGATGGCAGCACTTTAACGCTTAATGGTAAAACATCTGAATCTAACTATGCCAATATTGTATATGTGGACTTTAGCGCTGACAAACAAGTTACAGCTGACAGAAAGAGTTTTAATATAGGCTTAACTTCTGACGGAAAATTTAGGGTTGTACTTAATCCTTCGTATCAAACTACTGCCACAGCTACATCTAAAACGGATATTACAGCAGTAACAATAGCAGATCCAGGAACAGCGATTAACTTAAATCATGATATAACAGATCCACTTACCGTATCACTTGTTGATTATTGGGATGGAGACATTACCAAAACAGCTTTTGCTGAGGTGAGTGCTACAGATGCTGAAAACAAAGTGTACCTGTTAAGTTATGAAGGAAATAAAGATAAAGACAAATGGTTTAAATTAAAAGTTACCCGTAACGGTGCTGGCTATAAAATACAATATGCACGATTAGGTGAGACGACTATTAAGACTTTAGATGTACCTAAAAATTCTGACTATAACCTTGTTTTTGTATCCTTAGAAAATAACAAGATTATACAAGCTGAACCAGTTAAGGCCGGCTGGGATATCTCATGGAGTTACAGTACTTACAACTTTGGTTTAGGCTCTCCGTATTGGTTTCAGGATTATGTAGCAATCAATAACTTAGGTAACGTTACTGCTGCAAAAGTTTCTACTACTATAAAAACTTACGTTGCATTTTCTGAATCAGATATTACAGGATTAACCTTTTCAGCCCTAAGAGATGTTATCGGTTCTACCTGGAGAACTTCGCCCAGTCAAACCGGCGCAGGTGGAAGTGTTAAAACAGATGTTTTCTACATCGTAAAAGATTCTGCCGGCAACTATTATAAACTAAAATTCAACAGTTACATCGCAGGTGATGGTGGTGAACGTGGTAAACCGGTAATCGAATATAAATTGGTTAAAAAAGGATAATATCCTGAGAGACATCCGAAGTCTGATGCAATGTGCTTATTAGACTTCGGAAGTATGGATTAAAAAAATATGTTTTGTTAGTTGGATAAGAGCTCTCCGCGATGGGGAGCTTTATCTTTTTAGGGACTTTTGTGCGCTGCTTACTTACGAAGTCTGACGGGGCCAGAAGCCTGGTAGACTTCGTAAGTCTAGCCCGGGATAGATCTCTCTACTCCGCTATGCTCCGGTCGAGATGACGAACATTTATTATAAACGCAAAAAGGGCCCTGGCATACCAGAACCCTTTTTGTTTCTACTCGCGAAATATTATTTTCCAGAGTTTTTCTTTTCAGTTACTTCTGCACGGATTTCTTGTGCTAAAACTTTAAGATCTTGCATTGCTTTACGCACACGAGTACCAGCAGCTGCATTGCCAGCATTATAAAATTTTTCTACGTCTGCTTCAATAGCAGCAACAGCAGCTTTAACTTTTGAGAATTTTTCCATCGCTAATTGATGTTTTTAAGGTTTAAAAAATTTATTTTTTTCAATAATACATATTTACCTTGAATTAACAACAGAAAGCAAATATTTATTTGCAATAAGTTTTGCACATTTTCACAATCAAAAAAATGCCCTGACACTTATTACAGCCCCATTTTTTACAATTCAAAGATAAAATCTTATTACTTACACCAGCTGTTTAGACAACATGATCAGGTTATTGAAGGTTTGGTTTGCACTATTTATACAACGCTCATAATCAGCTTCCTCAACATGCTCATTTAACACAGAAATAAACTTTTTCCATTTTGTGCCCAGTTCCTCGCCGTAAACGCCATAATAATTCAGGCCATCTTCATGTGTTGCAAAATTCGGATTGGCCAAAATATGTCGTTTAATCATATTTCCGCCCAAGGTTGCACCTTCCAGCACATATAAAGCACCTAAAACCTCGGCTGTATTTTTTTGTGGAATGAACAATTCAAAATCCAAACCCGGCAGGGTTAAATTATCAATTCCCCAGTAGTTTAAATCTTTTTCCAGTGCCGAAAGTTTTAACCTGCTGTTCATTTCGAGCTCGGTAGCTATACCGGCATCGAGCATATTGGCCAGTTTGTTTTCTAATTTCTGGTGGATGATATAATTAACGGTTAATAGTTTTTTGTATTGATCGATGCTTAACGAATTGTTCATAATTTCATTTACAAACATCAAAGACTCGAGTGCTTTATGGTTTTCTGCAGTTTCTGTTTTTAATAAATTGGCAATCATACCGGGATAATATATTTTTTTAAAATTGATCTTAAAAAGAAAAGATCCGGATGTAATACCCGAATCTCTCTATAAATGTTTTATAAAATCTAATTTAGCCTTAAATGTTGGTTAAACCAAAAATCGTGAACGGAGTGCACACATTTCACCAGGTTTTCGTAACCGTCAGGTTTTGTTAAATAAGCATTCGCGCCAAATTCTATCGATGCCTTTACGTCATCCGGATTATCAGAGGTGGAAAATAAAATTACAGGTATAGTTTTTAAGTAAGGAATATCCCTGATAAACTTCAGCAAATCCAATCCTGATAAACCCGGAAGGTTTAAATCGAGCAGGATTAATTTAGGTTTAGTTTTACTATTGGCAAAATCCTGTAGTTTCTGCAAAGCTTCTGCCCCATCTTCAACAATGGTTAAATTTAAGGTGTCTTTTACTTCCTGTACGGCACTTTGCATAAAAAATGCATAGTCTACATCGTCTTCCACGTAAAATATATCTGGCGTTTTCATTTTATCTGTTTTTAAAAGCTACGTAAAAGGTAGAACCCACATTTAACTTACTCTCGAACCAAACCCTTCCGTCGTGTTTTTCAACAATCCTTTTTACAATAGCCAATCCTACTCCTGTCCCCTCAATATCCTTAACATTATCCATGCGTTTGAATAATTCAAACACCCTGTCGTAATAGCGGTTATCAATTCCTATACCATTATCCTTTATCACATAAACAATTTCTCCACCATCAATATACGCAGAAAGCTCTATTTTGGGTTTTTCTACCATTAAAGAGTATTTTACTGCATTACCGATCAGGTTGGTAAAAAGCTGCGTAATCATCGTTTTATCACCTTTTAAATTAGGCAAATGCCCTAAAATCAGTTCGGAGTTGTCTGCTTTAAAAGCCGTCCACACCTCATTGCTGATTTCCTTTAATAATGGTTCCATTTCTACCGTTTCAAAAACAATGTCCGAACGGCCAACACGGGCCAGGTTGAGGATTTCCTTAATCAGGAAATTCATTTTATCGGCCCCGTTTAAAATCCTGTCCAGCATCTTCCTGGCGCTTTCATCAATGCTTTTGTTTTTCAGCAGCAGTTCGGCATAGGTTTTTATAGAGGTTAAAGGTGTTTTTAAATCGTGCGAAATGGTATAACTAAAAGTGTCAAGTTCATCATAAGCAGCCTGCAATTTTTCGTTAAGCTGTCTGATTTCGTTCGCTTTTTTATTGATATCGGTAATAATAACCTCTCTGATCCTTAAAACGGATGAAATTTCTTCTGCCAGCCACTTTTCGGAAGTATTGTTTACCACCTGCGACCAGATTTCGAAAGATTTTCTCGGAGAAAGACTTAACAAACCATTTTCTGCCAGGGTTGCCGGTTTTTCGGGATTTCCGGCCCAGTTAACATTTGCAATCATTTCCGGCTTAAACCAGATAATCATTTCACCAAGCTCTTTATTTAGCGTGCAGGCTAAAATACCCGAAGCAATAGATTTATATTTTTTAGCTGGTGAGTGGATTTCGGGCAAACGATGGGTATAATAGATCGATTCGTCGCTGCTGTTTTTTAACCAACTGGTAAGTTCCCATATTTGATCATCTGACGGAACATTGCCCAGGGTTTTGAGTCCATTTTCAAAAATAATGGCTACACCCGAGGCCTTGGTTACATCTAAAATACTGGTTTTATGAGTGGTGAGGGCTTCAACTAGGTATTTATCACGGCTTAAATGCTCAGTAAGTAAACGGGCTGCATCTTTAAACTTTGCAATCACTTCGGCATCTTCCTCATCCTGCCTGTATTCTAATGCGGAAGAAAGAATCTGCCCGATTAATTTAGAGCCTTCCCGGGCTTTATAATCAATAAATTTTGGGCTGTAGTTGTGGCAGGCAATCAATCCCCATAACTCCCCATGGGAGATGAGTGAAATACTAAAACTGGATTGTACACCCATGTTTTTTAAATACTGGATGTGTATGGGCGATACAGCACGCAAACCGCCATTGGTTAAATCGAGCGGCTGATCTTTTTTAAACGTAACAATCGGCGAATCGCTGGTATTAACATCAGCAATTAACCTGGTTAAATTCAGTTTATAAAGCTCCCTTGCCTGTTTGGGGATATCTGATGCTGGATAGTGCAGACCAAAAAATGGCTCTAAACCTTCTTCCTTTTCTTCGGCTACCACCTCACCGTGACCATCATCTAAAAATTTATAGATCATGATTCTGTCGTAATTAATCAGTTTTTTTACTTCGAGTGCTGCTCCGCTCAATAAAGCAGAAATACTTTTACCCTGAAGCATGGTTGAAGCTGAACGGCCTATCGAACCCTGGATATCATATTGCAGGGTAACCGGCTCAAACTCCAAAATCCAATCGTTGCTTGAGGAAGAGATGATAAGGTAAAAGGGATTGCCATTTATTTCTAACGGGTGCGGACTAATGGCATCAAAGCTTTTGCGGATAATGCCCAGTTTTAACAGGTCTTCGATATTAAATTCAGGATCCTGCTGTTTGATAAATTTATTTATAATGGAAAGTGGTTTTTCCAATAAATTTTTAGCCTGCTCCTGTAAAAAATCCTCTGTATTTTCACTAATGTAAGTAATAGACAGGTTGTTCTTAGCAATTGCTAAAAGAAAACCATGTGATTGAATTTTGCCTGGTATGTGAATAGGTTCTTTATCACAATTGGTCAGGTCTACAGAAAATTTAGTCATATTATATCTCGAATTGCAAAAATATCAGATTTAATGGATTAACAAATATTAAGCCTTATTTTAGAATGTTCCTAATTTGACAAATTAGATTTTTGATTTTGTTTTTTATTATATATTTGTTTGAAATTATAATTAATCCCTGAGCTTGGCAAAGAAAAACATTTTGGTTATCGAAGATAACCACGCAATCCTGGATGTTATTACCCTTATTTTAGAAAGTGAAGCTTTTAATGTTGATGGACTAAACAAAGGTTCGGACTTTATCGACCATGTGCATCAACTTAAACCCGACGTGATTATCATGGATATCATGCTTCCTGATACCGATGGCAGGGTTTTGTTAAAGGAACTTAAAGATACCCCTACCACACAACATATTCCTGTTTTAATGATATCGGCCCGTTACAATGCCGGCAATTACGCCATTGATGATGTATTGGCTGATGATTTTATGGCAAAGCCTTTCAATATAGACGAGCTGATGGATAAAATTTATGCCCTGTTAAAGAAATAAAATTTAATCGGCCATACCGGGTAATTTTATTCCTCCTAGTTTTAAATTTTTCATTAACACTTCTAAAAAAGAAAGTTTAGTATCAGTAAAACCGTGTGCATTTACCCATAAATTTAAGCTGATTTTAAATCCGCTGTCTTCGAGGGATGAAACGCCAATCCTTCTTTCGGGCGTTTTAAGGCAATCTTTAAATTCATCAACAGTTTTATTGAAAATGGCCACTACCTTATCATAATCAATACCGTAACTGAATTTCATTTCGATATCCAATCTCCTGCTTCCTTCCCTGCTGATGTTAATGATGACTTCGTTAGAAAGTTTACTGTTTGGAATCACCACTGTACGGTTATCAAATGTTTTAACGATGGTATAAAATATCTGGATGGAGGTTACAGTGCCTTCCTGGCTTTGGGCAATAATATTATCGCCAACTACAAAAGGCTTTAACAGCAAAATCAATACACCACTGGCAAAGTTCTGTAAAGTTCCGGAAAGTGCGAGGCCCGCAGCAACACCAATACCTCCAATTAATACCGTTAAAAAGGTAAGCTGAATACCAATGATCTGCATTACGGTAAGTACGAGCAAAATCCTTAACGTAATCAGCAATAAACTGGTTAAAAAGGGCCTCAGTGATGGATTTACATCTCTACGGTGCATGCCACCCTGAATCCACCTACCAAGCAACTTAATCAGCCATAATCCTAATATGAGAATGGCTATACCCAAAATTAAGGATGGGCCTCTATCAATGATCCAACTATAGGCTTTATCATAAAAACGATCAACATTACTTGCATCTAGCTTCATAAAATGGGGATTTTCTTGAAATACTAAGGCTTCTTATTTTTTACGGGAGCATCTTTGGTTACACTTACTTTTTTGGCATCTTTTGCCGAAGTTACTTTGTCATCGGCACCTTTAGCCTTTGAATTTTTCGAAGCCGTAGCCTTGCTACTTTCTTCGGGGGTTTTAGAGTTTTTCATAGTACATTTAATTAATCTTCAGTATTTAACCATGCTTTTGCTTCTTCAAGTTCTTCCGGTTTAAAGCCTTTCGATTTTCCTGGTGTTACAACAGTAAAAACGTCGGTAAACCATTCAACACCTTTCTCGGCACTAACCACGGCAATCTTTTTCCACTTGGTAAAATTCTGCAGACCCGCTTTTATATCCTGAATCCATGCGCCCGCAGTAAAATTTTTAACATCGGTTTCAAGAACAAGCAGGTACCTGATTTCCTTAAACCGTTGCGCAGTTCTTTTTAGTCCGGTTAATAGCACATCCTTTATTTCATCACTGGTTACTTCTCCTGTGGCCCTTACGCCAAAAATATGATCTGGCAGTCCTGTTATTTCTGTTAACATATCTCTTGAGTTTATATAAGAACACGTTAATTCCTCAAGATGTTTGCTCCTTAGGTAAATTCTGAAAAGTTGTAAGCCTGATCAAACTCTTATCTGCCTGATAGTGTTATAAAAACATATTCAATAAAAACATAAAAACAACCCTATGAAAACCAATTTATTAAAACTTAGCGCACTGGTTTGTGGCGTAGCAGTTTCGCTCTCGGCCTGTACAGGAGGCACGAAAACAACAACGACAACAGATTCGACCATAATTGATTCTACAGCATCGGCAGGATTAAAACCTGCTGGTCCGGCACCGGATTGGGGCAAAACCATCAAACCGGAAATGCAAACGGTAATTGAAAAATTAGCAAGTTATGGCGATAAACCCATTGAAACGCTGAGCGCTACCGACTCCCGGAAAAACCATACCCCTACCGATGCGGTGATGGACCTGGTAAAACAGAATAATATTACCATACCAACACCCAAAGTTGATACAATGGGTAAAGACATTGATGTTAAAGGGGCAAAAATCCACTTGCGGATTTATACACCTAAAGAAGGAAGCGGACCATATCCTTTAATAGTATATTATCATGGCGGCGGTTTCGTAATTGCCAATCTGGACGTATATAACGCATCAGCCCAGGCTTTGGCTGAGCAGGTTGGTGCGATTGTGGTTTCGGTTGCCTACCGTTTAGCCCCGGAAAATAAATTTCCAACGGCACATAACGATGCTTTTGCAGCTTATGAATGGGCAGTAAAAAATGCTGTCGACTTAAAAGCCGATCCTGCAAAAATTGCTGTAGTTGGCGAAAGTGCGGGTGGAAATTTAGCTGCCAATGTTTCCATCATGGCCAGGGACAAACATATTATGGTTCCTGTGCACCAGGTGCTGGTTTATCCGATATCACAATCGAATATGGATACCGAATCGTATAAAGCTTACGAAAAGGCAAAACCTCTAAATAAAGCAATGATGGGCTGGTTTACTGAAAAATACCTGAACACGATGATTGAAGCACAGAACCCAAAAATATCGCTGGTTAATGCCAATTTAAAAGGTTTACCACCAACTACCATTATTACAGCAGAAATTGATCCCCTGCACGATGATGGCGTAATGCTTGCTGATAAATTAAAAGCATCCGGTGTTAAAGTGGATAGTAAAAATTATGAGGGTGTAACACACGAATTCTTCGGAATGGCTATTATAGTACCTGAGGCTAAAGCTGCACAGGCTTATGCTGCTGACCAGTTAAAAGCCGCTTTTAAGTAAGGAAACGAACTGGAGCGGTTTCGCTCCAGTTCGTTTTGTTTAGCGTTTGGCGCTAGGCGTTTAAAGGGCAATTGCCAAACTAAAAAACTTATTACTGCAAACTGTTCTAAGCCCCTTTTTTAGATCCCAGGCTCTGCATCAATTGATCGTAAAGATCATCGCTAGATGCTTTTTGAGGTTTCATCTTTTTAACGGTTGCGCGCTTACCTTTTGCTTTTGCACGAATAATTTTTAATAATTCGTTGCTGTAATCGTCTTTAAACGCACTTAAATCAAATTTTGAACTATATTGTTTAATTAAGGCCAAACCAACATCCATTTCTTTTTTGCTGATAGTAATATCATCAATTTTGTTGATTTCGGACAAACTCCTGATCTCCTGCTCAAATCTGATTTTGGTAATTACGATTACATGTTCCATCGGGTGAATTACACAAAGATTTTCGGTATTCCTTAATACAAAACGTGCTATGCCCGCTTTTCCTGATTTTTCTAATGCCTTCAACAATAAACCATAAGCTTTTTTGCCTTGTTTTTCGGGTTCAGTATAATAAGAGGTTTCATAATAAATTGGATTGATCTCTTTAAGGTCGACAAAATTCTCGAGTTCGATAATTTTTGTTTTTTCGGGTGCAGCTTCTTCAAAGTCGTGCTTATCCAATACAATGTATTTATCCTTTAAAAAATAGCCTTTTACTATCTTTTCGTAAGGCACTTCTTTATGGGTATTTTCGTTTACCCGTAAAAACTTAATTTTAGCATGATCGCGTTCATCGAGCATATCCAAATCGAGGTTACTGTTTTGCACCCCCGAAAACAGCTTAACCGGAATGTTTACCAAACCGAATCCGATAGCACCTTTCCATATTGATCTCATCGTTAAATATTTAATTACTAACAAGCACTGAAAAAGATTGTTTTGGCTTTATCCGTGTCAAATGCATCAAATTGGAAACTATTTAAGATATATAATGTTATTCTAATATCAACCTTATTTGAAATATGAAAATAGCCTATATATCTACCTATCCCCCACGCGAATGCGGACTGGCTACTTTTAACCATAACCTGGTTAATGCATTAAGTTTAGATCCCAATTATCATTCTGAAAGCAGTTTTGTGGTTGCTTTAAACGAATCGGACGATGTGAAAGAGCATGATTATCCAAAAGAAGTGAAATTTATTATTCGCCAGCAAAATCAGCAGGATTATATCGAAGCTGCAGATTTTATCAATAACAGTGATGTAGATAGCTGCATCATCGAACACGAATTCGGCATTTATGGCGGCAACAGCGGTGTATTTTTATTATCGCTGATCAACAGGTTAAAAAAACCTTTCATTACTATTTTACATACGGTTTTGAAGGAACCAAATTTTATGCAGCAAACCATTATTAAAGAGATTGCAGTTAAATCTTCTAAAATTGTGGTGATGAGCAAAAAAGCAGTCATGTTTTTAACCAGCATTTATCAGATTCCAAAGGCATCCATCAAATTGATTGAACATGGTGTGCCAGACCTGGAACCTATCCCTGATAATGAAATTGCACAAAGTGAACTTTTTAAAAACCGTAAAGTACTGTTTACTTTCGGCCTGATTAGCCGTAATAAAGGCTTAGAGACCGTAATTAAGGCTTTACCTGCAATTGTTGCAGAACACCCCGATGTTCTATATGTGATTTTGGGCAATACCCATCCGGGGGTGGTGAAACATAACGGAGAAGAATACCGCGATAGCTTAAAAGCTTTAGCCAAAGATTTAGGCGTAGAAAATAATATTGCTTTCGTTAATAAATTTGTTTCAGAACAAGAACTTCATCAGTATTTAACAGCCTGCACCGTTTACATTACACCTTATTTAAATGAAGCACAAATTACCAGCGGCACATTATCGTACGCCATTGGCGCAGGTGCAGCAGTAGTTTCTACCCCTTACTGGCACGCACAGGAATTGTTGGCCGATAACAGGGGAAAACTGTTCGACTTTAAGAATGATACACAATTGGCTGGCATTGTAAACGAATTGTTGAGCGATAAGGATAAGTATCAAAAACTTAGACAAAATGCCTACGAATATGGTTTAAACCTTCGCTGGCCTGCTATTGGTACCGTTTATCTTAACGTATTAAACGAAGCCATTGCAACAGGTAAAAAAGTAGAAAGGATTACGCCTCCTATTATAGATGTGGAAGCCATGCCTGTCCTTAACCTCAACCATATTGCTTTATTAACGGATGATACAGGAATTATACAACATGCCAGATTCGGTATCCCGAATTTAAAAGAAGGTTATTGTATAGATGATAACGCCAGGGCTTTGATTATGGCTTTAATGGCTACAGAGCAGGGCGAAAACCCTAAAGCATTAAAATTTATGCCGGTTTACCTGAGTTTTATCCAGTATATGCAAACTGATAATGGAAATTTCAGGAACTTTTTAAGTTTTAACCGTAATTACCTGGACGAAGTAGGCTCAGAGGATTCATTTGGCCGTACAATATGGTCATTGGGTTATCTCATATCCAGCGGGCCCAATAATTCATACCGGGAATTTGGTAAAGAATTATTCTCACATTCTATTCCGCATTTTGGTGCCTTAAACTACATCAGAGGTAAAGCAAATACCATTATTGGCCTGGCATATTATTTAAGCGCACACCCGGGCGATGAATTAATTATCAAAGAAATTAACAACCTGGCCGGCTCACTCATTGCATCCTATAAAGATAACAAAGATGGCGACTGGCATTGGTTTGAGGATATTTTAACGTATGATAATGCAATATTGCCTTTGGCCTTGCTCCATCATTATGAGGCCACCGGAAATACGACATCTTATAAAATTGCAATGGAAAGCATTGCCTTTTTAAATAGTTTTTCTTTCGAAAACGGCTACCTGAACCCTGTTGGAAATGCAGGCTGGATGAAAAAACATGGTAAGAATCCGATTTACGATCAGCAGGCTTTAGAAACAATGGCTATGGTTTTATTGTATGCCAAAGCTTTTGAAATTACTAAAGATGATCAGTACCTTAATTTAATGCACATTAGTTATCAATGGTTTCTGGGTAAAAATAGTCTGCACATTCCACTATATGATTTTGAAACACATGGTTGTGCCGATGGATTACAGTTTAACAGCGTAAACAGAAACCAGGGTGCAGAAAGTACATTGGCATATTTTATCTCGCACTTAGCTATTCTAAAAGCTGCAGAAGCAGAATACGAAACACTGTCTTCCCCCTTAGTGGAAGCCGATAAATATAGTTAGCATTATAATATTCTTAATAAGAAAGCCAGTTCAGAAATGAGCTGGCTCTTTTTGTAAATAAAAACCTCGCAGGTTTTAAAAACCTGCGAGGTTTTTCTTATCGTTTGTCAATTCAATACGTCATCCTGAATTTATTTCAGGATCTTTTTTTGCTAGTCTCTTCTGGTTGTAGCATCTCGCTACGACCTAAATAACAATAAACTTTATTTAAGTATTAACGAGACGCTAAGACCAGGAAGGTTGATATTGTCCTCGTTTGTAACGAGGATAAGTGAGAAAGGGTGATTTTATCGCCCCTTATTCTATAATTGCATTAAAATGCAAACCTCATAAATCCTCGTTGCAAACGAGGACTATTTTTTAATTATTCTCTAGCAATTTGTTTAGCAGCAATTCTAAATTCACAGTTGCAAACGACGAACTGTAATCAGATAATCCGTAAGGAATAATCAATTCGCCATTGCTGATGATTGATCCGCAGGAATATACCACATTGGGCACATAACCTTCGCGTTCATCATTATTTGGGATAATTAGGGGTTCTTTTAAATGGCCTATTTCTTTACTCGGATCTTCCAGATCTAATAAACTTACACCAATACAGTACCTGCGCATCGGGCCAACACCATGGGTAATCACAATCCAGCCTTTATCTGTTTCTATCGGAGAACCACAATTCCCGATCTGCACCAGTTCCCAATCATAACGGGGCTGTTTTAAAAGAATCGGGTTTTCCCAAACGTTTACTTTATCAGAAAACATCAGGTAATTGTTCCAGCCATCTATCCTGCTCATCATTACATATTTACCCTTTATTTTCCTTGGAAACAGCGCCAGGTTTTTATTTTGTGCGCCATCGCCATAAAGCGGGATCACCTTAAACTCATAAAAATCTTCTGTTTGTACCAGTTTAGGGATAATCAGTGAACCGTCGAATGCAGTGTAAGTGGCATAATACAATACTTTACCATCATCTTTAACAAATTTCACAAAACGGGCATCTTCAATGCCTTTACGTTCAAATTCGGAAATCGGGAAAATTACGCGGTCTGAAATGTCGGTATCTTTAGAAAAACTGATGGTGTGGTAAGTGTCAGATAACCAGAGTACTTTATCGTACTCAATCAATCTGGCAGGGTTTTCTTTATGCAGACTTTTAGAATCTTTAATGATGTTACTCAAACTGGTATATTCAAATTTATCGTCCAGTTTCGATTCAATCTCTTCCAATACCGAAGGATCAATCTGTGCGTAGGCCGCCTTTTTAAGAAATAGTTTTTTCACATAAATGGCGTTTTTAACCACTTCGGCCTCATCTACATAATTGCCAACCGGCAAAACCTGAATATTGTTGTTTTTATCAATCAAAGCACGTCGGAAAACGATAGAAGAAATATGTCCCTCACCCACGGCCCTGAAGCTGATAATAACACGTTTTTCTCCTTCTACCAGATCAGTCTGGTCGGGATCATCTACTATGCTGGGATTAAAAAAAGCGGCTGATTCAATTGAATATTCATGCGTAAAATAAGCCCCGATAAGTAACCGGGTGTACTCATCTATATCCTCAAATTCAGTACCCAATGCAATAAACTGTTTCTTTAACTTTTTGCAGTGGCGCATTAAAATTTTAGTAATGTTGCGGTGCCTTTTTGAATATTCCTGCAAAATGGGCGATACCAGTGAAAATACTTTATCGTCCGAAAACTCCAAAACCTTCCTAATTACTTCTAATGCTCTCTCCTCTCCGTTGAAAAAAAAACGGGCAATCACTCTTTTCGTATCCGGGTTAACTTTAACTGGTTTACGCTCTATGTATAATCTCATTTTTAAGCTGTTTTGATAGTAATTTTAAGCCTATACGCAATTTTGCTGCAAACTTTAATAACGGAATTTACGACATAATTGTTTATATTATTTACACTATTCATCATAATCTTTACCTTTAGAACTTTGTGATTACCCATTAATTAATCAGGCAACAAATGCATCAAGATCAATCAGAAAGTAAGTATCATCAAACCGAAACCCTGCGAACGGCAAAACTGGTCTATTATGATATTTTAGATACACCGGCAGAAAGCGCTTTTGATCAGATTGTACAACTGGCCGCAGCAAGTTTTGATGTCGCTAATGCGGGTATTTATTTTCATACAAACGATAGGATGTTTGTAAAGTCGCAGATTGGTTTAACACTGTCATTAGCACATCAACCTGCATTTTTTGCCAAAGCACCAGTTATATCACCTGATGGTTATACCATTGGGGAGATTTACGTTGCCGGTGATGAAGCCAAAGAAATAACTGAAAAACAGCTTAACATGTTAAAGTTACTGGCTGATGTGGTGATGGAAAAATTAGAATCGCGGATTGCGATCCGGAGAACTTTCAGGGCTTACGAAGATCGCTTACATGTGCTTATCCATGATCTTAAAAACCCTATGACTACGATCTTGCTTCAATCAGAACTTTTAAGCAGGATACCGGGTGTTGATGAAAAAGCCGCAATAATTGCAGGAAAAATCAATACACAATCGAAAAGGATGATTGATAACCTAAATGGCTTATTAACCAATGCAAGAAAAGAAACACACTCATTTAAACCTAAAAAAGAAAAAGTAGATCTTAAAAGCCTGCTTGAAGAGGTTAAAAATAGCCTGAATCTAATTGTTAAAGGCAAAAAACAAAACATTTTAATTGAAATCGAACATCCTGCGGAGATTTTTGGAGACCGGGATAAATTAACCCTGCTTTTTACTCAACTGATCGATAATGCCATCAAGTTTTCTCCAATTGGTAAAGAAATCAGGATATCAAACCAGATAGCCGAAAATGAGATCACGATTGTGATAAAAGATCAGGGTGTAGGGTTAACAGAAGATGACCTGGATAAAATTTTTCTGAAATTCCCGCGTTTAAGCACCTCAGCAACCAACCACGAAAATAATTATGGTTTGGGCTTGATTACCGCAAATGCACTGGTTGATATCCATAAAGGGAAATTATGGGTAGAAAGTGATGGCAAAAATTCAGGGACTACTTTTTTTGTATCGCTACCCATTAAATAGTTTAGAATCTGACAAATCGATTAATTTCATTTCTTCCAGCACTATTCTTTCAGGTAAATCAGTGCTATGGCACGACCATTTAATTAACCTGATCAAACCATTTTCAATTTCAATACCGGTAATATCACCATCGCTAAAACAACAACATCCGCTGTTAAAGTACCAGGGTTTATATTTGCCCAGGCGCGGTGGCTTATCTCCTTCTTTAATCCGCTTATGCAGTTCGTCGTTTAATGAAGCAATATCTTTTTCATTCTTCACTTTTTTAGCTTGTTTCAGTTTTACATAAATCCTTTCCAGATGTGTTAAAGAAGCAAAAACCGGCTGGTGGGTATGTCCGGTGATCAGAGCCATATTTTGCTGCTCCGCTACCCAGCTATACATCATGGTATTATGCACGGTTTTAAGCTGGTTATCGTAAGCCGGTGTATTAGGGTTAATCTGCAAGTAAGCCTGTAAAGGTGCCCATACCGTACTTACGAACCATTTGCTAAACCAGTTTCCATCGCTCTGTAAATCACCCTGATGGCCGTGGGTGAGAAAAATATCGAGTTTTCCCGCTGCGGTCGGCATCCTAAGAATAGCGCCTTCATAAATGGATATTTTTTTTCCATAAATCCTGTTGAGGTTAAAGCCCGCTAAAGGATCATTGTCCCAGTAAAGATCATGGTTTCCGAATATTTTGGTAAAGCGGTTTTCAGGGATAAAAGCCTTTTCTGCTTCGAACGTATCTTTATTGTGTTTAATAACCGATTCCAATAAATTCTCCCAGAGCTCTTCACTATCGCCTAAATTAATATAATGAAAGTGGTGTTGATGATAGTGATCGAGTGCTTTCAGGTAATTTTTTTCGGCTAAAGAGAAATCATCGGCAAAATCGCGTGCACCCTTATGCTGGTCAGACAGGATTATAAATTTATCGGCATCCGTAATTTCGAAAATCAGGCCACGTTTGCCCGGTTCGTTATTAATGGTTGTATATAGTTTGCTTAAAGCATCATGAATGCGTTTACGATCTGGACTGGAATTATACTTATTCGACATGCGGATAATCCAGGCACTGAGTAAACGTTGTAAGAATTTGCGCATGTAAAAAATGTGTTTTCGCTTCTGATATCGATTTAAGATAACAAAAAATATAGGTAATCGTTTTTTATCGTTTCATCATTTCTTCTACCACCTCGTCATTTCGACTGCCAGAGATCGTCATTTCGAGCGAAGTGCAACGCAGCCGAGAAATCTATTATCAATTAAGATTTTATCGTTTTTATTTACAGTAAACTTTATGCGATTCACATTTGGCTACAATATTAAAACAATTGTTTTTTGTTGACCATATAAGGCATGTAAGGCTCATATAAGAAAAAAGATTCTTCATTGTGTTCAGGATCACAGAATGGTTGTGTTTCTCCGTGTAAATCAGTGAGTCCGTGGCTAAAAAGTTCATTAGTCATTGGCCATTGGTTTATTGGTTCGCAAAATGCAGAAAGTTTACACGGTATTAATCAGTGCTAAAATTTTATTCCACCAATAATTTTTACTAAATTTGTTAGCATTGAAAAGATCAGGAAGCGCAGATTTACCATTACATTATGGTCATGTTCCCCCATGGCTGGCTAAACGCATGGCTGCACTCGGCCTTGCGATAACAGAAGCTATTATTTTAGAATATGGAAAAGCCGAAGTGATACGCCGTTTAAGCAGCCCTTTCTGGTTCCAGAGTTTGGGTGCGGTAATGGGTATGGACTGGCATTCGTCAGGAATAACCACTTCTGTAATTGGTGCTTTAAAAAAATCCATTAATCCGCTTTCAAAAGAACTCGGCATTTATATTTGTGGAGGAAAAGGTAAATACAGCAGGGAAACACCTCATGAACTTTTAAGAATCGCTGATAAAACCGGGCTTAATGGCACCGAACTGGTGCGCGCAAGTAAACTGAGTGCCAAAGTTGATAACACGGCCATACAAGATGGCTTTCAATTGTATCTGCACAGCTTTATTTTAAGCAGTGATGGCGATTGGGCAGTTGTACAGCAGGGCATGAGCGATAGCAGCTCTACCGCCAGACGATACCACTGGCATTCGGAAAACCTGAAATCCTTTATTGAAGAACCACATACCGGGATTTGCGGCATAAATCAGGGCAAGATTTTAAACCTTACCTCCAACGATGCGGATAAAACCAGGCAAAGTATGATGGGTATCACCACTGAATCGCCAACGCGCATGCTCGGTGAAATACAAAAACTGGTGCTCCCCAATCATCATGATGTAAGATCAAAAGATATAGATTTAAAACGTTTGGGCAGTATTTTGTGGCTGGCACAGGAAAAGAAACCAAGCGATTTTGAAGAATTATTATTGCTTGAAGGTATGGGGCCGCGCACATTGCAATCAATGGCTTTGGTGAGTGAAGTAATTTATGGTACGCCATCACGTTTTAACGATCCTGCACGTTATTCTTTCGCCAACGGTGGTAAGGATGGCCATCCATTCCCCGTTCCAGTAAATGTATTCGACGAAACGATAAAGGTTTTGAGAAATGCGGTAGAAAAAGCGAAAATCGGAAATTCAGACAAGCAGCAGGCCATAAAATCATTACACCTGATTGCGCAGAATGCAGAAAAAGATTTTGTACCAAATATGGATTTTGAAAAAGTGATTGCAAAAGAAAGAGCTGATAGCTGGAAATACGGTGGCAGAACTGTATTCGGAAAAGAAAAACCACCAGTTGATGCACAGTTGAAGCTTTTTTAGAGTTTAATGACAGGGGAATCAAATAACCAAAATTCAATTTTCAATAATCAATACCTACCGCATTAGGGTTCATCGATAATTTCTTAATGTTCTTAATTTATTAATAGTTAAGGTGTCCGAAAGCCAGAAGATACAGAGCAGAAAGAAATATTTAAACCCAACTTTGTGCTTTTGTGCCTTAGTGGTAAAAAAATAGCCACGGAGACTCAGAAAACACGGAAGATTAAATGCGTGGATGGTATTTAAAATAACCAAAGTTCAATGATCAATATCTACCGTAGGATTCACCAATAACCCCTTAATTTCTTAATGGTCAGGAAAATAGAATTAATTCAGGAGTCAGATGTCCGATAGCCAGAAGATGCAGAGCAAAAAGAAATATAAACCCAACTTTGTGCATTTGTGCCTTAGTGGTAAAAAAATAGCCACGAAAAATTCGAAATATTAAACGGTATAGCTATCACCTAATCAACCATGATACATCAACCTATAAAACATCAACCTCTAAAACCTAGGGCAAGGTACTTTAAAACCCTTGAAGTTATTGTGCCTGAAAATAAATGAAAGTTCGTAAGTGCGTGGTGTAGCGCTTAATAATTTACTCCCATAAACTGTATAATTCATTCCGGCACTAACATTTCCCATAGCTACACCGATATAAGGATAAAATGAAGCTTCGTTAAACTTGTACCACATGCCGAAGTTCAGTTTCATTTTGGTTTCATCGCCAGGTTTTAACCCCAAAACTGTTCCGAAAATCACGTCCCGGTTATTTTTCTGAGCATTATATACACCGGTTAAATTTAAATCAACATTATTGTTTAACAGGTAAAACAGACCAAAATTAACTGTTTTCCGTGCTGAAACAATATCAGTACTATTGCTCAGTAAAGTCTCCTGTGGTTTGGTAAGGTGATATTGAGCATAGCCGATTGCAAAACTCCAATAATCGAATGTGGCGGCAAAATTGGCACCAATATTCAAGTCAAAGTAAGAGGTTTTATCATTCTTTAAATCGAGGTAATTTGGCATCGCAGTATTAAAACCACCATCACCATTGTATTGGGATGCAAAAGTGAGTTTATTGTAATCGAGGTATTTTGACACGTACGATACCTGTGGTGCCAACCCAAATTTAAAACGGTGCTCCTCATCCATATATTGATAGTAGGAAATGCTGGCACTGATATATTGCGACTTTAAAGCTTTGTTTAACGATTCATCGAAAAGTCCGCTTAATCCCAAACTGAAATAGCTATTGATAAAATTTTCATCTTCTACCAGTTTTAAGTCACCTGAAACACTGTAGGTATTATAGGGATCGCCAAGATTGCCCCATTGTTGTCTGGTATTGGCCGCAATGCGGTAATCACCGTCAAAAAAACCTGTAAATGCCGGGTTTAGCGTTAATGGCGCCGCGAAGTATTGCGAAAACTTCGGATCCTGTGCCGAACAACATAAGGTAGCTAAGCACAAAAATAAAATAAGTAGCGGTTTGTGCATTATAGTATGAGTATGGTTTTTCCTTTTGACTGAAATTTATCCCCGAATGTATCTATGCCTTCAGCAAACCACGAAAATGTTTCTAAAGGTTGCATCTGGCTCTTAAATTGTCCATCCCAGCCACCGTTGGCCAAGGTATCGCTCTGATAAACTAAAATACCCCATTTGTTGTATACCTTAAAGCTGATCAGTTTTTGTATACTTACCAAAAACGGGTATAAACGGTTATTGGTTTCCTTTTGTGGTGTAAATGCGGTTGGAACAACGATTTTTGGCTGTGGTAAAACTTCCAGTTCAACCGGGGCCGAAGAAATGCAGCCACTTTCGTTCTGGATGGCAATATAATAAACCCCTGCCCTGTTTATCCTTTTGGGATCTGTTAACGGCCGTTTTAAATCTGCATCCTCAAAATATCCGGCTTTTACGTATACACTGCTTCCTTTGGTAATTTCGGGCGCTGTTAAATCGATAAACGAATTGTCAAAAACAGCTTTGGGCTTGTTAATCACAATGGTTGGCGCAGTATTAAATGTTACTTCAATTTTACCAGTTGTATAACAGCCGCCGTTATTAACCGCTCTTATATAATACGTTCCGGCTTTCGTAATTGCTTTGGGATAAGCAATTTTGTTCGTTAAGGCTTCATCATAAAAAAAAGTATAATTTAAATGATCTGTAGAGCCATTATAAAGTGCAGGATTAGTGAGATCAACTTGATCAGGATGGCAGGCAGCATCCGGATTTTTAACCACAAGAACAGGGATATCGTTAATAACCACCTCTATTTTATTGCTCACAGTACAACCATCAGCATTTATAGCTTTTACATAATACGTACCCGATTGATTGATGTGTGTAGGATCAACAACCAGGTTGTTTAACGCTTCATCGTTATAAAAACTGTATTTAAGATTCGCATCGCTACCCAAAAAATGATCGGCAGTGGTAATATCTACCTTCGCTGGAATGCAAACGGGTTTGGGGTTGCTTACTTTTAGCAAAGGTTTATCTTTGATGACCACATCTATAGCAATAATTTTGCTGCAGTGCATCTGGTTAGACAGCCTGACAAAATATTTTCCCGATTTACTGATATGTTTCGGATCGCCAAGCGGCTGATTGGCAGCCCCATCTTCAAAATAAGACCGGGCGATACCATTTAAATCACCACTGTAGAGGGCTTCGTTTGTAATATCAACACTTTCTGAATAGCAGACGGCATCAGGATTTTTAACACTGATATCTGCTGCATTAAATACCGAAATATCAATGGGTACCACACTTTCGCAGCCTTTGTTATTATTTCCTTTGATATAAAAGGTTTTATCGTCCGTTATTTTAACAGCTCCAGTTACAGGTCTGGTTAAATCTTTGTCTTCAAAAACCTGATAGGTAAAGCCATCTGTTTTATTTAAAATATATTTTGAGTCTAAAAGATCTATTTCGGCGTTTTGACAAACTACATCCTGCTTTAAAACCTTAAGTTCGTAATCTATGCCATGAATCTGGGTACTTACCGTGCCCGGGCAACCAAATCCCGGATAAGGAACCAGATCAAGCAAAATGCGTGAGTTATCAGCTGGTTTAGGTTTAATATTAATCGTTTGGCCAGATCCATATTTTATAGATCTGTCTGCATTGTACCAATTATAAGTCTGGTAACCACTCGGTCCTGTCAAGTCAATTGCCTCAGCGCTGGCGCAATAGGTATTACCGGTAACGGCTTCACCAAAAATATTATTGATATCTACATAAGCATACCCAAAATGTTGCCCCCTTGAGCAATCGGTACTGATAAATTCTATAAGCAGTTGCTTGCCCTGATAGCCAGACAGGTTGATGGTTACCGGCGACCAATCTTTATATATTACACTCTCATATTCTGTTGATTTTTTAAAACCAGGAAGTGAAGAGGTGGCCACATATTCGAATGATGCACATGGAATATACTCGTTTTTTTCCATGTCTTTTATTCGTGCAATAAACCTCGGCTGCTCAAAAGGTTCGTGATCGGGATCTTCTAAAACAACTGCGTACTGATAGGTTAACGTAAATTCAGGCCTGTCAGCCGGAACCGTTAATTGATACGATATTCCGTCAATCTGCGCACCGGTAACATTATTGCCCAGTTTAACTGAAAAATTCCCGCCCGAAGGTGCAACTACGGGGAAGCCACCATACGGATCGATCAGTTTTTTATTATTAATAATACTGATCCTGTTTGAAATCGGTTTAGCTAACTCATTCATCGTAACAACATTTTTGTTGTTTTCTATCGCTATCGAACCTGCATAAATCTTCCAGTTCTGAAAATTGCCATTTTCAAATCCAATATTCTCCGGAGAGGATTGCGCATGTAATTTAGATGGCATAGCAACACTGGCTATGAGCAACATCAAAAACAATCGGTATACCACGGGATGATTTAAACAGTTATGATATAAAAATATTGTTTTCGTATATTCAACGATGTTATGTCAGGGCAAAGTCATGGTTTTTTACACGAAATCCGGTACTGATAAATGAGTATAACAAAACAATACTTTCGCTGTATATACAGGCAAAAATCCACAATCGATTGATTTTTAAGCGCTTTCGAACTAACCTATCCTATCCTACAACAATGAACCAACTTATCTGACCGGTTTTTTTAGTGATTAGTTGCAGGGTAAAACCAGCTTTTTTTTACATGAAATGGCAAAAAATTATTTACACCGGAATCATTTATGCCCCTGGTGGTATGTTTAGGCAGGCTTAAAGCAGATGAAAACAAATACAACACTAATTTGTTAAACTAAATCAATTAAGAAAATTATTATGGAAAAGCTATATACGGCTGAAGTTACAGCAACTGGAGGAAGAGACGGACATATTAAATCGAGCGATGGAATTTTAGATTTTGATTTAAGAAAACCAAAAGAATTAGGCGGACAAGGTGGTGCAACAAATCCGGAAGAATTATTTGCAGCAGCCTGGGGACCTTGTTACTTAGGGGCATTAGGTTCGGTAGCAGAACGTGATGGCGTTGATGTTAGCGAAGCAAATGTTAAAGTATTAGTTTCGTTTAATAAAGATGGAAATTCATTTGTGCTTTCAGCAGATCTTGATGTACATATCCCTGGAATTTCGCATGAAGAAGCACAGGCTTTGGCAGACAAAGCACACCGTGCCTGTCCATATTCAAAAGCCACTAAAGGAAATATTGAGGTAAGGGTAACAGCGGTTTAATATCCTTCGACTACGCTCAGGATGCCAAAACAAGTGTTCCGAACGAAATAAAAAAGTCCCGATTAATTTTAATCAGGACTTTTTTGTTTTCAGATGATAACATCTTACAGCGCAGTTATTTCGGATTAAATAGCTTCTTCCACAATTCTTGTATTGGCCGGACGGCCATTTTTAAAGGCATCGCGGGTTTTTAAGCCCAAAAGTTCGAACATGGCCATATCATCTACAAAAGCAGGATTTGGTGTTGTTAATAATTTATCACCGGCGAAAATAGAACTTGCACCCGCCATAAAACAGAAAGCCTGCTCAAGCGTACTCATTTCATTCCTTCCTGCCGATAAACGTACTACCGAGTTTGGCATAACAATACGTGCCGTTGCAATCATTCTTACCATATCCCAGATCGGAACACGTGGTTGATTTTCTAATGGCGTTCCTTTTACCGGAACCAATGCATTAACCGGAACGGATTCAGGATGTGTTTCCATATTTGATAACGTCTGTAACATCGAAACACGGTCCTCAACTGTTTCGCCCAAACCAATAATACCACCGCTACAAACTGTTAATTTCGCTTTACGTACGTTTTTGATCGTATTTAAACGGTCATCATAAGTTCTGGTAGAAATAATGCGTTTATAATCATCTTCTGAGGTATCAATATTGTGGTTATAAGCATATAAACCGGCATCGGCTAAACGTTGTGCCTGATGTTCGGTAAGCATCCCCAAAGTACAGCAAACTTCCATATCCATATCGTTTACCGCCTTAACCATTTCAATTACGCGGTCGAAATCACGGTTATCACGTACTTCGCGCCAGGCAGCGCCCATGCACAAACGTGATGCACCGCCCTCTTTAGCTTTTACCGCAGCACTAACCACCTGGCTCACCTGCATCATCGGCTGTACCTCTACATCAGTATGGTAACGTGCAGCCTGCGGGCAATAAGAACAATCTTCTTTGCAACCGCCGGTTTTAATGGAAATTAATGAGCTTACCTGAACCTCGTTATAATCTTTATTTTCTCTGTGAATGCTTGCGGCTTCGTAAACGAGGTCTAAAAATGGCCTGTTATAAATTTCGTATATTTCTTCTTTTGTCCAATCGTGTCTTGTCGTTTGCATGTGGATCAGATTTTACAGATTTAATTTTTATGTAGTCTTAGTTAATTAACAGGATTAGGATTTGGTTTACAGACATCAATCCTGCCAACCTAAAATCATTAAATCCTGGATTTATAGTAAAAGTTTACTGGCCAATCCCAAAATTAAAAGGAAACCAAAAACGTCGGTAAAAGTAGTAATAATTATAGATGATGCAATGGCAGGATCGATACCAACCCTTTTTAAAATAAGTGGGATACCTGCTCCTGTAATACCTGCAATAACCAGATTACCCGTCATAGCCAGGAAGATAACTAAACCAAGCATCGGATTTCCGTCAAAAAAGAAAGCAAAAATAAATACGATTAATCCGTTAGATGCACCATTGATCAAGCCTACCGTAAACTCTTTTAAAACCGTCCTGTAAGCCTGTTTATCTGTTAAATCGTAAAGTGAAATACGCCTAACCGTTACCGCCAGGGCCTGTGTAGCCGCATTTCCTCCCATTCCGGCAATAATGGTCATATAAGCAGCCAAAGATGGAATCAGCTTTATAGTCGGATCAAAATAACGAACCACAGAAGAAGCTAAAAATGCCGTTCCGAGGTTGATAATCAGCCATGGTAAACGTGATTTTACCGCCTCTACCCAGTTACCGCTTAATTCCTCATCTTCTGATACCCCCGATATTTTAAGGATATCTTCGGTACTTTCTGCCTCCATTACGTCGATTACGTCATCGAAAGTTACGCGACCCAATAATTTCTGGTTTTCATCTATTACCGGGATACTGGTTAAATTGTATTGTGAAATCAGGTTGGCCACCTCTTCCTGATCTGTATCGGGATGAACATAAACGGCATCCTCTTTAACCAGCTCCGTTATTTTGGCGTTGTGTTTAGCCTTAATAATATCTTTTAACGAAACAATACCTTTAAAAATTTCCTCGTCATCTACCACATATATGGTGTAAAACTCCTCCATTTCTTCGCTCTGACGGATAATTTCGTCAATCGCGTCCTTTTTAGTCAGATTGATGTTCACACAGATCAGTTCTGTGTTCATCAAACCACCGGCGGTTTTTTCGTCGTAGGTTAAAAGATTACGGATTTCGGAAGCATGGTCTTCAGTAAGGTCTTCTAAAATCTCTTTCTGCTCATGGTCTTCCAGCTGGGAAATGATATCCGTAGCATCGTCATAATCCAGCTCCTCAACAATTTCGGTACGTTTATCGGGATGAAGTTCAAAAAGTAAATCCTCGGGATGGGATTCTTCATCCATTTCCGAGATGATTTCGGAGGCAATTTCTGCAGGAAGCAGATTGATGATATGCCGTTGTTCAGATTTATCCAAACGTTCGAACAAAATCGCGATTTCTGAGGCATGATATTCCTCTAAAACTATTTTTAAAGTTTCATCGCCGGCTAAAATTGCATTTTTAACCTTAAGTACGTCGCTTTTATCTATTTCGAATGACTGCATCTATAAACCTAACCAAAATGCCCTAAAGCTACTAAAATTAAAAACTGAATTTTACAAAATCCTGCATTATCTTTCCTGCATTATTAAACAGTAACTTTATTTTTCTTCTTCAACATTTCAAGGTGCTTTTTCGGATCAAAGTCTTTTACAAACTCGCTGTCAATTCCAACCTGAAGTGCATCTCTCAAAATTTTAATTTTATTCTCCTCATCTTCCAATAGTCTCAAACCTGCACGAATAACTTCACTCGCATTTTTAAATCTCCCTTCAACAATTTTTTGCTCAACAAAATTTTCAAAGTGATTTCCCAAGGCAACAGATGTATTTCTTCCCATGATATCAATTTAATTAGATAATTGAAGTTACCAAAAATTGGTACATTTTAAACTAAAGTTTCATTTAACTTAATCATTTCTTTAAAATGATAATAATTCTAATTTAATGTTTTTGCTGAGAGAATTCAATAAATACGTCGTCATTTCGAGCGGAGTGCAACGCAGCCGAGAAATCTGCCTCGAGATAGATCTCTCCGCTCCACTGCGTTCCGGTCGAGATGACGAAGTTTTTTATTGGGTTCAGAACAAATACTATTTAAACCAGCCCTTGCGCCAAAAATAAATCACCTGTATGATGGCAATCACGCCCATCACAATCCAGGTATATAAATAACCATGCGCCGCGTATAATTCGGGCATATTATCTTTTAATATTTTACCTGTTGCCGGGTCTTCCCTGCTGAAATTCATTCCATAAATACCTGCAATAAAGGTTAAAGGAATAAAAATGGACGAGATAATGGTCAGAACCTTCATAATTTCATTCATCCGGTTACTGATGATCGATAAATTCATATCAATGTTGGCCGAAGCAATCTCCTTTAACGATTCAATAAAATCAATAATCTGGATGCAATGATCGTAAGCATCTTTCATATAAGTTTTGGTGAGATCGGATATCAAAGGACTATCCGTACGGATAATATCGTTCAGCTTGTCTCTTTCCGGCCAGGCAACCTTCCTGATCATGATTAACGACCTTTTAATGGCCTGGGTATCGTACATAATCCGCTTATCGGGGTGATCATACAATCGGTCTTCAATCGCATCCAGTTCTTCGCCCCAGAAGTTTAAAAGGGTGAAATAATTATCAACAATCACATCCATAATGGCATACATTAAATAACTGCTGCCACCAATACGGATGTTGCCCTTCCCTACTTCTAAACGTTTCCTTACCGGATCGAAACAATCGGCATAAGTTTCCTGGAAAGTAATCAGGGTACGCTCAGATAGAATAAATGATATCTGATCGTTGCAAAGCGTATCATCATCGCCCAGGTAGAGGTGCCTGCTTACCGAAAAAATGTACTTATCGTTGTCGTATTCGTCTAACTTAGGCCGCTGGTAAGAACTGGTAATGTCCTCGAGCACCAACCTGCTGATATCTAATTTGGAATAAAGCGTTTCAAATATATTGGGATCTGCCAGGCCTTTAATATCGAACCAATAATAAAAAGCCTTATTTTCAACCAGTTTATCAATGTTATTGATATTATCCAGCTTTACACTTTTATAGGTTTTCTCATCGTAGGTATGAAGCGTGATAATCGGCTTTAAAGCTTCCTCATCAATGGCATACAAGCCCGGACTGGTGCCTGGCGCAGGTACCTTATAATGTTTATGGCGATGGCGTGGTTTGTTTTTTCCCATGATGTTATAAATATAGCCGGGCTTGCGGTCCCTGGTTAAATAACAGATCAACAATACTTAAGTTGGGTAAAAATTGATGTTTATCTTCAAAAACCTGATAATATGGCTTATTGTTTACAATATCTTCCTGTTTTTTAGGGTTCATCATTGAGCGGAAATCTAGCTCCGGTGTTACATCATCAAGGTATTCGGATGTTACACCAAAGGTTTTATTCAGCTTTAATTTTTTGTTCAGCCATTCCAACAGCTCGAGATTATAATCAAACAAAAATTCAAATTTGTGCTGATAAAAGCGTGATAGTTCATCTTCATAAAATTCGAAATAAGCAGAACTTCTGTAACAGGTTTCCAAACTTAGCCAATGTAAACGCTGCCAGTTAAAATC
Organism: Pedobacter miscanthi; assembly: GCF_003315595.1. Classification (GTDB taxonomy): domain Bacteria; phylum Bacteroidota; class Bacteroidia; order Sphingobacteriales; family Sphingobacteriaceae; genus Pedobacter; species Pedobacter miscanthi. The sequence goes on along the minus strand of NZ_QNQU01000008.1, from coordinate 181,631 downwards.
ATAGCTAATCCGTACATCCTTCATTTTCGTATGTGTTTTAGCACCTTTAACCACCGGTACGGTTAAGTCTAACTTGCCATTAGGCGAATAAATACTGGCCCTGTTGCGATAAGTTTGCTTGGCTAAATGTTCATGTTTTTCGATTAAAAAATCTTCGCCCAGCTTTTGTAATAAACTGAAGTAACCAACAGGTGGAAGATAAAATAATGGAAGTATAGCTGTATTCTGCATTTGAAAATTTATGTTTGTAACTGAAACGTTTTAAAAATAATGATTAGAAGAGGGATTGCGCACGTTGGCGTATTTTTTTTATACATGCTGTCGCTACTTCCCCTGCCATTGCTGTTTTTTTTTTGCAAGATTACTATATTATCTGCTTTATTACATAACAGGCTATAGAAAAAAAGTAGTAAGGGATAATCTGACCCAATCTTTTCCCGAAAAATCTGCAGCTGAAATTAAGACCATCGAAAAGAAATTTTTTCTTTATCTGGCCAGGTTGATTTTTGAAATTATCAAAATGACCAGCATTTCTAAAGCCGAAACCTTACGCCGGGTAAAATTTACCGGTTTGGAGCAATTGGAGGCTCATTTTAAAGCCGGAGAAAGTGTATTGGCCTGTACTGGGCATTACGGTAACTGGGAATTGGGTACTTTAGCACTTGGATTAAGTATTTCGGCCAAAACAATGGTTATTTTTAAACCCATTAACAATAAGATTTTTGAAACCTGGTTCGATTGTATGCGTACCAAATACGGCAATGTTTTTATTGCCATGCGGCAAACCCTACGTGGAATGGCCGCGTATAAAAATGAACCTACACTTTTGTGTTTTGCAAGCGATCAATCTCCTACGCGCGAAGAAGCTAAATACTTTGTTGATTTTATGCACCAGCCTACCGCAGCACTTCTGGGTGTAGAAAAAATCGCAAAATCGACCAAAAGGCCAATATATTATTTTAAGGTTAACGTAATAAAAAAAGGCTACTATCATGTAGAAGTATTACCGATGTGCCTCGAACCCTGCAAAATGAATGAATTTGAAATCACCGATCTGCATTTTAAATTTTTAGAAGATATTATTAAAGAACAGCCCCAATATTGGCTCTGGAGCCATAAGCGCTGGAAGTTTAAACCCGAATAACAGAATGAACCCATCAGTAGCCATTGTAATTTTAAACTGGAATGGAAAAGCATATTTAAATCAGTTTTTGCCCGGAATTTTAAGTTCCGAATATGATAACCTGCAGATAATTGTGGGCGATAATGCCTCAACCGACGACTCGGTTGAATTTCTGGAGCAGAATTTTCCGACTGTTAAAATCATTAAGAACGATCAGAATTATGGTTTTGCCGGAGGTTATAATAAAGTTTTGGAACGTGTAGAAGCCGATTATTTTATCCTGCTCAATTCTGATGTGGAAGTAACGCCAAACTGGATCAAACCAGTGATTAGCCTGATGGAAAGCGATGCGCAGATTGCAGCGGCACAGCCAAAAATAAAATGGCAGCTCAATAAAAACCAGTTCGAATATGCCGGTGCTGCCGGTGGATACCTTGATATTTACTCCTTTCCGTTTTGCCGCGGCAGGCTTTTTAACGTTTATGAGCACGACAATGGCCAGTATAATGAGCAAAAAGAAGTTTTTTGGGCCAGTGGCGCAGCGTTTTTTATCAAAAGCAAATACTGGAAAGAAACCGGAGGATTAGATGCCGATCTTTTTGCCCACATGGAAGAAATAGATCTTTGCTGGCGTTTAAAAAACCTTGGTTATAAGATTATGTATTGTGCTGATGCTGAAGTTTATCATGTTGGCGGTGGCACTTTGCAAACCGAAAACCCTTTTAAAACTTATCTCAATTTCAGGAATAACCTCATCATTATGCAGAAAAACCTTCCTGCTGGTGATGCCGTTTTCAGGATTACCATCCGCATGTTTATTGATTTTATAGCCTGGTGGCATTTTTTACTCACAGGGAAGCCCAAATTCACTATGGCGGTAACAAAGGGACATTGGCATTTCCTGAAGTCCTTATCAAAAACAAACAAAAAACGAAAGGTAGTTCAAAAAACTTACTCCGAACATACCGGGGTATACCATAACAGTATTGTTTGGGCGTTTTTTATTAAGAAAATCAGATATTTTTCGCGATTGACATAGAAAGTGTAACGGAGTAAGCTTTGTGCAATTGATTAACTACAAGTTGTTATTGTAAATGGCTTTTTCAGCCGGCGAAGCATTCTTATTACGCTAGGTTTGTATGGCTGTCAGATGGTAGCATCTGACAGCTTCAGTATTAAAATTGAATTAAACCAACAAACTTTCAATAGCCAAACGGTAACCTTTTATACCGAAACCGGTTAAAACACCCTGGCAATTTTTTCCTGTCAACGAAACATGGCGGTATTCTTCGCGGGCATAAATATTCGAAATGTGAACTTCAACAACAGGCGTTTTAATGGCTGCAATGGCATCTGCAATGGCAACTGAAGTATGCGTATAACCACCGGCATTAAGCACAACACCATCATAACTGAAACCAACTTCGTGCAATTTATTAATGATTTCGCCTTCTACATTGCTTTGGTAATATTCAATTTCAATCTGGGGATAAACGGTTTTTAATTCCTTAATATAATCTTCAATACTGGTATTTCCGTAGATAGATGGTTCGCGAACGCCCAATAAGTTTAAGTTTGGCCCGTTAATAATTTGTATTTTCATGCTATGTAGTAACGTTAAATGTTGTAACGTTGCAATGTTATAAAAAATCTTAATAAAAGCATGCTTTGGCCATCATATATTAAAGGATTTAAGTCGTATTTAAAGCTGGAAAGGTCGTTATCAGGAAATTCTGTAGAAGCTTATCTGAATGATATCGAGAAACTCAGCCAGTATTTTGCGTCGTTAAATGAGGAGCCAAAACTAACCGATATCACCATAACCGACTTAAAATCTTTTATTTCGTGGTTAAATGAACTTGGTATGCTTGCCAGCACACAGGCCAGGGTAATTTCAGGACTGAAAGCTTTTTTCTCTTATTTACTGCTCGAAGATGTTATTTCCAACGATCCAACCGCTTTACTGGAAGCGCCTAAACTGAGCAGAAAATTACCAGATACGCTAAACATTTACGAAATTAATGAGCTCATTGCCGCAATTGATGCTTCGAAGTCCGAAGGAATGCGAAATAAAGCCATTATGGAAGTACTATACGGTTGTGGCTTACGTGTAACTGAATTAACCGAACTCAGGATTTCCAGTCTTTTCCCGCAAATTGAATTTATCAAAGTAATAGGAAAAGGTAATAAAGAACGTTTAGTACCCATCGGCAGTACAGCTTTAAAACTGCTCGATATTTACATTAAGGAAGTACGTGTGCATGCAAACATTAAAAAAGGAAATGAAGATTTTATATTCCTGAACCGCTTCGGGGCCAAACTTTCACGTATTTCTATCTTTAACCTGATCAAAAGTCTGGCAATGGCTATTGGGTTAAAGAAAACGATAAGTCCGCATACATTCAGGCATTCGTTTGCTACCCATTTAATTGAAGGTGGTGCCGATTTACGTGCCGTACAGGAAATGCTGGGGCATTCGAGTATTACCACAACGGAAATTTATACGCATATAGACAGGGATTATTTAAGGGAAGTAATCACGCAGTTCCATCCGAGGGCTTAGTATAATTTTTTTAACCACAAAGACACTAAAACACAAAGTTAGAACTGACCGTCTCGAGCGAAGTATAATGCAATAGAAAGATCTGCAAAGAGATAGATCTCTCCATTCCACTGCGTTTCAGTCGAGATGACGCCCCCCTGTACCTTATCTATTTGCCATCAAACATCTTACATTTATTGACCATTAAGAAATTAAGGGCATTAAGTTTTGTTTATCGAAAATTTTATGATGGCTGTTCTTGATCATTGAAAATTGATTATTGGTCATTTCATGTCTCATCCATTTTCCATCTTACATCTTTTGACCATTAAGAAATTAAGGACATTAAGAGCGCACTTTTTTAACCATCATATCTTCAGTCTTTCGGACATCCAACATCCGACTTTGGTCCATTTTCCATTTTACATCATCCATTTTACATCTTCGGTCAAATCCCCGCTTTAATCATCCTATCCTTACCCTGCATGTCTTTCCTTAATTCAATATCTATAAATTCTTTATCCTTTAACATTTCAACTGTTTCTTTACCTAAATACTCATTAATTTCGAAGAACAGATGTCCATTGGATTTTAAATTGGTTTTGGCAAAATCAGCTATGGCTTTATAAAATATCAGTGGATTATCATCGTTTACAAACAGCGCAAGATGTGGTTCGTGCAACAACACATTATCATGCATTTCTTTTTTTTCTAAATCTCTGATATATGGCGGATTACTCACTATTACATCAAATTTTTCTTTAGATTGAAATGTTAAAACATCAGCTGTTATAAAATCTATCTCAGCACCTATTCGCTGCGCATTTTGTTTAGCCACCGCTATGGCCTCAGAGGAAACATCCAATGTAGATAGCCCGGCATTTGGCAAATGCTTTTTGAGGGTAATTGGAATACAGCCCGATCCTGTTCCAATATCCAGAATTTTAAATTCTTTAGCTGTAAGCTGCGAACTGCAAACTGAAATAATCCAGTCGACCAATTCCTCTGTTTCAGGCCTTGGAATAAGTACATGTTCATTGACTTTAAAAACCAGACCATAAAAATGAGCTTCTTCTAATATATGCTGAATGGGTTTGCCGATCTGTAAATCATTCAGGATACTCAAAAGCTTTTGCTCGTTAATAAAACTGATTTCAGTATCTTTCTGCATCATCAGTTTATTTGGAGATAACAACAGTACCTGTTCGGCAGCTAAACTAAATAATGACTTAGCTTCTTCCCTGTCGTATAACGGCACTAATTCCAATTTATAATGCTCCTCGAGCGCTCCTATGTTCATGTAACACAAAATTACTTAATTGAGATGATAACAATCTTGTTTTGATAAGGGCATGACTCTTTTTTTACTACTTTTGCCCTAATGAGCGACGAATTTTACATCAAACGCTGTTTAGAGCTGGCCGCTTTGGGTATAGGCAACGTAAGTCCGAACCCAATGGTTGGTTGCGCAATTGTACTGAATGGCAAAATTATAGGCGAAGGTTATCATCAGGAATACGGAAAAGCCCATGCAGAACCAAACGCTGTAAAAGCGGTATTCGATCAATTCGGTGATGAAGCCGAAAACATGCTCAAACAGGCTACAGCTTACGTTAGTTTAGAACCCTGCGCACATTTTGGAAAAACCCCGCCCTGTGCCGATCTTTTTGTAAAACACCAGCTCAAAAAAGTAGTTATTGGCAACAGGGATCCTTTTTCGGGAGTGGATGGCAAAGGAATAGAAAAACTTAAAAATGCCGGTATTGAAGTGCTAAGTGGTATTTTAGATGATGAATGCCGCTATTTTAACCGAAGATTTTTCACCAGGATACAACAGCAAAGACCTTATATTATATTAAAATGGGCCGAAACGGCTAATGGTTATTTCGCAACAAGCGATGGACACCAGAAATGGATCAGCGGTACTTTGGCTAAACGTTTGGCCCATCAGTGGCGCTCGGAAGAAGATGCGATATTGATTGGTAAACAAACAGCCATAATGGACAATCCGCAGTTAACGGCAAGAGAATGGCCGGGCAAAAACCCGGTTCGCCTGGTGATCGATAAAAACCTGCAGGTTCCGCAATCCAATCATATTTTCAATAAAGAGGCAAAAACCATCATCTTTAACGAAATTAAAACTGATGTTGATGATAATATCCATTACATTCAAATGGAAGATATGCATTTCTACCTGGCCCAAAAAATTGCTTTCCAGCTTTATCTGATGGATATACAATCGGTAATTATAGAAGGTGGTGCAAATATCTTAAATCAGTTTTTATCTACCGATCTTTGGGATGAAGCACGTATCTTCACGTCTGCAAACAGCTGGTTAGATGGTATTCCTTCACCTTCCATAAACGGAAATCTGAAAGAAGAAACCCAGGTTGGAAGCGACAAACTCTCTATCTATATAAACGACATAACTAAATGATTTACATTGTTTTAAGCATTTGTTGTAGTGTTACAGTTGCTATCTTACTAAAATTAGCTAAACGGTACCAGATCAGCATTATACAAGCCGTAACCATAAATTACCTGGCCGCATTAACCTTATGTTTTTTCTTTTTTAAACCAGACGTAAAATTGGTTACCCAAAGCGCACCATGGCCAATCTATATTGCTTTGGCAGTGCTGTTACCCTCTATATTTTTACTCCTTGCTGCATCGGTTAAAAGCCTAGGCATAGTTAAAACCGATATTGCCCAACGGTTATCATTGTTCATTCCTATTTTAGCAGCTTATTTTATTTTTAAAGAAGATTTCAATAATTTTAAAATCATTGGTCTCATCATTGGTTTTGCAGCAATTATCTTAACTTTTATACGTAATTCAGCTAAAAAAACTGATAAAGGAAACCTGCTATATCCCATAATGGTTTTTGTCGGCTTCGGCGTAATTGATGTCCTTTTTAAACAAATTGCACTTTACAAAGAACTGCCTTATACCACCTCACTTTTTACTGTTTTTTGCCTTTCATTTGTGGTATCATTAATCATCGTAATCGCTATGGTAATTTCGGGCAAGATTAAATTACAGCTGGTAAATGTAGCCTGCGGACTGATTCTGGGTTTCTTTAACTTCGGGAATATCCTATTTTACATGAAAGCCCATAAAGCACTGGCAGAAAACCCCTCCACGGTATTTGCAGCAATGAATTTGGGGGTGATCATTGTAGGAACGCTGATTGGTGTAATCGCTTTTAAAGAGAAATTAAGCAAATTGAATTATGCAGGCATAGTTTTAGCTATTGCTGCCGTTATTTTCATTACATTATCGCAAAATGCTATTCGATGATTCATATAAAACCATCGAAAGTGCCTCAGAAGGCATATTTCGTGATAAGGGCAGCAAGTTTCTTGCTTATGCCTTTCCGATCCGTAGTGAAGAAGAAGTAAAACCAATTATCACTAAACTCCGTACAGAACACCCTAAAGCGAACCATTTTTGTTACGCTTACCGTTTAACTCCAAACCGTTCTGTTTTTAGGGTAAATGATGATGGAGAACCTTCTGGCACCGCCGGCAGACCAATCCTCAACTGTTTGCTATCGGAAGATATTACCAATATTTTGATCGTTGTGGTACGTTATTTCGGAGGTACCTTACTTGGTGTCCCAGGTTTAATTAATGCCTACAAAAATGCTAGTATTGAAGTCATTAAAGCGTCTAAAATTGTAAGTAAAACTGTTAATGATGTTTATGAAGCACATTTCGATTACCTGCAGATGAACGATGTAATGAAACTGAGCAAAGAGGAGAACCTGCAGATCCTGGCGCAACAGTTCGACACCAGTTGCATCTTAAAATTCGAAGTCAGAAAAGCACAACTCAATCAGGTTTTAAGTAAATTTGATAAAATTGAAGGGATAAAATTAAAATACCTGAACACCGTTTAACGAAACACTAACGGGTGTTAAAATCAACGACCACATGTGAAATACCGTGTGGAAGAATAAAAAATATAAAATCTGCGGCGATCAGCAAAATCTGCGGCAACAACAAAACCAAATATGAAAATATCCGAAAGCGACTTAATCATCAATCCTGATGGCAGTATATACCACTTAAATCTTTTGCCGGAAGATGTTGCCGAAACCGTAATTACCGTTGGCGATCCCGACCGCGTTGGCGAAGTGAGTAAATATTTCGATCAGATAGAATTTAAAAAAGGTAAGCGTGAATTTATTACGCATACAGGTTTTGTAGGTAAGAAACGGGTTACCGTACTCTCAACAGGCATTGGTACAGACAATATCGATATCGTTGTTAATGAGCTGGATGCTTTGGTAAACATTGATTTCGAAACCCGTGAAGTAAAAAAAGAGCTTAGCTCCTTAAATATTATCCGTATAGGTACATCTGGCGCGGTGCAGCCGGATATTCCCATGGGAACAATATTAGCCTCAACACATGGCCTGGGAATGGATGCCCTGATGAATTATTACCTCCAACAATTATCGGGAGATGAACAACTTTTAATGGCCGATGTAAAAGCTCATTTTGGACACCTTAAAAACATTAATCCTTATTTAACCGCAGCAGATGAAACCCTGTTAAACACCATCGGCAAGGATATGCACCAGGGCATTACGATTACCGCTCCTGGTTTTTATGCACCGCAAGGGCGAATAGTTAGGGCGAAAAATGCTGTTCCTGATTTTATAAGTTTGATCAACAGTTTTAGGAGCAACCAGCACCGCATTACCAACTTAGAGATGGAAACTGCAGGAATTTATGCTTTGGCCAAAGTTTTGGGACATAAAGCACTTTCTGTAAATGCCATCCTGGCAAGTCGCGTTAATTTTGAATTCAGCACCAACCCCAATAAAATCGTAGAAAAGGCAATCAAAACGATACTCGAAAGGATTTAACCAATGCCAGGTGCTAACTGGCTCATCAATACAATATAAAAAAGGCCCGATATTTCGGGCCTATATATTTTATGCAGTTGGTATAGTTTCTTTTACCAGTTCATTTCCTTCCGCATCCAGATAGGTGCAGCTCATTTCTTCCAAATCAGTTACCCATTTTTCTACACCGGCATCAGCTGCCTGTTTGCAAAAGGTAAAATAATTAGTTTCGCCCTGCTGGTGTATTTTTAAAGCATGTTCCAGTTTCCCGGCAGCAGATTCATCATTGATACTTAAAGCCGGATATCCTTCAGGACTTACCTGTAAAGCATTGTCTTCATCGTCAAAATAGATCGATAAACCGCTACTCACATAAACATCATTTCGCTTAACACCCAATTCCTTAATTTCTTTTATAAACTGAGGGAAATCTGCACCAGTTTTAATTTTCGATTCGGCGGCCTGGATGTTTTCGATGGTAAACATAATTATTTATTTAATGAAACTTTGTAAATGGTTGTTTGTGTATACAGATCTTCTGGTTTTAAAACCGTACTTGGAAACGCCGGAATATTAATGGCATTGGGATGATGTTGTGTTTCTACACAAAAAGCACCATAATTCCCATAATCCCTTCCACCCTTACCATTTTTTACATCTAAATATTTAGAGGTGTATAAATGTGCCACAGGTTCTGTTGTATATACGCTTAACACTAAACCGCTTTCTGTCTCAATTGTTTTCGTTGCAAGCGATAAATCGCCATAAATCTTATCAAGCACAAAGGTTTGGTCGTAACCTTCTTCCGGATCCCAGTCTTGCCCTATTGGTTTTAATTTGGTAAAATCAAGCGCTGTTCCTTCAACGGGAATTAATTTACCTGTTACCGAATAATTATCGTCCTGTTCCAGGTAATTCGATGCAAAAATCTGCTGTTTATGGTCTTTAATGTTGCCGCCGTTCGGTGCCAGGTTAAAATAACCATGATGCGTTAAATTAATCGCCGTAGCCTGATCGGTTTCTGCCTCGTAACTTAAAATCAACTCATCATTTTCAGTCAGTTCGAAAGTAAGGTCGATAATCAGGTTGCCCGGGAAATTTTCTTCACCATCAACGCTTTCGTATTGTAATGTAACCGATGATTGAGGTCCTTCGCCAACCTCAACAATATCCCAAACTTTTTTATCAAAACCTTCTATACCGCCATGTAAAGTATCCGTTCCGGCATTTTGTGCCAGTTGATAGTTTTCGCCATCAATAGTGAAATTTCCATTTTTAATACGATTGGCATAACGGCCAACCACTGCACCTAAATAAGGATAATGGGTTAAATAAGCCGGATCAAGATACTCTTCAAAAGTATCGAAACCAAGTACGATATCCTGTTTTTCACCTCTGGCATTTTCGACAATAAATTTATTGATGATTGCACCATAATTGAATATTTTAACATAAGTACCTTTACTATTAGTTAGTTCGATTGCGATAACTTCTTCGCCATCAATAATTTTTCCGGTAGGTATTTGCTGAACGCTCATAAATTGTAACTTAGTGCTTTTGTTTCCTAAACAAACATACTATTATTAATGATTTTAATAAATATATTTTAGCCAAATGAACATTAACCTCGAGGAAAAATTTGCTGCCCGTTACCATAAAAATGCCGATGCTGTTTATTTCACCCCCGGCCGGGTTAACCTCATTGGCGAACATATCGATTATAACGGCGGCTTAGTGATGCCCTGCGCCATTACCCTGGGAACCTGGGTGGCCATTGCCCCTAATAATGAAAATAAACTCAGGTTTAAAAGCTTAAATTTTGAAATTGAAACAGCAGTTGAAAGCAACCGCGTGAATCAAAAAGATGGTGGCCTTTGGACCAATTACCCCATTGGAGTAATTAACGAATTTATTAAAGATGGAAAGGAAATTCCCGGACTCGATTTCCTTTTTTATGGGAATATCCCGATCGGATCCGGCCTCTCCTCTTCAGCATCAATCGAAATTGCCACAGCTTATGCTCTGAATAATTATTTTAATCTGGGTTACGATAAACTGGAGCTGGTGAAAATTGCAAAACGTGTTGAAAATGATTTCATTGGTCTTAACTCCGGCATTATGGACCAGTTTGCAGTGGCTTTTGGAGAAAAAAATAAAGCCATTGTATTGGATTGCGAAACCTTAAAATATAAAATGGTAGATGTTGATCTGGGCAATTACGTTCTGGCTATTATTAATACCAATAAACCACGCGAGCTGGCCGATTCTAAATACAACGAACGTGTAGCCGAGTGCCAAACTGCATTGAAACAACTTAATGAAGAAATTACCCTCCATTACCTTTGCGAGCTAAATGCCGAAAAATTTGCACTGCATAGTCATTTAATTACCAATGAGGTGATTTTAAACCGTGCAACCCACGTGGTTAAAGAAAACGACCGTGTACATTTGGCTGCAAAAGCTTTAAACAGCGGAAACCTGGAAGAATTTGGTCGTTTGATGTATGCCTCGCACGAGTCGTTAAGAACTTTATACGAAGTAAGCGGAAAAGAGCTCGATGCGGTAGTCGATTTTTGTATAACTTATGAACATGTAATCGGTGCCCGTATGACCGGTGCCGGATTTGGTGGTTGCGCAATTGCTTTATTGGAAAAAGGTTACGAAGAAGACTTTGCTAAACACTTAACAGATTATTACATAGATAAAATTGGTTATCCAGCTGCAATTTACATCAGCGAGATTGGTAGCGGTCCATATTTAACCACAGATACGCACAGATAAACACAGATTCGACATTATGCCTCATCGGTGTATCTTCTTATCAGTGTAATCACTTTTAAAAATAATGAGAAAATTAAAATTAGACGAGTTAAACCGTCCGGATATTGAAGAATTTAAAGCACAGGAAAAATTACCTGTTGTAGTGGTTTTGGATAATGTGCGCAGTATGCACAATGTGGGTTCGATATTCCGTACCGCAGATGGCTTTGCTTTAGAAAAAGTAATCCTTTGTGGTATTACTGCACAACCGCCACACCGCGAAATAGAGAAAACAGCTTTAGGTGCTACACAGTCTGTTGATTGGATCCATTATACTGATACTTTACAGGCTGTTGATGCCCTAAGAGAGCTGGGCTATGAAATTGTTGCCATTGAACAAGCAGAAAACAGTACCATGCTGAATACTTTTCAACCAGACTTTGATAAAAAATATGCGCTCATCTTTGGAAACGAAGTTGATGGTGTAAGTGACGAAGTAATGGCGAAAATTGACGAGTGTATCGAAATTCCGCAATTTGGAACCAAACATTCTTTTAATATTGTTATTTCTGCAGGGATTGTTTTTTGGGACTTCTTTGCTAAATTGAGGTTGTAGGTCCGGGCAGTTTATCAACAGCAAAAAGCACGGAAACCGTTCGAATACGCTTAGGATGACAAAAGGCTCGACAATAAATCAATGGTTAATTCCATTAATCCTCTTACATCATTCCTATTAATCCATGTCGCTGTGAATCCGTGGGCTGATCTTTTACCTCAGAAACCGGACTATTTAAACAAATAAAAATGGAAAATCCACTTCTAAAAAAACTCCAGATAAAACCTGGGCATACTGTAAAGGTTATTGATGCGCCAAAGGATGCAGCTCTAATATTTGGTGATATCCCGGCTGATGTGATTTTAAAATACGATGGAGAAACCAATTTTAATGCATTGGTTACTTTTACGCTGAGCAAGGAACAACTTAATCAGCAAATTAAAAGCAACATCAGAAATTTAGATGCAAAAACGATTTTTTGGGTATTTTATCCAAAGAAAACTTCAAAGATTAAATCCGATCTCGATCTGATGAAAAGTTGGGAAGAACTTAATACTTTTGGCTTAACACCCTGCGCATCCGCAGCAGTTAATGAAACCTGGACAGGATTAAGATTAAAATTTATTTCTGAAGTAAAACCTTCCGGGATGAGAAACGACCATATTAAAACCAACGAATATGGCGGTTACATCGATCCGGTAAATAAAATAGTCAATCTCCCTGATGATTTAAAACTGCTTTTAGAAAATCATCCCGCTGCTTTAAACTATTTCAATCAACTCGCCTACAGCCACAGAAAGGAATATGTACTCTGGATATTATCTGCCAAACAGGAGAAAACCCGTGTTGCCCGGATTGAGAAAACTTTAGAGATGCTACTCAATAATAAGAAAAATCCGTCAGACAAGTAGAATTTAAGCTACGCAAACATTAACTCAAAACCAAATCTGTACTGAATACTATACAAAAAATACCCCCATTTTAATTCTTAAGTAACTTTTTTGTGAAATTATTTTAACCCGCTAAAACTCTGATAACATGCTATTTGAATGAAAAATATTGCTTTTGGCAAGATTTTTTCTTAGTCAGTGCAAAACAGTACGACATAAAAACTGTTAAGACACTAATATTTATAAAATAGAAGAACATGAATACGAGAATTACAAAATCAACAATGTTGGTTGCATTATTAGGGTTATCATCACAATTATTTGCACAGGAAACACCAACTACTACCAGTACAACAGGCCGTTTCTCTCCTACCGAATTCCGTACCTGGAGTATCGGTGTACACGGAGGTTTATTAACACCAAGAACAATTTTTGGCAATTCAAACCATCAGTTTCAAACTCCGGTTGAACATATCGGTTACGGTGGTTACATTAAAAAACAAATTTTACCTCAATTGGGTATCCAAGCTGATTTCTTAGCTGGTAAGGTTGAAGAATTAAGATTTGCTACCGGTGTTGATGCAGCAGGAAATACTACTTATGCACCAAACACAGGTTACAAAACAAACATGCAATGGTCTGGAGCTTTATCTGCGGTATGGAACGTTGCTAACATTAACATCAACCAGGAAAACGCAGTTTTAATTCCTTACTTAAAAGCAGGTGCTGGTTACATGTCATCAGGTGCTACTACAACTCCAACTAACACGGTAGATGCAGGTTATTACAGAGAAGGTTGGTTTGTGCCAGTTGGTGCCGGTGTTAAATTAGGAGTTGCCAAAGGTATCAACATCGATTTAGGTTACGACGTAAATTTTGTTAAATCGGCTAAATTTGATGGTGTTAACATTGGTGCAAATGATAGATTTGCTTATGCACACGCTGGTTTAGAATTTGCTTTAGGAAGTAAAGACAAACCTCAGTTACAAAACTACAGCTCATTAGCTAACTTGCGTAAACAAAGCGCTGAAGAAAGTTCTGAATTAAGAAGAGCATTATCGACAGCAGAGCAAAATGCACAACGCGATAGAGAGCAATATGCTAAAGATTTGGGCGATGATGATAATGATGGTGTAGCAAACAAATTCGACAAATGCCCTGGAACTGCTTCAGGAACAGTTGTTGATGGTTCTGGTTGCCCGATCAAAGTTCAACGTGAGGTGATTAAAGAAACAAGAGTTATTACCGAAGAAGACCGTAAAGTGGTTAAAGATGCGATTTCTAACTTAGAATTTGATTTAGGTAAATCGACTATCCGTTCTAAATCTTACGCTACTTTAAACCGTGTTGCAGCTTTATTAGTTGAGAAAAACTTTAGCTTGAAATTAGCTGGTCACACAGATAACACTGGTGGCAGAGAATTAAACTTACGTTTATCTAAAGACAGAGCTGAATCAGTAAAAGCTTACTTAGTATCTCAGGGTGCAAATGCATCACGTATTGAGGCTACAGGTTACGGACCTGACCAACCAATTGCAACTAACAAAACTGCAGCTGGTCGTCAACAAAACCGTCGTGTAGAGTTTACTTTATACTAATCGTAAATAACGGTTAACGAAAAAGCTCCCCAGATTAATTTCTGGGGAGCTTTTTTTGTATGATGATTTATAAAAACGCGTCCTCCTGAACTTGTTTCAGGATCTTCCTCGCTATATAGACCCTGAAACAAGTTCAGGGTGACGATGTGCAAGACAATTCGCGGGATAATATATTTCCTATGACAATCCTTTTTTCTTTTTATAGGTCATCTTTGCTTTTGTACCTGCGCTGTAATTGTAATTTTTTAAATTACTGGCTTTCTTTTCGTGAAAAGCTGCCCCGCGCTCACTTTCTTCATCATCTTCGCCCGCTTTCTTTTTCTTTGGTTTAGCAGCAGCATCAACCACCTTTAAATCTTCCGGCAGTTCCATTACTTCCAGTTTCTGCCCGATGGCCTGTTCGATTTTTTTCACTTCAATCAGTTCGATATCAGTAGAAAAAGTAATGGCCACCACTTCTTCTTCTCCATGTTTTACGATACGCTGGATTAGAGTTTCTTTCTGCTCAGGCAGCTCCAAGTGCAAAATAATCGGAATTCCATCAATATTTAAATCACCAAGATTTTCATTTGCTACGATTAAAACCCTTGCATCCGGATTATCTTTAAAGTCTTCAATATCATCATATCCCTTATCATCAAAAAACAATGAGCGGTAAATGCTAATCTCGCCTTCTTTATTATGATTGAAGTTTTTATATACTGTTTGTGCCGTTAGCCTCGTATTTACAAAAACCACTACTTTATCAAAAAGCTCGGTATCATTTAATAATAAGGTAAGCAGGTTTAGTTTTGTGCGGAAATTAGGCACCTGATATAACATCTGGGGATAAACCTCAGCCTGCTTTTCGCCAATTTCGTCTACTTCAACCATTGCTGCAGAATCTTTCATAAAAGGAGAAATCATGTGGTTTAATTTCTCATGAATTACTTCGGTAAATACCACATGCTGCGATTTGTAGGCACTATTTGCCAATTCTACAACCGGAAGCTGCAAACCTTTTTTTACGATCAGTTCGGCGTTATCAACAATAAACAACTGGATTTTATTGGTATTTAATGCCAACTTCAGGTATAATGCACGCGCCCTATCCGGAACCGCCACTATAATATCGCAGCCATCAGTAATTTCGTTCATCTGTGCATCAACCGCGCCACGGCTGTCTATTCCTAAAATCCTGAAGGTACTGTTGCGATTCAATAATTTAAACTGCTCCAAAACATGATCTACATGTTCGGCATCAGGTACTAAAATCAAGGCCCTTGGTGCTTCTTCAAAAGCGTACTTCAGTTTCATTAAAGTAGCTAAAACGTAGGTTGTTGTTTTTCCCGACCCCTCCGGCCCCACTGCTATAACATCCTGACCACCTAAAATACGCGACATGGTTTTGGCCTGGATTTCTTTTGGCGTCAAAAATCCGGCATCTGTCATGGCCGCCACAAGTGGTTTGCTAAGTTTTAATTTATCTAAAGACACAGTTCCTGTTTTAATGATTAAAATGCAAATATCCTTAAAATAATTAGCTTTTCTGAAATTGAATTTAAAGCTGGCCTGATGAATTCTTTTGGCTGTAGGAAATTTTAAACTATAGGGAGCATTATTTTGACAGCGATATCTACAATAATCAGCATTTTATACTATCAAATTACGATAATGATAAAAAATAATCAACTGAAAATGAATAAATTACAAATTTATCAAAAATAAATACTACTAAATCGATAGATATTATATACTTATTTCTATATTTGCTCAACATTAATCATAAAGAAAAACAATGTTGAACAATTAAAACGCTAAAATCATGTCAATCTATTTTCAATATCCCACTATAGATGAATATCAGGCACTTACTTACCCTGTAAAACAGGAAAAAGAAGAATACCCATATTTAAAAAACGAAGATAGTTTAATTAAAGAACAGATTTTAGAATTGAGGGATTATTTGGCATTAAAACAATTATAAAAACAAGGCCAGTTGACCGATTGGAAGGTTGGGGTTTCATAAACTCTTTACAATGGTTCGAATCCATTACTAGGCCGCAAAGTGTATCTCATAGCACTTTACCTGATTCTGCTCAATCAGGTAAGATTTGGTTATCTTATATTTGTTTTGTTGTTAGCAAAGGCTATCCGCGAGGGATAGCCTTTAACTTTTATAAAAAAGTTACCCGCCACTTCCCTACTTTTAAATTGTTTTAAAGCGCAATTTTTGTGCTCATGGTTTAGGTCTGTTCCTGCTGTGCACTCCAATCTTTTTGGCAAAAACCTTCCAAGAATACAAAAAAACGGGGCCAAAAAGTATTTCCGTTTCCATCAGGGCTATTTGGCAGGTATGGTGTTTTTCAAAACCCTATAAAAAATTAATTATGGCACATGAATATCACAACATTTTTTTTTACAATTCGAAAAACTTTTTATTTCAAACTTGGTTATTTATATAATTCACATTATACTAATCTTTTACAGATTAATTTGTTTGGTTTAAAAAAGGGATTTATGGATATAAATCCCTTTTCTTTTATGCCAGTATTTTAAATCATATATTAGCCTGATCAACACGACAACCACTTTTAAATGAACCGAAAACATTTTCTTTCCTCATTTATTGCTGCTGCAACAGTATTTCCTGCGTTTAAAACTTTGGCCAATACGGTAGAAAATGAAAGTTCATCATTTAAAATCCCTCCCTATTTAAAACCTGGTGATACCATCGGAATAACCAGTCCGGCAGGTTATATTACTTTAGAACAGGTTCAGCCTTCAGTTTTACAGATGCAAAGCTGGGGTTTTAACATTAAGATTGGTGATACCATCGGTAAACGCGATTTCACTTATGGCGGAACAGATGAAGAAAGATTGGTCGATTTTCAGAAAATGCTTGATGATCCCGATATTAAAGCGATCATGTGTGCACGTGGCGGTTATGGTTTTGTAAGGATTATCGATCAGCTTGATTTTTCTTCTTTCAAAAAGAACCCGAAATGGATCATCGGTTTTAGCGATATTACGGTTTTACATTGCCATTTGGCAAAAAACTATGGCATTGCATCCATTCATTCAAAAATGTGCAACAGTTTCCCCGATGATTGGAGCAAGGCCGAACCGATACAGATTGAAACCATACTCTCTATAAAAAATGTGCTGATTGGCGAACAGATGGGCTACACCGCTCCTGTCAATATCAATAACCGGTTGGGAAAAACAGATGGCATTTTGGTTGGCGGAAACCTAAGCATTATTGAAACACTTGCCGGCAGTAATTCTGATCTGAACACTAAAAATAAAATTCTTTTTATCGAAGATACAGGCGAATACCTTTATAGTATCGACCGGATGTTATGGAACTTAAAGCGCAGTGGAAAGCTTAAAAACCTGAAAGGCCTGATTGTGGGTGGCTTTAAAGTTAAACCCGACGATGCCGGTGAAGAATTTGGTAAAACCATCTATGAAATTGTGCTGGAAAAAGTAAAGGAATATAGCTATCCCATTGCCTTTGATTTCCCTGTAGGCCATCAACGGAATAATTTTGCTTTAAAGTGCGGGGTAAACCATACCTTAATTGTTAACGAAACCGGGTCGGTATTACGGACGGTTTAGTTTATTATACTATTTATACTATCATAGACAGACTTTAAATAAAAAAACGTCATCTCGACCGGAGCATTGCGGAGTGCCCGCCTGCTTCGGGCACGGAGAATTCCATCTCGAGATAGATTTAGCTCCGCTGAGCCTTTGGTTTCTCGGCTACATTGCACTCCGCTCGAAATGACGACCTTATTTTCTTTTATCTCCCATTAAACGTCCTCTAGCGTTCAAAATAACATACAAACTTACTCTTCCCGTTAAAATCCAAAATCAACTCATCTCAAAGTTTAGACCTTTCGTCGCAGCATTTTCTACCTTCGTCTCAATTGTTAAAAAACGGCTTCAACCGGATATATTTTTGTGTTCAATAGTTCTATAGACACAAAAATTATTCGCCATGAGCAGATACATTAAATATATTGTTTTACTCATTTTGCTTGTTGCAGCTTACGCAACCAAAGCACAGGATATCCCCCAGGTTTGGGATCTGAAAACCTGCATCGAGTACGCCAAAGAAAAAAACATCAGCATTAATACTTTAAAGCTGAGTTCTCAAACAGCCGAACAGAACCTAATTGCCTCAAAAGCGGCTGTACTTCCAAATTTAACCGGAAATGTATCGCAGGCCATTACCAATTATAAATCCGGTTTACAAAACACCAGCGGTTTTGGTTTAAGTTCAGATCTTACACTCTATAACGGAAGTTATTTAAAAAACGACATTAAAGCTAAAGAACTCAGCTTACAAACTGCTAACTTATCAGTAGAAGCCGCTAAAAACGATATCACCATTTCCATTACACAGGCTTATCTAAACATTTTACTTGCAAGAGAAAACATCACCTATTTAAAAGATCTGCTAACCACCAGCGAGGCGCAGGTTAAACAATCTGAGCAACAGTTTAAATTCGGAACCATTGCCAAAAAGGACCTTTTGCAATTACAGGCAACCTATGCCAACGACAAATATACTTTAGTTACCGCGCAAAATACCTTACAACAGAACATTTTAACCCTAAAACAACTGTTGCAGTTACCTACAGCAACTGCTTTTGAGGTAAGCACAACCGATACCGTTGCTGTTGCGCCGGCATTGGATAACCTGGCTTCGGCACAGGATCAGGCATTGCGTACCCGTCCGGAAGTTAAAAGTGGTGAATTGAATATCCAGCTTCAAACTACCGAACTCGCCAAAGCCAAATCAACTTTGCGTCCTACTTTAAGTTTAGGCGGGTCGCTCAATACAGGTTACAGTAACAATAACCTGGGCAGTTATAGCTATCAGCTGAACAACAGTTTTTATCAGAATCTCGGTTTAACACTTTCTATCCCCATTTTCGACAGAAAAGTAACCAAAACCAATGTGGCAAAGGCCAATATCGGTATTGAACAGGCCCGTTTAGCACTTTTGGATACTAAAACCACATTGACTCAAAATGTAGAACGTGCATATATTAATGTACAAAATGCCAATAGCCAGTATGCCGCTGCGCAGGAACAATTTAATTATACCGGCGAAGCTTTACGGATTTCGAATGCGGCTTTAAAAGAAGGCACCAACAACATCGTAGAAAACCTGCAACAGAAAAATTTATATGTACAGGCTTTACAGGCCTTTGTTCAGGCGAAATATACAGCCAGTTTATATACCAAAATCTATAATTTTTACACCGGAGTTCCTATTACCAATTAAAATACATGATGATGGCTACCGCCTAGTCTATTTAATATTTGAATCATGAAAAAGAAAACAATATTTATTATCATCGGTATCGCAGTTGCATTATTTGCAGTTTGGTACTTCGCCCTGCGCAAAAAAGAACAGGTGGTTGTGCTCGAGACCGAAAAATCTAAAATGGGTTACATTTCTGAAAATGTTACCGCCACAGGTAAAGTACAACCGGTAGATACCGTTGCTGTGGGTACACAGGTATCAGGAACCATTAAAACGCTTTATGCGGATTTTAACTCAAAGGTTAAAAAAGGACAGTTACTGGCCGAACTGGATAAAACCCTGTTCGAGGCTACTGTAAATCAATACCAAGCTAATCTGGTGAGTGCACAAAGTGCATTGGTTTATCAGCAGTGTAATTTTAGCCGCCAAAGCAACCTGTATAAAGTTGGTGCGGTTAGCAAAGCTGATTATGATAATGCGCTGTACACTTATAATGCTTCAAAAGCTTCGGTTAACAGCATCAAAGCACAATTGGCCTCGGCACAAAAGAACCTGTCGCTGGCCAGTATTTATTCTCCGATTGATGGAACCGTGCTTTC
Source organism: Pedobacter miscanthi (assembly GCF_003315595.1). Taxonomy (GTDB): domain Bacteria; phylum Bacteroidota; class Bacteroidia; order Sphingobacteriales; family Sphingobacteriaceae; genus Pedobacter; species Pedobacter miscanthi. The sequence goes on along the minus strand of NZ_QNQU01000008.1, from coordinate 161,445 downwards.
GAGAAGTGTAAGTGAAGGAACAACCGTTGCAGCGAGCTTTAGTACACCAACTATTTTCAGTATTGCAAAAGATTTAACCAAAATGCAGGTAGAAGCATCTGTAGATGAGGCAGATGTAGGCGATATCTCAAAAGGCGAAAGGGCAACTTTTACCGTTGATGCCTTTTTAAACGATACTTTTAAAGGTACCATCCAGGAGATTAGGTTAAGTCCGTCCATTTCATCGAATGTAGTTACCTATAAAACCATTATCAATACCTCAAACGATGCGAACAAGCTAAAACCGGGCATGACGGCGAACATTACCATATTTACCAAAGAGGTAAACAATGCTTTGCTTATCCCAACCAAGGCCATAAAATTTGCACCAGACTCAACTTTGGCAGGCAAATATAAAATGACCTGGGTTAATCCGGATAGAAAGCCAGCCGGAGCCGATGAAGCTTACGTTTGGGTACAAAAAAGTCAGAAAGAACTGGTACAGAAAAAAATTAAAACCGGTATAAATGACAATACCCACGTAGAAGTTTTATCAGGATTAGCAGTGGCAGATGTCGTAATTACAGGTTCACAAAGCATGGGCAAAAGTGCAGCGGCAAATCAGGGTCAATCAAGTCCTTTTATGCCAAAACGTCCAAATAGAAGCGGGAGGAAATAATGGAACAGAAAATATTGGACATCCACGACCTCAAACGTGAATTCGTAATGGGCGATCAAACCGTTAGGGCCTTGAAAGGGATTAATTTTGACATCAAAGCCGGTGAGTTTGTAACCATTATGGGCAGCAGCGGCTCGGGTAAAACCACGCTCTTAAACATACTGGGGTGCTTAGATAAACCCACAGAGGGCAGTTATCTGCTTGATGGTGTAGATGTTAAAAGTTTAAATCGCGATGAATTAGCGGGTTTGCGGAACACTAAAATTGGTTTTGTTTTTCAGGCTTATAACCTGTTGCCAAGAACATCGGCCCTGGAAAACGTAGAGCTACCTTTATTCTATAACAAAACCATCACTGCTGAAGAACGTAAAGAAAGGGCTATTAAATCGCTCGAATCTGTTAAACTGGCCGAGCGTTTCGATCATACCCCGAGCCAGCTTTCAGGCGGTCAGCAGCAGCGTGTAGCCATTGCACGGGCATTGGTTAATCACCCGGTAATGATTTTGGCAGATGAGGCGACGGGGAATTTAGACACCCGTACCTCTTACGAAATTATGGCTTTGATGCAGGAATTAAATGCAGAGGGGAAAACGATTGTTTTTGTAACCCACGAACCCGACATCGCCGCTTTCAGTACCAGAACAATCATGCTTAGGGATGGTAAAATCCAAAAAGACAGCATTAACCAAAATCAGCGCTCGGCCAAAGAGGCACTTGCCAATTTGCCCGAATCTGATGATTACTAATTTTGAAAGATCATGAGCATTATAAATTTATTGAAAATTGCTTTCAGGGCATTAAAAAGGAATAAGCTACGTGCTTTTTTAACCATGCTGGGTATCATTATCGGCGTGGCCGCAGTAATTGCCATGATGGCCATCGGCGAAGGCTCCAAACAAAGCATCAGGTCGTCGTTATCAGGTATGGGTTCGAACATGATTACCATTATGCCGCAAAGTAATGAGCCCGGAGGTGTGCGTTTGCAGGGAAGCAGCATCCAGACCTTGAAACTGGAAGACATTACCGCCATAAAAAAGCTGCAATCTAAAAATATCAATGGTTTATCCCCCGTGGTTTCTACCAGCGGACAGGCGATTAAAGGAGGTTATAACTGGCCCACCACCATTACCGGAGTTAGTCCGGATTATTTAAATATCCGCCAGTTAAAGCTTCAGGATGGCATTCTTTTTTCCGAAAATGATGTAAAAAGTTTTGCCAAGGTTTGCCTTTTGGGTAAAACTGTTATAGATAATTTATTTCCCGACGGGAGCAATCCGATCGGGCAGATCATCAGGTTTAAAAATATTCCATTTCAGGTCATTGGTGTTTTAGAACCTAAAGGACAAAGTAATTTTGGTCAGGATCAGGATGATATTATCCTCGCGCCTTTCACCACCGTACAAAAAAGGATTACCGCAACCAATTACCTGCAAAGTATTTACGCCTCGGCAACAACCGAAGCTTCGAGCGCGGCTGCAACTACCGAAATTTCGGAGGCCATAAGGGAAAGTCACAGGTTAACTGCCGCCGAAACCGACGATTTTCAGGTGCGTACACAAGCCGAACTCATTAGTACCATTAGTTCAACCAGTAGTATGCTTACCGTTCTTTTAACCGCTATTGCAGGCATTTCGCTGTTTATTGGCGGCATTGGCATTATGAATATTATGTATGTTTCTGTTACCGAACGTACCCGCGAAATCGGTTTGCGTATGTCGATAGGTGCCCGGGGCCAGGACGTTTTAATGCAATTTTTAATAGAGGCCATTTTAATCAGTATTACCGGTGGTATAATCGGGGTGATTTTGGGTGTAAGTTCTGCTTATCTCATCTCCTACTTCTTAAACTGGCCAATTTTGATAGCCGAATCATCAATCATTATTTCCTTTGTTGTATGTGCCATTACAGGTGTTTTCTTTGGTTATTACCCGGCAAAAAAAGCTTCCAATTTAGATCCGATTGATGCATTAAGATACGAATAACACTAGCATCCCGGCTCAGGCCGGGATCTTCAGTCATTTAACACAATGTCTTTGATAAATCAAAGCGATGAAAACACTTTAAAAAACAATAACTTAGCGATGCAAAGCGCCAAAGAAAAAATAATGACGATTAATTTCTCCAAAAAGTGGATAAAAATCACCCTGCACATCCTGGTATGGGTAGTTTTGATCACTTTACCCTATATTATTAATGCTAACAGGAGCCGGCCACCACACCACCTCAGTAATTATGAAGAAAATCAGTTTCTGAGGTTAAATTTCATTAGCTATTTCTATTGGATTGCTATATTTTACCTGAATAACAAGGTTTTAATGTATTTTTTCTTCTATCAGAAAAAATATTTCTGGTACGGGTTATCACTCTTAGGTTGTTTACTTCTGGCCATTTCCATTCATTCTACGTTATTTAAAATTCTGTTACCCGATTTCGATTTTAACCTTGGCCGTACACTTTGGTTCAATACACCCACATTTCTGCTCACTATTGCAGCCAGTACCGCTTTTACCATGATATCAGACCGGATCAGGGAAGAAAAAAGATCTTTACAACGCGAACAGGAAAACATGAAAACCGAGCTTTCATTTTTACGTTCACAAATCAGTCCGCATTTTATTTTCAATGTTTTGAACAACATTGTGGCTTTGGTAAGGCTAAAAAGTAATGAACTGGAACCTACAGTAATGAAATTATCGGGTTTGATGCAATATATGCTTTATGAAACTGACGAAGAAAAAGTATCGATCAAAACTGAAACTGAATACCTGCAGGCTTATATCGACCTGCAAAAACAGCGTTTTGGCAAAAAAGTAATCATAGAAACGAACATCGACATTGAAAGTGAATTTGATGAAATAGAACCGATGTTATTGATCCCTTTTATCGAAAACGCTTTTAAACATGGTGTTGGGATGATCGAAAACCCACAGATTTTTGTTGATCTAAAAACAGAAAACGAACTTTTAACGTTTACTGTTCGAAATAAGTTTAACGAAGATGAGAATGAAATAAAAGATGCGGCATCGGGTATTGGTCTTGCAAATGTAAGCAGACGCTTAAACCTGCTGTATGGTAAAGAACACCAATTAAAAATAGATAAAAAGGACGGTTGGTTTAATGTAAACCTCACTTTAAAATTAACGGTATGATAAAATGTTTAGCCATTGATGATGAGCCTTTAGCCCTGCAATTACTGGCTGATAACATTAGCCGCATTCCATTTTTAGATTTAGTGGCCAGTTGCGATGACGCCTTTGCAGCCAATAAGATGATGCAGGAACAGTCGATCGATCTCATTTTTATTGATATCCAAATGCCCGGCATTACCGGATTGCAGTTTATACAAAGTTTGGTTAAAAAACCAATGGTGATTATTGTAACCGCCTATAAGCAATATGCTTTAGATGGTTTTGCACTTGATGTGGTTGATTATTTAATGAAACCGGTATCGCTAGACCGTTTTATGAAAGCCTGCAACAAGGCGAAAGATCTTTACGAACTTAAACAATCTGCCGAACACAGTAACCTGCCCAAACAGGATTATATGTTTGTAAACGTGGGTTATAGTTTAATGAAAATCAGTTTTGATGACATAACTTATGTTGAAGGGCTTAAAGATTACATCCAGATCCATACTTCATCAAGCCCAAAAGCTGCCGTAGTGCGCATGGGCATGAAAAATGTGGAAGATCAGTTGCCCATATATTTCGAACGGATCCATAAATCATTTATCGTAAATATCAACAAAGTAACTGCTATCCGGAAAAATGCATTATTTATAGCGGATAAGGAATTGCCGGTAAGCGACAGCTATAAACAGGTAATTGAAAAGTTGATTAAATAATTTCGTATTTTTGATTATACAACAATTGTTATGACCATAATCGCACATCCTAAAAACAAAAAACAAGAAGCTGCAATTGAAGCTGTTTTAAAAGCTTTAGATGTAACTTTTCAGAAAGAAGAAGAAAGTCCTTACAATCCTGAATTTGTGGCCAAGATAAAAAAGAGCCTGTATGATGTTAAGAAAGGGAATTACATCACTTTAGATCCTAGTAAATCAATATGGGAAAATTTAAAGTAGTTGTATCAGAAAGAGCTCAAAAGAATTTACTTGCCATTGAGAAATCAGGAGATAAAGGTTCTATCAAAAAGGTTAATCAAATTATTGAAGAACTTTATGAACATCCTGAAACTGGAGTAGGAAATCCAGAAAAATTAAAATATGATTTATCCGGATTTTGGTCGAGGCAAATTAACAGAAAAGATAGGCTTATTTATCTAATTGAAGACGAAATCGTTACCGTAACTATAATCTCCGCGCTAGGTCATTACGGTGACAAATAACCTCCATTCTTCTTTGTCATTCTGAACGCAGCGAAGAATCTTTTTAAAAGACTTAAATAAAAATAGTCGTCATCTCGATTGAAGCGCAGCGAAATGCCCGCCTGCATCGGGCAGGGAGAGATCTGCCTCAGAATAGATTTCTCGACTACGCTCGAAATGACGGTAACCAATTGGAAGTTAGTTCGGTGTTAACACCATAAAGATCCTTCACCTGCGCTCAGGATGACAGCTTTAATAAAGAAGCACGCAGCAAAAACCTCTTAAACCGTTTTCACTTCATCTTCACTATAATCTTTAATATCGGTAATATAACCGTTAATCAAAAGGAAATCGAATAAAGGTTTTGCTTCGGGGGTAACCGGCATATTTGCTGTTGTAATCACCTGATTAGTCTTCTTATCCAGGAAAGGATAGGCAAATAAGCGTACATTGGTATTGAACATATCGTTCACATAACTCAATAACTGGCCTGAATAGTTTTCGCCGCTAAAGTTTTTAGAGTTGAATACAAATTTCAGGTTATTGATGTTCGTGGCCAAACCAACACTTTTCGGCTTGCACCTGGCCAAATATTTCGCCAAACGGTTATGCCGCGTAAAATTAGAAACAATTACAATATTTCCTGTATCGCACATTTCCTGGGCACGTTTGGCAACCGACTCCAAATCAATATCATCAGGCGTTTCCTGGGCATCAGTTAACACATTGGTAAGCAAAACCTCGATCATCACCGCCAAATTCCCTTCCTCTACTTTGTTGGTGCGTTTAAACTGATCTGTGGCTTTATTAAATAAGTTAAAGTTGGGTAACGATTTCTGTCCGTATTTAGTCCGAAGGATCATGATATCTTTCTTATACAAAAGATCTTTAGCCTGGCGCGGGTGTGCATCTGCATCAAAAATAGCCGCAGCAGAGAAATCTTTCATAATCATATACAGATTAAGCAAAATATTATCCACTTCGGGAAAAGCCGGACCTTTAACTGAAATCAGATCAATTTCTACCGATCCAATGGTTAAATTATCGGCCAACGATTCGACCATTAATTTTGGATCCTGATAATGATAAAAAGCAGCATAAAGTAAGTTTACACCGATTATACCCAAAACACGCTGTTGCATATTTACATCGGTATCCAACAAACGTACATGGAAAAATATTTCGTTTGGAGAGCCTCCCGGTTCGCTTTGAAAACGGAGTCCAACCCAGCCATGCGGTTCGTTTGTACGTTTATAGTTCAGGGTGGTAACGGTATCGGCAAAGGCAAAAAAAGTACGACTTTCGTATTTTTCGCCCGATAAACGTTCGTTAAGCAAACCAAATTCGTGATCGAGCATCTGCAAAAGGCGGTTCTGACTTACGTAACGGCCATTGCTTTCTGCTCCGTAGATGGCGTCGCTAAAAGTCATATCATAAGCCGACATTGTTTTGGCCACCGTTCCGGATGCTGCCCCAGCATTAAAAAAGTTCCGTGAAACTTCCTGCCCCGCCCCGATCTCGGCAAAAGTACCGTAAATTCGTGGGTCAAGGTTTATTTTTAGTGCTTTACGCTTTGTATCCAGAATTTCTCGCTCCATGCCGCAAAAGTACAAAAAATGAGATTAAGGTGATTTTAAGAATGTAACTTAAAATCAATCTAAATACTGTCCCATCAGTCATCTCCACCGAGTCGTCCTCTCGACTGGAGCGCAGCGGAATGGAGAGATCTATCTAGAGATAGATTTCTCGACTGCCTGCGTTGCACTCCGCTCGAAATGACGAACCGCAGGAGTGGTGTATAAAAAATAAGGTTAATGCCATCCGGCATTAACCTTATAAAACCTAAACCTAAATGATTATGATAACCTGCACCGGCTTTTCAATCGCATCTACCCAACTCTCGGGCCAGATGCAAGCCTCATAACCCTTAAACCAAACTATTATGAAAAATCCTCTTACGAGAATATCTTTATTACGATACTACAATTTCTTTATGTTGTAACTTAGCATCGTCTTTTTTTGCAATGTTGATCGATAAAATACCGTCTTTATATTCAGCAGTAATGTTATCGCCATCAGCGCTATCAGGTAAATTAAATGATCTGGCGAATGAGCTATAATCAAATTCTTTACGTGTAAAATCTTTAGCTACCTGGGTTTCGTCTTTTTTAACTTCTGCCCAAACAGAAAGGGTATCTTTTTTTAAATTAATCTGGAAATCTTCTTTTTTTAAGCCCGGTGCAGCCAATTCGATCACGTAAGCAGTTTCATTTTCGTGGATGTTTACATTTGGCGATTTGTCAACCGATTTGTTTTTAGTTATTGCATCGCTAAACAATGAATCAAAAACATTGTTAAAGTAAGGAGCTGTGTTACGGGTTCTGTTGTTAAAATTTACTAGTGTCATATCGCTTATTCTTTATTTTTTTTAATTTTTAAATTGATAATTCATCTTATTCAACTTACATACCAAACCAAATATTTATGAATTTTAAGACATTTTGGCAAAACAAATCAAAAAATAAAGACAAATTGACAGAAATCAAGTCTTTTTCAGACAAATTCAACTATAAAACCAATATTCATTTACGTTTTATCGATTTTGATATGATGGGACACGTAAACAATTCGATCTATTTTACGTACCTCGAAATTGCCAGAACGAAGTATTGGGAAGAAATTATAAAGTGGGACTGGAAAAAAACGGGGATTGTGATTGCCCATGCCGAAATTGATTATATTTTACCGATTGTAGCAAACGATAAAATTGCCATACACGTCAAAACATCGAGAATTGGCACAACAAGTTTCGACCTGGATTATCAGATTGTTAAGCTAAAAGGAAGCGAAGAAGTGATATGCAGTAAAGGAAAAACGGTTTGTATTGCAGTTGATTATGTTACGGGAAAACCAACCGCTATTCCGGAAGAAGAGAAACAAAAGATGTTGGGGTTTGAACAATTATAAAAATGCTAGTCGTCATGCTGAATTTATTTCAGCATCTTAATATAAAAAGCTAACATTAAGACCCTGAAACAAGTTCAGGGTGACGAATATTAATCAGGCATAATTTTTCCGGGGTTTAAAATCCCATTAGGATCGAAAACATTTTTAATCCCACGCATTAAATTAAGGTGGATTTCGGAATATTTAATTGGCATAAACTCTTTTTGAACCAAACCAATTCCGTGTTCGCCAGATAGCGTTCCACCTAAAGCCGTGGTTAATTCGAATATTTCGGAGATACCGAATTTAAGTTTGTTTTTCCAGTCTTCATCGCTCATTCCGGCTTTGATGATGTTTACATGCAGGTTTCCATCTCCGGCGTGCCCATAACAAACACTTTCGAAACCATATTTCGCACCAATTTCTTTAATGCCTTTAACCAGTTTTGGTAAGGCTGCACGCGGCACAACGGTATCTTCTTCCTTATAAACCGAATTTGACTTTACCGACTCGGCCATGGTTCTGCGCATGCGCCAGAGTTCTTCTTTTTGAGCCGCGGTATCTGCAAATAAAACTTCCGTGCAATTGTGCTCTTCTAAAACGAGATTGGTTTTCTCGCAGTTTTTAAAAATATCATCCAGATCGTCGCCATCAAATTCAATCATTAGTAATGCAGCAACATCATCTTTTAAATCAAATTTAATGTCGTCGAATTTAATTACCCACTCCACTCCTTTCCGCTCCATAAATTCTAATGCCGATGGTGTAACCCCGGCTCTAAAAATCGCTGAAACAGCAGCGCAGGCATCTTCATTATTACTAAAGGAGCCCATCATTAAAACCGACTGGCTTGGTTTAGGCAAAAGTTTGGTCACAATTTTAGTCACCACACCCAGAGTACCTTCCGAACCGATCATTAATTGGGTTAAATTATAACCCGATGCATATTTCAAGGTATTTGCCCCCGTCCAGATGATATCGCCATTAGGCAATACCACTTCCAGGTTCAGGATATATTCGCGGATTGTTCCGTATTTTACTACTCTTGGTCCACCAGAGCCATGCGCTACATTACCACCGATAAAGCAGGATCCTTTACTGCTCGGATCAACCGGATATAAAAGTCCTTTTTCTCCAACAGCGTTTATAAATTCCTCTGTAATCACACCAGGTTCAACAATGGCCTGCAGGTTTTCGGTATCGATACCTATAATCGCTTTAAACTTCTCCATTGATAAGGAAACACCACCATAAACAGGTAAAGCAGCACCGCTCAACCCCGTACCACCTCCCCGGGGCGTTACCGGCACATGATGTTCATTACAGATTTTAAGCAATGCAGAAACTTCGTCGGGAGAAGTTGGTTTTACTACAATTTCGGGCTGATAACGTAAATCTTCGGTCTCATCGTGACTATACTGATCTAAACTTTCAGCATCAGTAAAAACTTTATCAGCGCCTATCGCTGCTTTAATTGCTGCTAAAATTTCAGGGTTTATCTTGGTGAAGTTCATTTTACTTAGCTGATGTATAGGATAGTTTAACAAAAGAATGCCCGATTTGGCCAGGCATGGGTGGATTTAATTTTTTCACGCTAACATTAACCGTATCAACAAAAGGATACAGCGCAATTACTTTAGAAATGATATTATTTAAAACGGTTTCTAAAAGCTTCTGTGTATGTTTCATTTCCGCGAGGATGATATTGTTCAGTTCTTCGTAATTTACTGTTTGTGCCAGTTCATCATCAAAACCCTGCGGCGTAAATTCTGTTTCCAGATCTACAACAAAATGATTTCCGGTTAATTGCTCTTCGGGATAATAGCCATGAAGGGCAAAACATTTTACATCTTTAAGTGCTACGGTTTGTTTTAAATGACTCATGTATGTTTTGTAAGCTGCAAAATTAATTTTTTATTCACGAATATAATGCCCCTTGCCGTAAATTGTTACCTTTGAAATTAACGCGATTTCTTAACCAGATAACACGAAATTACATGAGCAAATCAGCAAAAAAGGACCTTTATGAGGCACCAGACTATTATTTATTAGACGAACTGTTAACCGATGAGCATAAATTAATCCGCGCAACGGCCAGAGATTGGGTAAAAAAAGAAGTCAGCCCCATCATTGAAGATTATGCACAAAAAGCAGAATTTCCAAAACATTTAATAAAGGGCCTTGCTGATATCGGTGCTTTCGGCCCCACCATCCCTGTAAAATACGGTGGCGCAGGCTTAGATTATACTGCTTATGGGATTTTGATGCAGGAAATTGAACGTGGTGATTCTGGCATTCGTTCTACCGCTTCGGTGCAGGGATCGCTGGTGATGTACCCGATTTATGCTTATGGCACAGAAGAACAGCGTAAAAAATATCTTCCGAAACTGGCCAGCGGCGAAATGATGGGCTGCTTTGGTTTAACAGAACCTGATCACGGCTCTAACCCGGGCGGAATGGTAACAAACATTAAAGATGCAGGGAACCACTATATATTAAATGGTGCCAAAATGTGGATCAGCAACGCTCCGTTTGCAGATATTGCCGTGGTTTGGGCAAAAGACGAATCAGGCAAAATCAGGGGGATGGTGGTAGAACGTGGCATGGAGGGATTTTCGACGCCAGAAACACATAATAAATGGAGTTTACGTGCTTCGGCAACCGGCGAGTTGGTTTTCGACAATGTTAAAGTGCCCAAAGAAAATATTTTCCCCGAAATAAGCGGATTAAAAGGTCCATTAGGTTGTTTAAACCAGGCCCGTTATGGCATTGCCTGGGGTGCATTGGGCGCTGCAATGGATTGCTATGACACCGCTTTACGTTATTCAAAAGAACGCGTGCAATTCGGAAAACCTATTGGGGGTTTCCAGTTACAGCAAAAAAAACTGGCCGAAATGGTGACTGAAATTACCAAAGGTCAACTATTAGTTTGGAGACTGGGCGTACTAAAAAGCGAAAACAGGGCTTCGGCGGAGCAGATATCAATGGCCAAAAGAAACAGTGTCGAAATTGCATTGGATATTGCCCGCAATGCCCGCCAGATGCTGGGTGGAATGGGAATTACCGGTGAATATTCGATTATGCGACACATGATGAACTTAGAATCGGTAGTAACCTATGAAGGTACACACGATATACATTTACTGATTACCGGAATGGACGTAACGGGATTAAACGCTTTTAAATAAAAATGATTAAAAAACTTACGCTCTCAATTTGCCTTCTCTTAATAATGGTGGGCTTTGCCATTGCACAGAAAGGAAAAGTAACCATTAACCCGCAACTGCCGAATTGGTTACAGAAAGTAAATGTTGTGAATAATAAGCCTGCTTATAAAAATATTCAGGACGGGTATTATCTTTTCCTTATCGAAAAGCAAAACAACCTCGAAAGTAAAGAACAATATTCGCATATCATCAGAGAAATCAGTAACAGTACCGGGGTTCAAAATGGATCTGAAATATCGGTTTCCTATGATCCTAGCTACGAGAAACTTGTTTTTCATCAACTCACTGTATGGCGCAACAATCAACCAATAAATAAACTCAGTTTACAAAATTTCAAAATCCTTCAGAACGAAAAAGAGCTTTCAAGGTTTATATACAGCGGCTTATATACAGCTTACCTGATTTTGGATGACATTAGAAAAGGCGACCGCATAGAATATGCCTATACCATCCAAGGCAGCAATCCGGTGTTTCCTAAATATTCCAATACCATTTATTTCGAGGGAAACAGCCAGATTGTTAATGTATACAATAATCTCATTTTTAAACCAAACAGGACTATACGGACAAAGAATTTTAATGCTGTTCCTCCCCTTAAAAAATCGGTTGCTAATGGCTTAAATGTTTTTGAATGGCAAAACTCCATGACAAAAACCTACCCTGCAAACGATTTTGAGCCATCTGATTACGATCCTTTAGCAAGAGTGCAGGTGTCGGAATACAACAGCTGGCAGGAAATTGTTGACTGGGGATTAAGTTTACAACAAAATTATTCGAAAAACTCAGCCATCATAAACGAAAAAGTTGCAGAACTAAAGCTCAAAGCAAAAGGAAATAAGGAAAAATACCTTGAGCTGGCAACCAGGTTTGTACAGGATGAAATCAGGTATATGGGCATCGAAATTGGCGAGTATTCACATCGGCCAAACAGCCCCGAAAAAATATTAAAACAACGTTACGGCGATTGCAAGGATAAATCTACCCTATTGTGCCAATTGTTAAAAGCAAATGGTATTAATGCTTATTCGGTATTTTTAAATACCTACCTTAAAAAGGAAACAGCTTCATTATTGCCCAGCCCCAGTGTATTTAACCACGAAACGATAGTTGTAGAGCTTGACGACAGAAAAATATACATCGACCCTACTGTTTCAAATCAGCGCGGTCCAATTTTGAATACCTGTTATCCTTATACGGCAAAGGTATTAGTTGTAAAAGAAGGTAATAAAGAGTTAAGCGAAACCAAACAGGAAAATCTTGGTAAATTAAAATCGTTGGTGGTTTTTAATGTGGAAGATACTTCATCGACGAGTAAATCAACACTCACCATTACCAGCGAGTACTCCAATAATTATGCTGATAATTTCAGGGAAGAGTTAAATAACAGCGGTGCTGATAACATTGAAAAATCGTACATAAAATATTATTCAAATCTTTATCCAGGCTTAATGATAAAGGAGCCCATAGAAATTGATGATAATGAGGTTGAAAATATTGTTAAGGTAACTGAACGTTATGAGATAGACAGTTTATGGACACGTGGCGAAAGCGATCAGTCGAAACGGATAGCTTACTTTTATGGCGACCTGATTAATGATCAGGTGATATCAATCAAGAAATTTAGAAATGCTCCGCTCCTATTAAAATTTCCCTGTACCATCGAACAGGAGGTGAGGATTATCCTGCCAGAAGTTTGGAATTTTGAAGATGAAAATATTAAAATAGACAATGATAACTATAGGTTTTTATACACAGCTAACGCGAAGTTCAATACTTTAACACTAACCTATTATTACCAAAATTTTAACGATTCGTTGCAGCCAACCAGCATAAACGATTATATAAAAGACAGTAAAGAGATTATCAACACCTTAACTTACGGCATCTATTGGAAGGGCAATGCTAATATTGCAACCGGTGGGCTAAATCTTAAACTGCTCGCTGTTGCATTTCTAATACTTTTATTAACCACCTTTATTGCTTTTTATCTCTACACCAGAAAAACAGCTTTCGACATCGAATCTATCAAAAACGCATGGAAATTAGGCGGTTGGCTGGCTATACCCGGCATCGGAATTACTCTTAACCCAATTATTATTCTGGTTTCTACAGTAAAAGAAAACATCTATTCAGATAAGATTTGGGAAGGAATTCAATCAAACCCACACTCGTTCCTGCTTCACGCCAGTGTAATCTTTACCATCGTATTTAATGTGATTTTATTTGTTTTTAGCATTTTTATATTGGTTTCCTTCTATAAAAGGAGAGATTTTTTCCCGAAATACTATATTATTTTCCTTATTTTTTCATTCGTTGTAACCTTATTAGATACTGTTGGAAGTATTTACATCCATAAACTGATAAATAATGAAGCTTTAAATCCTTCAGAATTTAATTCTGTAATAAGAATTGGTATTTTTGCAGCCATTTGGATTACCTATTTCTTAAAATCAGAGCGTGTTAAACAAACCTTTGTGTTTTCTTATCCCGATGCTGCCTGGAGAAATGCTGTAATTAAGGATTTAAATGAAAACTTCAGGATTAACAATCTCGAAAACAATATTACTAATAAGCAAGAAACAACAGATACAGACGATCATGAAAGACTTTAAAAAATATACCTACATACCTGCCCCTCCCGAAGAAGTTTATTTAGCACTGACCAAAGATATTAGCATAAAACTATGGACAGGTGCCGAAGTGGAGTTTGAAGAAGTGCCGGGAACCGAGTTTTCTTTCTGGGATGGTGATATTACCGGCAAAAACATCGAATTTACTTACGGTAAACAGATTGTGCAGCAATGGTATTTTGGCGAAGAAAATGAAGCTTCTATCGTAACCATCAAATTGCACGAAGATAAAAAAGGAACCTCACTGGAATTCAGACAAACAAATATCCCGGATGAAGATTATGAAGATTTTACTGAAGGTATCCAGGAATATTTCCTCGGCGGACTGGTTGATTTCTTTGACGAATAAACCAAAATAAAAAATGAAACCTAAAATTATCGCTCTTTCTTCTTTACTTTTCCTTACTGCTTTTACTTCCTGTACATCCTATCTTACCCCGGCAATTATGGGTAACAACATGGGATATATACCAAAGGCAATGGGTGCAGATAGTATTAAAACATTAACAACCATATCAGCAAGTTATGCTGGTTCAATTTCGCCCAGTGCTGGTACTGATTTCTCATTCGGAATGGCGAATATAAGCCAGTCGCACACTTTCGAAAAATGGAACATTTCTTATGGCGCTTTCGGTTATGCAGGAAAGGCATCGGGTGGAGATATTGATAACAGTGCAGAAAATTTAAAAAATTATCTCCCGTCATTTAAGAAATCCATCAGTGGCGCCGGGTTAAGATTTTCTACAGGACTTCACAATACTTCGGCTAACGGGAATACAGACTTTAGATACATTAATTTTGAAAATGCCCTTAGCTTTGAGGGTGGTGATTATACCAAATTCAGACAAGAGGTTTATAGCAACCATATCCCCGATTATGTATCGGTTAGCAATAAAAAAACCATTTGGGCAACGGGATTATCTACAGAAGTGATTTGGAGAGCCAGGCGTGATCATGAAATCCGACATGCTTTTAGGCTTTTCATTGGCGGTACGCCAAATTTCGCAAATAGCTTCAGATCTGGTTCCAAAACAATTGATGTCATAAGAGGAAAAAATTCGATGGGCTGGGTTTTTAACTATTTCCTCTATATACATCGATTTTCGCTTTCGTACGAAATGGCTGATAATGTAAATTATGCCCAGAAAATAAGTTTTGGTTATTCGTTTCGATAAAACATAATGACAGTAATACTGTTCTGATATAAATTAAATAATCATGAACAAAACAGTAGGACTAGTATTAATTGTGATTGGCATAGCCATGTTAATATGGACTGGCTTTAGTTATACCAAAAAAGAAAAAATTGTTGATGCAGGCCCTATCCAGATCTCTGCCGATAAGGAAAAATCTGTTAATTGGCCTCCCTATGCCGGTGGTATCATTTTAGTTGCAGGCGTAATTGTGTTTGTTGCAGCTAAAAATAAGAAGTAATTTATCCTGGCATTAATATACTTTAATAAAAAGACCCGTCATTGCGAGGAGGTACGACGAAGCAATCTTTCCTGCCAGCGATTATAGCGAGAAAGATTGCTTCGTCGGCTGAAAAAGCCTTCTCGCAATGACGAGTCTTGGAGACTTACACATCGCCCTGGAATTTCTCTGTCAGTAATATTGATTTTTATGCAATAAATTATTCCTCGAAATGACGACAGCGCAGGAGCTGGCTGTTGTCTACAAATCATTAAAAAAAGCACCGTTATCAACCTCGCTGCACTCCGCTCGAATTACAGTATTATGAGCGATTTATTTACCCCTATTCCTTTACCTATGCCTTTATTGCAGGTATTTTCATGTATTTCCTAAAATACAATGCCTAATTATTAATAAGCAAAACTCTGACAATCAACAACTTAATTTAAACTCAAATAATTTTCGCAACATAGTTGCAAAAATATCAATCTTTATTTTGCAACATAGTTGCAATTAACTAACTTAGTGCTGTTGCAACCGGGGATAAGCCGAAAACCCGTAACCACCAGTAGGCATCAACAGTAATCAATTATTTTATGAAAAATCAATCAGAAAAAATCACTTTGAGTTTGGAAGACCTTCAATTAGAGAGTTTCGTAACCAGTATCGATAGCGAAGTGGCTATGCGTTTATCAGGCGGTTTGGGTAATGTATCAGAGCCTACCCACACCGAGCAAACAGATGACCATCATACGCCACCTGTTAAATGTACCACTGTTATTTGTTAGTTAATAACGGGTGTTTTCATCTCAAGGCGCTTTAGGGCGCCTTGTTTGGTTAAACGATAGGCGTAATGCGGTTGGCGATTGGCGCTAAGCGATTTGAGTTCGGCTAACCAGTTAACCCCCTGAGCGTAGTCGAAGGGTAACCAGTTAACCCAAAAACCTCCACAAATCCCGCTTTAATTAATAACCGGATCTGCTGAACCACTTTATTTTGTAATTCAACTAAACACTTTTCAGTTGGATTCTCGTCAAAAAGAATAGATTGAATCAATTTCACAAGCTCCACTCCTTTTATGCACTCCTTCTCCATCCCATTTAAAATCATTGCTGCAAATACACCAATCTGTAATTCTTTTATTCCATTTCCTTCGCTGATCAGTAAAAGGGTATTTTGATCATTTACCTCGTACCGGAAAAGTTCTACATGCCCGCTTAACCCAAAAGATTTTTCCATCAAAGCCTGATCAGTTATCAATAAGCTATCGTTGGCCATTTTTCGCATATACTTATGCTTTTGTTCGAAACTGAAATAACCTTTATGCCTTTTCCATAAATCAATCAAATCACTTTCCAAATCGAATACCTTTTGAATTTCTTTACTGTTAATCTTTGATATTTCTGATTGAAGTTTTACTTTAAATTCATTAATGTCTTTGACATCAAAAAATGTTGAATCAACAGCATTTAATTTTTCTAATACTCTCTTATAATACCTGGAAAAAACTGCTTGTTTAACCAGCTTTCTACTGAATCTATCTTCAAAAATGGATTTTTCATTGTTTTCGGGCAATTTTGGAGCCAATATGCTATTCATTTGTTCTCCCCTCAAAACGTTGATGATAATATAACCAATACCTGATTTCCCCGAGAGCAATCCATAATCATCACACCCGCACGATACGTAGGTATTATAACTATTTGTTTTTTGATGTAGTCTCTTTGCCTCATCCAGTATGGAAATGATTTGGGCTTCCATATTACGGTTTAATAAAAATGGGATCATACCGCAATAACCACTAACTAATGTAAAATCAGTCCGGTCGAGTTTTTCAAAATCACCGATACAGCGCTTCAAAACATTGTTACAATCTATTTTATATTGTTTCTCTTTTGTGAACTGATATGCTTTTTGCCTTGTAATTCCTATTCCGGCAGCACCGTGTGCCCAGGCATTTACATCGGTCATTTCGGACAAAAAAGTTTGTAGTTTCCATTTATGCACATCGGGTTTATTTAAGCGATGCGGTCCCAGGCGCAGATCAAGCCAGTTTTTCGCAGGCTCATCATAATATTGCATCTCATATTTTAAGGCCTCTTGTGCAAGATAGATCAATCCATCAGATTTAAAATATCCGCCAACCTGCATTAAAACCCAGCCAATGCCCGATGCACCATGAGAAAAACCGGTCATACTATCATAAGCTTTTTTCGAGCTGGAGTAATCCCACTTTAGGCCCTGTTCTGAGATCCGTGCTTCTGTAATCAGTCTTTCAATTAGGAAATTGACCATATTTAGTACTTTAGCATGATGCGTGTGATGATAAAGCAAGGTCAACAGCAATAAATTACCACTATAACCGCTTAAAAGATCGGCTTTCAATAAAACTTCCGTTAATTCCTTTTGATTAGACAAAGTAAGTTCGAGTGCTTTTTCTTTGTAAAAAGTTTCGCCTGTAGCCTCGAAAGCTTTTAAACAGGTATAAATTACACCACCCAATCCGGTATAAAGTGCAAAAAATTTCGGATGCACTACTTCATCGTCATTTAAAATGCGACGCATCCCTTTATCCACTACCTTTAAAAGCTTAATATCCCCATCAAATTGAAATAATTCCAAAAAGAACAGGATAATACCACAGTTACCATTAAAAAGATCATAACTTTCCCTAAACTCATATTCATCGGGATTAACATAAAACGGTGTCGGCCACCAGATTTCATACTCATTTTCTCTAAGGGTGGAAATTAATTCTCTATGGATTTCATAGAGCTGTTCTTTCAGTTTATCGGTCTCTTCCGTGCTAAACATATTCAGGATCGCTGGATAGAATTTTCATGTATAACTTGCAAACAGGCTATCATAACGTGCATAATGTAGGCCTCTTCATAGTTAGAAATGCCCAAACGGTTATTGTTCATGTGCATAAAGCTGGAGATTACCTGGAATAATATATCTTTTTTGAAACCAGCATTTTGATACAAGCGTATCACTTGATTAGTGTTTGATAAATAATCCATTAAATTATCTTCCGCAATACCTTGGTTAAGCTCCTGCCAAAAATGATATGCGGCCAGAGCTGTCTGGTTTTTCTGAGATGCAAAAACTTGTTCAAACTGGTTTAACCAAAAAATGCGTTGTTCTTCTCCTGGATCAGTCGGATTGTACAACTTTGGCAGCCAGCCTTCTAAAAAGAAATTACACAACTCTGTTAACGCTTCTTTTTCCCATTTTAAAGTATGCAATAAAGCCAGGTGTAATTTTATCGCCTGAATGGCAGGCTGTTGATTTATTTCTTTTTTAGTAATCCAATTCAATACATAGTTAGAAGAGCATTCAAAATATTGCTCAGCCCATTTTATACTTTCGCGATTTCCATAGCGGTCGATTTCCGGTTCATATTGAGCGATTTGAAGAGATTTAATACCTGTATTTCCTAATTTTAACCTCTTAATGATCTCATCGTGCTCAATTTTTGGAGTTTTTAACCTTAAACGGATATGATCTCCGCCTTCCCAATAGCGGATAAAAAACCAGGGATTATGCCATTGCCGGATAAAAGGATGTACAACCTGTTTTAAAATTTCGTCGGCATTTTCTTGATAAAAAATATACAACGACAACCATTTTTCTTCTTGTTTCTTCATCAGCCGATCAGTTATTGTACCATTGGATGAGGTATTCGCGCACCGTATGCTCATCAGGTTTTGGGAAAACCTCTTCTAGAGTGATATATTCTCCTGCTCTTAAAAGGAGTTTTTTGAACATCCCTACTAGCAAAGGACTATCAAAAGAAAGATATTGTGGTTTATAATCATCGTGCAGGCCCTCCCGTTTTCCATCTGACTTTGCCTGATAGGCACGTTTTCGCAGAAAAATAAAAAATGCTGTTGGTATTTTATTCCTACCAAGCCAGTTATTTAACCTGATAAAATAAGTGAAGTCTGACTCAGCAGGCCCCTGAACAGGGATAATTTCGGTTTTGATCCGCCATGTTTTACGCCTGATGATCACATTTTCGGCATAAACAATCCTCGGTAGCACAAATATATCCGGCGCCCGAACAGGGTGTTTATCTATATAAAACTGATCAACCAATTGAATAAAGGGCTGTAACGATACACGGGCATCCGGATTGAAATGTGCAAGTAGCTGGTAAAGATTAGAGCGGTTATAAAAAGACTCCAAACTTAAATCGTAACTAAACAATTCTGAATCGCCAGCATGTAATGTAAGAACTTTCTTTTTTTTATTATACCGAACCTGTAAGTTGCGGATATTAAATCGTTGAGCTAATGGATAGATATTATTTCCGCCGGGAAGCTCTAGTTCATGCGCCAGAAGTGGTGGATGAATGTTAGCATTAAATGTTGAGGCATCATTAAGCTCTACTTTAATCTGATCGGGAAAAAGCTTTTCGTTATGCTGAACAAAACTTTTCTTAACCTTTTCATCAAATAATGATAAAAACCTCCCGCTTACCTTACCCATACCAGGCAAAAGCGCATTGATCACCCCCGAAAATCCATCTTTATGATCAGAAAACTGCACAAAAATGCCCAATGACGATTTATGCGCTAAAGACTCACTATTTGGCAGATCTGCGAAAAAATCAGAATTAAATTGCAGCAGCGCTTCATTGGCATCATTTAATTGAGCAAGTTTTGATAAAACAGCGACTTTCCAATGACTGAGGGCTAAAAAATCAGCTTCTTCCTGTAATTTACCCTCTTTTTCGGGCTTTTTAACGTGAAAATAATAGTCTTTATAAAAAGTAGTTAAAGCTACGGCTTCATCATTTGGATAATGCTGCAAAAAGAAATCAAGCATTTTTTCGCGTTCTTTCCTCATTACATCAAGTGGAAGCAAATACCCTATCAATTCATCTGTTTTTGATGTAAAATCTTTAACAGGCTGCTCAGGAAGCGCTAAATTTTCTGAAGTAAAACAGTCTTCGTAAAAAATATGCCTGGCCGAAAAATAATAGGGAATAAACTTATTTATTAAAAACGTATTTGCTTCAGGACTCCTGGCCACCAATTTCTGATCAGATGCAGCGGTGTAGAAAGGAAGTCCGGCTTCTTGCTGTAATATCGCAAAAACGGCATTTAGCTCCTTCTCCGCTTTCTGAAGAATATGATACCTAGCAAGAGGACCAGCCAATTGATATTCCACCCCATAATTTTTCAAGTGTTCAAAAAGCGAAATAATTGGTAAAACTGAAGGTTCTTTGTCTTTTAAGGCCGTAAGAAAAACCAACAGTTTATCATCCCATTGCTCATCCATTCCTGAAAATCCCAGGTTCATTTCGAGCATTCCCGCCTCCATCAACTTAATCAGGTAAATTTTTATGCTTTCGTACTCGCCATTCTCCAAATATCCGGCACAATAATGAATTAATTTTTCCAGGGTAACCAAATCGCGACCACTATTAAAATACTCATAAACAAGCAATTGCAAACCATTTGCATTGATCTGCTGAAAAGATTCTATATTATTATAATTGCTCAAAAAACAGATCTTATCGTTCTTAATTTTTGCAGTTAAATTCAGTTTAACCAACAAATGCTCATTTAATAAGGGGTGTTTTTTGATAATGGCTTTAAGATATTCGAATAAGGTGTTGTTTAATTTTAACCGGCTTTTTACCTGAGGAACAGTTCCCGGGCGCTCAAACGAATCTCCCTGATCCAAAGTCATTAGACCCGTATAGGTAAAACTGCTAAATGGCGAAGTTTTAAAAGCCATTCTGCTGAGGTATCTCAACAAACTGAATAGAATGCGTTGCTCCTTTTGTTTAAAGTTTTTGCTATCTTTTTTAACGAAACTGTTTAGCTGTTCGTAAAGTAAAGGACTGGATAATAAAAGTCCATTCTGCAATTCAGGATTTAGCGCCAATTGTTGCAAATATTTACGCTGAAGATTTTGTACCTCCTCGAATTTTTTCGCATTTTCATCAAGGAAAAACGCCAACTCTCCTGCTTTATCAAGATAACTTCTCAAGTCATTTCTTATGCTTTCGGGTAAGTGAACAATATGCTCATTATTGATCTTTTTATCATTGAATACCTGTCTTTTAATGTTAATTAACTGCTGTCTTACTTTATCATCCTGCTGCTGAGTGATGATGGGATATAGTGCCTCGCAAAAGTTATTTTTTAACTGTTCTTTTTCATTAATGTGCTTTTCTAAAGATTTAAGCAAATGTTCGGTTTCTTTTAACTTCAAATTGTCGAAATGTTGATGGTGTAATCCGGTATAACGCACCAATGAATAAGGAAAAATCTGTAAGCTCATATTGATAGATATTTATTTGCCCAGTTCAAGTTGATTTTTGATCAGGTTGTAATAGCTGCCTTTTTTAAGGAGCAAACTTTCGTGGGTACCCTGCTCCCGGATTTCACCCTGATGCAGCACCACAATCTGATCGGCATGTTTAACAGTACTCAGCCTATGGGCTACAATGAGTACCGTTTTGCCTTTAAAAAAAG
The DNA here is from genome assembly GCF_003315595.1 of Pedobacter miscanthi. Classification (GTDB taxonomy): domain Bacteria; phylum Bacteroidota; class Bacteroidia; order Sphingobacteriales; family Sphingobacteriaceae; genus Pedobacter; species Pedobacter miscanthi. Next base: position 139,751 of record NZ_QNQU01000008.1, on the reverse strand, counting down.
TATTCAGATTATTTACAATTGATCGTTCGTTCTGCGCATCGAGGGCATTGGTTGCTTCATCCAGAAACACATAATCAGGATTTCGGTAAATCATCCTGGCGATTAACAGACGCTGTTTTTGTCCTTCGCTGAGTCCGTAACCATCCCTGCCAACCACAGTATCGTAACCAAAAGGCATCGACGAGAAAAATTCGTGCATATTGGCCATTTTAGCAGCCTCATAAAGCCGATCGAAGTCTTTTACCTCAGCACCGGCAAAAATATTATTGGCGATAGAATCCATAAACACATAGCCGTCCTGCATCACCACACCACAATGTTTCCGCCATGACTTCGCATTAACCTGGCTGATATTTTGACCACCGAGACTGATTTCACCATCGGTTAGCCCGTAAAATTTCAATAAGAGTTTGATGAGCGTTGTTTTACCACTACCGCTCATGCCCACAATTGCGGTAACTTTTCGGGCTGGAATTAACAGGTCGATATCCTTTAAAACAAAAGGAGAATGCCTGCTTCCATACTGAAAAGAAACCTTACTTAGCGAAATATCAACGGGTCCCGAATCTTTTAGTTCTTCTTTTATTTCCAGATCCTCTTCTTCTTCCTGCTGTACTTCGTCCATCCGCATCAAACTGAATTTGGTGTTTTGTGATACCCTCGAAAATTCGACCAGCTGATTAACCGGCGCATTAAGCTGTCCACATACATAAGTAACAGCCAGCATTCCACCAAGCGTAATCTGATCGTTAATCACCAGCATGGCCGCAGCATAAGTAATGAGTACATTTTTAACCTCGTTGATAAAAGAACCAACTCCCTGCATACGCTGATCGAGCTGAAGTGCTTCGAGTTTCAGGTCGAACGACTGATCCTGCAAACTTTCCCAAAGTTCTTTTTTATCCTCTTCGCTACCTGTGAGTTTGATTTCCTGCATGGCATAAAAAATCTCCAAAAGCAATTGCTGATTGGCAGAAAGCACCTTAAACTTTTTTTGATCGATGATTTTACGTTTCTGTTGAAAAGAGTTAGACCAGATGATACTAATGCCTGCCCCAATGATGAAAAGCAGGAATATTTGCCAGTTATAATAAAATAATACCCCGCCAAGTACCAATAAAGTAATGGCCGAAAGGATAAAATTAATCAGAAAATTGGTTAAAAACTCTTCTATCCGCTGGTTATCGTTTACGCGTTGCATATTGTCGCCTGCCTGGCGGTTATCAAAAAAAGAAAAAGGCAGTTTCATCAGTTTTGCCAGAAAATCTTTCAGCATAATGATACTCGTTCTGGCACCAATGCGGAACAAGATCCTCGCCCGCATAAAATCCATCAGCATCCGGCCCGAAAAGAGCATTAACTGACCTAAACAGATTAATAAAAGCAGGTTGGTATTCTTTGCACTGATGCCTTTATCAACCACCATTTGGGTAAGCAGTGGAATAATAAGTGAAAAACCACTGGCCAGCATTAAACTCACCAATACCGGCAGCCAACCTTTTCGGTGCATTTTAAGATAAGGCAATAAAGACCATAGTGAGGTTTTATGTTCGGGGATTTCCTTTAAATCAATAAAAGCCTGACCGGGCTGCAACAATAAAACCCTGCCTGATTTCTTTTCTCTATTGATTGCCCAGCCAGCCAAAAAATCCTCAATATTAAGTTTAATCTTACTGTTTAAAGCTGGATCGGCCAAATATACATATTGATCATTTACTTCATAAAGCACAACATAATGTTCTTTCTGCCAATGTAATATGCAAGGCATCGGAACATTGGCAAGTTTACTAAAAGGCAATTCTACGGCAAGGGTTTTAAATCCAAGATTATCAGCAGCATCGATTAAATCGAACATGGTTGTACCCTGTTTGCCGATCCGGCACAATTTCCTCAAATGCTGCATCGAAAGATTTTTACCATGATAAGCCGCCACCATTTTTAAACATACGGGGCCACAATCCATCGCATCGGGCTGCTTATAAAACGGGTACTTATTTCTACGGATAAAATCTTTAAACATGGACAAAAGAAAATTAGTAAATGCAATGTAGTTGCAAATATGTAAAATATAATGCAACTTTGATGCATTAAAAAACCAAAATTTTCAGATGGATAAAAAGGGTTTTGCCTCCAGGCAGATGCTGATCAAAAAAGAATTATTGCTGAATTACCGTAATAAAACGGTTCTGATTTCGGCCATCACGATATGGTTGCTCTTCATTGCCGCTACAGTGTGCACAATTTTAAACTACCAAACCAGTCATAAACAGCGTTTGGCTGCAAATGCGCTTTTCAGACAGCAATGGGAACATCAGCAGCGTAACCCACATGATGCAGGCCATTTTGGCACCTACCTGTTTAAACCAGTTAACCTGCTCAACGTTTTTGACACGGGCATAAATGATTATACGGGTAACACCTATCAGATAGAAGCACATATACAGCATGAAATGAGCGATAGCGAAGCTGAGAACAACGATGCAGCCATGCGTTTCGGAAAACTCACCTTTGCCCTGATTTTACAATTGCTTATTCCCTTATTTCTGTTATTCAATACTTCTACCAGTATTACCAGTGAAAAAGAAAGTGGTACGCTTAAAATGCTTTTGGCACAAGGTTTAAGCAGCCGGAAGCTTATCTGGGCAAAGATTTGGGCAAATTACCTGCTCATTGTAACCATTGTGCTGCCTGCTTTTATATTAATAACTATAGCGGTTTTATGTTCAACCGATTCTGCTCTGCTTCTACCCAGATTTGGATGGATCATGATAACTTTTTTATTGTATTTCTTGCTTGTCACACTGGCAGGCACCCTGATTTCGGCAATCAGTAGCCATTCTGGAAAGGCATTATTAACGGCGCTATGCCTCTGGATTTTTACCGGGATCATTTTCCCTAAAGCAATTACAGGCGTTGCAAACCGCAGCTATCCGTTAATGTCGCGTGCTACTTTTAGCGATCTGGTTGAGCAGGGTTATCGGAAAGGCATTGATGGAAACGATCCTTATGCCGTTCGTGGTGAGCGCTATATCAATAGTTTATTAAAAAAATATCATGTAGATAGTACATCTGCGCTGCCCTTTAATGTTGATGGCTTAACGCTCCAATACAATGAAGATTACCGCACCATGGCTTTTAATCATTACTTTAAATCAGTTGAAAAGAGCTTTGATCAGCAACAGCAGTTTCTCAGCATCGCAGGTATTTTTGATCCTTTCGTATCCACCAAACGTTTAGCGATGGCTTTGGCAGGATCAGATTTTTACCATCACGAACATTTTTTTAAACAGGCTCAAACTTATCGCAACCAACTCATCAGGCAACTGAACATGCAATTGGCCATGCATGGTAAGGCTGTTAAAGGTGAATACATCGTTGGACCAAAATATTTTAGCCAGCTTAAAGATTTTGAGTATCGGTTACCTGCGCTTAAACAAGTGTTAAACTTAAGAATTACCGCTTTTTTATCCCTCTTAGGCTGGATTTTGATCCTTGTATTATTTCTTCAATTTATTGCTTCACGTTATTTAGCCCTTCATTATGCAGCTGTTTAAAACCATTTTTCTATTTGAACTCCGATTGCTCGCAAGGCAAAAATTCATCCTTTTACTGATCGGTTTTTTCTTCCTGACCGGGATCTACAGCATTTACTACGGTTATCATTTTACAAAAAAGCAGTTAGCAGCTATCGACAGTCTGGAAAGTGGATATCAAAAAAAGTACAAGGAATTAGAAGCCGGTTTTTCAGCAGATACCACTACTGCCGCAGGTAAAACCCTATTTCATCAGGCTGGTATTCCTTCTGTAATCGAATACAAAAATCCTTTAAATGCCATTCATAAACCACAATCAATTAGCATTTTATCAATCGGACAGCGCGATATACAACCTTATTATGATGTGATTACCCGAAGACGCAATTTTGTGCAGGGTGCTAATGCCGAAATCTCCAATCCAGAAATGCTGGCATCCGGTAATTTTGACCTGGCTTATGTAGTGATCTACCTCATACCGGTATTGGCTATTGCATTAACCTACAATACCTGGTCGAAAGAGAAAGAGCAACAAACCGATAAGCTATTATCGCTACAAGGAATTTATTTCGGGAAGATTATTGGCTACAAACTTACTTTCCGATTTCTTTTAATTGGTTTAATGGTGTGGCTGTTGAGTATCATCGGATTTATATGTTCAGCCGCACTCATCCCATTTGATCTTACCGCCGCTATATTATGGCTGATGGGCGCCAGCGCTTATATTTTCTTCTGGTTTGCCATTACCTTTTTCATTATCAGGCTAGGCAAAAGTTCAGTGCACAGTGCTCTGTATCTTTTGGGCTTATGGTGTGGCCTGTTGATCTTATTACCTGCTTTATGCAATACAATTGTGCGGTTATATTATCCTATTCCCTTAAAAACCGATGCTGCTGTAGCGTTAAGGGAAAATAGTGAGGCGGTTTGGGCGATGCCACGTAAATTATTGATTGATACTTTTTACCTGAATAACCCAAAATACAAGCATTTAAGGGAAGCTACAGACACAAGCGAAACCAGCAATAAACGTTTTGCGGCTTATTACGATCTTTTGGGCAGACGTATGACGCGGAGCATCGAGCACTACAATCAATATCCGGCAGCACAAAATAAAGCAATGTCTGGATTAAACTGGATCAATCCGGCAACTAAAACACAATACTTATTAAATGAAATAGCCGGAACAGGCCTTAACGATTACCTTTCTTACCAGGAGCAGGTAAATGCTTTTCAAAAAACATGGGTTGATTTTATGTCAGGTTATATTATATCAGATAAAAAACTAAGCTTAAACGACTTAAGAAATTTATCTCAATTTAAACTTAAATCAATAAAAAACAAAAACCAGAATATTATTGGGGGTATTTTATATCTCTTGGGTATCAGTTTCTGCATCATTTTCCTTTCCAAAAAGATCACAGTTAAAATTTAATATAAACGATAACATACATATCAATCACACAAAAAAATGAAGAAAACTCTTTACTTAATTTTACTTCTATTTATTTCCGTACAACAGGTTTTTGCACAACACGAGAAGCGGAACAGAACATCACAGGATTCAACTGCAAAAATACGGCAGCTTAACGAAGTACGGATTGATGGACAGAAAGCCATTAAACTTAAAAAGGATACTTTGTCGAATACCTTAAGGATGCAAGTTCCTTTGTTGCAGATGCCGCAGAATATCATCAGCATATCTTCTGCCCTGATACAACAACAAGGCGGATTACAGTTAAAAGATATGGCCCGGAATGCCAGTGGCGTATATTTCGGTTATAATAGTTCTCCCTTTGATAATTCGGCATCGATAAAAGTGAGGGGATTTAATGCCGCTACCACCATAAACGGGATGCCGAATCGATTGGTTTTGGGTGCTACACTGGATGATGAATCTATAATCGAAAACCTTGAGTTTATTAAAGGTCCGGCAGGTTTTATAAGTGCTTTAGGCGAACCCGGGGGAACATTGAATATTGTAACGAAATCGCCAAAAGAAAAACTACTTAATGTACAGGTTACCGGCGGCAATTATAATCTTTTCCGTGCTACTGCAGATATTGGGAGCGCTTTAAAAAGCAAGGGCTTTTCTTACCGTTTCAATACGGCTTTCCAGCATCAGGATTCGTATCTCAACTACATGAAAACCACCAAATATGTAATTGCACCGGTGTTACAATACAATTTCAGTCCATGCACTTACCTGATTGCCGAATACAATTACATTCGCGGAGAGGTTAAAAACGGATCATCAATTAATAAATTACGTCAGGATAAAGATGTACTGCAGGATCCCATCAGCTTAAATTTCAGCGCGGGCATTGGTTTGCCTCTGAGTGTTTCGCAAACGCATACATTCAGATTTAGTGCTGTTCATAAATTTAACGAAAACTGGCAGCTAACTTCCCAATCCAATTTTGTGAAGTCGCCGGCCAATCAATGGTATATGGTATCTGCAAATAACAGAACATCGATCAGTTTTAACGACCAGGGTAAAACCAACCGCATTGCCAGCAACTCGAACCTGTTGGGCGAAACCTACAATACCAACCTGTTTTTATCGGGAAAATTTAAAATAGGCCCATTTAAACATACTTTGTTGGTCGGAAGTGATTATACCACGGGTAACGACTCATTATCTACCTATTATGGCACCATTTCTACCCCATTTGATCGGAATAACGCTAATTTTTATGTAGATCCGAATGCAGTAAATATTACCAAAAGATCAATCAGACAAGAAAACCACATCCACTATTCTGCAGCTTATGTTTATGATAATATTACGCTCGATAAGTTTTTACTAACCGTTGGTGCACGTTATACCGATTACCGCAACCGCAATATTTTAACCACAACGAAAGGCCCGCGTACGCCTGATTATTATAAACAACATGCATTTTCGCCGCGTGCTGCGCTAAGTTTTATGCCTGACTCCACCTCTTCTATTTATTTCCTCTTTGATCAATCATTTGTACCTAAAACCGGCCAGGTAGTTACTGAAACCGTGGATGGTCCACAGGCCGGACAAAAAACCGTTACCGCATCAAAACCTGTTGAACCAGAATTGGGGAATAATCTTGAGCTCGGTCTTAAAAAGAATTGGTTTAATGGCCGTTTATTAACCACTGTAAATGCTTTCCATTCGGTAAAAAGAAATGTTGCAGCGAGGGATTTTAGGAGTTACTCGGCTGCCGGAGGTGCAATTGCCTATTACCTGCAGTTGGGAGAGGTAGTAAGCAATGGTTTTGAAGTGGATGTAATCGGGAATATTACCGATCGCCTGTCACTGATCACCAATTATACTTATGTAGATGCCAAAGTTACTAAAGATAATAACCTGAACCCTACAGCGGATGATCCATCGATTGTGGGGCAAAAAATGCCTGATGTGCCTCAACAGATTTTTAATACCTGGTTGCAGTATAGTATCCCACTAAAAGGTTATAACAAAATTTCGATCAGCGCAGGTCAAACCACCATTACCAAACTTTCGGCCATTAGTCAGCGCGATACTTATTTACCCAATTACACCAAATTTGATGCTGGCTTAAGTTTCAGCAATCCCAAATACATGTTGAGATTAATTGCCGATAATTTAACCAATAAACGTTATATGGCTTCGGGAGATATTACCACCGATTTCCCTTATGCAGGCAACAATTACTTCTTTATCGAGGGCGAGCCTTTTACCATCAGACTTTCTTTGGGTGTAAAATTTTAATTTTTAAGCGGTCTGTTTAGCGATAATCAGACCGCACATTTATTCTATTCGTATATGTTAGAAGCAATCGGATTAACCAAAAAATATCAGGAGCATGTTGCCCTGAATAACCTGAATTTAAAGGTAGAAGCCGGAGAAGTATTTTGTTTGCTGGGGCAAAACGGCGCCGGCAAAACCACTACCATCAACCTTTTTCTTGGTTTTACTGCTGCCAGTAGCGGCGAGGCAAAGGTAAATGGCCTGGTGGTTAGCCCAAATAACGAGCAAACGAAGCAGTTTTTGGCCTACATCCCCGAAGTGGTGATGCTTTATGGTCATTTAAGCAGTATAGAAAACCTCGATTTTTTTAGCCGTATCGCAGGATACGCCTATAAAAAAGATGAGCTTGAAGCATTTTTATTGCAGGCAGGTTTGCAACCTGAAGCTTTTTACAAAAGAGTGGGCAGTTACAGCAAAGGCATGCGCCAAAAAGTTGGGATTGCCATCGCTGTAGCTAAAAATGCCAGGGTAATTTTAATGGATGAGCCCACAAGCGGCCTCGACCCTAAAGCTACTGATGAGTTTAGTGAAATTGTAAAACAGCTTTCGCAGGATGGCCGGAGTATTTTTATGGCCACGCACGATATTTTTAATGCAGTAAATGTGGGTACAAGGATTGGGATTATGCGGCAGGGAGAACTTGTGCATACTTTGGATGCGAAGGATATTTCGGCTGTTGATTTACAGAAATTGTATTTAGAGACGATTTAAACAAAAGCCGTCATTGAGATACACTTACAATAAAAAAACGTCATCTCGAGCGGAGTGTAACGTAGTCGAGAGATCTATTTCGAGATAGATCTCTCCGCTTCACTGCGTTGCGGTCGAGATGACGGTTTCTGAAAGATCAATTATATCTCGTAACTATAAACCGATCTTATAGCATCTCTTAAATTGTATTTCGAAGCCATTACCTCTCCATAAGCGCCGGCACTGCGGATGGCAAAGATATCACCCCTGAACGATTCAGGTTGCTCTACTTCTTTGCCAAAACAGTCGGTACTTTCACAGATTGGTCCTACTATATCATATTTTACGGCTGTTGACTCCGGACTTCCGACTTCGGACTTCCGACTTAAATTCTCTATTTTATGATACGCCTGATATAAAGCCGGACGCATTAATTCGGTCATACCGGCATCTAAAACCACAAAGTTTTTCTTTTTACCGTTTTTGATGTAGAGCACCCGAGTAATCAATGAAGCAGATTGGCCCACTAAAGCCCTGCCCAATTCGAAATGTACTTCCTGACCAGGTTTAACGGTTAAAAATTCGTTAAAAATCTTAAAGTATGATTCGAAATCAGGAATCTGGTGATCAGGATTGTAATAATCGATTCCTAAACCGCCACCAACGTTTAATACCTGAAGATTAAAACCTTTATCTTCAAACCAGGCTGCAAATTCGTTAACACGTACGCAAAGGTTTTTATAAACATCCAGATTGGTAATCTGCGAACCGATATGGAAGTGGATACCGATAAATTTTAGGTTAGGCGAAGCTTTTAAAGTTTCGGCACATTCTGGTAGGTCCCATGAGTTAATTCCGAATTTATTTTCATCTAAACCTGTGGTAATGTTGTGGTGGGTATGTGCATCAACATTTGGGTTAATGCGGATGGCTACCTGTGCGGTTTTGCCTTTTTTGGCGGCAAGTTCATTTAGGACTTCCAGTTCCTGGATAGATTCTACGTTAAAGCAGAAAATATCAAGATCAAGGGCCTCGTTTATTTCTTTATCAGATTTACCTACCCCGGCAAAAACTATTTTTTTGTTGTCGAAACCAACCTCAACAGCTCTTCTTACCTCTCCTGCGCTCACACAATCGGCACCAAAACCAATTTCTTTGATCTGGTTTAACAGCACAGCATTGAAATTTGCCTTTAGGGCATAGTGGATATGAAATTGATACGGAGCTGCTGCATCTGCACAGGTGCGCAAGGTTTTTTGCAACAAATCGGTATCATAGTAGTAAAAAGGCGTTTCAATATTGTTAAACTTTGATATATCTTTATCGGCGAACATGTTCAGATTCCTTATTATAATTTTAATTTTATTCTTTGGGCTAATTTATTTGGGTAACTACCTGGATTTAAAGCACGGAAGAATTACCCAGAAACAGTACAACGGAAAAATCCGGTTTTTTATCGTGTTGCTCTTTATTGTACTTTTCCTTTTATTTATCAAAAAATGAAGATAGCAGCAGCCGTATTTATCATCCTTATTCTTTCTGCAGGGTTATATAACTCTTACAAAAAACATAAAAACGGATTGCTACCGGCAAGCTTTCTGGCTTTTCATTTCCTAATCGGCTTGCTGGTAGCTATCGGTGCTTTTTTCCTCTTATTCGAATAATTTTACTTTAAAATTTCAGTTTTTGGGATTTTTAAAAAATCACTTACATCGTTAACTATTGATAATAATGTTCCTAATTTTAAAGGATTGTGGTTGGGAATGGTAACATGATGTGTTATTTCTCCAACGGTAATCGATAACCGAAGATGACTTCCTTTCTGACGGGTAACCTCATAACCAAATTTCTTCAGTATCTTGATTAAATCTGTAGCAGATAGATCACGCGGTGTTTTCATAAAAAAGGAAACAACTTTTACACAGTCAAAAGTTCCTCTTTAACAGAATGAATTCGGATAATTTTTGGCAGCTTATCTTCATCAAAATGACAAAGTACGGCCTCTTTGATATTGATTCTCAATTCATCCATACTCTCTGCCTCAGTAAAAATAGATTCACCTAAGGCTTTGGCTACATAGCCCCCTTCTAAACTTTCTTCTACCAAAAAAAACACCTCATTCATAATGCTAATATAAGATTTTTTATTCGAATAATCTATTGTGTAAACTTCTTAAAGCTTCAGTTTTATACTCGCTTAAAATCAAAAGCGAAACGTTATAGTTACTTCCACCGTAAGAAATCATACGGATTGGGATGTGTTTTAACCCTTCTAAAACCCTGCTGGCAAAACCATGTTTTTCTGAACCAAAGTCGCCTACCACACAAACAATGCTATGATCGGTATCCACTTCAACCGTCCCAAAACTTTCCAGTTCCTCGATAATCTGCGGTAAATGCGCTGTTTCATCAATGGTTAACGATACGGCAACCTCAGAAGTGGTAATCATATCGATTGGAGTTTTGTAACGTTCGAAAACCTCAAAAACTCGGCGTAAGAAACCATAAGCCAACAACATCCTGCTCGATTGGATACGGATAGCCGTAATGCCATCTTTAGCGGCAATCGATTTAATTTTACCCCTTTCGCTATCATGCGTAATCAAAGTACCAGCTGCAGAAGGTTCCATAGTATTTAGCAAGCGGACCGGGATTTTGTATTTCTGTGCCGGGAAAACCGATTGCGGATGCAGAATCTTCGCACCGAAATAAGCCAGCTCGGCTGCTTCGTCGAATGATAACTGCGCAATTGGTTTAGTGCCTTTAACAATACGTGGATCGTTATTATGCATCCCGTCGATATCCGTCCAGATTTGAACTTCTTCGGCCAGAATTGCTGCACCTAAAAGAGATGCAGTATAATCGCTACCGCCACGGCGCAGGTTATCTACTTCGCCAAAACTGTTTCTGCAGATGTATCCTTGCGTAATGAATAATTTATTGTCTTTATGTTGTTCCAGTAACGGTGTTAAATGTTTGGTGGTAAAAGGGATATCAGGTTCATTATCCTCATCTGTTTTCATAAAATCCAGCGCCGGCAACAATACTGATGGTACGCCGATAGATTTCAGATAAATGTGATATAAAGTTGTAGATAATAACTCGCCTTGAGCTAATACCACTTTTTCTTCAATTGAAGTAAAAATATCGTTTGCCAATCCGGCCAAAAAGCCAAAATGATAATCGATTACTTCATTTCCCTGCTCCTGAAACTCGGCAGCAGGCAATAATTCAACAACAAAAGTTTTATATTTTTGATATAGATTTTCGACGCACTCGCTTCCCTTCTTCTTATCCCCAGCTAAAAAATGATTTGCAATTTCCACTAAACTATTTGTAGTACCAGACACGGCTGATAAAACTACAATCTGCTCTTCATTTGGATTAATGATATCCAACAATTTCGTCATGCGCTCGGGACTACCTACAGAAGTACCCCCAAATTTTAATATTTTCATCTTAATCAATTGGTTTTTATCCGGGATGAAACGACGGTAACGCTGCAAGTTTTACAACTATTTTAAAAAAGTTACAATCGCCCACCATTAATACTGGATTTTCTTTATTATTGTATCGGGGCGTGAAAATAAGCAAAAGCAGCTTAAAAGCAACACCCTCAACAAAATAAAATTTGGATGGATTGAAATAAATGGTTTTTAACCAAACATCATCCGTTAAAATTTGTTCAACACCAGATATTAAATTAAAAAAACAGCTCAATGCAGGCAATTGACCAATCAACACAAGCTACAATCAATCAGTGGCTAAGTGGAAATTATGATGAAAATACCAAGGCAGAAATACAAGCCCTTGTAGATAAAGATGCAACCACCGAATTAACCGATGCATTTTACAGAAGTTTAGAATTTGGAACGGGTGGTTTACGTGGTATTATGGGCGCAGGCTCTAACCGTATCAACAAATATACCATTGGTACCGCTACCCAGGGGTTAGCAAATTACCTGAACAATAAATATCCTGGCGAAGAAATCCGCGTAGCCATTGCACACGATAGCCGCAATAATTCTGATTATTTTGCAAAAATTACTGCAGATGTTTTCTCTGCCAACGGCATTAAAGTTTATTTCTTTTCTGCTTTAAGGCCAACACCTGAATTATCTTTCGCAGTACGTCATTTTGGTTGCAAAAGCGGTGTGATGTTAACGGCATCGCATAACCCTAAAGAATACAACGGTTACAAAGCTTATGGTGCTGATGGTGGTCAGTTTACCTCTCCTGATGACAAACTGGTAATTGATGAAGTAAATAAAATTAAAAGCATCGACGAAGTTAAATTTGACCGTGTTGAGGCAAACATTCAATTAATCGGCGAAGATGTTGATAAATTGTATTTAGATGGCATCACTGCACTTTCTATTTCTCCGGAAGCCATAAAGAGACAGCACGATCTAAAAATTGTGTACTCTCCTATACATGGTACGGGAATTACCTTAGTTCCTAAAGCTTTAGAACAGTTTGGTTTTACAAATGTAACCATTGTTGAAGAGCAAAGCACACCAGATGGAAATTTCCCAACAGTAGTTTATCCTAACCCTGAAGAAAAAGAAGCTTTAACCCTTGCCATGAATAAAGCAAAGGAAATTGATGCTGATTTAGTATTGGCCACAGATCCTGATGCCGACCGTGTAGGTATTGCGGTTAAAGACAATGATGGAGAATGGGTTTTGCTTAATGGTAACCAAACCGGTAGTTTATTGATCAATTATTTATTGTCGGCCTGGCAAGACAGCGGCAAATTAGATGGCAACCAGTTCATTGTAAAAACCATTGTTACTTCTAACCTGATCGAAGAAATTGCCAAAAAGAAAAATGTAACCTATTATAATACTTTAACAGGATTTAAGTACATCGGTCAGTTAATGACAGAACTGGAAGGTAAAAAATATTTTATTGGTGGTGGTGAAGAAAGTTATGGCTACCTGATCGGTGATCTGGTACGTGATAAGGATGCAGTGGTTTCTGCGGCGTTCATCTCTGAAATGACAGCTTACTACAAAGATAAAGGTGCAAGTTTATACAACGCCTTATTAGATATGTATGTAGAATATGGCCTTTATAAAGAAGATTTAGTTTCATTAACCAAAAAAGGTAAATCAGGTGCCGAAGAAATTAAGGCCATGATGGTTAAATTCAGGGAAAATCCGCCTGCATCATTAGGCGGATCGAAAGTTTCGGTACTGAAAGATTACGAACTAAGCCAGGAAACTGATTTAGCAACAGGCAAAGTAACCAAATTAGACTACCCAACTTCTGATGTTTTACAGTTTATTACCGAAGATGGAAGTATTGTTTCGGCCCGTCCGAGTGGTACAGAACCAAAAATTAAGTTCTATTGCAGTGTTAATGCACCTTTAGCCGATAGAAAGGATTTTGATGCGGTTAATGCACAACTTGGAGAAAAGATTAAAGCAGTAATGGCTGATTTGCAGGCATAGTTTTAATCACTGATACCACAATTTATCCCGACAATTCGGGAGATAAAAAAGATAAACACAGATGAATGAGCTTCATCTGTGTTTTTTGTTTAGTGCCATCACTCATTTGTTTTGCTACATCTTATTTTATTTGCCACGGAGGCACGGATTAGCACGGAGGATTTGCGATTATTAATTAATTAACTCCTTTACGTTTTTCTTAGAAATATAAATAATAGCAGGTTGATTTTTTTCAGATGAAACAGACTTTCCTGTTTTTTTATCGTGGATACTCTGCGTGGCTGAGACATACAATCTTCCCATCTCATCTACATGTAGATTGGTGATTTGGTTATCAAAAGGAACAGGAAGTATCTTTGAAAATCCATGTTCGAAAATTTCAATATCACGTTTTAAGATATAATTATGATCCGGATTACCATTAATGGGTTCTAAATTTTCTTTTAGTTTAATTTTCACCTGATTATCCAGAGCAATCGTTGCAAATTCCTGCGATCTTTCTTCAGAAACATTATATTGAGTACATCTTTTCCAGGTAAATCCTTTATCGAGTGTAAAAAACTGACTAAATGTGGCAAGCAATTGATTGTCTTTGTTTTTAAGGCTATTGGCCTGCAATGCGAAAACCGTATCCTTAACTGATAAAAAACCGTAGATAGGTTGATGATTTACCTTTGTTCTTTGCCACGTTTTGCCCTTATTGGTAGTTTGGTAGATTTCGGTAAGGGTTGATACCATTAGCGTATCATCAATATTTCCGTAAATGGCATGGGCTTCTTTCCCATCTGCAATTTCGATTCTGGTCCAATTGGGATCATTAAACGTAGGCGGTACATCTGGCATCTCTTTTTTGGCGCATGATGACAGTACCATCATCATCGCGATAGTTTTAAGTAATTTCATAGGTTTCATTTTTGTGTAGGGCAAGATAAGTAAAATTTATTTTAAACTAAAAATACAGGTAATTTGTAGGCACGGAGTTTTTAATCACAGATCTATTTCTGGTCTTAGCGTCGCGCTAAGACCTTTCGTTTTGCCATATCCTTTTTATTTGCCACGGAGACACAGATAGCACAGAGAAGTTATAGCTAAGAATGCATAAGAAAGTATTCCGTGACCTCCGTGAATCCGTGGCAAAAAACATTGTACAACCATCAAATTCATTTTTTCTTTGCTGCAATCAATTTCTTTAATACTTTTGCAGCGCAATACCATGTTCAAAAAAATCCTTATATATCTTATCATCACATGCACCGTTAGCAACGGTTTTATGCAATTGGTCATTTATTCGGGTTATAAAATGAACAAAGAATACATTACCAGTGTATTTTGTATCAATAAAGAACATCCTGAACTGCATTGCGATGGACAGTGTTTCCTGGCCAAAAAACTAAAAGACCTCGAAGGTAAAAATAAACAGGCGCAGGAAAACCTAAAGAGAGTTACTGAAGCTGAACCCAGATTTCAGACGGTAGCTTTAAATCATCAGATTCCTTATTTTATCATCACTTCAGAAAATCTTTATATCGAAAAACCGGTTAAAGATCTTTCAATTTCTATTTTTCATCCGCCGAAAACGGTTTAAGTAATTCTTAGTTTTTATGTGTTAGTATGGCTACTGCACTGTTTGGCTATTTGCCATGCGGAGCACAGCGAAGAATCACTTTCATAAAAACAGTCGTCATCTCGACTGAAGCACAGTCCCGAATATCCGGGAGAGAGATCTATTAAAATAGATTTCTCGACCACACTGCGTTCCGCTCGAAATGACGGCCAAGCGTAGGCTAACAACAAATTATTTTTTACTTATTCAATTTTCTTAAAATGAAATTATCACAATACTTATTGGCATTAGTATGTCCTATTATACTATTATCTTCATGCAAAAAAAGCACCGAAGAAGTTACCCCTGATGCTAAATCTACCTTTTCCATCGAGTTCGAAAACCAGGTAAACGGAAGTCCGCTGGTTTTAAATACCACTACTTATAAAAATGCAAAAGGCGAAGATTTTAAAATCAACATCTTTAAATATTATGTAAGTAACATCAAGTTAAGCAAAGCTGACGGAACCACTTACCTGATACCGGAAAGCTATTTTTTAATTGATGCTTCGAAAGCTGAATCGACAAACATTACCTTAAAAGACGTTCCTACGGGCGATTATACTAAAATCGAATACACCATTGGTGTAGATTACGCCCGTAACTTTGCTGGTGCACAAACCGGCGCTTTAGATCCTATAAACGGTATGTTCTGGACCTGGAACAGTGGTTACATCTTTGTTAAGCTCGAAGGAACTTCACCACAATCAACAGATACAGGCAACAAGCTTACCTTCCATATTGGCGGTGTTACCGATCCAAATAACACCATCAGAACATTTGCTACGGAAATTAATTCGGCAAATCCGCTCCGCGTACGCACCGATGGCAAACCGAATATGCACTTTATTGTTAACGCAGCTGCATTATTTACAGGTAAAACGGATATCAGCTTTGCCTCGCTAAATTTCACTATGGGTGGTGCAAACTCTGTAATTGTAGCCAACAACTATACAAATGGTTTATTCCGTTTAGATCATATCCATAACTAATGTTGAGGAAAATAACCGTTATCGCAGTGCTTTTATTAAGCACTGCGATGATGTATGCCTGTAGCAAAAATGAAGATGAAATAACACCCGAAGAAAAGAAGATTACCTTTTCTATTCCGGCTAACTTTCCTGCTCCGGCATACAATTTCGAAGACAATAAATTAACCAATGCAGGTTTTGCACTAGGCAAGAAATTATTTTATGAAGCCCGGTTATCGGCCGATAAAAGCGTTTCGTGCGGAAGCTGCCACCAGCAATTTGCCGCTTTTACACAACTCGATCATAAAGTGAGCCACGGTGTAAACAACTGTCAGGGAAAGCGGAATACACCTCCCCTTGTTAACCTGGCCTGGCAAAAAGCTTTTTTTTGGGATGGTGGTGTAAAAAACATCGAAACTTCGCCACTTAATGCGATTACCGATGCCTGCGAAATGGGGACGGATATAGAAACCATTGTTGCATTCCTGAAAAGTACAGCACCTTATCCAGATTTATTTAAACAGGCTTTTGGCTCAACCGAAATCAATTCTCAGCTTATTTTAAAGTCAATTACGCAATTTACAGCAGTATTGGTTTCGGGCAATTCTAAATACGATAAGGTAACGCGCAAAGAAGGTGGCATTTCTTTCAGTGCAGCAGAACTGGCTGGATACAATCTTTTTAAAGAAAAATGTAGCTCCTGCCATGCAGAGCCATTTTTTACCGATTTTTCGTACCGGAGCAACGGATTGGATCTGGTAAGTACAGACGAAGGTCGTTCTCACATAACAGGTGTATCTTCAGATTTTGGCAAATTCCGTGTACCTACCTTGCGCAACATCGAATATACCAGTCCCTACATGCACGATGGCCGCTTTTATAGTTTAGACGAGGTTTTGGAACACTATAATTCTGGCGTTAAATCCTCAGCCAATCTCGATCCTCAGTTAAAAAACGGCATCCCGTTAAGCTCAACGGAAAAAGAGCAGATCAAAGCATTTTTAAAAACATTAACAGACAATGAATTTATCAAAAATACATTATACAGCGAGTCGTAAACTATTAATTCTGGTTTTCGTAGTTATGAGCAGTCAGGCTTTTGCCTGCGATATCTGCGGTTGTTTTATGGGCATTACCCCTTATTATAACCGTAATAGTATCAGTCTTTTATACCGTTACCGTTCTTTTAATGGTTACGAAGGTCAATCGCACTCGCTGTTTCCTAATGGAGGAAATTTCTTTATACCCGCGCGGAGTCAGGATTCGCCTATTACTAATCACGCAGGTAATCCAGGAGATTATGAATTATACCGTTCTTTAGAAATCAGGGGAAAGTATTTTATCAACAGTAAAATCGAAATCAATGCCATTTTGCCTTATGTTTCGAACAGTGACCGTTATAATGGCTATACTTCGTCTATTTCTGGTGTAGGCGATATCAATCTGTATGCAGGCTATCACCTTGTCCAAAAACTCGAAGATAACTTTAAACAGCAATTGATTGCCGGTGCAGGCATAAAATTACCTACCGGGAAAAACGATTTCAAAAATACTGCTGGCATCCGCTATTCTTCCCTAATGCAGGCTGGAACCGGCAGCACTGACGGTTTTGTATACCTGAACTATATGGTTGGCCTGGGCAAATTTGGGGCAAGTTTAAATACCTCTTATAAAGTTAACGGCACCAATAGCCGCGATGAAGGCATTGCCAACAGCACCACCAGTTTCCTGAATATTTTTTACAAGCAAAGTATCGGCAAGGATGTGCAGCTAATGCCATCAGCACAATTCTTTTACGAATATTCTGCAGGAGAAAAATACAAAGGTCAGAAAACCGGTGAACATGTGATGAATAACCTGATGGGCGGTGCAGGCGTGGATGTTTTTTATAAAAATATAGCTTTGAATGCCGGTATTCAGAAAAATATCTGGGAAGCAAAAACCGACCACCCAATGAGCGCCGGTAAGGTTTATGTTGGAATTACCTATAATTTTTAAATCATAATTATATGAACAGATTAAACATTACAATATTCAGTTTGATAACGCTTTTATTTTTCGCGTGTAAAACAGAACCTGACTCGAAAGCAGTACGCAAAGAGGTGCTTAATATCCATGATAAACTCATGATTGATGGAGAAAAAGTAGTGAAGAATAAAATGAAACTCGATAAGATATTGATTTCTGATCAGGTTAAAATGGCAACAGATTCCACTCAGCAAAAACAAAAAATTAGCGATTTAATCAACAGGTTAAACGCTGCCGATGAAAAAATGATGGATTGGATGCATTTCTTCAAAGATGATTTTAAAGGAAAAACCGAACAGGAAGATCTTGATTATTATAAAGCAGAAATGGTTAAAATCAGGGCCGTGGAAGACGCTTATATTAAGGTTACAAGAGAATCGGATTCGTTAATTAAGGTATACCAAGTAAAATAAATAGTTAGATAGTCAGAGGTCCGAAGACCGAAGTCGGAGGTTTAGAAGCATACCTCTAATCATCTAAACTTCGGTCTTCGGACGGCCGACTTCGGACTTAAAAGAAAATTCAAAATGAAAAAAATAATTTTAGCTACAATTCTAATTGGAGCAGCAATAATAGCTTTAAAATCGAATGCAAACACCATAGTTGGCAGAACAATAACAAACCCAATCGATTCAGCAAAAAAGGTAATAATAGATCCCGTTTGTAAAATGAAAATTAAGGCAAACACTTCTAAAACCACAGTTTATAATAAAATCACTTATAATTTTTGTTCGGAAAGCTGTAAGCAGAAGTTTTTGGCAGAACCGGCAAAGTACGTGAAGAAATAGGTCGGAAGACCGAAGTCCATGTAGGAGGAGCGCCAGTCGTCACCCTAAATTTATTTCAGGGTCAATCATGCTAGATAGATGCTGACCACGAAGTAGATATTAGACTTTTAAAAACATCAAAAAAGCTAATAAAATAAATTCAGCATGACGATATCTCCCCAAAGAATTACCTCGTATATTTACATTTTTAAATTAAAATCATGAATAAAATCACAGCTTATCTGGCAACATCCCTGCTGGCCATTTCCATATTTACCGCTTGCAAACAAGAACGAAAACTTCCTTTTTATGGCGAACGCCATGCCGAAACCGTTAAAGATGCCGCCGGTGCAGAAAAAATCGATACCGTTTACCAAACCATTCCAGATTGGTCTTTCCTGAATCAGGATAGCGTAGTAACCACCAATAAAGCAACTGATGGAAAGATTTATGTAGCCGATTTCTTCTTCACTTCCTGCACCACCATCTGCCCAACCATGCACCGCAATTTAATGACGATTTATAACGATTTTAAAACCAACCCTGATGTGATGTTCGTATCGCATACCATCGATTTTAAATACGACAAACCTCATGTTTTAAAGAAATATGCTCAAAAATTAGGCGTTGATGGCCCCAAATGGCAATTTCTTTATGGCACAAAAGATAGTGTTTATACCTTGGCCGAAAAGAACTATTTAGTAGCTGTTGGTGAAGACAGTACTGCTAAAGATGGTTATATTCACCAGGGTTACCTCGTATTAATCGATAAAGACAGGCGTATCCGTGGCGCTTATGATGGCACTAAAGAAGACCAGGTAGAACAATTGAAAAAAGATATTCCTGTTTTATTGGCGGAGTATAAAAAGTAAGATCAGCCACGGAGGCACGGATTAACATGGAATAATGCTATTTTATTTCATACTTCCGGCATTACATAAACAATATTTTAACCACAGATATAGAGGATGAACATAGATAAATAACTAAAATCTGTGTCCATCTGTGCTTATCTGTGGTAAAAAACTAACAGACATACATGCGCAATTACATCATTAATTCTATCTTTTTTCTTTCAATTATCACCATTATTGTTTCTTGCCAGAACCAGGAGACGATCGATCTTCAAAATTACATGTCGAACGGTAAAGACATTTATAAAGCTAAATGCCAGAACTGCCACGGCGAAAATGGTGAAGGTTTAGGTCAGCTTGCGCCACCCCTAACCGATTCCGTTTTTCTAAAAGCAAATAAAACGCGTTTGGCCTGTTTTATCAAAAATGGTGCGAACGAAACTTTGGTCATTCATGGAAAAGAATACAAGGAAAAAATGCCTGCTTTTCCCGAACTGGCTGATATTGATGTAGCGCAGGTAATGGTTTTTGTAACCAATTCATTCGGGAACAAGCAGGGTTTTGTGCCTTACACAAAGGTTTCGAAAGATTTGCAGAATTGTAAGTAAATCCGTTATTAAAAAAACTCGTCATCTCGACCGGAACGCAGTGGAGCGGAGAGATCTATCTCGAGATAGATTTCTCGACTTCGTTGCACTCCGCTCGAAATGACGGCAACTTTCGAGAAATTTAATCATCAATTGTATCTTTCTGATCAAAAAACCCCATCTTTGCGCAAAATGCAGGTTGTTCTATCGCTGTTCCGATTTATCGGGAGAGAGGAAAGTCCGGGCAACGCAGGGCATCCCGCTTTCTAACGGAAAGGGGTTCAGGAATGAAAACCTGGGCCACGGATTAGTGCAGCAGAAAATATACCGCCCCGGCTTTATGTTGTGGTAAGGGTGAAAACGTGTGGTAAGAGCGCACGAGCATTGCAGGCGACTGCAGTGGTTTGTAAACCCCGGGAGTTGAAAGACCAAATAGGCTAACGTCCCGATTTCACATCGGGATAAAGGGCTGCCCGTCCGATGTTAGTGGGTAGGTCGTTAGAGATAAACGGCAACGTTTATAGTGGATAAATGATAGAAGCCTGAGCAATCAGGAAACAGAACCCGGCTTACAGACCTGCATTTTTTTATTCACTTAACAGGATATTCTTCGTTTCGCCGAGTTTGGCCACCTCCTCTTCACCCAAAACAGGAAATTTAAGATCCAGACTTTTCAGTTTGTCGGTAATAATCTCGCTAATCGCTAAACGGGCAAACCATTTTTTGTCTGCCGGAATGATGTGCCACGGTGCATCCGCCGTACTGGTTTCATTAATGGCATGTTCGTAGGCATCCATATATTTATCCCATAAAGCCCTTTCTTTGATGTCGCCCGAAGAGAATTTCCAGTTTTTGGCAGGATCTTCTATCCTATCCAAAAAGCGCTGTTTCTGTTCATCCCTGCTTACGTTCAAAAAGAATTTCAAAATAACAGTTCCGTTGGCGGTTAAATGCTCCTCAAAATTTTTAATGCTTTTATAACGTTGCTGCCAGAAGTTCTTATTGATTTTTTTTACGTCGGCAAAACCCGGAATGTTTTCGCTCAGTATATATTCGGGATGAACCTTACAAACCAGTACATTTTCGTAATGCGAACGGTTATGAATCCCAATCCGGCCACGCTCGGGAAGGGCTTTATAATGTCTCCATAAAAAATCATGTTCATATTCTTCAGAAGTGGGCACTTTAAAGCTGTAAACCTGGCACCCCTGCGGATTTAAACCACTCATTACATGTTCTATAGCACTATCCTTGCCGGCAGCATCCATCGCCTGAAAAATTATCAGTACCGAATGTTTTCCGGAAGCATATAATTTCTCCTGAAGATGGTTCAGTTCTATTTTCGAATTTACAAGTGCATCTTTCGCTTTTTGCTTATTATACCCTCCGGTAAAGTCCGTTTTATGGTTTTTTAATGAAAATTTCTTATCTCCCTGTACAATTAAGCCTTTAAATTCGTTCTTCATACTTGTAAATTCTTTTAGGTAAAGCAATGCGTTAACAATTTAAATATAGAACTAAAAAATAAGTAAATTAAATACGTTAATTTGCATACAGAGTTTTTTATATTTAACGCCACGGCTTTTACCTAAAGATCATCTTATTCAATATGTTTAAAGAGATAAAAAACAAGTACTTACGTTATTCTACAATAGTTTTATTTTTTATAATAATTTTCTTTTCTGCGCTTCAATTAAACTTTTTGTGGCTTTTTGGCTATTCTCCAAGTGTACGCGATATCAAAGCACCTACCCTTCGCGTGGGTTCGGAGCTATATACTGCTGATGGAAAACTGATAGGCCGATACTTCAAAGAGAACAGAACACCGGTAAATTACGAAGATATTGCGCCAAGTGTAATACAAGCCCTGGTAGCTACTGAGGATGTTCGTTTTTACAAACATTGGGGCATTGATGCACAGGCAGTAGGCCGCGCTGTTGTTGGTTTAGGTAAAGATGGTGGCGCCAGTACCATTACACAGCAACTGGCAAAAAACCTTTACCGCACGCGCTACAATAAATCGCAGGGTTTATTGATCAAAATCCCTTTGGTAAGAACTTTGATCGTTAAATTAAAAGAATGGATGACGGCGGTAAAACTCGAATCCAATTATTCTAAGAACGATATCATTACGATGTATCTCAATACCGTTTCGTTCGGTAATAATGCTTATGGAATAAAAACAGCCAGCCGTATTTATTTTGATAAAGAAGCAAAAGAACTATCTACAACCGATGCAGCTATGCTCGTGGGTATGTTGAAGGGTACTACGATGTATAATCCGACCAAAAACCCTGAAAAAGCACTTGTAAGAAGAAATGTGGTTTTGGCCCAGATGAATAAATACAATTATCTGAGTAAAGATAGTTTAGCCGAATTATCAAAAGAACCAATCAAATTAAAAGAAGGTAAAATGCAGGATGGCAGCGATGGTGATTCTTATTTAAGGGCTGCCGTAGCAAAATATCTTGAAAAATGGTGTACCGATAATGGTTACGACCTTTACGAAGATGGTTTAAAAATTTACACCACCATTGATTCAAGACTTCAAAAATATGCCGAAGAAGCGGTTGCTGATGAAATGAGGATTTTGCAGCGCAGGTTTTATAGCGTTTGGGGTAACGAAGACCCCTGGTACGATTCAGAAAAACAAAAGGTAGATTATCCCGATAGGGCGATGAAAAACCTGCCGATTTACGCCCTTTTACAAAAGAAATTCCCGAATAACCCTGATTCTGTTAAAGCCTATTTCAATAAAAAGAAAAGGATGCAGATTTTCACATACAAAGGCGACCGCGATACCTTGTTCTCAACCATGGATTCGATCCGTTACTATGGAAAAATCATGAACACGGGGATGATGACCATGGAACCTGCAAGTGGAAAAATCAAAGTTTGGGTAGGCGGCATCGACCATAAATTTTTCAAATACGACCACGTTAACCAGGCTAAACGCCAGGCCGGTTCTACCTTTAAACCTTTTGCTTATTTAACCGCATTGGCACAAGGAATGAGTCCTTGTGATAAATTTACCGATAAACCGGTTAAAATTGCCTACCAGGATAAAGGAGAAACCAAATACTGGGAGCCTAAAAATGCCGATTACAGCGTTTCTTACCGCGAAATGAGCTTACGGTGGGCCATGGCAAAATCAGTAAATACCATTACCGCACAGGTTACTGAAAAAGTGGGCTGGGATAATGTGGTGAAATATGCCCACGAGTGCGGTATTGATAGCCATCTGGAATCCGTTCCATCGGTAAGTTTAGGTTCAAACGATGTTACCGTTTACGAAATGGTAAAGGCTTATTCTACTTTCATGAATAAAGGGGTTAAAACCGATCCTATTTTAGTAGAAAAAGTGACCGATCAGGATAATAATGTAATTGAAGAATTTAAACCGAAAACCAAACGTGTTTTAACAGAAGAAATTGCCTGGTTAATGACCTATATGTTCCGTGGTGGTATGGAGGAGCCTGAAGGTACTTCGCAAGCTTTGTGGGAATGGCCTAACCTATTTAAGAAAAATAATCAGATTGGCGGCAAAACAGGTACTTCTTCTGATTATGTTGATGCCTGGTATATGGGCTTAACCAAAGATCTGGTAACTGGTGTTTGGGTAGGCTGCGATGAAAGAACCGCACACTTTAAAAATGGAGAGCAGGGAGAAGGATCAAGAACCGCTTTGCCTATTTTTGCCAAATTTATGGAGAAAGTATACCTCGATCCTAATTCGGGCTATACTTACGGACCATTTCCTAAAGCAACAGTTGATATTACCCGTACCTACAACTGCCCTAGTCCGAGGATTGTAAGGGATACAACCTCTACAGATAGTGTAACGGTTGATTCTACAGACTTTAATGTTCCTGCCGAAGTGCCCGTAACAGAAGTACCTGCAACTCCTGAACCGGAAGTTAAAAAGGAGGAGAAAAAAACTGAACCGGCACAAACCCCGGTTACGCCAACAGTGCCTTTAACCAGAAAAGAAGAACGCGAACTGAGAAGAAAACAGCGTCAGGAAGAAAAGGAAAGAAAGAAAAATGAAAACAACAATCAACAATAGTTTTTTTAGGATCTGAATAAACTAAAACAGCCTGATGCCTGTGCAAACCGGCATTAAAACTTTAAAAAGTGTTAAAATTTTAATAGTTTTTTAAAGTATTGCTATTTTTATTTCCAGATTTTTTAACATTTCAATTTCGAAAATTATAGAACATCATTACTAAAACCACAAATATGAAAATAGGCTCTACTTTATTAAAGCGGTATGGTTCCATATTGCTCTTGCTTATTCTTTCTTTTTCTGTTAAAGCACAATATTTCGGACAAAATAAAGTAAGGTATAAAAAACTCGATTTTAAAGTATTACAAACACCACATTTCGAGATTTACTATTACATTAACAACGAAAAACTTCTTAAACGTTTCTCTCAGGATGCCGAAACCTGGTATAAAATGCACCAGGAGGTGTTTAGGGATACGTTTTTAAAGAAAAATCCGATCATTTTATATAATAATCACCCAGATTTTCAACAAACAACCGTTTTGAACGGAGAAATTGGCATTGGAACCGGTGGAGTTACCGAAGCCCTTAAAAACAGGGTAATTATGCCTGTTATGGAGCTTAACAGTCAAACCAGGCATGTTTTAGGTCACGAGCTTGTTCACGCTTTTCAATATCACCTTTTACTTGAAAAAGATTCGATCAGTTTAGAAAATGTCGGACAAACACCTTTATGGATGGTTGAGGGTATGGCCGAATACCTTTCTATCGGTAAAAAAGATGCTTTTACGTCGATGTGGATGCGTGATGCCATGTTAAACCGCGATATTCCTTCATTAAAAGACTTAACCAATTCAAATAAATATTTTCCTTACCGTTATGGTCAGGCATTCTGGACATATATCGGGTCACAATACGGCGATACCACCATTGTGCCTTTGTTTAAGAATACGGCTAAATACGGCTACGAAAATGCCATCAGGTATACTTTCGGTTATGACGACAAAACATTGTCGGGGCTCTGGAAAAATTCCATTGATGCCCATTACAAGCCGATGTTAAAAGCCGATAGTTCGCAGATTAAAATTACAGGTACGAAAATCATCGATAATAAAAATGCAGGAAACATGAACGTTGCCCCTGCCCTTAGTCCTGATGGAAAGTACCTGGCATTTATGTCTGAAAAAGATCTTTTTGGCATTGATTTATTCCTCGCTGACGCTAAAACCGGACGTATCATACGTAAATTAAGTAGCCAGATTTCCAACGGACATATTGATGATTTTAACTTCATCGAATCTGCCGGAGCGTGGTCGCCGGATAGTAAACAGTTTGCCTTTAGTATTTTTAGCCAGGGAAGAAACCAGATGATGGTCATCAATGTGGCCAACGGAACAACGGTATCGCAAATCCCGATGGCCCAGGTACAGCAGTTTGGCAATTTAACCTGGTCGCCAAACGGAAAAGACATCGCGTTTTCAGGTATGGTGGAAGGTCAGAGCGATATTTTTTCTTACAACTTCGACACCAAAGTAGTAACACAAATTACCAATGATGTTTATTCTGATTACGCACCAAGTTATTCGCCCGATGGTAAAAAACTGGTGTTTTCATCAGATCGTGCTGCTATTCAGGCGAATGTAATCAATGCTGTATTACCCATCAATCTGGCAGTTTACGACATTGCTTCAAAAACGGTTACCAATCTCGACGTTTTTCCGGGAGCAAATAATTTAAATGCACAGTTTTCGGCCAACAGTCAAAATATTTATTTCCTTTCCAACCGAGATGGTTTCAGGAACTTATATAAATACAATTTTGAAGATAACACGGTTGATCAGTTAACCGATTATTTTACCGGTATCAGCGGGATTACCGAGTTTTCACCTGCCATTTCCGTTTCTACAACTGATGAAATTGTGTATAGTTATTACCGTTATCAACGTTATACCCTATATAATGCAAAACTGAGCAGTTTTAAAGCCAAACGCATTGGTAACCGCGAAGAAAACTTTGATGCCGCTATCCTCCCCCCTATGGAAAACATTGGGGTTAATATTATTAATTCCAATCTAAATAATTTCGATCGTTTCGAAAAAATCGTAGCCGATTCGATGAGAACGGTACCTTACAAGCCTAAATTCAGGCTGGATTACCTGGCCAACAGTGGCGTTGGTGTTTCTACCAGCCGTTTCGGAACAGGTGTTTCTGGTGGTATTGTGGGTATGTTCAGCGATATATTGGGTACCAACCAGATTGTTGCCAACTTATCCGTAAACGGAGAAATTTATGATTTCGGTGGTTTGGTAGGTTATATCAACCAAAAAAGCAGGATAAACTGGGGAGCGGCCATTTCGCACATCCCTTATGTATCAGGTTTCAGATCTTATGGTTATGAAAATGTTCCTGTTGGTGATAATCAAACCATTAATGCCCTGGCAGACAGAACTGATATCATCAGGACATTCGAAGATCAGCTGCAGGTTTACGGTGCATATCCATTTAGTAAAATACACCGTTTTGAATTGGGTGGCGCATTTTCTCATTACAGCTACAGGGTTGATAGGTATAGCAATTATTATAATTCGGCTGGCAATTATATCGGTTCTGATAAAAGCAGGATTTCCAACGATGTTGCCTCCCAGGATTATGGCATTCCTTTCAATTCATTCACACTTTATCAGTTGAACGCTGGTTTTGTTGGCGATAATTCTATTTTCGGTTTAACTGGTCCGCTTGATGGTTACAGATACCGTGTAAGTGGCGAAAAATACCTTGGCACATACAACTTTGCCGGTGTAACTGCCGATCTTCGTAAATACTGGAGGGCAAAACCGGTAACCTTTGCCGTAAGAAGTTATAATACTCTAAGAATTGGTAAAGATGCCGACAGGCTTTATCCAATGTACCTGGGTTATCCATACCTGATCAGGGGTTACGAATCGAACTCGATTTACAAAAGTACATCTGCACAATCTTCTGAATCTTTCGATATCAACCAGTTAACAGGAAGTAAAATAGCCGTTTTCAATTTCGAGGTACGTTTGCCATTTACCGGACCTAAAAAACTGGCTGCTATACCATCGAAATTTTTATTTTCAGATCTGAATTTATTTTTCGATGCAGGTTTAGCCTGGACCAACGACACCAAGGTGAAGTTTAAAAGTGAACCAACTTATACTACAGAACCTTTACTAAACAGCAATGGAACGCCGGTTAAGGATGATAAAGGAAATCCGGTTACCTACCAGGCTACAACTGAGCGTGTTCCTGCCATGAGTGTTGGTATATCGGTAAGGGTAAATGTTTTTGGTTACTTTGTATTGGAACCTTATTATGCAATTCCTTTTCAACGTAAAGATGTTAAAACCGGTGTGTTCGGGTTAACATTTGCTCCGGGCTGGTAAGGAGGAGTTGAAGTATTGAATGAGAGAATATTGAATGAGGGGATATTTAATGTATGAATGAGGGGAATATTGAAGGAATGAATGTGGAAATTATTGATTGAATGAATAAGGAATAGGCTTCAGTGCTGGGATGTCGAAAATCATCTTACCTCAATATATCAACAAATCATGTGATAGATAAACTCATTAAATGCTTGAATGATGGATACGGGAAAGCGGACCTATCATTCAAGCATTCTTTTCATATATACCTATTTCTTTCATAGCAATCTTCTATTTAACGTTAATAAATAACTTAAGATAAGCTCGAGAAGGAAAGTTTCACCTGATTGGTGATATTCTTATGTAAAAGAATATTTTCGAAATCAAGGCCTATGGTCAAATCAATCCAATCAGGGTTGCAAGATCTTACCAAACGCTCTTTCTGCATACGGGTAAACCTGCTGATCGATTTAAAACGCACCAATGCCTGTGCTTCTGTTTTAAACTCTTCAAAATAAACCAGCCTGGTTAACTGCTGCCCGCTATCAAAAAATAAGTTTGGCATCTGTTTGTAGAAATCCAGTGTCTTAATCAAATCTGAGCTCATGCCCACGTGCATACTTGTACGATTTCTGTCGGTAACGATATAAACAAACTTTTTCATGATGGGGTGTTTAAAAATTAAAACTAAACTATTTAGTATACTTTCTTGCAATTCAAAATAATATTACTAACTTTATGAGCATAAAATTACTAACTATTTTAGTAATTCCAAATTTATTTTAAAATTTATTTTTATGTCAAATATTTCAAATAATTTAAAGTACCTCAGGAAGAAAAAAGGCCATACACAGCAAAATTTCGCTGATATTATGGAAATCAAGAGATCGCTTATCGGCGCTTACGAGGAAGACCGGGCGGAACCTAAATATGATTTGCTAAAAAAAATAGCCGAATACTTTGATCTTACCATCGATGAATTCATCAATGAGAAAATATCTGACAGCTGGAAACCGAAGCCAAAAAGCCAGGGATCGAACCTTAGGGTATTGAGTATTTCGGTAGATCAGAACGACCGTGAGAACATCGAACTGGTTCCTGTAAAAGCAAGTGCTGGTTACTTGAATGGTTTTTCGGATCCGCAGTACATCAGCGACCTCCCTAAATTTCAGCTTCCCCTACCCGCCTTAAGACAAGGTACTTTCAGGGCATTTGAAATCATGGGTGATAGTATGTTGCCTGTTCAGCCGGGGAGCGTAATTATCGGCGAATATTTAGACAACTGGAATGAAGTAAAAACAGGCGAAACCTATATCATCATCAGTAAAAATGAAGGTGTGGTATATAAAAGGGCCGGTAACCGCTTCAGAGAAAATAAAGATTTAAAACTGATATCAGATAATAAGGTATATGACGCCTATACTATTGCAGCTGAAGATATCCTCGAAATCTGGAAAGCCAAAGCTTATATCTCTACTTCATTGCCTGAGCCTGCACCCGATCCTACAATGGAAACATTAACCCAGATGATGGCGCAGATGCAGAAATCAATTTCGCAACTGAACAAGAATTAACATTTTTTAACAAACGCCGATTAAACCGTTTGCCTTTTTATGTATCTATTGATTTAACAAACACATAAAAAAACATAACATGAAAAAGGCAATTTTAACAATAGCAATTGCAGTAATGGGTTTAACTGCTGCATTTGCTCAAGACACAACAAAGCGAGAAAGAAGGGCAATGCCTAAAATGACCGCCGAACAGCGAGCTGAAAAAGTAACCGCCAGGCTGGATAAACAGTTGAGCTTAACCGCCGACCAAAAAACCAAAATTTATGCTATTGAGCTTGAAAATGCAAAAAAAATGGACGACTGGAGAACAGCAGACAAAAGCGACATTAAAGGCAAAATGAAAGAGCGCAAAGCGGCAATAGATGAGCAAAAAGCTAAAGTTGATGCTGTTTTAACCGCAGATCAGAAAACAAAAATGGATGCTTTCCGTGCTGAAGCCAAAGAAAAAGGAGAGAAAATGAGAAAAGGATTTGGCGCCAGAGGTAAAAAAGATAAAGCACCAGTGGTGTCTAATCCTCCTGCACAAGGATAAATAGAGCAGAGCAAGTAATTAATTAATATTTTGAAAAGCGTTCCGGTAATCCGGGGCGCTTTTTTTACTTTTGACCGATGAGTAAAATTGAACAGTTTCTTCAGGGAAAACTTCAGGAACGAAAAGATAATCTTTCGATCAGGAATTTATCTGCTGCCCACCCTCCCGTCGATTTCTGTTCGAACGATTATCTGGGTTTTGCAAGATCGACTGAATTAAAAAAACTGATTGATGAAATCGTAGCAACAATCCCCAATTATTTAAATGGTGCAGGTGGTTCGAGGCTGTTAAGTGGCAATACCCTATATACCGAAGAAACAGAACAGTTTATTGCTAATTTTCACCAGGCAGAAAGCGGCTTGATTTTCAACTCCGGCTATGATGCCAATGTAGGTTTATTATCAAGCGTTCCGCAGCGGGGCGATACCATTATTACCGACGAGCTGATCCATGCCAGTATTATCGATGGCGGTCGTTTAAGCCATGCAACGCGTTATAAATTTCTCCATAATAACATCAGCGATCTCGAAGCCAAGCTTAAACTGGCAAAGGGAAATATTTTTGTTGTGGTAGAAAGCGTGTATTCAATGGATGGGGATATTGCGCCATTGATAGAAATTTCAAACCTTTGCGAAAATTATCAGGCCAGTTTAATTGTAGATGAAGCACATGCCACAGGTATTTTTGGCAAAAAAGGTGAAGGTTTGATTAATCAGTTAAACCTAACCGAAAAGGTATTTGCGCGTATTGTTACCTTTGGTAAGGCTATGGGTACACATGGTGCCGTTATTTTGGGAAGTAAAAATTTAAGGCATTTCCTCATTAATTTTGCCAGGTCGTTTATTTATACTACTGCGGCGCCTATCCATAATATTATAGCCATTCGTTCGGCTTATCAGCTTTTGGATAAAACTGATCATCAGCTCATCCATCAGAAAATTGAATTGTTCAGAAGAACTATAAAAGAACAAAATATTAATGCTTTAGAAAGCGAAAGCACCATTCAGGGAATTTTATTCTCTTCAAATGAAGCAACTAAACAGGCTTCAGGCACATTACAAAATAAAGGCTTTGATGTTAGGGCCATATTAAGCCCTACAGTAACGCGGGGTAAAGAAAGGCTGAGGATCTGCCTTCATACATTTAATACCGACGATGAAATTATTTCGCTGGTAAAACACCTTAAAGAATTGAACTAAATGGCAACATATTTTATTACAGGAATTGGAACCGGGATTGGAAAAACATTGATCAGTGCCATTTTAACCGAAAAATTAAAGGCAGACTACTGGAAACCAATCCAGTCTGGAGATTTAGACACCAGCGACAGCTTAACAGTCGAAAAATTAATCAGCAACTCAAAAACAGTTATCCATCCCGAAAGCTACAGGTTAACGCAGCCGCTATCGCCACATTTATCAGCCAAACTGGACGGAATTGAAATCGACCTCAATAAAATTAACATCCCCTTAACCGAAAATAACCTGGTTATCGAAGGGGCTGGTGGTTTAATGGTTCCTCTAAACGAAAATGAACTGATTGTAGACCTGATTAAAAAACTCGATGCAGAAGTGATATTGGTTTCCCAAAATTACCTGGGCAGTATTAACCACACGCTTTTATCCATTAATCTGCTTAAGCAATATGGAATTGAGATTAAAGGAATTATTTTTAATGGCGATGAAAACGCCGAAACGGAAAGGTATATCCAGCAGTATACTAAAATAAAAAAGCTGGGGTTTGTGCCAAGTTTAAATCAGATTGATAAAACCAGTGTTGCTGTAGCTGGCGAAAATATATTGATTTAAATGATAAGATGTTTGCGATCGTTTCTAACGAGTGCATAAATAACTAAACGATTTTATCGTTTGTAAACGACAAACTATTTAACGCTCGTTAAAAACGAGCATTAACAGATTTCTTTTTTACTTTGTTTCAAGACCTCGCAGGTTTTTAAAACCTGCGAGGTCTTAGATTTTACGCTGGTCGAGATTTGCAATCTCGACCGAATGAGTTGTGGATTTTTAATCCACATCAAGGATTAAAAATCTCTAAGGTCGGGATTATAAATCCCGACCAACTCAGACCAACTGTTATTTCGCCTGCACTAAAATATCCGGATAGTCGGAAATAATTCCGTCTACATTTAATGCTTTTAATTTTTGGATATCGGCTAAGGTATTCGCTGTCCATGGAATAATTTTTACGCCATCCGCATGTGCCTTTTTAACCAGATCTTCATTCACCATCTGCCAAACCGGACTTAAAATAAAAGGTTTATATCCTAAATCGGCAATATTTTCTTCGTAAGTCTTTTTATTCGCTACTAAAAAAGAGGTTTTGATTTTTGGATATTTCTCATGGATGAGCTGAATGGTACGTTTATCAAAAGATTGAATGACCACAAAATCATCAACTTTTTTCCTGATGATTACCTCCATCAGAAGTTTAACAAACTCCTCCGGTTTAGGGTTAGTAATGCCATCACCGCTTTCGCTGCATTTGGTTTCGATGTTATAGAAAAATTGTTTGCGTTTATTGGTTTTGATATCGCGCTGTACAGCATCAATCAAATCAGTAAGCAAAGGTAAATGTGTTTTTATTTTTTTCTGTTGCGGAAAAAGATCATAATTCCTGGTACCTAAATCAAACTGTTTAATTTCATCGTAATTCATGCCGAAAATCGGATATTTCTTGGCATCAGTTGCAGGAATATCTTTTCCATCAGGTGTGAGCATAAAAGCCGGACTCAGGTAATCATCATGTGTAACCACCACTTTACCATCCTTTGAGATATGTGTATCCATTTCCAAAGTGGTAATACCATCAATTTTCATGGCATTTAACATGGCTTCGATGGTATTTTCGGGCATTAAACCACGTCCGCCACGATGGGCTTCGGCGCTAAATGCTGGAAATTTCACTTCCTGAGCGTTTGATTTGATCACAAAGGCAGATAAAAGAATAAGGATTGCTGTTTTTTTAAGTTTCATATCCAAAAAAGGGATTTTACAGTGGCGTTGAATGTTGCCATTTAATGCTATTAATTGAGCCACAATATAGAGATATCAGGCGTTTCCATTTAACGCAGTTAATTAAATCTATATTAAATTTACGAACAATTTCAGTGGTATGAGGTGTTGCCATCTAACGCTATTGACTATTTACAACTGTCGGATGGCAACATCCGACAGTACTCCTGGCATGATTAAGCATCAACTTCTACTTCAAACTTCTCGCCGAAACGATCGGTAGCCACTACTTTAACTTTTCCAACTTCAGGTCCGAAATGTGCCATAAATAAATGATCGGTAGAAATTGGCTCAACAAATGGCCTTGGATTGGGTAATTTATCACCTTTATATAATTTAACCGATAAAGGATCAAATCCATCCTGCTGCGCCAAAGCCCCCATTGCTTTACCATCCAGAAAGTATTCTACTTTCCATTCCGGATCGTAATTCCAAACGTTGGCAATTAGCCTTTTCTGATTGGTTAAGGTATCAACATAAGCACTTAACTGCTTTTTGCGGTCTTCGCCTGTTGATTTGTAATACCATTTTAAATCTGTCCCGTTTACTTCATAAACACCATAACCTCTTGGTGTTCCATCGCCACAAATTGGGCCTGTCCACCAGCCGCCGCAAACCGTACCATGGTTGTGCTCATAAATGCCGTTTTTGATTACATTTTTATTAAAATGCGTGTGGCCCGACATAATGTGCACGTTTTTGAAGTCTTTTAAAACAGCATAAAAATCTTCATTGTTTTTTACTGAATTATGTACCGGGATATGAAGACAAACAATCAGCAAAGCATCTTTTGGTACCAATTGTAAATCTTTAGCGAGCCATTCTAATTGTGTTGGCGTAATGTATCCATCATAGGTTCTCTCTACACCTAAATAACGTACATCATCTAGAACTACATAATGCGCCTTGCCCCTGTTAAACGAATAATAAGTAGGCCCGTAGTGTGCCTGAAAAGTCCGGTCAGAGGTATCATCACCGCCTTGTCTGTAATCCTGATCGTGGTTACCCAGCGCCTGGAAAAATGGGATTCCGATTTTGGCAATGGCTTCGTCGTAGGCAGGGAAAAGATCGAAGTTATCCCAAACCAGATCGCCTACTCCGATACCATGTACCAATGTTTTCCCCATGCCCTTAACCACTTCACGCGTATCAGGAACTGAAGTTTCCATCATCTGCACTACATCTTTTTTGGTTTTCACCTGCGATCGGCCCAAATGATAAAATTATGCTTGTTATCGTCTTGTTTTAATGGTTTCAGGTCAAAATTTAATTTACCAGCGGTATCTGGTTTATAATAATGGCGTGCTATGCTGCTTTCAGTTTTGAATTCGTAGCCTGAGGGTGTACTGATCCACACAAAGCGGGCGAGATCATGCAATTTTAGCTGATAGTTTCCGGTTTTATCGGTTTGTACTACGCTGTAACCGTCAGAAATGACAACCCCGGCAACGGCTTTACCTTTACTGGTTACCGCTCCGCTTACCACACCATCAACAGAAAATAGAGATGAAGGGAATGATTTTAAGCTAACAAATAAGGTGGTGGTTAATAAACTTGATTTTTGTATAAATGATCTTCTGTTCATGGTTTTGATTGGGATTCAATCATTGTGCTTAAATTTCTATGGTATTATGAAGACCGGCTTTACCGGTCTTCATTTATTTGTTTATTTATCGATCAGCGTGGTAACACCTCCTGTTTCTATATCGTTGAGTACCGAAGTATTGCTTAATACAACGCTGGTCATGGTTCTCACCGACTCCCATCCGCCTTTGGTTGCTTTGTATACACCGCCTAACTTTGCAAAACTTATAGCTGTCGGAAAACCCGCAAAACGCTTAGAAATATCATTGGTTCCTTTTCCATAATATTCTTGTGGAACTTTTCCGGCATACGTAGCAAATTTGTCTGTAATGGTAACCCTTAGGCCATACTCAGGTGGCCCTGCAGTATAAAAACTTCCGCCAGCTCCACCATAAAAAATAACATCTAATGGTATTGTACTCGGCGTGATATTTGTTCCTTCAAAGATGGCGACACCTGCAACATTCCCACTATTAGCCAACAGGTTACCCGTTACATCGCCCACACCGTTTGCTCCTGGTACTTTAGTATAATCCACAGGCGATATCCATTTTGAGGCTGCTATAACTGTCGAGCCTGAACCATTAATACGCTGTCCTGTTCCTCCAACATAGAAAAACTGACCTTTTTTCACTGATCCTGAAGTAAGATTGAACTTATAGGTCCTCAGTGCACCAGTGTTCCAGCCTAATGTTGGAAAAGCGGTTGCACCTGCATTATTGTTGGTATAAACAGAAAATGGTGTGGCAGCAAAATCAATATCCTTAGTGGCTAAAAACTGAATGTATTCATAATTTCCGTCTGTGCTGTTCGGATCAACCAAAAATCCCGAGATGATGGCAGGCGAAAGTTTAGGCATCGGAACGTAGAAAAAATCATCTACTGTCCGCATCCTGTATTCAATCTTTTTTGAGTTTCCGCTACCGGTAACATATACTATACCTGTAAAATTACCCGATGGCTGTATCGCCGTATTGGTAAAAGTAGCATTGGCACTGGTACGCAAGGTTGCTACACCAAAACCATCGTTCAATATCTTATCGCCCGAATATACCGTACCGATTGTAGGTTCCGGATCATACACCGCATTATTGATAGCTACCAATGTACTTTCGTAGCGATCGGGGTTGGCCAAAATGGTGTTTGTATTTGCTGCCTGCAACTTAATGGTTCTTCCTGACGCAACTTTCGTTATGGCCGAGCTTGTTAAACCAGTGATTTGTAAAATCCCGTCAACTCTTTTTAACACACCTCCATCCAATTTGATGTGCAACGAATCGCCAGGTACAAAATTTGAAGCAGCCGTACCGATATTGAATGAAATTCCTCTTAGCGAATCTGCTGTACCATTGATACGGCTATTCTGCAAAGCAATCAGTCCTGGCACCGAATTACCCGATCTAAAATCTGAAACCACTACTCCCCTGATACTGGTAGCACCGCCTATTGCCTCTGGATTGAGCGGAAGATCTGCATTTTTATAGTACCTTCTTAAATCGAAGTTGGAAATAAAACCACTTTCCGAAAATTTATAGCGGTAATCGTCATCCCGTTTACAGCTGGTGTAAATCGCTACAACAACTGTTAACAAAAGAAAATATTTTAATTTATTTTTCATCATTAATCGTATTTAAGGTTTTTGCCACCACATGAGTGTATTCACATCATCTGGTCCTTGTGCGGCCAGCACATTTTTATAATTTGTTGGATTTGTTGATTGGGCAAGTATTGGATAATATAAACGCACCGGCATTTTGCCTCCGTTTAGTAAACTTGCACCTTGCGGAAGTAATGGGTGACCGGTTCTCCTGTACTCAAACCACTGTTGAAAATCGACCAAAAACAAGGCATAGTATTTTTGTAAGTGGATCTGCTCCAGTTTGCTGTTGGCGCCAACTACCTTACTATCCAAAGGCAAAGCATTGTTCCATGCAAAATCGCCTTTAAAAGCATAATCTCTTACCGCGGCATCATTACCATTTGCATACAAGCTTGGGATCCAATAGTTGATTCCGTCTGCTATTCCTTTATAATAATAGTTTTCGCCAGTGCCATTAATCCAGCCTTTGGCAGCTGCTTCGGCCAATATGAAATCAACTTCGGCCACGTCCATGATCACCCCTGTTGAAGCATCAGTTTGCAAACTTGCCGGATTACCCGATTGTGCATCGGAATAAAAATAAGCCTGTTTTATCGGTGCTCCACTTCCTATCGGATAAGCACTCTGTACACCAACATATCCCGCTGGCCCTGCAGCAATGCCCCATCTGTTTATTCCATTCTTTCCGTAGGCTGGACTTATCCTTGGATCATTCCAGCTGGTAAGATTATTAATAAAAAAGTCGACAATGGCTGAGGCCCTGAAATCAGCTGGCCTAACGTTTACCATAAATGGCGAAGAATATACTGCCGTACTGCTGTTTGTACCGTTCCAAAGAATTTTAGCGGTGTGGGTATTGTCGGTCATGATCGGATACTTGGAAGGATTGGTATCAACAATCTCTTTAATTTTGGCTATTACCTGTGCACTTACCTCCGCCTTACCAGAAATACGCAATAACAGCCTTAAATACAATGAATTTCCAAACCTGCGCCATTTATTGATATCACCATTATAAACCGGATCGCTACTGGCTACAATCTTCTTTCCGGCAGTAAGAAGCGTATTGGCTTCTTCCAGCTTGCTCAGCAAAGACATGTAAATATCTTTCTGTTTATCGAAAGCGGGTTCGAGCACACCAAATTTACCCTGGTTAGCCTGTGTATAAGGCACATCGCCATAAGTATCAGTAAGCAATTGCATGGTCCATGCTTCTGCAATCTTTGAAATCGCCTGATAAGAAGTATTAACCGAATCAGGGCCGCTGGCGATAGTATTGATATCTTTGATATTGGTAAGTTCCGAATACCACGAATTCCACATGGCATCAGATAACTGCCGTCTGATATCGTATCTGTAAATCCTACCTTCCAGTACTTCATCAAGCGTAGAAATGGTAACTTGCATCAACTCGTTATTAATGCTCCTGTTACGAATCAGGTTGGCACCCAAAACATTTGTTAAAGTAGGTGCCAGTAATTTATCAGCTGCTACTTTGGGTACACCTATCGGATCGGTATTAATTTTATCGAAATCTTTCTTGCAGGAGAAAAATGAGGTCCCCATAACCATTAAGAAAGCATAACCTGTAATATTTTTAATTTTTTTCATTTTCTTATTAGTTTATACCCACTACTAAACGTGCACCAAAAGTTCTGGTTGATGGCAGCTGCCCTACTTCAAAACCTGTTACAATATCGCTACCGGATAATGTACCAAACTCAGGATCGAAAGCTGGCCATGGCGACCAGGTGTAGAGGTTACGTCCGTACACACCAATGGTGATGCGGCTCAAACCTAAACTCGAAACCAATCTATTTGAGAAGGTATAATTGATGTTGGCCTCTCTGAATTTCAGGTAATCGGTTCTGAAAGTACTTCCTTCAGCATTGGTAGAGCCATACATAGCTTCGTAAAATGCACCAATATCGGTAGCAACGGTTGTATTTGGACTGTAGGTAACACCATCAGGGTTCAACATTACACCCTCTCCAATCAATCCTCCATATCTTCCCGGCAGGGTCAGTTTCAATTTACCTAAACCTGCCATCCTTGCAAATGTTAACGAGTGAGCAACAGCACCCAATTGCGCATCAAATAACACATTGGCACCAAAGCCTTTATAAGTTACACCTGTACCAAAACTGAATCTGAATTTGGGCATGGTATTGCCGAGGTATTTTAACTGTGTCTGATCAGGAATGGCTTTACCCGTATTATCGAATATCACCTGTCCATCAGGAGAACGTTTCAGTCCAAAACCGTATATATCACCCAAACTACCCCCAACATTCGCTACAATCTGAGTACCTCCAAGCGGTCCGGTACGCAATATCACTGAGCTATCAGCAAGTTCTTTAATGGTATTTCTGTTTGCAGAAAAAGTTCCGTTAACGGTCCATTTGAATGAGCGGGTTTGTAAAGGAGTTGCATTTACCGACATCTCCAAACCTTTGTTATCTACACGACCGGCATTGAAAACCGCAATCGAATAACCAGTAGCCCTATCGATAGACCTGCTCAGGATCTGATTTTTCGTATTTCCGGTGTATGCAGCAAAATCAAAATTCAGTCTGTTTTTAAATAATTTCAATTCTGCCCCCACCTCCACTGTGGTTGTAGAAAGCGGCTTTAAGTTAACGTTAGGCAATATGGTTGGGTTCGTCATTGCGCCCCCCGGATAAATCCCGTTTGAAGCCAAAGTATAGTTATATGCTGTTCGGTATGGAGTTGTACCACCGCTACCCACCTGGGCAATTGATCCACGCAATTTAAAATAACTGATCGCTGAAGGCATTTTCCAAAAATCGGAAGCAATAAAAGATAAACTTGCAGATGGATAGAAAAAGCCAACATTATCGGTACGGAGCGGTGAGGCCAAAGTACTGTTCCAATCCTGCCTTCCCGTTAAATCCAGGTACAGGTAACTTTTTAGCGATAACGACATCGTACCGTACAAACTATTAATGTTATAGCGGGCAGTATCTGGTACAGAAATAAGCGGGTTCTGATTGTTATCGAGGCTATAATATCCCGGAATAACCAATCCATCGGCACGTAGTTCTGATTTGTAATAACGGTTTCTTAACTGGCTACCTCCTACCGATGCAGAAAGTTTTAAATCTCTTGATAAATCCTTATTGTATCTTAATAAGAAATCGGCATTAACCTCATACGAATTTATATTTTGTACACGAAAAGATCCCTGGGCAAATTTTGCTCCGGCGGCGTCCCAAGGGCGACTTGTTTCTCGGATATCGTGGTTATAATCAATAGATGAACGTACCAGTAAAGTTAAATCGTTGGTAAACTTATAAGTAGCCTGAATATTTCCAAGAATACCGTTTCTTCTTTGTCCGTTCAGGTACTGTTCAGAAATTGCATAGGGCCCCTCAGGGAAACTAGAAGTTAAGTCGATAAATTTCCGTTGTTCCTGTCCTGCCACCCAATAGTTTTTAAACCAGTCCAGATTCATATTTGGATGTGCAAACATAAACCAGTACATCAACGATTGATTGCCATAACCTGTGGCTGGTAGGTTATCACTATGCCTGTTATTATAACTGGCTTTAAAAACAATGCTCAGTTTTTTGGTTACATTGCTATTACCCGATAAAGAAACCGATGTACGTTCCAAACTTGTATTTGGAACAATCCAGTCGTTATTACCATGGCTTGCGGTAAAACGTAAACCCACTTTTCCGGCGTTGCCATCCAGGCTTACCGAATTGGTGGTTTCAACCCCTGTTTTGAAAAATGCATCAAGCGCATTCGGGTAAGCAACCCAGGGTGTGCGTACGGTTCCTCCTTTTTGCGTAGTTGGATCATATTGAAAAAACATGCTGGTACCATCAAACCTTGGTCCGTAAGTAGAACTCGTTGCATGGGTATCTGCACCATCGGCATTTGTTCCGAAACTGTAATAACTAGCACCGCCAACACCTGCGCCATACTCTTGCTGAATATCGGGTCCTCTGTTGATCTGCTCAAAAGCTGTATTGGAAGTATAGGTGATGTTGAATTTTCTCTTTTTACTACCGGCCGATTTAGTGGTTATTACAATGGCTCCGTTGGCCCCCCTCTGGCCATAAAGGGCTGATGCTGCCGGGCCTTTCAATACAGTAACATTTTCAATATCCTCAGAATTTAAGTCGTTAAGTGCACTTCCAAAGTCAGTAGGCAAAATATCGCCAGATGTACCATAAACGCCACCACCTGTTCCGGCTGTACGTTTTGCGCTGCTGCTGGCTACAACTCCATCAATTACGATTAAAGCCTCATTATCACCTGTTAAATTATTTTCGCCCCGGAGGATGATTTTGTTTGATCCCGCCAATCCGCTGTTACGCACCAGGTTCAAACCTGCAACTTTTCCTGATAAAGCATCCGTCCAGTTGGTTGCAACTGCGTTTGTAAATGCAGAACTATCCAAAGATGTAATGGCATAACCCAATGCACGTTCCGAACGTTTGATCCCCAAAGCCGTAACCACAACATCATCCAATGAATTATCTGATGATTTAAGTTTAATGGTTCCTACTTTAGTTACCTCATTAGTTCTTACTGTTAAATTCTGAACCCTGTTAGTTTGGTAAGTAATAAAGCTTGCCTCAACCGTATATGTTCCGGGTACCACAGAAATGTTAAAATTACCCTCATTATCGGTTTGTGTAACACGACTTAACTCAACAACTTTAATAGTTGCTGCCGGGATAGGTTCATTGTTTTCGTCAACAACCTTACCAACAAGCCTCCCGGTAGATGTAATTTTTGCCGTAATCAGAATATTACCTGCTGAACCCGATTTATAGGTAAAGGGCATCCCTTTTAAAAGCAGATCAAGTATTTCATATACCGATCGCTGTCCGCGCGAAACATATACCCTTTTCTGGTCATCCAGTTGCGAATTATTGTAGGCAATATGGTTGCCGCTAAGCTTTTCCAAAGTTTCGAAAGCTTTTTTTAATGTCATGCCATCCGCTTCGAATAAGATTTTATTATCGCTTTGTGCATAGGTATATAGAGAGAAAGAGAGCAGGTTCAACATCATTATGGCCATCACAACCATAATTTTTGAGGTATACTGGTGGAGATTTTTCATCCACCGGGTATTAATTTTCATATCTTTACTAAGTTTTACTTTGTCAAATGAGTATACAGTTTATCAGGGCTTGAAATGTGTCCAGCATTTCGAGCCATTTTTAGGTTCTGGTAATTTTATATCATATCTATTTTTACAGTTTATCGTTAATAAATAATTACTTTATTTTCATAGATTGTATATTTTGAGCCCGATAGCTTAGCAATTACATCCATAATCTGCTGCACCGAACATTTATCAAATTTTGCCGTAAGCTTTATTTCTTTAAGGGCTTCGGTTTTTATTAAAATATCAAGATCATACTCGCGCGAAATGATTTCAGCGATTTCATTTAAGGGTTTATCGTAGAAAAAAAGCTTGTATTCCCTCCAGCTGTTAAAATCGGTTGCATTTACATGTGTTTTGATAAGCTTTCCATTGTTTTTATCAATTGTAAGCTGCTCATTGGGTAGTAAAAATTGAACAGGATCATTTTTAACCTTATTTTTGAATATTACTCCCACTTTTCCGGTTTGAACAGTAACGGTAATATTTTTTAGAGATGGATAGGCATTTATATTAAATGAAGTACCCAGAACGGTGGTACTTACTTTTCCTGTGTAAACTATAAAAGGCTGTTTGCTACGGTGCTGCACATCAAAAAAAGCTTCACCTTCTAAATAAACAATACGTTTACCAGTATTAAAATTTAAAGCATAACGGATTTTACTGTCACCGTTTAGGTAGATATTCGAACCATCGGGCATGGTAATCAGTCTTTTTTGTCCGCGTGGGTTATAAATCTCGTTATAGGCAACAACTTCTGTCTTTTTTGGCTTAAACGTCTTGAAATACAACAATGGCAACAACATTATAACCACCATAGCAGCGGCAATGGTAAAATATTTACGGTAATTGATTTTACGAACAATTGGTAATTGAGGAGCTGTTGTATTTTCGATATGCTGTTGAACGGCCGACCAGCTTTTTGCCTGGTTTACAGGTTTGTTCAGGTAATAATCTGCAGCTTCGAAAGCCTGTAAGGTTTCCCTGAAAATCTGCTGATTCTGCTGGCTGCTTCCCACCCACATCAGTAAATCAGTTAAATCTTCACTGTTAATGGTTTTCTTGCTGTAATCTTCTATTAATCTGTAATAACGTTCGTCCATTTAGTAATGCTGTTCTGGATGTAAGACAGATTAAACGAATTGGATACGTAGCGGAAAAGATCAAGTTATTGTTAACAAATCGTTAAGTGTAAAGAATTGCTTCTTATCTAAAGGTTAAAGGATTATTCCATCAAGGGAAATATGAATTCTTTGGATTTGGAAATGAGAGGTCAGTGTTTCATAGATACTTTAGTCCCGCTTTCCGTTTGTAGTACCGGCGTGAAGCCGGCAGCTACCACTTCAATCGGGTTTAGACACAAAAGCCTGTTGTAAAACCAATCCATCCTGATCTGCCTTCGAAAAATGGTTTATTTGCCGAACACCATCCCCAGTTAAATAAACCCAATTGCAGGGAAGAGCTTCCGATCTTTCATCGGAACTCGTACCAAAAAGCGGGACTGAAATCCCCCATGAAAAACCGAACCTGCCTTTCCAAAAAATAATGCAAGTAATGTTATAATCAATTATCTTTTTTAGGACGATTGGGGTTCAATCATGTGCGCTTTCCAGGTAAAGAAAGGAAATTAAATCAAATAGCCGATCGGTCGGTGGTTAACAACCTGAAGTTTTTTATCGCCTGGTAAAGTAAGGTTTCTACTGTTCTTACCGAAATACCCAATAAATCGGCAATGATGTTTTTTTCCAAAAGATCAATCCGGCTCATCAATAAAACTTCGCGTTGCCTTTCGGGCAATAAATTAATCAGACCAATAATTTCAGAATAAGATTCTCTGCTGGTTAGCTGTTCGTGAGGATTTAAATAGGTATCGGGATAATCGAGCGTATCTTCGCGGTCGTTTATACTTAAAATATGGAGTTTTACACGCTGGATTTCGTTAAAGGCTAAATTCTTAGCTGCCGTAAACAGGTATTTTTTTACCGATTTGATCTGAAGCTCATTCTTTTTATCCCAAAGTTTCATAAAAAGATCTGCTATCAGCTCTTCGGCCTTATTATAATCCTTAATATAAATAGAGGTAAATTTGCACAACGCCGGATAATACCTGTTAAAAAGGGTTTCTAATGCAAGGCTGTCATGGTTTACCAATAAAGACATTAAATCTTCATCACTTTTGCTTAAATATACATCCTTCATCTTGCCTGCAAAAGTAGCCTGGCAATATTACGGTAATATTAAGCAAACTTTGCCTTTAAGTTACCTATGTATTAATTGTGTTGGATTTATATTGAGCACATGCTTCTTATACAAGCTGTTCAAAGAAAAATTACGTTCCAAAATAATCAATCCTACAACGGGGAATATTAAAAGTTCGATGATATTGAAAGTATAGAAAAAATAACCGAACACAAGGATCAATCTGAAACATTCGAGGTAGTAAATCCACTTCCGTTGTTCCAGTAATGCACCGATATTAATCAGCGTTACCAAAATAAAAATTGCTACAGCCACTTTATGTACCAGCGTTAGGTACCCGTAAAACATAGTAGTACCGGTTAGCATGGCTATCACCATAATCAGCTGGATATTTAAGTATATTTTAAACCTGGGTTTGGGTTTAGCTTCGTGCTGGCTTTTATTCTGATAGTAACGTTCTTCCAGAATTGGTCTGATATTCTGGTCCATTAAGGCCGGACTGCCAAATATGGCATTCCATTTTGCTTTAAAACCTTCCGCCCGTCGGTACGCCTCCCCAATTTCCAGGTAATAATGAAAATGCTGCCATAAAAAACTATAACTTTTAATGGGATGCGTTAAGCCATACTGTGGAGCCTCTTCCTCTTTTTGGAAGGTACCAAACAGCTTATCCCAAAAAACAAAAACATCGCCATAATTTTTATCGAGATATTTCTCATCCGATGCATGATGAACCCCATGCAGCGAGGGTGTAATAAATATATTTTCGAGCCAGCCAAGTTTGCCTACCAGTTGCGTATGCGTAAAAAACGAATAAGCACCGTGGGCTAAAAGAATGGTAATAATCATGTTTGGATGAAAACCGATTAATGGTAAGGCACACCAGAAAACGTTGCGAAAAATAGCCTGAATGGTAGTAATCCGCGCTGCTGCAGATAAATTAAATTCTTCACTCTGGTGGTGTACAATGTGCGCAGCCCATAAAAAATTAATCTCATGCCCTAATCTGTGGTACCAGTACCAAACAAAATCGGTAGCGAGCAAGAGCAAAACCCACACATACCATTTAGCAGAAATATCAAAAATGGCATAATTTGCATAAACCCATTTGTATACCTGGTAAAAACTGGCAGCAATAAAAAGGTTCAATAACCTTTCGGCAATGCCAACACTAAAATTTGCAACCGTACTTTCGTATTTAAAAATTTTAGCATTTTTTTGATGCTGGGCGATCTTAAGCTCTATATATACAAAAATAAAAAATGCTGGTATAGCAAAGGCCAGGTAATTTACCGTCATAACAATTGTGGTCTTTTTTTATGTTAACGAAACAAACATAATTATATTCTATTAAATACATAGACAATGTAGATAATTTTATTACACATAAATTACCTCGATATCGATTTTATGTTTGTGGTTTTAATTTATTTGTAGAACTTCGGATTTATAAATACAGAATTATGGCTGCACAGAAAAAAGCTGAAAACAATAATATATTATCGATCGATATTGGCGGTACCAGTATAAAAACCGTTCTTTTAGATGAAGGTGGAAACATGCTTACCGAATATTTAAAAAGCAAAACCCCGCCCGA
The DNA here is from genome assembly GCF_003315595.1 of Pedobacter miscanthi. Lineage (GTDB taxonomy): Bacteria > Bacteroidota > Bacteroidia > Sphingobacteriales > Sphingobacteriaceae > Pedobacter > Pedobacter miscanthi. The sequence continues at coordinate 94,841 of NZ_QNQU01000008.1, read as the reverse complement.
AGCTACTCCAAAAGATATTGTTACGGGTATTGTAGAATTGATTAAGCCTTTTCCTGATAATTATAACCGTGTATCGATCGGATTTCCCGGTTATGTAAAAAACGGTATCGTAAAAACGGCCCCTAACCTGGCCAAAAACAAATGGACCGATGTAGATCTGGCCCAGCGCGTGGCAAATGAACTGGGCAAACCTGTGCGTTTGGTAAACGATGCCGATCAGCAGGGTTTAGGTGTAGTAGCAGGTAAAGGCTTCGAAATTGTGTTTACCGTGGGTACAGGTTTCGGTACAGCCTTATTATTTGATGGAGAACTGCTTCCTCATTTAGAACTTGCACACTTTCCGATCAACAAGGAAGAAGATTACGACGATTATATCGGCAACAAAGCTTTCGAAAAAATCGGAACCGAGCGATGGAACAAAAGGCTAAAAAAAGTAATCGAAATTTATAAAACGGTTTTCAATTACGATACCTTATATATAGGTGGCGGAAATTCGAAACAGATCGATTTTAAATTAGAAAGTAATATTAAAATCGTAACCAACAGGGATGGGATTAAAGGTGGTGCCAAGCTTTGGAAACTGGCCGATAAGTACAATATCTTTACGGTTGAACCTGAAAAATAATTTGACCTTTTATTACATTCTTTTAACAACAATAGCTGCAATATTAATTTGTAAACCCTAATTTTGGGTGCATTCTAAAAAATAAAAAATGGCAAATAACGATTCGAAAAAATATAAATTGGGGATGATTGGTTTAGGCACAATGGGCCGCAACCTGTTATTAAACATGGCTGATAAAGGTTTCTCTGTAACCGGTTACGATAAAGACCGTAAGATGATCTCGAAGCTTGAAGAAGAAGGCAAAAAGCATAATTTAGAAGGGTTTGATGATATTGAAAGCTTTATTGCAAGTTTACAAACGCCCCGTACACTGATTCTGCTGGTACCTGCCGGACCCATTGTAGATAGTGTTATTGCAGAATTAAAACCGCTTTTAAGCAAAGGCGATATCATTATCGATAGCGGTAACTCACACTTTACCGATACCAACCGCCGTGTGGATGAATTAGAAAAAGATGGACTACATTTCTTCGGAATGGGTATTTCTGGTGGTGAAGAAGGTGCACGTTTCGGTCCGAGTATGATGCCGGGTGGCGATAAACAGGCCTATAATGTAGTTAAAGATGTTTTCGATGCCGTAGCTGCAAAAGTGGGTACCGATCCATGCGTTACCTACATCGGCCCGGGTGCTTCAGGCCACTTTGTTAAAATGGTACACAATGGTATCGAATATGCCATTATGGAACTGATTGCCGAAGTTTATGGCATCCTTAAAAACGGCTTAGGCTACTCGAACGATGAGATTTATAAAGTATTTAAAAAATGGAACGAAGGCAGGTTGCAGTCATTCCTGTTGGAAATTACTGCCGAAATCTTCCTGTTTAAAGATACCGAAACCCAGAATGATCTTTTAGACCAGATTAAAGACGAAGCCCGCTCAAAAGGTACCGGAAAATGGACGTCAGAAGTTTCAATGGAACTTCAATTGCCAATCCCAACCATTAACGAAGCTGTTTCTAACCGCGATTTATCTAAATTTAAAACACTAAGGGTTTCATTGGAAGAGGCTTTTGGGAAAAAAGATACTAAAATCGATGTAACAGTTGAAGAACTGGAAGATGCTTTTTACTTCGCGATGATCAGTGCTTATGCACAGGGCATGCATTTATTGGTACAGGCCTCAAAAGAATATAAATACGATCTGCAACTGCAGGAAATTGCTAAAATCTGGCGTGGTGGCTGTATCATCAGGGCTAAATTCCTCGAAGATATTTATCAGGCATACGAAAAAAACAATGCTTTAGAGCACTTATTTGGTGATGCAAATATCCAGAACATCATTAAAGGCACTTTGGCAGGCACACGTAAAACCATTGGTGCAGCTATCGCTTCGGGCTTAGGTAGTCCGGCTTTTGCATCTACCCTAACCTATTTCGATACCATTACTACCGGCAGAATGCCTTCTAACCTGATCCAGGCCCAAAGAGATTTCTTCGGTGCGCATACTTTTGAGCGTATTGATAAAGAAGGCGTTTTCCATGCCGATTGGAATAAATTATCATAACCCATTTGATTCACGAACAACAAGATAAAATGAAAAGCAAAACCGCATTAAACCCTACCATTTTTGTAATATTTGGTGGAACAGGTGATTTGAACAAAAGAAAACTAGCACCTGCCCTATATAACTTATTTATAGAGGGTTACATGCCAAATAAGTTTGCAGTAATTGGTACGGGCAGAACCGAATTTACCGACGATAGTTACAAAGCTGCTTTAGAAGATGCCGTAAACCAGTTTTCGCGCAGTGGAAAAGTAAAGAAAGAAAAATGGGATAATTTTGCAGGTACCATGCATTATTGCCCTACTGATTTTGCACAGCCAAAAACTTTCGAAAACCTTAAAGCAGCCGTAGAAAAATATCAGAAAGAATTTGGCCCGGGCACGCAGGTAATTTTCTACCTGGCTGTAGCACCAAACTTCTTCCCTATCATTGCAGAGTGTTTACAAAAATACAAACTAACGCAGGATGAGGATAACAGCCGTATCGTGATCGAGAAACCTTTCGGACACGATTTAGAATCGGCAAAAGAACTTAATGCTTTACTGGCAACTATTTTTACCGAGAAACAGATTTACCGTATAGACCATTATTTAGGTAAAGAAACTGTTCAGAATATGATGGCTTTCCGTTTTGCAAATGCCCTTTTCGAACCATTATGGAACAGATCGTACATCGATCACGTTCAGATTTCGGTAACGGAGCAGCTGGGCGTTGGCGATCGTGGCGGTTATTACGAAGGTTCGGGTGCTTTGAGGGATATGATCCAGAATCACCTGTTGCAATTGCTTTGTTTAATAGGTATGGAAGCACCGATCAATTTCGATGCCGATGAAATCAGGAACCGTAAAGTAGAAGTTTTAAAGGCTATGCGTCCTTTTTCTGCTGAAGATATCCGTTTCCACACTGTTCGCGGTCAGTACAGCAAAGGCTGGGTTGAAGGTAAAGAAGTTCCCGGATACCGTCAGGAAAAAGGTGTGGATCCACATTCAAATACCGAAACTTTTGCTGCTGTTAAATTCCACATTGATAACTGGAGATGGCAGGGCATTCCTTTCTATTTAAGAACAGGAAAACGTTTAAACCAAACTTCATCGTTAATCACCATCCAATTCAGAGATGTGCCGCACCAGATTTTCTCTTCAGGTGTAACCGAAAATTGGCAGCAGAACAGGTTGGTAATCAGTATCCAGCCCGAAATGAGTATCCGTATGCAGGTTCAGGCCAAAAGACCTGGTTTGGATATGGTATTAAACCCGGTTGATATGGTTTTCGATTATAAGGGAACCTACGAGGGCGATACCCCCGAAGCTTACGAAACTTTATTACTTGATGCGATGATGGGCGACCAGACCTTGTTTATGCGCGGCGATCAGGTAGAAGCGGCATGGGAACTGGTAATGCCAATCCTGAATACCTGGGAAAGCAAAAAATCAATCAACTTCCCTAACTACCCTGCAGATAGCTGGGGACCGGAAGAAGCCGAAGCATTAATTGCCAGAGATGGTTTCCACTGGTTTAATTTGCCATTAAAAAATAAAGAATAAAACTCATCCGTCATTGCGAGGTACGAAGCCATCTTAAATCAATAGGTTTCGAATAGCGACCGTTGTAGGATTGCTTCGTTCCTCGCAATGACGATTAATATATTAGCATGAATCTACTCATATATAAAACATTAGAAGAACTTAACCAGGATCTGGCAGATTATGTAATCAAAATTGCAGAAATGTCTATCGAACAAAACGACCGTTTCAACTTTGTACTTACCGGTGGCAGTTCTCCTAAAGCACTTTACCATTACCTGGCTACAGAAGGCGAACACCGTATTGACTGGGAGAAAGTATATTTCTTTTTTGGCGATGAGCGTAACGTTCCGGCCACTGATGATAATTACAATGGTTTAATGGCCAAAAAAGCCATATTAGATCCGCTCGGCATTAAAGAAGATCACATTTTTTATGTAGATACCACTTTAGCGCCCGAAAAAGCAGCGATTGAATATAAAAAAGCCATTGATGCACATTTTAAAGGCGAAGATATTGTATTCGACCTGATCCTTTTAGGTATGGGAGATGATGCACATACCGCTTCAATTTTCCCACATACTACTTTGGTTAAGGATGAGGAAGTAAATGTAGCTTCGGTTTATGTAGAGAAACTGGATACTTACCGCATCAGTTTTACTGCTCCGTTGATCAACAAAGCAGAAAATGTAGCCTTTCTGGTTTTTGGGGAGAACAAAGCAGAAGCATTAAAACATGTGATTGGCGATACAGAAAAAAATGTTGATTTATACCCTTCTCAGTTAATCGATCCGATTGATGGTAAGTTAACATGGTTTACCGATGAAGCAGCGACAAAATTATTAGAAGATTAAAAAGAATGATGTCTGAAGAAAAACATTTGTCAGACTTTTTAAACGGGAAAACGGAACATACTTTAGGGTTGTTCCGTTTTTTTATGGAGCAATTGGCAGAAATGGGTGAAATTAAGCTTCGCGCTACCAAATCGATGATTGCTATCGAATCCAAAATCACTTTCGCATACGTGACGCAACTAGGCAAAAATTATGTACATATCGTTATTCCTTTCAATCAGGCTTACGAAGATAACCTGTGCTTCACCAAAATTGCACAGGTACCCGGAACCAGCCAGTTTAACCATCATTTAAGGATTTTCTTTCCTGAAGATATAAATGAAGAAGTGAAAAGTTTTTTGAGGCTGGCGATAAAACAAAATACGTCACCCTGACCTGAAGCGGAGCGGAAAGCTACGTAGTAAATTTATTTCAGGGTCTATATTGTGCCGCAATGGTTTTCCAAAAAAGATCCACACCATCCGTCATTTCGACTGGAGTGCAGTCCCGAATATTCGGGAGAGAAATCTACCTAGGTAACAATTCCAAACATAGATTTCTCCACTGCGGTCGAAATGACGTTTAGCGGGAGTGGTAGCCCGGGAATTACCTTAATCCAACTTCTCCTCAATTAATAACTTAATAATCCCATCGGCCATACCTACTTTAGGCACATAAATCTGTTTAATACCTGTCCATTTCATTAGGGTAAGGTAAATTTCGCAGGCCGGGATAATTACATCCGCACGATCGGGGTTTAAACCCAATGTATTGATGCGTTCTTTTAAGGAATAACTGGTGAGCTTATTATACATCGAATTTAATTTCTGCAACGATAAAGGCGCGTTTTCTTTCTCGTCCGACATGCGGAAAAGTTTATTGATGTTACCTCCGGTACCAATGCCAGCAAGGTGTTTATAAGCTTTAGTATGCTCTTTTACCCAGTCTTTCATTTCTTCCCAGGTTTCTTCCTTGTCCTGGTTATCCAGCATCCTGATGGTACCAATATTGAATGACCTGGAAGCTTCTGGCGCACCTTTCACAAAAACAGAAAGTTCGGTACTACCTCCACCCACATCAATATACAGGTAAGTTTTATTTTCGTCGAGTTCTTCTTCGATATGGTTGGCATAGATGATATTTGCCTCCCTTTGTCCCTCGATAATCTCTAACGTAAGGTTGGTTTCTGTTTTAATGAGTTTTACAATATCCTGTCCGTTATGGGCCTCGCGCATTGCAGAAGTTGCACAGGCCAAATATTCAGATACATGGTAAACATCCATCAGGTTTTTAAAAGCTGCCATGGTTTTAACCAGGTCTGCCGATTTTTTCTCTGAGATGTGCTGATCTAAAAATGCATCATCGCCCAAGCGCAATGGCACACGGATTAACGTATTTTTTTTGTATTTATATTTTCCGTCCTGTTTGCTGATATCGGCAATGAGTAACCTCACCGCGTTCGAACCGATATCTATAGCTGCGTATCTTAACATTATGATTGATGCTTGGTTTTTAAATAGTTGTAGATGTCTACCTGTGCCCTTATCTTTTTACTTAATCTATTTTTATGGTACTTATTATTGTTTAAAGGATTGATTTGCCTTGATTTTGTATTATCCTGCAGTTGCAGATCGATAATATCCTGTATTTCCTGTTTCACATCCTTGTCCAGAACCGGGAATCCCACCTCAACACGGTGTTCGAAATTCCGGCTCATTAAATCAGCTGAGGAAAGGTACATATCATTTTTACCGTTGTTGCCAAAAATATAAACCCTGGCGTGCTCCAAAAACTTATCAATAATGCTAATGGCCGTAATGTTTTCGCTAAAGCCTTTTACCCCAGGCACCAAACAACAGATACCACGGATAATCAGCTGGATTTTAACCCCGGCATTACTTGCGTCGTAAAGTTTAGAAATAATACCTTCATCTGCCAAACTATTTACTTTCAGCATGATATAAGCTAATTTACCCTGCTTTGCATTCCTGATTTCGCGGTTAATAAAATTAACCAGTTTCGAACGGCTTTCTAAAGGCGAAACAATCAGATGTTTAAATCCTTTGGTTACTGTACGTTTGCTCAAAGCGTCAAAAAGTTTGACCAGATCGTTCGTAATCTCCTTTTTGGCAGTAAAAATACTATGATCGCAATATAAGCCAGCGGTTTTTTCGTTAAAGTTACCTGTTGCTAAATTAGCGTAATAAACTGGTTTTTCTTTTTCGATCCGTTTAACCAAACAGATTTTCGAGTGTACTTTATAATCGGTTAAACCATAATTTACCTTCACCCCTTCTTCCATCAAGCGGGTTGTCCAGAAAATATTGGCCTGCTCATCAAAACGGGCTTTAAGTTCCAACAAAACTGAAACGGCTTTACCATTTTTAGCCGCATTGATCAAAGCATTGATGACTTTCGAATTTTCGGCCAAACGGTATAGCGTAATCTGAATTTCGGTAACTTTCGGATCTATTGCTGCCTCACGCAGGAATAAAATAATGTAGTCGTACGATTGGTAAGGCAGGTTAACCAGGTAATCGCGTTGTGCAACTCTGGCAAACATACTCTGCGTGCGGTGCAGATCGTGCACCTTAAGCGGCACATTCGGCGCATACTCAAGTTCCTTTTTACCCACATTCGGGAAAGCAATAAAATCGCCAAATTTATGGTAACGGTTACCGGGAATCAGGCTTTCTGCTTCCAGTTTAAGTTTGTTTACCAAAACGGTAAGCATATTTAAAGGCATAGCCGAATCGTAAAGCAAACGCATCGGCTTTCCCTTTTTGCGTTTCTCCAGACTGTTTTTTAAGTCCTCAATAAATTTATCATTGATATTTTTATCAATATCCAGCTCCGCATCCCGCGTAAGCTGTATCGAATAAGCTTCTAAATTGTCGTAGGTAAAAACGTAAAAAATATCATCTAAACAATATCTGATAATATCTTCGGCAAGAATGATAAATTTAAGGTCGTTTGTTTCAGGAAGCACTAAAAACCGTGGTAAATTAGGCGGAATCTCTATAATTGCATACTTTTCCCTTACTTTAGTATCCTTTTTTGAAAGTTTTACAAAAAAATACAGATACCTGTCTTTCAACTCCGGAAAGGGTTTATCCATATCCAGCATAATCGGAACCAGGTTGGATAAAATCTTGTCCCTGAAATGGTTTTTAACAAATTCGCCCCTGCTTACGTTCAGCTGCGTATCATTTAAAATAAAAATCCTGTTCTGTGCAAGTTCATTGATTAAAGTGGCCTGAAAAAGCTGATCGAATTTTCTTTCCTGCTTTACCACAATATTTTTAATCTCGTTAAGGATTTTTTTTGGATTAAATCCCAAAAGTGCCTTTGCTTTATCGTTCAGGTTGGTTAGCCTGCTCATGGTAGCTACCCTAACGCGGTAAAACTCCTCTAAATTTGAAGAAAATATGGATAGAAATTTAATCCGTTCAATCAGCGGCACCGTTTCATCGGCAGCTTCCTGCAATACACGGTCGTTAAAGTAAAGCCAGCTAATTTCACGGTTTAAAAAGGGGATCTTCTTATTGCTCATCTAAAAAAATAAAAAATCCCTGCCGAAAACAGGGATGCTCAAATCTGCATATTAATTTGTTAAATCGATGTTAATTCATCTACGTATTAACGTTAACAAATTTATTTTTTGACAGGTGTTTTAACCTCTTTCTTAACTGCAGGTGTTGCTTTTGCCACTGTTTTTTTAACAACTGGTTCTGCCTTTTTCACTTCAGTAGCCGGCGTTGTTTCTTTTTTAACTGCTGTTGCCGGCTTTGCGGGGGCTTTAGTTGCTGTAGTTACTGCCTTTTTTGCAACTGTAGTTGTTTCTGTTACTGCTTTTTTCGCAGCTGCAGCCGGTTTGGCTAAAACTTTTTCTGCTTTTTCTTCTGTTTCTATAGCTGCTACCTTAACACTCTGTACAACGGGTTTGGCCTTGGCAACTGCTTTTTTAACCACTTTTTTAGCAGTCTTTTCCGATTTGCTTACCGTCTTTTCAACCGGTTTTTTAGCCGTTTTTGCTTTCTCTTTTGATGTTTTCAGTAATTCATCAATTTTTTGTCCAACATCTGCTTTTACGATCGTAAATTTCTTGGTAAGTTTTTTAGCCACACGTTTACTCGCCTTTCCAACCTCCGTACTAATTTCCGATACATCATGACCTAAACTTTTGATTACATCCAGGAATTTATCAGAGATAGACTGCTCCAATTGTTTTTTAACTTCTTTCTTGGTGATCTTTTTTTGAGACTTTGGTTTAGTGGTTTTCATATAATTTTTCGTTTTTTTGTGAGGTTAGATTAATTTCTACTAAATCTACTTATTTTTTTACTTTAAAGCTAAAACCATGCCTTCTTTTGATATAGTAAGTAAAGTTGACGCGCAAACATTAGACAATGCGGTTAACAATGCAAAAAAAGAAATCCTTAACCGTTACGACTTCAACGGCTCGAAAAGTACCATCGATCTGGATAAAAAAGCAAACGTAATTACCATTGTTACCGAAGATGATATGCGTTTAAAAGCCATTGAAGATTCGATTATTTCGAGGATGATGAAACAAAACCTTGATCCTAAAAGTCTGGATTTTGGAGATGAACAACAGGCTTCGGGCAATATGATCCGGAAAGAAATCAGCATTAAAGAAGGATTGGACAAAGAAGCCGCTAAAAAAGTGGTGGCAAAGATCAAAGCCAGCGGATTAAAAGTACAACCTTCCATCATGGACGATCAGGTAAGGGTAACGGCAAAAAAAATCGACGATTTACAGGCAGTGATCAGTTTATGCAGAGGCGAAGATTTCGGACAGCCATTGCAATATATTAACATGCGTAACTAATGGGTTAACTGTTTAAATTGGTTAATCGGTTAACTGTTTTGGATGGTTGTTAGTTAAATTGGTTAACTGTGCAAAGTGCGTAAGCAATTAGTTATTGCTGCAATTTGCTTTTAAAACGCCCACCAAATTAATCATTCAAAATTCACTCATTAATTAATATGGAGATCAGCGAAAACGGATTTATATTTTCTGATAAAAAGGAGCTTTTAGATATTGAGGCCATCCACCATTATTTAAGTACCGAATCTTATTGGGCGAAGAATATTCCTTTTGATACGGTAAAACGTTCTATTGAAAACTCGCTTTGCTTTGGTATTTATAAAGATGGCGAACAGGTTGGCTTTGCTCGATGGGTAACGGATAAAGCTACCTTTGCCTGGCTTTGTGATGTATATGTAAAAGAAAGTTACCGTGGTTTGGGTTTATCTAAAAAACTGATGTCGTTTATGATTTTTCATCCCGATTTGCAGGGCTTGCGCCGTTATCAGCTTGCTACTTTAGATGCCCATGGCTTATACGAGCAATTTGGTTTTTCGGTTATCGAAAATCCGGACAGGCAAATGGGCATTGTGATACCAGATATTTACACCAGAACTGCTGAATAAGATCAAAAACCTTTTCTAGGCTTTCTTGTTTTCAATACACATCAAAATATAGAGAAAACATGAAAAAAATATTCTTATTGTCTACAGCTTTTGCATTAGCACTTTCATTCGAGGCCTGCCAAACTGCCGATAAAAAATCGTCGACGATGAAAGACAGTGTTTCGGGCGATACCAATATGGTAAATGGCAACCATGTTACCGGTGCCGAAAGTACCGAATCGGGCATTGACGAAGCTGGTGCTACTTTTGTAAGAAAAGCAGCGGTTGGCGGTATCATGGAAGTTGAAGCAGCAAAAATTGCGGCAAAAAATGCAAAAAGTACCAAAGTAAAAGATTTTGCAGCCAAAATGCTGGCCGATCATACCAAAGCCAACACCGAATTAAAAGCATAGCCCAAAGTAAAAAAGTAATTACGCCAGATGCTTTACCTGCCGATCAGCAAATCCATCTGGATGAAATGAAAAAAATGACCGGCGCAGCGTTTGATAAACATTATATGGATATGATGGTTACCGATCATGATAAAACGGTAGCACTTTTTAAAACAGGGACTGAAAACCGCGACCAAAGTATAAAAGAGTGGGCTGGTAATACGCTGAAAGTAATCGAATCGCATGATGAAATGGCAAAAAAGATTGTAGCTGGTTTGAAATAGGTTTATTCATTGTTAATAACAATCGGTCGTCATTTCGAGCGGAGTGCAGCGAAGTCGAGAAATCTGTCTAGATAGATCTCTCCGCTCCGCGATGCTACGGACGAGATGACGACTTCTTATTTGATCCAACGACAAAATATGCCAAAACCATTAATTTTTGTTACATTTTCTTTCAATAAAAAAATTAAAATTAACTTTCCGCGTTTAATACAAAAATAAATAAATGAATAAGAGTAGAATTTTCAGAACGCTTTTCAGTTTAGCGCTCGTAAGTACAGTACCAACTTTAGTAAACGCGCAAAAAGCCAATTGGCAAAATCTTGATCTTAAAAGCGACACTACGTTCGGTATCAGTACCGAGAAAGCATATAAAGAACTTTTAAAAGGCAAAAAATCAGTTAAAGTAATCGTTGCTGTTAATGATGGCGGTGTAGAAGCCAATCACGAAGACCTGAAACGCATCATGTGGGTAAATACCAAAGAGGTTGCGGGCAATGGTAAAGATGATGACAAAAATGGCTACATCGATGATATTAACGGATGGAATTTTATCGGTGGTGCAAAAGAATCTGTAAATTTCGAAACATTGGAATTAACGCGTTTAGTGCGCCGCGATCAGGAACGTTTTGCCAATACTACTGATGCGAACGTTACCGAAAAAGACAAAAAAGACTGGGAAACTTTTAAAGCAGAACGTGCTGATTTAGAAAAACAATTGGCCGAGGCTAAGGAAAATCTTGCCGGTATAACCGGATTTAAAGCTGCTTTAGATGCTGTAGTAAAGAAAATCGGCAAGGAAAATCCAACTGCTGAAGATTTTAAAAACTTCAAGCCATCTACTCAGATCGAAGGCAGGATCCAGAATGTTTTATCTCAACAATTAGAGAAAGGCAGTTTTAAGGATTTTTACGAAGACCAGATTGTAGAAGGACTGGATTATTACACCCGTCAGGCCAATTACAACCTAAATCTTGATTATGATCCGCGTTCGATTGTTGGTGATGATCCGAACAATGTAAAAGAGAAATTTTACGGTAATAACGATGTTAAGGGTCCCGATGCTATGCACGGCACACACGTAGCGGGTATTATTGCTGCCGACAGAACCAACAAACTTGGTATTTTAGGCGTAGCCGACAATGTGGTCATTATGGGTGTGCGTTGTACGCCAAATGGTGATGAAAGGGATAAAGATGTGGCTAATTCGATCCGTTATGCGGTTGATAATGGTGCAAAAGTCATCAACATGAGTTTTGGTAAAGCTTACAGCTGGAACAAAGAAATTGTTAACGAAGCAATGAAATATGCAGCTTCAAAAGATGTATTAATTGTACAGGCTGCCGGTAACGAAAACAAAAATATTGATGTAGAAAACAACTTTCCTAATCATAAAGATTTAGATGCAAAAACCATTGCATCATGGATTACGGTTGGTGCTTCTGGTCCGAAAGATGATGAAACACTTAAAGCAAGTTTTTCTAACTTTGGAAAAACACAGGTAGACGTTTTTGCTCCGGGTGTACAGATCTACTCCACCGTACCGGATTCTAAATACAAAAACCTTGATGGTACCAGTATGGCCTCTCCTGTTGTGGCTGGTTTAGCCGGATTGATCCGTTCTTACTATCCAAAATTAACTGCTGCGCAGGTAAAAGAAATTATCGTAAAGTCGGTTACCAAAGTTAACCATAATGTAGAGTACGCTAAAGGTGAGGAACCAAGTGCAGAAAAAGTTTCCGTTCCTTTCTCTGATCTTTGTATCAGCGGCGGAATTGTAAATGCCTATAACGCATTGAAATTGGCAGCTACTTATAAATAAATTATTGCAATTCGTCATTTCGAGCATAGTCGAGAACCACGGAGTGCTCAGCGAAGCTAAATCTGTCTCGAGATAGATCTCTCCATTCCACTACGTTTAAGTCGAGATAACGACCTTATAAATGAAATAACAAAAAAAGCGTCCCGATTTTAAATCGGGACGCTTTTTTGTTGAAGAACAGAGAAGTAAAGTTTTAAAAACTTGACTTCTCTAAACTATATCGTATCCATATCAATTACGAAACGGTATTTTACATCACTGTTCAATACGCGTTCGTAAGCTTCATTTACATAGTTGATGTTAATCACCTCTACGTCCGAAACAATATCGTGCGCGGCACAGAAATCAAGCATTTCCTGTGTTTCTTCTATCCCGCCAATGCTCGAAGCTGTTAAAACACGGTTACCATGCATTAAACCCGAGCCTGGGAATTTTATCGGCTCTGCAGGTATCCCCACACAGATATGTACACCATTTACATTTAATAATTTGAAATACATTTCATAATCGTGCGGTGCCGATACCGAATCGATAATAAAATCGAAATGTTTGGCATATATTCTTAACTGCTCAGGGTCTTTGGTAATCACAAAGTTATGCGCGCCTAAATTTTTAGCATCGGCTTCTTTTGATGGAGAGGTACTTAAAACCGTTACTTCGGCACCAAAGGCAACAGCAAATTTAACCGCCATGTGGCCTAATCCACCCAAACCTAACACCGCAACTTTATGTCCTTTCGTTATCCCCCAACGTTTAATCGGCGAATAAGTGGTAATACCGGCACACAATAAAGGTGCAACACCAGCCAAAGGCAATTTATCAGAAACATGTACCACAAATTCTTCCGTACAAACAATTTTGTTCGAATAACCGCCATAAGTTGGTGTGGTTTTATCACGCTCTACACTATTGTATGTCCAAACGGTTTCGCCTTTTTCGCAAAACTGCTGCTGACCACCTTTGCAGGTTGGGCATTCTTTACAGCTATCAACCATACAGCCAATACCTGCCAATTCGCCCACTTTAAATTTCGTAACCTCCGATCCTACTTCGGTAATGCGTCCAACAATCTCGTGTCCCGGCACCATCGGGTATCTTGCTGGTCCCCATTCGCTCCTTACCTGATGGATATCAGAATGGCAAATGCCGCTAAATAAAATTTCAATTAATACATCTTTCGGTCCCACGTTTCTTCTATCGAAATTCCATGGAGCCAATTTATCGGTTTGGCTGTGAACAGCGTATCCTTTTGCAGCTATCATATATATTTAAATTTTGTTCAAAGCTAGAAGATTAAGTATTATGCTTTGTCAGCGCGGGTTCATTTCGGCAGGTGCCATCTAGTTGCAATTGCAGACCTATCAGGTTTTTAAAACCTGATAGGTCTAAACTAATTTATAGTCCTCATTTGTAACGAGGATTATCGAAAGGTGCATTTATAATGCACATAAAATAGATTTCTTACCGCGATAAATTGCTTTTTCCATACATCCCGATTACAAATCGGTACGATGATATGGGCGTTACCCAAGCTACGCAAGGGTCGGGCTTTTCAGGGCTGCGCTTCGCTACGGTACCGATAAAAAATCGGCACTAAACCCTTACAATCCCTAACGCAAACCTCCCGCTTAAAATTAAGACCTCGCAGGTTTCGAAAACCTGCGAGGTCTGAACTAAACTAAGCCAATACCTTATCAGGCGTAATCGGCAAGGTTCTGATTCTTTTTCCTGTTGCGTTAAAAACCGCATTGGCTACTGCTGCCGAAAAGCCGATCAACGCAATTTCGCCCATTCCTTTTGCGCCCATCGGGTTGATATAAGGGTCGGGTTTATTAATAAAATTAACATCAATTTCTGGAACATCGGCATTTACCGGAACATGGTAATCGGCAAAGTTGTTGTTGATATACCTTCCGTAACGGTGATCAATAATAGATTCTTCTGTTAAAGCCATACCTATACCGCCAACAGCGCCACCCAGCATCTGACTCCGGGCCGTTTTCGGACTCACGATAGTCCCTGAATCGCCTACTGATACGATTTTACTCACTTTTACCACACCGGTTAAAGCATGAACTTTTACCTGCACAAAATGGATGGAAAAGGAATACATCGAATAATTATCCTTTTCTTTACCGCTCTGACTTTCTTTGGTTACTTCTATTTGCGGCAGGTTGTTTTTTTTCAATACCTCCACAAAATTAGCCGTGGCATCCATATTCGAATTGGCTGCCAGCTCGGCAATGGCTGATTTCAAAGCCACACAAACATCATTTACAGCTGACCCGACAGTAGATAAGGTAGCTGATCCTCCCTGACTTGGCGCAGGAGGTAAGGAAGAATCGCCCAGTTCAAACGTAATTTTATTTACAGGAATCTTCATTAATTTATTGGCAATTAAAGTCATTCCTGTACCTGTTCCGGGTCCAATATCACTTGTTGCACTTTGTAACAGCAAAGATCCATCAGCCTTTAATATGCCTTTAACGCTGGCCTTACCCCTGTTGGCATTAAATACCCCGACACTTACGCCGTAACCCGTTTGCCATGGTCCTTCAACCAAACTGCCCGGTTTATTTTTACGGTTGCTCCAGCCTATTTTTTCTGCACCCAGTTTATAAGCTTCTTTAATGTTTTTGCTTGAAAAGGGTTTATTCTTCTGCTGGTCGGTTTCAGGGTCGTTTTTAATCCTGAAATCAAGCGGATCCATATCCAGTGCATGTGCCATTTCATCGATGGCACTTTCTAAAGCAAAAGCGCCTGTTGCTTCGCCCGGACCACGCATCCAGATCGGTACCCCCAAATCAACTGGAACAATAGCATAAGAAGTATTTACATTGTCACATTGATACATAAATTTCGCCATATTCACCACACCTTCGGTAAAGTTCTCGTATGTAGAAGTTTCGCCATAAGCCCGGTGTGTAATACCCGTTAATTTACCGTCTTTATCCGCCCCCAAACCAATGGTTTGGATAGCCGCAGGCCGGTTACCTACCATCGTAAACATCTGTGCCCTGGTAATTACCACTTTTACGGGTTTGCCAATATGTTTCGAAGCCATTACGGTTGCAATTTCGAGCGGCCATGTACGCAAAGCCATACCAAAACCACCACCCACAAACTCCGAATTCACCTGAATATTTTCCATCGGGATTTTAAAAACATTGGCAATGGTGCCCTGCGTAGCTTTTACACCCTGTGTTTTGGCATAAACGGTAACCTGGTTGTTAGGACGCCAATCAGCAATTATACCGTGCAGTTCCATCGGATTATGCGTTTCAATTGGCAAAAAATATCGTTCTTCGAGTTTTACCTCAGCCGTTTTGTAGGCATTTTCAATACCGCGTTTATAGTCGGCCTGCCCTTGCAATTTTTTTGCCTTTGGATCTTTTAAAGCCTTTGCAAAATCAGTATTAAATTCTTCTTTCGCATAAGTTGCTTTTACCAGCGAAGCAGCATAAGTAGCCCTTTCGAAGGTATTAGCTACCACAATGGCAATTGGCTGTCCGTTATAAAAGATTTTATCAGTATAAAATATCTTCATCTGCGGACCACCTTCCTGCTCGTAAGCAGTTGCCGATGGTTTGTTTAAATGCGAAACCACAGCAATAACGCCAGGTGCATTTTCTGCTGCTTTGGTATCGAGTCCGGTAATTTTTCCTTTAGTGATGGTACTGGTTACCAATACTCCATAAGTTAAGCCCGGAAGTTCGTATTCTGCAAAATACTTGGCTTTTCCCGTAACTTTTAAAATGCCATCTACGCGGTCGGTATCTTCTTTTAACATGCGTTTTTCCATAATTAAGCTTTCGATTTTGCAAGATTTAACGCCTCGATAATTGTATTGGGAGCCAGTTTAAGCTTGAAATTATTTTCGCCAAAACCTTTAGCACCTGTCATAGCCAGTTCTGCTGCCTTTTCGAAATTCGATAAGGTAGCTTCTTTTCCTTTAAGGAAATTCTCGGATGCCGTTAAACGCCATGGTTTATGCGCCACACCACCCATAGCCAAACGGATATCGGTAATTTTATTATTATTCAATTCAAAAGCCGCTGCAACCGAAACGAGTGCAAAAGCATAAGAAGCGCGGTCGCGTACTTTTAAGTAATGGTAGTTTTTAGCGATATTATTCACCGGTATTTCCAGTCGGATAATCATTTCATCTGCTTTTAGGTTATTGTCTAGCTGTGGGGTATCTCCCGCCAGGCGGTGGAAATCTTTAAAAGCTATTTTCCGCTCGCCTTTGCTATTGGCCAGCACCACTTCGGCATCTAAAGCGGTTAAGGCAACACACATATCGCTTGGATGTACGGCAATGCATTTTTCGGAAGTACCAAAAATGGCATGCATACGGTTAAAACCTTCCATAGCGCCACAGCCAGTTCCGGGCTGACGTTTATTGCAGGGCATTTCGGTATCGTAAAAATAACCACAACGCGTACGCTGCATCATATTTCCTCCTACCGTGGCCACATTCCGCAATTGTGCCGAAGCGCCGGCCTGTAAAGCCCAAGAAAGCAGTGGCAGTTTTTCTTTGATCAAAGCATGATCTGCAACTGCAGTATTGGTAGTTAAAGCTCCAATGTGGATTTTATTTCCAATCTGTTCAATCTGTTTTAAGGGAACGTGATTGATATCAATCAGCTTTTCGGGTGCGGTAACGCCTCTCTTCATCAGGTCGATCAGGTTAGTACCGCCAGCTAAAAATTTAGCATTTTTATCTTTTAGCAATAGCGCAATGGCCGATTTGGCCGAGGTTGTTCTCAAATATTGAAAATTGATCATACGTTTGCCCCCCCTTCCTTCACATCCACAATGGCATCAACAATATTCGGGTAGGCACCACACCTGCAGATGTTGCCACTCATGTATTCGCTGATTTCGGCCCTCGAACTGGTGTGTCCTTCGCGGATGCAGGCCACTGCCGACATGATCTGCCCTGAGGTACAGTAACCACATTGAAAACCATCGTGTTTAATAAAAGCGGCCTGCATTGGATGTAAGGTATCTCCATCGGCCAGACCTTCTATCGTGGTAATTTTCTTTCCTTCGTTCATTACCGCTAAGCTTAAACATGAATTCACCC
This sequence comes from Pedobacter miscanthi, assembly GCF_003315595.1. Taxonomy (GTDB): domain Bacteria; phylum Bacteroidota; class Bacteroidia; order Sphingobacteriales; family Sphingobacteriaceae; genus Pedobacter; species Pedobacter miscanthi. The sequence continues at coordinate 77,336 of NZ_QNQU01000008.1, read as the reverse complement.
TTTGTCCATCTACGTGTACGGTGCAGGCGCCGCACTGACCATGGTCGCAACCTTTTTTAGTTCCGGTTAAATGCAATTCTTCACGTAGATAATCCAGAAGGGTTACCCTTGGCTCAACCGAAGCTTTGTACGCTTTGTTATTCACGGTGAGGTTTAGGGGGATTTTCTCAAAAAGTTCGGCAAAACGTTCATCGGCATTATTTTCAGCTGCTTTAACTGCAATGCCGGGTGTTAAGGCAATGGCTGTAATTACTGAACTTTTTTTAAGGAAATCGCGCCTGCTATCGCCCTGATTCGGCTTTTGATCAGAAGGTTTCATATTTGAATGTGATTAGCTTTAGGATGTTCTTCTAAGTTCGTAATTCTAAAGTTTAAATGATAGTAAATCAGAAATTTAGAATTGTTCTATAGAGTAATATTTCAGATAACTCCTTAGAAATAAATCATTAACAAAATAATTTTCAAAATGTTCATTCAATTTATATTTTTATAAAATGGACAACGTAAAACCACTACCCGATTTATCAGCAGAAGAACAACGCGTTTTGGGTGCTTTAATAGAAAAAAGCCGGACCACGCCCGATTATTATCCGATGACTTTGAACAGTTTAACAGCTGCCTGTAATCAAAAAAGTTCCAGAAATCCGGTTGTAAATTACGATGAGGAAACCATTACCCTCACTTTAAACCAGCTTAAAATAAAAGGACTGATCTCAACCGCAACAGGTGGATCAAGTCGTGCAACTAAATACAAGCACAACCTGGCAATAGTTTATCCGTTATTGCCTTCAGAACTGGCCATTATCTGTCTTTTGCTTTTGCGGGGGCCTTTAACTCCGGGTGAAATCAACAGCAACTCGGGCCGTTTATACGAATTTGAAAGCATTGAAGAAGTACTGGAACAGCTTCAGAAACTATCGGATGATGAACCTGCTTTCGTAAAACAGCTGGCTAAAAAAGCCGGACAAAAGGAAGCCCGCTTTGTTCACCTTTTAGGCGAACAGGCAGAAACCACCACCGAAACAGAAACCGAAACCCTTGCAGCGCCAACTTTTGATACCACAGAATTGGAAAACCGCATCCAAAAACTGGAATTAGAAGTAGAAGAGTTAAAAGAACTGGTTAATTTGTTGATGGATAAATAGGTTCATTAATCATTGGGCATTGGTTTATTGGTGCTAATCCGAACAAACTCCGTCACTTCGAGAGGAGCGCCCCTTAAAGCCGTCATTTCGAGCGGAGTGCAACGTAGTCGAGAACCCGAAGGCTCAGCGAAGCTAAATCTATCTCGAGATAGATCTCTCCGTTCCGCTTTGCTTCAGTCGAGATGACGACGCCTTTATTCCGTGTTTTCCGTGCCTCCGTGGCAAAACAAAACTTAACAAAAAAGGTCTTAGCGAGACGCTAAGACCAGTAAAGACCAGTAAATCACTTTATAAAACCTAATTAAGCACTATATTTCTTAAAAATCGTACTTGCCGTATGTCCACCGAAACCAAAAGTGTTATTTAAAACATAATTGATTTCCTTTTTAATCGGTTCGCCCAGCACAATATTTAATCCTTTCGGGATATTTTCGTCGAGATTTTTTGTATTAATGGTTGGAGGAATCACATTATCCCTGATTGAAAGGATACTGATTAAACTCTCAACGGCACCTGCAGCACCCAATAAATGGCCTGTCATTGATTTAGTAGCACCAATTATCACCGGCAAGCCATTAAAAACAGTATTGATACCATTTAATTCGCTTAAATCGCCTAAACCGGTTGAAGTAGCATGTGCATTGATATAATCGATTTTATCAGCTGTAATATTGGCATCTTTTAGTGCACTTCTCATACCCAAAGCAGCACCTATACCATCAGGAGGTGTTCCGGTTAAGTGATAAGCATCAGCAGCCATACCGCCACCGATAATTTCAGCATAAATATGTGCGCCACGGTGTAAAGCATACTCCAGTTCTTCCAAAACCAAAGCTGCTGCACCTTCACTCATCACAAAACCATCCCTGTCCTTATCGAAAGGTTTAGAAGCACCCTGAGGATCTTCGTTATTTTTAGACAAGGCCTGAGCAGCATTAAATCCACCAACTGATGATTTTGTTAAAGCCGCTTCCGAACCTCCTGCAATCATTACACTTGCCTTTCCTAAACGGATGGTATCAAATGCATTGATAATCGCTGTGTTCGACGATGCACAAGCCGAAACCGTACAATAATTTGGTCCGCGAAGTTTATGGCGGATGGAAATCGCCCCGGCAGCGATATCAACGATCATTTTCGGAATGAAATAAGGATTAAACCTTGGTGTTCCATCTCCGGCATGAAATTCTTCCAACTGCGATTCGAAAGTACCGATACCGCCGTTTCCGGTTGCCCAGATTACCCCAACTTCTGCCAGTTGATCATCGTTCATCATGGTGAAATCCAATCCGGCATCTTTTATCGCCTGATCGCTCGAGCCGATGGCGTACTGGGTAAAAAGATCGTACTTTTTAATTTCTTTTTTCTCCAGGTATTCTTCAGGATTAAAATCCTTTACTTCACCTGCAAATTGTGTTTTAAATTTGCTTGAATCAAATTTTGTAATGGGGCCAATGCCACTTTTACCAGCTAAAATCTGTTGCCAAAATTGCTCAACAGTATTGCCAAGCGGGGTTATAGCACCTAAACCTGTAACTACTACTCTTTTCATTTTATGTTTTTTAGTCACTAAGCTCAAATGATCAAACCATATAATATGCCTGATCATTCGAGTTTTACACTTATTGCCGCGAAAGTAAGCATTCCTGCGGTGAAAAATGTCATAATATAAGCAAAGGAAAATCCTTGCCTGTCTATTTCCGGTTATTGTTGAACCGAATCAATATTGGCTTTTCTGCTGGCATTCATTACGTTTAATGCATCAACCGGCGATTGCCTGAACAGTTCATAAATTTTTGCCGTATCACCTACCCTGATTTCATATTCATCATTGGCCAAAGCTGCCACTAAATCATCAGCTACTACGGATGGTTTGATACCGTTATGTCCACCAATTTCTTTCGAAAATTCTGTATCCACCAATGGAGGCATCAATTCGAAAACTTTAACAGCTGTATCTTCTAAACTTAACCTTAAAGAAGTACTGTATGAATGAAGTGCTGCTTTACTGCCCGCATAAGTAGGCAAATTTACCCCCGGAACATAAGCTACAATTGAAGATACATTAACAATTGCCGATGATTCCTGCGCTAACAAAACAGGTAATAATTTTTGATTGATCCTGATGATCGACAGGTAATTGGTCAGCATTTCGTCTTCTGCATTTGCAAAAGCATCCTGCCCCTGATCGGTTAAGTTGTAAACAAGTGCCCTGCCTGCATTGTTAATCACGATATTTAACTGAGGGAAATCTACCTTGATCTTTTCTACCAATTGCTCAACATCTCCGGCTTTGCTTACATCCGAAAGAATGGTGGTTACGTTTTTTAGCGACGCAGCAGCAGCATCAAGCCTTTCCTGGTTTCTACCGGTAATAATCACATGGTTATCTAAAGCGGTTAATTGTTTTGCGATTTCTAAACCGATACCGGCAGTTCCGCCGATTAATAAAACTGTATTTTGTGAAGTTTTCATTTTTATATTTTTTTAAAATTTTAAGATTAAACAGGTGCTCACAGCATGAGCGTAGGTAGTATTATTTTCATCAACCAGCTGTGCTTCTACCAAAGCAGTGCGACCGCCCAGATTAATCACTTTGCCAATGGTTTTTAGTTTTCCGGTTTTAATGGTGATGGCCTTGAGGAAATTTACCTTCAGCTCTAAAGTGGTATAACCTTTCCCGGCAGGTAATAGCGAATGTACCGAACAGCCCATGGCCGAATCTAAAATGGCTGTAATCACACCACCATGTACCGTACCAATCGGATTGTAATGGAATTCCTGTGGTGTAAATTCAAAAACTACATTGCCTGCCTCAATCACTGCAACACTAAAATCAAGCGTATGTGAAAGCGGCGGCAGAGGGAATTTATTATCGCTCATGGCTTGCAAGTAAGCAATTCCGTCCATTTGCATGGCTTCTTTTGCGCCTTTCATGGGGTCATCCCAGGTTATTGTTCTTTTTCTTTCCATATTAAAATACCAATCGGTATATTTTTGATTAAAAATTTTTAGCCGAGGCCATCTACATATTTTTTTAGCGAGCCCATAATCAGGCTCCAGTATTCAGTGTTTGAGGTGAGTTTCGAGATCATGATCCCTCCTTCCACCATTGCAATAATGGTTAAGGCAATTTGTTCGGGATTGTGATTCTTGCTGATTTCTCGATTGGCAATACCAGTTTTAACCAGTTGGGCCAATTTCTTTTTCCAGTCTAAAACGGCTTTTAAAACTCTTCTCCTTAATTCGGGATGGGTATCATCGGCATCTATGGCGGTATTTAATACCGGGCAGCCTCCTTCTGACACCGAACCATCGATAAATTTTTGATAAATATTAATATACACCAAAAGTTTATCCTTAATACTGGTTTGCTGGTTCATTTCGGCCTCTATCCTGGTTGATACATTATTCAGGTTATAATCAAAAGATGCCAGTGCCACTTCATCCTTATTGGCAAAATTGCCATAAATACTGCCCTTGGTTAAACCTGTAGCAGCGGTAATATCATTTAAAGAAGTACCGGCATAACCTTTCATATTAAAAATCGGTGCGGTTTTTTCTACAATGAATTTTCTCGTTTTTTCTGCCTTGGTCATGTTGTTGTGAATTGACGATACAAATATATACCAATCGGTATATTATTTCCAAATTGTTTTATCATTACAATCTCCTTTTAAAGATAGTTCTCGTTATGCTGTCCTGAAGATTCGGGATCAGCCCTTTTTGCTAAGTACATCTAAGGATATTTTTATCTAGTAGCCATCACCCTGAATTTATTTCAGGGTCTATCCGGCAGGAAAGATGCTGATCCCGATATAAAATCGGGACAAGTTGAGTACAATGAGTAATTTTACAACTCAATTTGTTTTACGTTTGAATTTTGTAACTTTGATTTATGAACAAACCAGAAAGCATAGAAGACTTTTATCAGAACAAATTTAGTTTCATGCCTGATAATCTACAAAACGGCGTTGGACATTTTAACGTTTTTAAACTGGAAGATTGTTTACGGGACGACTCGAAACCGATGAGTTATAACCGCAGGGATTATTATAAGATCTGCCTTACCCGTGGTCATAATGTATACCACTACGCCGATAAAAGTATCGAGATAGACGGAACGGCATTGATCTTTTTCAACCCCCTTGTTCCTTATACCTGGGAACTGGCCAGTGGAAAACAGAGTGATGTAACCGGTTATTTCTGCATCTTTACCGAAGCTTTTTTTAAAGAAAAAATCCGTGGAAACATTGGCGATCTTCCCATGTTTGTACCCGGCGGAAACCCTGCCTATTTTTTAAATGAAAGTCAGGATGCGCAGGTAGAAGGTATTTTTGCCAAAATGTTTGAGGAGATTAATACAGATTACGTTTATAAATATGATCTTTTAAGGAATTATATCACCGAAATCACTCATTTTGCCCTAAAAACACAGCCATCAGAAGCTCTATTTAAACATACTGATGCCAATACGAGGATTACTTCGGTGTTTACAGAGTTACTGGAGCGTCAGTTTCCAATCGAAACCACCACACAAAGACTAACCATGCGTTCGGCTAAAGATTACGCTGCACAACTTTCGGTACATGTAAACCACCTGAACAGGGCCATAAAAGAGACCACCGGAAAAACGACCACAAACTATATTACCGAGCGGTTATTGAGCGAAGCAAAGGCTTTATTGAAACATACCGACTGGAATATTTCAGAAATAGGCTATTGTTTGGGCTTTGAAGAACCCACACATTTTAACAACTTTTTTAAAAAACAGACCAACCATACCCCTACTTCTTATCGAATTGTTTGAATTTCGTAATCATAAGTTTGATTGGCGTAATAAGGAGTAGCGGTTTCTGCTGTAATTTTGTATCAATAAAAAGAATAAAATTATGGGCATGAAAAAAGTTTGGTTTATTACCGGTGCTTCAAAAGGCTTAGGATTAAGTTTGGTAAATCAATTATTGAAAGCTGGACAGTCTGTTGCGGCTACCTCAAGAAACATTGATGAACTTAAAAAAGCCGTAAATGCTGATACGGGAAAATTCCTTCCACTGGCCGTTAACCTGGCTGATGAAAAAAGTGTGGAGGATGCGATTAAAGCGACCATTGCAAAATTCGAAAGGATTGATGTAGTGATCAATAATGCTGGCTACGGCATCGGGGGCAGCATTGAGGAGTTAACTGATGCCGAAACACGCAATAGTTTTGATGTAAATGTTTTCGGAACATTAAATGTAATCAGAAAAGCTTCACCTTATTTACGGGCGCAACGTTCGGGACATATCATTAACATTGCATCAATTGCGGGCATAGCCGGCGCAACAGGCTGGGCAGTTTATGCGGCAGCAAAATCGGCCGTAATCGCATTATCGGAAGTTTTGGTCGAAGACCTTAAAGAATTCGGCGTAAAAGTAACTGTTGTTGCTCCGGGTGCTTTCAGAACAAGTTTCTTAACTGCTGATTCGTTAATACTCGCTGCCAATCCTATTGCAGAATATGAAGAAGTAAGGGCAATACACAGCAAATATTTAAAAATGGACGGTCAACAGATCGGAGATCCTGAAAAAGCGGCCGCTGCAATGATCTCTTTGGCCAGTATGCCACATCCACCTGTACATTTATTACTGGGCAACGATGCTTTTCAAAGGGCAACGGCCAAAATAGACTGTTTGACGAAAGAGTTTAACAGCTGGAAGGCCATCACGATTTCGACAGATTTCGATAATTAATCAAATGCTAATGGCGAATTAGCAATCAAAAAAGAGGTTGTATTATAAATATAGAATTGTCATCCTGAGCTTGTCGAAGGACCTGCAATAAAACTGTCTAAGGCGTTTCGACAGGCTCAACGTGACAAATTTTAGAGAAACTAGTTTTATAATCCAACTTCATCAATTCATTTCATTCTAAAAAAACAATAACATGGAAAATCAAAAAGTTTGGTTTGTAACAGGTGCGTCCAAAGGTCTGGGATTAACCTTAGTAAAAACATTATTAAACAACGGCGTTAATGTTGCCGCAACTTCAAGAAATTTAAACGATTTAATTAAGGCCGTTGGCGAACACGAGAACTTTTTACCGCTAAGTGTTGATTTGATTAACGAAAACAGCGTAGAAGCAGCAGTTAGCCAAACCATTAGCAAATTCGGTCAGGTTGATGTAGTCGTAAACAACGCTGGTTATGGCATGTTAGGCGCACTGGAAGAATTAAGCGATAAAGAATCGCGTGAGAATTTTGATGTAAACGTTTTCGGTTCGTTAAACGTGATCAGAAAAGTGCTTCCGCAATTAAGGAAACAACAATCAGGTCATATTTTCAATATCTCTTCTATTGGTGGTTTTTCGGGCAACTTCCCTGGTTTCGGAATTTACTGTGCTACAAAATTTGCCGTCGTTGGTTTTACAGAATCGTTGGCTGCAGAAGTAAAATCTTTGGGTATTAAAGCAACCGTTGTTGAGCCAGGTTATTTCAGGACAGCATTTCTAACCGAAGGTTCGTTAGCTGTTCCAAGTACACCAATTGATGCTTACAAAGAAGTACGCGACTCGCAGGCTGCACACCAAAACGATATCAATAATCAACAGCCAGGCGATCCGGCTAAAGCAGTTGAGGTAATTATCGAGGCATCTAAAAGCGAAAACCCGCCGCTTCATTTATTTTTAGGTCCCGATGCTTATCAGGTAGCGGATGCAAAAATTGCAGATGTGCAAAGAGATATGGCAAACTGGAAATATCTGGCAACGGCGACCAACTTTGATGAGGTTGGAGCGTAGTATTTACAAAATCGTCATTTCGAGCGGAGTGCAACGCAATCGAGAAATCTGTCTTGTGATAGATCTTTCCCCGCCTGTAAGGACAGGCATTTCGCTGCGATTCAGTCGAGATGACGTTTTTTTTTCGGCAAGCCGTCACCCTGAATTTGTTTCAGGGTCTATCATGAAAACTGGATCTCTCCATTTTGCTGCGATTCAGTTGAAATGACGTTTTTTCTTTTGAAGTCTATCAAAGATCTTTTACGCTTTAAAATATCTCTTTCTAAACCATTGCGCCAAATTAACCAGGGCTATTAATGCAGGTACTTCTACCAGCGGACCGATTACGCCGGCAAAGGCTTGCCCCGAGTGAATTCCAAATACACCAATAGCCACAGCAATTGCCAGTTCAAAATTATTGCCCGTAGCCGTAAAAGCAATAGCAGCACTTTTGCTATAATCAGCGCCAAAATACTTACCTGTAAAGAAACTAATCACAAACATTATGGCGAAATAGATTACCAAAGGCGATGCAATTCTTAATACATCCATTGGAATCTGAACAATTAATGCTCCCTTTAAACTAAACATAACAACGATGGTAAATAACAGGGCGATTAAGGTTATAGGTGAAATCATTGGAATAAAAGTTAAGCGGAACCATTTTTCACCTTTCCATTTCGTTAATAATTGCTGACTTAAAATACCCAGCAAAAAAGGAATCCCCAAATACACCCCAACACTTTTTGCTATTTCGGCAATTGAAATATTAATGGCTAATCCTTTTAACCCGAATACCGGAGGCAAAATTGTAATAAAGAACCAGGCAAACAAACTATAAAACAAAACCTGGAAAATGCTATTCAGGGCAATTAAACCGGCTGCGTATTCACGGTTTCCGTTGGCAAGATCGTTCCAAACCACCACCATTGCAATACATCGCGCCAAACCGATCATCATTAAGCCTACCATGTACTCAGGGTAATTATGTAAAAAAGTAATCGCCAGAAAAAACATCAATAGCGGCCCAATTATCCAATTTAGAACGAGCGAAGCACTTAATACCCTGATATTTTTAAATACCCCACCTATTCTCCGGTAATCAACTTTCGCCAAAGGTGGATACATCATCAGGATTAAACCAATAGCCAAAGGAATATTTGTAATTCCACTTGAAAAAGAATTAATCCACACAGCGGAAGAAGGGAATAAAGATCCCAACCCCACTCCTAATAGCATGAATAAAAAAATCCAAAGGGTTAAATAGCGATCTAAAAAGCTTAGATTTTTAGCCTTAGTTGCCGGAGAACAAACATTTTCCGGCATACTAACTTTTTAAATTCTCGTTTACGAACTCCTGCATATAGGTCTTGATCAGCTCCCTTGTACTTCTGAACTGCGCCATAATTTCGGCTTCGGTGCCCATTGCTTTTGCCGGATCGGGAAAGTTATGGTGTAATTTTATGGCCTTTGTGGGGAAATACGGACAACTCTCTTTCGCGTGATCACAAACTGTTATCACATAATCGAAAGGCACATCGAAATACTCCTCAATATTATTCGATGTTTGTCCTGAAATATCGATTCCGTCTTCGGCCATTATTTTTATTGCCCTTGGGTTAACGCCATGAACTTCAATCCCGGCACTGTAGATTTTTGCATTATTTTGAGCAAAGTACTTTAAGTATCCCTCCGCAAGTTGACTACGGCAACTATTTCCGGTGCAAAGCACCAATACATTTTTCATTGATATAAATTTTATTAACTAACAACAACCACTACCTGGTGTACAGCTGTTCTGATCAGCTGCCAGATTAATCAATTCGATCTTTCTTTTTTCAGTTTGAACAGGTGCGCAACATTCTTCACCGGTTTCTGTGGTGCCGCAACTTCCGCCACGACTAATGGCTTTGCATTGTGTGGCATCGGGTGTTAAATTTATAACCAGGTTATCACCATCAACTATAAATTCAGCCGGATACATTTGTCTGGTATCAAATTCTGAATTACCAAATTCGATTTTAACAATACCTTTGGGGTTTAAAGCCAACTTACTTTCTACCAGATCGATAATTGACAACGCTTTTTTCACCTGCATGGCCCTGCCTTCTTCCTCTTCTGTAGGTTCCCATAGCTGCACAATAATTTCTGTCCAGGCGTTCATCACCCCTCCGCAATCAACTGACGTAATCGGTGCCTGTTTAATTTCTGTGATGTGATAATTGGCCTTTACCCACTTATTTCGGGCATATTGAAACTGTAAAATCAGCTCGGGATGTTGTTGAAGTTCAGCTTTAAAGCTGCTCCATTCGATTGAAAATTTATTAATCATAATATTGCAATTTAACGATTGATTTAGGTAAAAAATTTTAACAGCAGTTTTGTTCGCCTTTATAAGAAGTGAAGAAATCGCCCAATCGATTTTGAAGTAATTTCCATGTTTTAGGTTCGATACAATAACAGATGCTAACCCCTTCTATGGTGCCCTGTATAATGCCGGCATTTTTAAGTTCTTTTAAATGTTGCGAAATGGTTGCCTGTGCCAAGCCCAGCTCTTCAACCAGATCGCCGCAAATGCAGGTATTTAATTTAAGAATGCGTTGAAGAATGGCTATCCTTGCCGGATGTGCCATCGCTTTTAGCAATGCCGCCATTTGGTTTTGTTCTTCAGAGAAGATTTCGGTTTTGGTAAGTCCCATAATTTCGTATCGCAATATTACGATAGATATTTTAAAAATCAAAACTTTATTTTAATTTTCAGTTTCATCAAAAACAGATTATCTACAGAAAGAGTTAATGTTTCTTAGCCACGGAGGCATAGAAATTTGGTTGATAATTGCATCTAACTAATAGATTCAAGAGCAAAGTCGTCATTTTGACAGAAAATCATTGGAGTGCCTATCTATAACGGAATGGTGAGAGATCCAATCTTTCATAAAAGACCCTGAAACAAGTTCAGAGTGACGACTCCCTACAACGATCGTCATCTCGAGCGAAGCAAAGCGGAACACTGTTGTGGTTCTCTACTGTTTTGCTCTCGCTACCATTGACGCTATTTTTTAAATACATATAAATTAGTACTTTTTTCATTTGTGCATTTCCACCCAGCTAGGCCACAGCACAATATCTCCGATCTATTTAATTCCGGCCTAATAAATTTTTCAGGTTCCACTAACCCCGCCTACATACTGGCTTTGAAAGAAAAATTTTCAGCCGGCGTTTTATTAATAAGCTGTTTATCTTTTTTATTTGCATTAATGAGCTCGGCAAGCCTCGGTTTTGGTTCTTTTTGACGCCAAAAGAAGGAGCCCTCCGGCGGTGGCGGACCTGTACCGATTTTTCATCGGTAGCCGAAGCAAGGCTATGCTGTTGGCAAAAAAATCAATTATATACATTGCTTATATTGACATTTACAAAAAAACTATTCTTCGAAATGACAACATCCGAAGAGAAAATAAAAAAACCGTTAACTAAATTAGTCAACGGTTTAATTTGTACAGGGATGAGAAAAATTATTTTTTAGGTTTCGGGCTCATGTAAAAAGTAAGCTTTCCACCACTGGTGATATCTGCATGTTTGATTTTATGATCGGTAATTTCTTTGCCGTTCAATAAAACTTTTTCTACATATACATTTTTGTCGCTTTGTTTGATGGCTTCAACAGTGAAGGTTTTGCCATTTTCTAAATTGATTACTGCATTGTTAACCAACGGACTACCTAACGAATACACATCAGAACCTGGGGCCACCGGATAAAATCCTAAAGAAGAGAACATGTACCAGGCGCTCATTTGTCCGCAATCGTCGTTTCCACCTAAACCATCAGCAGTAGGTTTATACTGCATATTTAAAATGTGGCGAACCTGTGCCTGTGTTTTCCATGGCTGATCGGTCCAGTTGTAAAAGTATACAATGTGGTGTGCCGGTTCGTTTCCATGAACATAACCGCCAATAATACCTTCGCGGGTAATATCTTCAGTATGTGCAAAAAACTCATCAGGTAAATGCATGGTAAATAAAGTATCTAAACGCGTTGCGAATTTCTTTTTACCGCCCATCATTTCTATCAGCGAAGCCGGATCCTGTGGAACGAAGAAACTATAATTCCAGCTGTTTCCTTCAATAAAACCCTGTCCTTCGGTATCTTTCGGATCAAACTGCTTTTTAAAAGTTCCATCTGCCAGTTTCGGGCGCATAAAACCCGAAGCGCTATCGTAATTGTTCTTCCAATTGTTAGAACGTTTGATAAACTCGTCGTAAACATCCATGCGGTTCAGTTTCTTGGCCAATTGTGCAATAGACCAATCATCGTACGAATATTCTAAGTTATTGGAAACAGAAATCCCCGATTTTTCGGCAGGGATATAACCCTTATCCATATAATAGCCGATGCCTTCGTAATCGCGGTGTTTAGCTGTTGCGATACAGGCATCCAATGCTTTATTCGGATCGCCGGTATAGGTACCTTTTATGATGGCGTCAGAAATTACCGAAACACTGTGGTAACCACTCATACACCAGTTATCGTTGGCATAGTGCGACCAAATGGGCAACATGTGCAAACTGCTCTGATCGTAATGCGCCAACATTGATTTCACCATGTCGTTACTGCGTGCCGGCTGTGTAATATTAAAGAACGGGTGTAAAGCACGGTAAGTATCCCATAGTGAGAATGTGGTGTAATTGGTAAAACCATCTGCTTTATGTACGCCCTGATCTAAACCTTTATATTCGCCGTTAACATCAGTATAGGTTGTTGGGTTAATGTAGGCATGATATAAAGCGGTATAAAAGTTTATTTTATTATCGTTTGAGGTTGTTACCTGAATTTTGTTCAGTTCTTTATTCCAGGTAGCCTGCGCCTGTGCTTTTACTTTCTCGAAATCCCAGCCCGAAATTTCTGCACGCATATTCTCTAAAGCATTTTCCTGACTAACAGGCGATAAAGCAAATTTAATTTTAACCTTCTCCCCTTCCTGTGTATCAAAATCGAAGAACATTTTTAACTTCTTGCCTGCAATTTCAGGGAAGTTCTGATCCTGGTTAAATTTACCCCAGAAACCCCTGTAAGCCTGTTTAGCATCGTAGCTTTTGCGTCCGTAGCTTTTAAAAGGCTTAGAAAAACTTATGGCGAAATAAACAGTCCTGGTTCTGGCCCAGCCATAAGTTTGGCGGTAACCGGTAACCAAAGTATCGTTTACCACGCGAACATACGTCCAAACGGTTTTATCTTCGTAGTTGTAGATACCTGCCATTAAATCGAGAATAATATGCGATTGATCCGATTTAGGAAAAGTATACTGGTGCATCCCTACCCTGGTGGTTGAGGTGAGTTCTGCGGTAATGTTATCGTCATCCAGTTTTACTTTGTAGTAACCAGCTTCTGCAACCTCGTTGGCATGCGAATATGCAGAACGGTAACCACCCTTAGGATTTGATGCAACACCAGGATTTAACTGTAGTTTCCCCTGTGTTGGCATGATCAGGAAATCGCCCAGATCAGAGTGGCCTGTGCCGCTGAAATGCGTGTGGCTGAAACCGGTGATGGTTTTATCTTCATATTTGTAACCTGCGCAGTATTTATATACATCGCCATTGTATTTGCCGTTTACTTCATAAGATAAAGTATCGGTTTCGGGACTTAATTGTACGGCGCCAAAGGGAACGGTTGCACCCGGATAGGTATGCCCCATTTTTGAGGTACCGATAATGGGCTTTACATACTGCACCAGATTCTGCTGTGCCGATACCATCATGGATGAAAGCAAAAGACAAGGCAGGATAACTTTTTTGATCATATTGATTTAAAATTAGCTTGTTTGTTGAAAATTCTAAGGTATAAATTTATCTTCAAATATGCATAAAACGCAAGACTAAAACGTTTAAGTAAAACAAAAAATACATTTCAGATTCCTGAAGGTACAATTTATTGCGGATTTTATTGAAACCTCACAGTTTTTTTAAAACCTGCTTGGTTTATGCACTTACACTACAAGCTTTGTTAAATAAACCTGATAGAATGGAAAGCCCGGAACGAAGCATGAGTGAGGACTTGGAGGGATAGCAGGACTGCCGGCAGCCATCAACACCAAACCCATCCTTTTCAAAAAATATTGATCACCTAAGCTACCTTAGCATAACGAAGAGATAAACATAAGCAATTTGACAACCGCTTTTTACAAGTAACTGACTTCCTTTAATTAATTTCAGCTAAATAAACCTTATTTTTGCATCCTTATATTTTTAAGATGAGTAAACACGGTAGAATTCTGGTTGCCATGAGTGGCGGGGTTGATAGTTCGGTAGCGGCTGTAATGTTGCATGAGCAGGGCTATGAGGTTATTGGCTTAACCATGAAGACCTGGGATTATGCCAGCTCTGGCGGTAGCAGTAAAGAAACCGGCTGTTGCTCGCTGGATAGCATTAATGACGCCCGTACACTTGCAGTAAACTATGGTTTTCCGCATTATATTTTAGATATCCGCGACGAATTTGGTGATTATGTAATCGACAATTTTGTGGATGAATACCTGGCAGGAAGAACACCAAACCCATGTGTATTGTGTAATACCCATATTAAATGGGAAGCGCTTTTAAAACGTGCCAATAAACTGGATTGCGAATTTATAGCCACCGGGCATTATGCCAATATACGCCAGCAAGATAGCGGCCGTTATGTTATTTCGAAAGGAAAAGACGAAAATAAAGATCAGTCTTATGTATTGTGGGGTGTTTCGCAAGAGAACCTTTCGCGTACAAAATTCCCATTGGGCAGTTTCGCCAAATCGGAAATCAGGCAGATGGCTTTGGATATGGGACAAGAAGAACTGGCCAAAAAATCGGAGAGTTACGAAATCTGTTTCGTACCGGATAACGATTACAGGGCTTTCTTAAAACATAAAGTAGAAGATTTAGAAGACAGAGTTGCCGGCGGAAATTTCATTTTAAGCAATGGAATGGTGGTTGGCCAACATAAAGGTTATCCTTTTTATACCATCGGTCAACGTAAAGGTTTGGGTGTGGCATTCGGAGAGCCGATGTTTGTAACCCAGATTTTGCCAGAAAGCAATACCGTGGTTTTAGGCAGGGCTGAAGAACTTGAACGTAAAGAAGCCATGGTTCGTAATTTAAACCTGGTTAAATATGCCAGCATTGAAGAACCAATGAATGATGTGATTACAAAAATCCGTTATAAAGATGCGGGTATGTTAAGTACAATTGTTCAGGAGAAAGATAAAATGCGAGTAGTGTTCGATCATAATGTTTCGGCAATTGCACCAGGTCAATCGGCTGTGTTTTACGAAGGAAACGATTTATTGGGTGGCGGGTTTTTGATTTAAAAAACTATCTATCTACAACTTAAATAGCAATCATCATGTTGTTCTGATTTTAACATTGGAATCAGCATCTTAATAATAGTTCCATGAAACTCGTCATCTCGACCGAAACGTCCCGAATATTCGGGAGAGAGATCTATCTCGAGGCAGATTTCTCGACTGCGTTGCACTCCGCTCGAAATGACGGTATTTATTAAGAGTGTACTTATTAAATACTCCGTTAGTAAAATTGATCTTTATGCAATAAATTCAAACTCAAATGAAGGTATGAATTGAGCTATCGTGAACAAAGAGGGCTTTGCAAATTAACTACTCAATCCCTTTAAAAACATTAATCGCAGCGGTTTTCCATTGGAGGTAACCTAAATTGCCGCAAATCTGTGTTACAAAATCTTCTACTTCTTCCGGAACATCGTTAACCACGCGCCACCTGATTTTATATTTTGGGTTATAACTTACATAAACCACCACATCATCGCTCCGCTGCCCAATGGCATTTAAATGCTGTAAATGAATATCCTGCAGATCTGCCGCAGCAATCCTCAATCTTTCATTCATAATTTTGCCCAATGAAGCATCCGGCCTGAAATCGGTTTCAAATATCGGTAAAACAGTAACAGTCATAAAAAAATATTAACCAACAAACCTGGCATAAAGCCTTTTGTTTAAAATAATCAATTCAATATGCCAATTTATCCTCTTGTTATCACTTAACATATCATTATCATCAAAACAAATATACTAAAAATATTAGTATTCAAAACTATTAATATACTTTTTTTAGTAAAAATTAGAAATTAATAATGATAGATAGGGCTCCATAAAGGTTAATAACTTTAGTATTGTGCATAACTCCCGTAAACATCTGATAACGAGATGAGTTATTGATATAATAAAAATAGAGCTTATGAAAAAGTGCATCTATGTGGTAGAAGATAATCCGAATATCAGAGAAATTATCGAATTCCTATTGATTGAGGAACTTTATGAAGTAAGAACCTGTCCCAATACCAACGATTTCTGGCTTCAGATGAATAAACACATACCAGATATGGTAATTTTAGACATTATGTTACCTGACGGGAACGGACTGGATATCTGTAATAGCTTAAAACGAAACATTAAAACGCACGATATCCCGGTAATGATGATGTCGGCGAACAATCATTTGAATGCAGTTAAGGCGAAATGTGACGCAGAGGATTTTATCAATAAACCCTTTGACCTGAATGACTTTGCAAGCAGAGTAGAAAAATATTTGGCAGCTTAATTTAGTCCAAAGTCAATAATATAAATTATAATAGGTCGTCAATTCGGCTGAAGCAAAGTGAAACGGCCTTTTGTGTGGCCAGGGAGAGATCTATTAGATTTCCCGACTACGCTGCGCTCCGCTCGAAATGACGACCTCGTGTGATGAACTAATAAGGTTAAAGTGCTATACTTTCGATCGCTTTTTCCAGCGCCACTTCTTTAAGATCCGGCACACTTAAACCTTCTGCCCTGTAAACGGTAACATCGGTCATACCCAGAAAACCCAGTACAGATCTTAGATAAGATTCGGTAAAATCATAAGCTTTCATTGGTCCATCCGAATATACACCACCAGATGAAATGGCCAAATACAGCTTTTTGTTTTTAACCAGACCTTGCGGACCGTTTTCAGAATAACTGAAAGTCTGGCCGGCGCGTGCAATGTGATCGATCCATGATTTTAAAGTTGACGGAATACCAAAGTTATACAACGGCACGCCGATTACCAGTACATCCGCATCTTTAAGTTGCGCAATCGCCTCGTCCGAATGTTTTATGGCTTCTGCAAATTCTGGAGTATGGTTTTCTTTCGGTGTAAAGAAAGAATTAATGTGAACTTCCTCTAAATGCGGGAATGGCGATTCGGCTAAATTACGTGTAGTTAAAGTACTATCAGGATTTGCAGCCTGTAATTTTTCTACTATGGCATTTCCCAGTTTAATACTGAAAGATGCTCCGCCCCTTGGGCTTGATATAAGATGTAATATTTTCATTTTTTTTTGCCTTTTTGTGCATGGCAAAATTATAGATACGAAGTATCAAAAAGCTATTACTATACCAAAGGATAGCGCTATCCTTTAGCATAGCAGCTATGCTTTTAAACGAAAAAAGGGAGCTGATCCTGTTACGATGCTCCCTTTTAAAACTATATTTCCATTATAAAATGAGTTACTGAATGATCTTCACCCTCTACCTTTCTACCTTAAACCTTCCACCTTTCAACTTTTATTTAACCTGTTCAATTACTGCAACAAAACCACCGTCTTTTACCATATTGATATCGATGGTTTCGCCAGCTTTAATTGGTTTTACAATGCGTTTAAAATCCATAGCCTGAAAATCAGCATTAATACCATCTTTGATCAAGGTTATCTGATAATTGGTATTTGCTTTTAAGAAACCGGCTTCAATTTTAAGGTCGTGTTTTTGATCATTACCCATTGCGCCGATATACCATTTTTCGCCTTTGCGTTTAGCGGTAACAATGTATTCGCCTACGCTTGCCTCCAAAATTCTGGTTTCATCCCAGGTTACGGGAACATTTGTAATGAATGAAGTAGTTTCGGGTTCGCGTAAATAATTGAACGGATTATCGGCCAGCATCTGAAAACCACTTTCGAACACGATGTACATCGCCAGTTGATGTGCCCTTGTACCAATGCTCATGGTATTTACCCAGCTTGGTTTGTAATCCTGTTTGTGTGCCGAGCGCATCGCCCCGGGCGTATAATCCATCGGCCCTACCGCATTACGGAGAAAAGGCAAAAATAAGTTGTTATTCGGGGTAGCCAATCCGCCCCCGATATTCTGTTCCATCCCGATTACCCCTTCGTACGACAGTACATTCGGGTATGCAACCTCTAATCCGGCAGGTTTAAATGCACCATGAAAATCGACTAAAATATGGTGTTTTGCAGCTTCTTTTGCTACGCGGGTATAATAGTTCACCATCCACTGGTCGCTCCTGTCCATAAAATCGATTTTTACCCCTGCAATGCCCCATTTTTCGAGTGTTTCGAAAATGTTGAAGTTGTTTTCAACTGCCAGCCACGTAAACCACAGCACAATCTTTACATTTTTCTGCTTGCCATAAGCAATCAGCTCCTGCAGGTTAATGGTAGGATTAGGTTCGAAAGGATTTAAGGTGGTTTTAGCCCAGCCTTCGTCCATAATGATGTAAGGAATACCAAATTTTGAAGCAAAATCGATATAATATTTATAGGTATCCTGGTTGTAGCCAGATTTAAAATCAACACCATAAACATAGGCATTGTGCCACCATTCCCAGGTAACCTGACCTGGTTTTATCCATTTGGTATCCTGCAACTGGTTGGGCGTGCTTAATTTATACACCATCTGGTTGGCCGCCAATTGGGTATCTTTATCAGTAATTACCAAAAAACGCCATGGAAATGATCTTTTCCCCGTTGTTTTGGCAATATAACCGGCTTCCTTTAAAATTTTCTTGCTCCTGTCGCCATCTTCTCCAAAAACCAAGGGCACTTTCGGGAAAACAGCATCTATAGCTTTATTATCAATTGCTTTTACAAACAAACAGGGATAATCATAAAGATCAGCTTCGGATAATAAAGCTTTGTACTTGCCTGTATTAAATAAAATCGGCAATACACTCATTTTATTCTTATCAACCTTACCAAGTTCGTTCTGGCGGTAAAGAATTTCGTAAGAGGTTTTAAAACCACCGGTTTCGAGATAGGCCGTTTTAACATCATCATTGAAATTAATATGAACATCTTCGCTGTTTACGATAACAGAATCTTTTTTATTGGTAATGAAACGGTAGGCAATCCCATCATTATATGCGCGAAATTCTACACTGAAATCGCCTTTAAAATCGAGTTTTAGGAGGTTATAATGATTTACCACTGTGCTGTTTTTAAGCGGAATTACGGGATTTGAGCTGCTATTGACTGTGGAAAATGTTTTTTTGATCAGTTTGGCATTGGCCCCAAGCTGAGCCTGATCTAAATTTAGCTGAAGATAAGAATTGGTTAAAAAAGGATCGCCGTTAAAGGTAAGTGAATAACTGATCCTGTCGTTAACGTTTACGGATACTTTTATGCGTTTGTCGGGCGACGACAGTTCAATCGGTGCACTGAAGAGCTTTGCTGTACACAAGAGCAATAAAATGAAGAGTGATAATGGTTTTTTCATACTTGATTAGGTTTTTTGTGTGTTCAACGAATTACATAAATCGTTTTAGTTATTTAAAGTTAAAAAAGTTCCTGAAATGGCAACAATTTTATTAAATAATACTTTTACAACATTAAGGGGTTAACATTTTAAACTTTCACTAAACTTAATCCTTCCGCAACCTGTTCTATTATAAAAGAACATACCATGGAAAATCAAGAAAATAATCAACCGGAAGAAGAAATTCAAAATATCGAACAGTTTCAGATTAACCGTTCGCAGGGAAATGCCGCTGAAGGCCATGCTGCTCCCGAACCTGAAGAGGATGCAACATACACTGAAGATGAAGTGCCATTTGCCGATGGAGAAGGAACTCAGTTAAATGAAGAAATTGATGGACCTGATGACGAGGAGGATGATGAAGGGGAGGAAACCGATGATTACAATGAATCGGACATTGAGGAACTGGATAACGATCCAAACGCTTATGATGAAGATGATAGCGAAATGCTTTAACACTTTATCTTTTAAAGATAAATGCCAGATTGATCAACAGTCTGGCATTTTTTTTATCTAAATAATGATGATCCGCAATATTTACAGAATAAAGCATCACTATCATGCCCTTCCCTGCTGCAGCTAGGGCACGATTCGGGTAGTTCCTTTTTCTGCCTGGCTGCAAGTGCAATATCATGGGTAATAATCCCGGTAGGAACGGCAATAATGGCATAACCGATCAGCATTACCACCGAAGCCACAAATTTACCCAGTGGCGTAATGGGCGAGATATCGCCATAACCAACGGTTGTAATGGTTACAATGGCCCAGTAAATGCTTTCGGGTATGTTCGAAAATCCATTTTCACGTTTTTCTACCAGGTACATTACAGAACCAAGAATTACCGTAATGGTTAAAACCGTTAACAGGAATATGCTGATTTTACGGACACTGTTTTTTAAGGCTGTGGTTAAAAAATTGATTTCCGTTAAAAAATGTCCGAGCTTAAAAATCCTGAAAACCCGGAGCAATCTTAAAGCCCTGAAAACCAATAAAGATTGTGCACCGATAAAAAATATGCTTAAATATGATGGCAGTAAAGCCACCAAGTCAATAATTCCCAGCGGACTGAATACATATTTGATTGGTTTCCGGATACTGACTAACCGCAAGATATATTCTATAGTAAAAAGCGCTGCAAAAATCCATTCGGTAATATTGAACAGTTTGCCATATTTTAAATGAATACTCTGTACACTATCGAGCATTACCACAATAATACTCGAAAAAATGGCGATCAACAGGCCAACATCAAAAGCTTTACCTGCCGGGGTATTCGATTCGTAAATTACCTCGTGCAGTTTAAACCGCCAGTCTTTTGGTTGATCTGATTCCATTGCGTTATATTTAGGTTAAAGATAAGGATTAACCGTTTACCACTTCCCCACCGTTTACATGCATCACCTGCCCGGTAATAAAAGAAGCGTCATCAGAAGCGAGGAAAACATAAGCCGGACCTAATTCAGAAGGTTGCCCTGCCCTTTCCATTGCTGTTTCAGACCCGAATGATTTAATTTTCTTTTCATCAAATGTAGATACGATTAAGGGTGTCCATACCGGTCCCGGTGCTACCGCATTTACACGGATACCGGTTTTGGCAAGGTTGGTGGCCAGCGAGCGTGTAAAAGAAGTGATTGCGCCCTTAGTTGATGAATAATCGATCAGGTTCGGCGACGAACGGTAAGCCGTTACCGAAGTGGTATTGATGATGGTGTCGCCGGCGCTAAAATGCTCCAGTACCTCGTGCGCAAAATAGAAATAACCGAATATATTGGTACGAAAAGTATCTTCCAGCTGTTTATCATCAATTTTCTTGGGGTCTTTCTGTGGCACCTGCATTCCGGCATTGTTAACCAAAATATTAATCTTTCCGAATTTTTTAAGGGTAGATTCTACTGCCTTCTTGCAGAATGCGGGCTTTTTTACATCGCCTTTAATTAGCAAACACTTTTTACCTTCTGCCTCAACCATTTTTTGGGTTTCTTTAGCATCAATATCTTCATCAAAGTAAACAATGGCTACATCCGCGCCTTCCCTTGCAAAATGCACCGCTACCGAACGCCCGATTCCGCTATCTCCGCCAGTGATCAGCGCCACTTTATCGTTTAATTTTCCTGCACCTTTATAATCTGCTTTGATCACTTCGGGTTTAGGATTCATTTTGGCTTCAATCCCAGGTTGCCGGTTCTGTTTAGCTGGTGTCTTTTGAGTTTTCATCTTAATGGCTTTATCCGTTTATTTTTTGTTGTTTACTAAACAAAAATTTTAACTGCAAAGTTTTTATCACCCGATATCGCCGGCAACTTATAAAACCAATTTAACTTAATATTTTGCTTATATCCCAACATTTTAGAAGCGCATAGCTCACTAAATTAGCACCTTATCCTAACCAAAATAACCACAAATGAGAAAACTAATTTTATCGGCCCTGCTGATACTGAATTTAACTTTACCCGGTTTTGCACAGAAACGGCTTGGTAATGAAACTACCGCACAAAAAACAAAACGCATGGAATGGTGGACGAATGCCCGTTTCGGGATGTTTATCCACTGGGGGCTATATGCTTTACCTGCCCGCCACGAATGGGTAAGAAATGCAGAACGCATTACCAACGAAAATTACCAGAAATATTTCGATCAGTTTAATCCTGATCTTTTCGACCCTAAAAAATGGGCAAAGGAAGCCAAAGATGCAGGAATGAAATATGCAGTATTAACCACCAAACACCACGAAGGTTTTACCTTATTTGATAGTAAATACACCGATTACAAAGCCACCAACACGCAGGCCAAAAGAGATCTGGTAAAAGAATTTTTAGATGCTTTTCGTGCCGAAGGCATAAAAGTTGGGTTTTATTATTCGCTGATTGATTGGCATCATCCTGATTTTCCTGTCGATAAATACCACCCATTAAGACCCCAACCTGAAACAGACGAAGCTTATGCAGCGCTCAATAATAACAGGGATATGGCCAAATACCACAAATACCTGTACAACCAGGTTACAGAACTGCTTACCAAATACGGCAAAATAGATATCCTCTGGGCCGATTTTTCTTACCCTGGCAAGCATGGTAAAGGCCGTGATGATTGGGGATCAGTAGAATTGCTAAAACAGATCAGAAAACTACAGCCCGGCATTATCGTAGATAACCGCCTCGATTTAAACGATTACGAAGATGGTACCGATTTTGAAACCCCTGAACAGGTGGGCCCGAAAGAACTCGAAAAATATCGTGGAAAAGTATGGGAAACCTGCCAAACCTTCTCGGGATCGTGGGGCTACCACCGTGATGAAAACACCTGGAAAACGAACAGAAAATTATTGGATTTACTGATCACCTCAGTAGCCAATGGTGGTAACTTGTTGTTAAATGTTGGTCCTACAGCACGTGGCGAATTTGATAACCGTGCCAATACTGCTTTAGATAGTTTAGCGCTCTGGATGCATGCCAATTCAAAATCCATTTACCACTGTACTTTTGCGCCAGCCGAATTTAAAACAGCTGAAAACATCAGGCTCACTTATAATCAGGATGCAAAAAAACTATATGTACACCTGTTCGAATATCCAAATACCGGCTCGATTACTTTAGAAGGCTATAAAGACAAAACAAAATACGCCCAGTTTTTACATGATAATTCGGAAGTACAGATTGATACCGAAAAATCAACCGGCAATAACCTCGTTTTAAAACTCCCTAAGAAAAAACCGGATTTCGAAATCCCGGTGATTGAATTAACCTTGAATTAATCTGCCTATATGAATCAGCCAGCCTGCAGGATAAAGCTTGCAGGCTTTTTTTGTATGATTTTATCTCCATGGCCTGAAAATGAATAAAACATATCCTTGTTTTTATTGTATTGATGTTAAATAATCCATGAGAATAAAAGGAACATTCATCCATCAGCTTAAAACGGGCGAAAATGCTTTGATTCTGCTAGCAGCCAGTAAAACAGAACAGGATAAACTGTACCAGCATTTAGCGGTAGACGCTTACCAGTTTAAAAAGGAGCTTGTGGAAGAAGAACCACGTATCGAGCTGATTTCGGCAGGCTATAAAAATGAAAATAACGAAGTAACCTGGAATGAAGAATATATCCCGGTGCCAAAATGGTACGAGCAGAATTAAAGCCAGCTAAACATTTTTTTAGAAACAACTGTTAAGTTACTTATGAAGTTTTTCGTGTTTCCGATTTTTCTGTTATTGTGTTATTTCCAATCCTTTGCCCAGTATACCGATAGCACCAATTACCATGTACTGCTTTCTTCAACAGGCTCAATTAACCGTACCAACGAAGACCGCGCTTATTTATTAAACAATGCATTAAATTTTGGGATGAAAAAGGAAAGTTTTGTGCTGAATTCTACTTCTGCTTGGCTTTACGGTAAACAGAATAACAGCTTAACCAATAATGATTTTTCTACCACCTTAAATTTCAATCTTTATAAAACCTTTCCGCACTTCTATTATTGGGGCCTGGTAAATTATAATACCAGCTATTCGTTAAAGCTGAAAAATCAATTGCTTGCCGGCGGTGGTGTTGCTTACAGCATACTGGATAAACCAAATGCATACATAAACCTTAGTGATGGGGTATTATTTGATCAAAGTAGTTTAATTGTTGGCGATAGTTACCATACTTATCGAAATTCATTAAGATTACAGTATCACTTTGCGATAAAAGAACTGATAACGATTGATGGCAACCATTTCCTGCAAAATTCGTTTAGCAGAAAAGGCGACCATATTATCCGATCCACTACTACCCTAGGATTAAAACTCCGTAAATGGATCAGCCTCACCACGGCACTTACTTATAATAAACTGAACATTACCCAAAGCGAAAACCTGAACCTTACCTATGGATTAACACTTGATAAGTATTTTTAGTTCGTACTCACCTCTCCTTTTTTAGCGATAAAATTGCGTTTGTGGCTTTCAATAGCAGGACGCCACTCTTTTAATGTGAGTTTGCACATCAAACAGGTATTCAGATCACATCTGCTATTTTTTTTCATATTTTAAAAGGGATGTTGGGTAAAAATAACAAATGATTGCACAACTTTATTGTACAACACACAAATTCTGTAGTTCTTCACCATTGTTGAAAATTTTACAAGAATAAAACCCGCTGAAATAGAACACATAGCATTTTTTTTGACTGCATCTGACCTGAAAAAGTTTAAAGATATGCCTCCAAATGGTAATTTTGTGTTATGGCAAATACAAACGTTAGAAAATCAATCCAGAATAAGATCGAATCATTAGGTAAGGAAATTGAAACCTTACAGGGAGAACTAAAAAGATGGGAAAAAATTGCAGCCGATTATGAAACCAACTCGGAAAGCATTGATTTGATTTTATCGATACAATTACCTGAAAAACCTGAACCAAAAGCCAAAAAGGTAAAATTGTAAAAAGATTAAAGAAACCCCGGACCGAATATCCGGGGTTTCTTTTTTAATAAATAGCCATCAACTACCTCCAAAGGTCGTTAACGCTGTCCCGAATCTTCGGGATCAGGTGCCAAAATAAACCCGGTGGTTATGGCATCAAAGCAAGTATCACTCAAACTTTCTTACGGGTTGTAAAACCCTTTTGCCTCATCTTCTGTTATTAATGTACAACAAAATCAGAATATATGAAAAAGTTAATGTATGTAATGGCAATTTCGGCCCTGGCCTTTCAGGCTTGCAGCGGTGGTAATAAAGATGCCAAAGAAAGTGCCGATAGTTTAAACATGGCAAAAGATACCACAAGCAATGCGGCAGCAACCGGCGGAATTGCAGTGGATGATGCTGATGCTAAATTTACCACCCAAGCTGCTGTTGGCGGAATGGCCGAAGTAGAATTAGGTAAGATGGCACTCGAAAAAAGCAGCAATGCACAGGTTAAAGAGTTTGCAACCATGATGGTTAAAGATCATGGCATGGCCAATACCGAATTAATGGCTATAGCGAAACAGAAAAACATTACTCTTCCAAGTACAGTAGATGACGAGCACAAGAAAAAAATGGAAGACCTGAGCAAAAAAACAGGTGCCGATTTTGATAAAGCTTATGTGAGTGCAATGGTAGATGGTCATAAATCTACTTTAAAACTAATGGAAGATGAATCTAAAGATGGAAAAGATGCAGATTTGAAATCATTTGCTACTAAAACAGCTCCAATAGTTCAAACCCATTTGGTCATGATCAATAAGATTAACGACAGCATGAAATAATATAGAGAACGCATTAAATTTCCAATCTGAGAAATTTAATGCGTTCTTTTTACCGTTTTTCCTTTCTGAAAATATCCCTAACTGCTGAGTTTATTTTTTCAAAACTGATGGGTTTAACAATAAATTTATCGCAGTATACAGCAAAGGCTTCCAGAGCATATTTTTCATGTCCGGTAACAAAAACCAGATAACGCACATGTGCGCGTAGCACTTTGGCTACATCTATCCCGGAAACTTCCATACCGATATCCAGAAAAAGCAGGTCAACAGCATCAATCTCCCTGATGGCCAGAATACCTTCTATCGGATCAGTATAAGTTGCAATTGTAGTTATTCCTTCGGTACGGGTAATAAAACTATTTAAAATATCGATGCTAAGCTGATCATCATCAATAATGACACAATTAAATGGAGCGGTACTAAATGATTGCATTAATGTTTTTGAGATGGTAAAGCTAAAAATATGCCTAATTACCAATCTATTGTATAAAAACCAGCCATCCTTATCATTTACGGTTGATTATTTTTGATTTAAATCAAAATATTGACACAATTTTCTATATTTCAAGAAATGACAGCAGTTGTAACTATTGCCGTACGGCAATGTATGATAATATTCTACCGCAATTTTAGCGGTTTTTGATTTAAAATTCAGGTGGAGTATGAAGATTGATAAAATTTTTACGGCTGATCATTTTTAGATAAGGATAATTTCCATTTAATTGTGTACGTTGTTTTAACTCGTACAAAAAATGTCCACCTAAGTCTACAATTATTTTTGCGGTAGCTAAATACCATACACTATGTGGTTGTTTCCAGCAAAATGAATATAAATTGGAAGTGAATTTAATATCCTTTAATTCCGGGTGGTAAAAATTGAGGATTTTTGGATTAACCAATCCCTGCTCCACCTCCGTTTTGCGCACCATTGAAAGATGGTCCGAATGACAAAATTCGTAACCTGCCAGTTTTGGATCATCCACATCAGGCAGGTGTTTCAGGATTTTAAAGCCTTTAAATTTTTTGCCGTTCAGTACCCAGATCAGATTGGGGTAAAAAGCTTCGCGACTGTGGAGTTCGGCTACGGTAATCGGAGAATTTTGAAATTCGATGGTATAACCTGATGGCGTAAAAATATCGGCACGGTGAAGATCGGTTTTGGCAGTATCGTAAAAGGCAACCTCCCTGAATGAAAGCGGGAAAGCCAGCTTCCAGTCGCGGTGCCATGCGGTTTCTCTTCGGTAATATTCCTTCTTAAGTGTTGGAATATCAGAAGCTGCTTCAGCCAGCTGAATCTCTTTATTTATTTCGCTGTTATCCATTCTATTCGGCCAGGATATTCAAATCATCATTAGGGGAAACAAATTTAAGCTAATTATTTTAGTATGGCAAGCGGATGGCGTTTGGCGGATGGCGTATAGTGTTAAGCGGATGGCGTTATGCGTAAAGCGTTAAGTGGAGAACGGATGCTTTAACTATGTGCCCGGAACTCGATCTGCTGGCTTTACGACTAAAGACTTAGGACTTCAGACTAAAGACTAAATTACTAACTTTGTACCCATGACCATCCAAGAAATACAGCAGCTAGAAGACTTTTTTAAACAGGCAGGAAAACAACAGGTACCCATTTACCTGAACGAAGCAACCGTAATTACCGATTATGAGCACTTTTTGGAAAGTCATTTAACCCCATTGAAACTTAATCCGGAGGCAAAGGTGAATATCCCGATTTTGCACCGGTTAAAAATGCTGAAGCTTTTGATCGAATCGAACGCTTAAAAACTGGAAAAAAATTTCCACATGCGTTTAAAACTTTTCTTTTCAAAAAATTGTTCTCTTGTTGATTTTTGATCCCTCACAATTGAACAACAACACATGGAAACCATTCTAACCGACGCTGATTACAAACTGGTAATTAACCGCATTGCTGTACTTTCGGCAAAATATGAACTTAATACTTTTGAAAACGAAGAGTTAAAACAGTTGAGTGCCATGGCAATAGTATATGAATGCAGGCGGTATGATTTTACGGTTAATCCTGCTTTTTATTATTCTACCACACAGCAGGTGTCTTAGAAATTAACTTTTAGAAAAACCGGCACTTCAGATACTATTGTACGCCATCAAAATGAAGAAACTGTTGTAAGCTTTGTTATCCTGGGGGATACTGAAAGATCTTTTAAGCTTCTTCAGGCATTTGGCATGATAAATTATTTTCTTCACTTATGCCTTTCAGAATATCCATCCAGATTATCTAATCCGGTGGTAAAACCTTATTCCATACCTATTTGGTTAAATATATTCACTGCTTCAATACAGCTATAGGCAGTTTCAACCTTTACGGCAACTAAAAACTTAACCTTCTTAAATTTTTAAAATAAATAATTCCAACTATATTGGGCGTTATTGGTTATTGCTTTAATTGTTCCCTGTTTTATGACAAAAAATATTTATATCGCTTCGGCGGAGCCCTATACCGGAAAATCGGTTATTGCTTTTGGAATGATTAATATGCTGCTGGCCAAAACCCAGAAAGTGGGTTATTTTAAGCCCATTATAGCGCAGGATGATCCGGACCAAAAAGACGAACATGTAGAGGCCATGCTGGATTATTTCTCGCTTCCGGTAAAGTATGAGGATGCTTTTGCCTTTACCCGGCAGGAAATGCTGCATCAATCGGATGATAGTGGTGCCATAATTAATACCATTATCAGTAAATACAAAAAACTGGAAGATAATTATGATTTCACGGTAATTGAGGGCAGCGATTTTTTGGGTGAAGGCATGGCTTTTGAGTTCGAATCGAATGCTTTAATGGCCAAAAACCTCGGTGCCCCGGTGCTGATCGTTGTATCAGGAAAGAATAAAACCGCGAGTCAGCTTTTTAAAACAGCCATTAACATTTACCGCAATTTTCTCCTGCGCGATGTGCAGGTGTTGGGTGTGGTGGCCAATATGGTAAATCCGGAGGAAGCGGAACGTATTAAACAAGCGTTAAGCAATCAGTTACCGGCAGAACTGCTCATTGCCGTAATCCCTACCGAAACCGGATTGCAGAGCCCAACCATGAAAGAAATTACGCTGGCTTTGGGCGGCGACGTACTTTTCGGGGCTGAATTATTGGGTAACCAGGTAGATAATTTTGTTACAGGTGCCATGATGCTGCCCAATTTTTTAAGGCATATTAAAGATAACCTGCTTATTGTTACACCAGGCGACCGTGGGGATATCATTATCGGCGCATTACAGGCCAATTTATCCGCTAATTATCCAAAAATAGCCGGAATTGTATTAACTGCCGGAAGTTTGCCCGACGAACCGATCATTAAACTGATTGAAGGTTTGCAAACTATCATTCCAATAATAGCCGTACAAAAAGGTACTTTCGAAACCACTACAACTATTGGTGGCATCCATTCAAAAATTACCATCGAAAACAAGAAGAAAATTGCCCTTGCGATTGAGCTTTTCGAAAAATATGTAGATATCAAAGCACTAGACGATAAAATTATCACCTTCAGTTATCAGGGCATTACACCGCACATGTTCCAGTACCAACTGGTTAAATGGGCCAAACGCGATAAAAAACACATTGTATTGCCCGAAGGAAATGATGAACGTATTTTAAAAGCAGTTGAAAAACTGATTGCACAGGATATTGTAGACATTACACTTTTAGGCGATCCGGCAGAAATTACCGGAAGTATAAAAAGACTGGGACTAAACTTAGACCTTAATGCTTTAAGAATACACGATCCTAAACAATCAACACATTACAACGATTATGTAGAAACCCTGCATGAATTGCGCAAGGCAAAGAATGTAAACCTTGAAATGGCGAGGGATATGATGACCGATGTTTCTTATTTCGGAACGATGATGGTTTATAAGGGCGATGCAGACGGCATGGTTTCTGGAGCCGTACATACCACTCAACACACCATCAGGCCGGCCTTACAATTTGTTAAAACCAAACCAGGGGTATCGGTGGTTTCTTCCATCTTTTTTATGTGTTTGCCAGAACGTGTGGCCATATTCGGCGATTGTGCGGTCAACCCCAATCCTACCGCCCAGCAACTGGCAGAAATTGCGATTTCGTCAGCCGAAAGCAGTGCAAAATTCGGGATAGAACCGCGTATTGCAATGCTCTCCTACTCATCTGGAACATCAGGTGAAGGTGAGGATGTAGAGCGTGTAAGAGAGGCAACTGCGATCGTAAAAGCAAGGCATCCGGAATTAAAAATTGAAGGGCCGATACAATATGATGCAGCCGTAGATCCATTAGTGGGCAAACAAAAATTACCTGGATCGGAAGTAGCCGGAAGGGCAAGCGTACTTATTTTTCCGGATTTAAATACAGGAAACAATACCTACAAAGCCGTACAACGCGAAACCGGTGCATTGGCCATTGGTCCGATGTTACAGGGCTTGAACAAGCCAATTAACGACCTAAGCCGTGGTTGCACAGTAGATGATATTTTTAACACCGTTGTAATTACAGCGATACAATGCCAGGATATTTAATATGAACATTTTAATCATCAATTCAGGGAGCAGTTCCTTAAAATACCAGCTTTTTAAAATGCCCGATAAAGCTCCGGTTTGCAGCGGCCTGGTAGAGCGTATTGGCATTGAAGGTTCTTTCATCAAACACACCGTTTATAGCCAAGGCGAAAAACACAGCATGGAAGAATCGGGCTTTATATCCAACCATGGCGAAGGATTAAAGCAGGTTTTAGCATTGTTAAGCCAGGGCGAATATGCTGTTATTGCCAGTCCGGATGATATTGCAGCAGTTGGTCACCGAGTGGTACATGGTGGTGAGCATTTTACAGGAGCAACACTCATTACAGAGGAAGTAAAAAAAGAAATCAAAAAGTTGTTTTCGCTGGCACCTTTGCATAATCCTGTTAATTATAAGTGTATCGAAGTTGCCGAGCAGACTTTTACCAATGCCAAACAGATCGCGGTATTTGATACGGCATTCCATCAAACCATACCCGAACAGGCCTATCGTTATGCCATCCCGGAGTGGTATTATAAGGAACATGGCATCAGGGTATACGGATTTCATGGTACCAGCCACAAATATGTGAGTGAACAGGCCATTAAATGGCTAAATAAGGAAAAATCCAAAATTATCAGCATCCATTTAGGTAATGGTTGTAGCATTACCGCGATTAAAGATGGTAAATCGATAGATACCAGCATGGGTTTTGGTCCTTTAAGCGGATTGATGATGGGAACCCGATCTGGAGACATCGATCCATCAGTAATTTTTCATTTAATGGAACATTCGGGATATAGCCTCGAACAGTTAAGCACTTTGGTAAATAAACAATCAGGGCTATTGGGCGTAGGGGGATCGAGCGATATGCGCGACATCAGAAAACTGGTAAGCGAAGGAAATGCAGCCGCAGCTTTAGCGCTTAAATTATATGCTTACCGGATTAAAAAGTTTATTGGTGCTTATGCAGCCATTCTGAACGGAATAGATGCCATTATCTTTACCGCCGGTGTTGGCGAAAACGATAGTAATATGCGCGAAGCAGTATGTACCGAACTGGATTACCTTGGTATTGAACTGGATAGCGCCCTAAACAAGGCATACAAGGGAGAACTGAAAGAAATTAATACGATAAGCTCAAAGGTTAAAATTTTGGTGATTCCAACTAACGAGGAATACGAAATTGCACACCAGTGTTACGGGCTTTAGTCCAAAACTTCCAAAGTTAAATTGAAAGACTTCCGAAGTTGACCGAGCGAAAGCCCTGGCGCAGACTTCGGAAGTTTTTAAGGCTAAATTCATAGATTTCTCCACTACGGTCGAAATGACGCACTATTTAGGTCGTTTCCAAAATTGATAAAATATTTCCTGCCGGATCTCTAAACCAGGCAATATTTGGTCCGCCGTTACCTCTGGAAATACCTTTTTCGTCGGTTTTAATCGATTCCTGATTGTAAATTTCGAACTTCACTCCTTTTGCAATCAGTTCATCAGCAGCCTGATCTATATTTTCGACAGGAAAATTAAGCACGGTAAAAGTTGCCGGAACATGATTTGGTTTTGGGTATAGCAAAATGTTTGATGATCCTGAAACCACCACTTCGATTACCCCCATCGGGTTATCTTTAACTTCGAGGCCCAATATGCCCTGGTAAAAATCTTTTGCTTTCTGTACATCGTCTACAGAAAATGAGCTAAATGCTTTTGAATTTTCTAACATAACCTTGTTTTTAAATCATTTATGAGAACGACAGTAAATTTAAGTTGAATATTCAGTATCAACCGGTTGCGAAAGCGGCAAATGATGCACCTAAACGAGACAATATCCTGGAATACTTGAGCACAGATAGAAAGCATGCACACAGATATAAAATCTGTATTTACTTGTGGTATCAGTGGTTAAAAATTTCTAACTTTTCCACGCGCCTAACAAGCGCCTGACAACTACAATTTCAGCAATGTGATACGCGTTATGATCGGCAATCTGCAAAGCTTCGCGCAATACCGTTTGCCCATCTCCATGCGGAATCTGCTTAAATAAATCCACCGAATCCAATAAGGCAATAAATTCATTCAGATCACTATCAATCTGTTTAAGCGTATTATACCAAGTTTTTTCATCTTTTGGCGCAACTTCTTTAGGCCAGTATTCATCTGGCCATTTTGGCGATTGATGTGCGCCATCCTTACTAAATTCGAGCATATCCCACTGGGCAATTTTAATATGTTCTACCAATTGCCAGATGCTGTAAGGCAAACCGTGTGGTTTTTCGCCCAAAAGCTCGAAAGGGAGATTTGCTACGGCATCTTTTATTCCAACGTGCGCCCCGCCTCCATTCAACAGTTTCTTAAGTTCGGTAATGAGAATCGATGTTTGATTTTCCATAATAATTAAAGGATTGTATAAACTTAACAAACGTGATTCTCATAGGTTTGTATAAAATTTGATTTTAGGCTATTACCCATCGTTTTAACACATTATTCTTTTAATTTTGAGTATGAATCTATCTTTCCCTATCCTCAACACCTACACTTATCTCAACACCGCTAATTCAGGGATTTTATCAACCAATATAGCTGCGTGGCGTAACCAACACGATGAAGCTTTTATTGCCGGTGGAAGCATTTTCAGGATGGAAAACCTGCCTGTAATCGGCGAGTTAAGGAACAATATCTCCAAACTTTTTGGTTCAAAAACAGAGCATACTTTTCTGGTACAGAACTTTTCTGTCGGGTTTAATACTTTACTGAACGGTTTGGATAAAAACCACCGTTTTTTATTGCTTGAAGAAGAATATCCATCGGTAAGTTATCCGGTCATCAGTATGGGATTTGAACATCACACGATTGCGATAGATGAAAACCTGGAAGATAACATTATCAAAGCCATTGATGCCTTTAAACCCACCATATTTGCCTTTAGCATGGTTCAGTACATCAGCGGGTTGCGGATGGATGATGATTTTATCAAAAAACTGAAAACAACTTATCCTAAGCTGTTATTGATTGGGGATGGCACCCAATTTTTAGGAACTGTTGATTTTAATTTCGAAAAATCGGGTTTGGATGCTTTACTGGGCAGTGGTTATAAATGGTTACTGGGCGGATATGGGAACGGTTATGCTTTTCTTTCCGACCAGATGAAAGCGGCCATTTACAATAAAAATAAATTAGCTGAACTACCTACAGCTCCTTTTTTAAAGGGAAAGGATCATCTATCGATGTGTTTCGAACCCGGCCACTTAGACAGCTTAAACTTTGGTACCTTGAACGAAAGTTTAAATTACCTCGGCAATATCGGTTTCGATTGGATTGAAAAAAATATACAGGAATTATGCAACCGCGCTAGATTGGAACTTCATTCGAGAGGCTTAATTCCGGAATGGAATTTAGACCGAAAATATCAATCCAGCATCATGAGTATGCCATTGGAGCAAAATATGGTAGATAAACTTGCATCAGCCAAAATACTCTGCTCACCCAGGGGAACCGGTACAAGGATTTCCTTTCATTTTTACAATACTGAAGAGGATTTGGATAAACTGCTCGAGGTTTTGGATCAATCTTAGAGGATGATAAATTAACTTCATTTAGCGAACTAATTGACTTCCGTCACCCTGAATTTATTTCAGGGTCTTTCTGCTAAAAAGATGCTGAAATAAATTCAGCATCACGAATCGATTTGGACTAGCCCTATTTTAAGCATCATCATCATCAACAAATATGATAAATTAACTTCATTTAGCGAACTAATTGACCTCCGTCACCCTGAATTTATTTCAGGGTCTTTCATGCTAAAAAGATGCTGAAATAAATTCAGCATGACGAATCGATTTGGACTAGCCCTATTTTAAAGCATCATCATCAACAAATAATTATCAAGTTCAGGTTATTAGCAAGAACTATGCTTGCCTCGAACATTCAAGATCAGCATGACGATCACATTTTGAATAAAAAAGATTAATCCACCTTCCAAATGGCATCTACAAAATACTGGTGCTGATCAAAAAAGCGCTGAAGCGGTTTAAAACCTGTTTTTTCGGCAAGCTCATCAATATCGTTTAAGGAATATTTCTGAGAAATTTCCATAAAAACATACTCATTTTCAGCAAAATGTATGGCATCGTGACCAATATTAACAATCTGGTTTTTTAAACTGATCAGGTAACTTTTGCAGGCACCAGATGCCGGATCGTAAGTGGCATAATGCTCAAATTGGTCAACGTTAAAATTACCATCAAGTTCCTTATTGATACGTTGGAGCAGATTAAGATTAAAAGACCTGGTAATGCCTCCCTTATCGTTGTATGCAGCCAAAATCTGTTGCGGATTTTTTTTCAGGTCGAAGCCAATAATCAGCAGGTCGTTAGGAGAAAGCCGTTTTTTTAGTGATAAACAGAAGCTTTCTGCTTCTGAGATTGTCATGTTGCCAATATTTGCCCCCATAAACAACACTACCTTTCTACGATCGGATAATTCTGTAGCCCTTTTCAGCATATCGAAATAATCACCATTCAAGCCCTTAATATCCAGAGCAGGCAGTTTTTTAGGTAAATTTTCTTCAAGATCTGAGATTACATGTTCAGAAATATCAATCGGCAAATAGCTAAACTCTGCTTGTTTATCGAGTAGTGATTTTAACAGGTGAATGGATTTGGTGGCATCTCCTGCCCCGAGTTCGATCAGATCGAAAGCGGTACCATTTGCAGATATGGCCTGCGAAAGCTGTGCAGATTGATATTGCAGGATTTCCATCTCCGCATTGGTGAGGTAATACTCCTCCATTTCCATAATCTGCTGAAAAATGCGATCGCCGGTAGCATCGTAAAAATACTTGGAAAGCATAAATTTCGGTTCGGCGCGTAATCCGGTTAAGGTTTCCTGAAGAAATTGTGTTCTGTTGTCTGTTGTTGTTTCAATGGTGGTGCTCGTGCTCATATTGGAATTATTTTACCAGGCGGATGCCTGTATACTGCCATCTTAAATGTGGGTGAAAAAAATTTCTGTAGGTAATGCGCGAATGTTTGGCGGGAGTAGCTATCGATGCGCCACGCAATACCTTTTGGTTAACCATAAATTTACCGTTATACTCGCCTATGGCACCAGGTGCCTTGCTAAAACCAGGATAAGGGAGATAGGCACTCTCTGTCCACTCCCACCTTTCGCCCCAGTTAAAGTTTTTTGCCGCTACCTCCCATTCAAATTCGGTCGGTAGTCGCATACCTTTCCAGCTGGCAAAAGCATAAGCTTCGTAATAACTGATATGGCTTACCGGGGCGTTTAAATCAACTGGCAGGAGTCCGTCTAAAGTGTAATTAAACCATTTGCCATCAATTAAATGCCAGTACATGGGCGATGTAACCTGATTACTGTTTACCCAGTCCCAGCCCTCTGCGTGCCAGTAGTTAAAGTTTTTGTAACCTCCTGCGTTGATAAATTCTAAAAATTCGGCATTATTTACCAATGTTTTACTGATTGCAAAATCGTGGAGATAAACTTTATGCCGGTTTAGTTCATTATCAAAGCTGAAATCCTTTCCATTATAACCGATCTCGTAAACGCCTTCTTCGATATTGATAAAACCAGGTTCGATTTTACTGGTTAAAACCTCTTTTTTATCCTTTGAATAAACCGGAAACAGCGGATTGTTACCTAAAATATATTTAATATCAGTAAGCAAAAGTTCCTGGTGCTGCTGTTCGTGATTAAAGCCTAAAATTAACAGTTCTTTTACTTCATCCGCTAAAGGGGCTTTTAAAAAGTTAACCATAGCTTCATCAACATAAGCGCGGTATTGATAAATTTCGTTTACACTCGGCCGACTCAAGTTACCTCTATCAGTACGGATTACGCGATTACCAACGGTTTCATAATAGCTATTAAAAACGAAATTATAATCATCGTTATGTACCTGATAGTTAACAGAAAAGGGCTTTAATATAAAAGTTTCGAAAAACCAGGTGGTATGACCTAAGTGCCATTTGGGCGGGCTTACATCTGCAACGGGTTGCACCACATAATCTTCGGTTTGTAAGGGTTCACAAATCTGCTCGGAATATTTCCTAATCCTTAAGTATTCTTCTACCAGTTCCATTAATTTTTATCTAGGTAATTTTTAAGGTCTGAGATGCTATTAACATTCAGTTCTTTTGATTGTTTTTGCCGCATCATTAATGCATAAGAGTTATTAAATCCGATTGGTTTTAGCCACTTGATTTTAAATTTCTTTTCAAATTCGGTGCTCACATAATTATAGGTCTTCTCTTTATCGTGTGCCATTTCTTTCGCGATTTTCAGGTTGGGTTGTAATAAAACCAATAATCCTGTTCCGGTATATTCGGGATAAAAATCGATCTGATCGTTCGTCAATGCATCGAAGCAAATTTTTGTACCGCCCAACCCGGTTTTAGTAGCCACATCGTAATCTGTATTTCCCTTAATCAGCATGCTGTACATTTCGGCAAGGATATACTGTTCACCAAAAATTTTTGAGCCAATCCTTACCGTTCCATTATGCCCGTTTTTAGCTGCTTTGTATAAACCATTGCTGATCAGGAAATCTTTGGCTACCCGTTCCGGCTGCTGATGCAGGTAATCGGTCTTATAATTCAAATCGGTCATGATCGAATCTGTGATTTTCCCTGCGAGTAAATTGAGGGTTTTCTCCAGCTCAGGAAATTTATTTAAAGCATCCTCTCTAACAATTGGTGCAGCATAATACGGAGGAAAAATATGTTTGTCGTCATCTAAAATTTTCAGGTCAAAAGCTTTTAAACGGCCATCGGTTGAATAACCGCTGATTACATCCAGCTCTTTTGCAAAAGCTGCTTTATACATCACCGCATCGCTGATGACGATGGTGTGGATTTTTAAGCCGTAAGTAGATTTTAAACCCAGATCGCCATCCTGCCTGCCCATAAATTCGGGCGTAAATCCGGCAGTTAAGGTAGAGCCATAAGCGGTAGGTAAAGCATAGAAGCCACCCAATATGAGAATAACAACGGGAAAAACGTACAAAGCTTTCCTCAGCTTCTTAAAATCCATTTTTTGGATA
The DNA here is from genome assembly GCF_003315595.1 of Pedobacter miscanthi. Classification (GTDB taxonomy): domain Bacteria; phylum Bacteroidota; class Bacteroidia; order Sphingobacteriales; family Sphingobacteriaceae; genus Pedobacter; species Pedobacter miscanthi. Next base: position 40,067 of record NZ_QNQU01000008.1, on the reverse strand, counting down.
AGGGAAAGCAGGGCATCTAATATGATGGCGAGTAAAGCAGCAGGAATTGCTCCGGCTAAAATCATATTGGTGTTGTTAAGCGAAATACCGCCAAAAATAAATTCACCCAATCCACCCGCAGCAATAAACGAAGCCAGCGTAGCTACACCAACGTTAATTACGGTTGCCGTACGTATACCGGCCAGAATAACAGGCATGGCGAGGGGTAATTCGACTTTTAGCAAAATCTGACTTTTGCTCATGCCCATAGCCCTGGCAGCTTCTTTAACATGCTGATCGATGCCTATAATGCCCGTGTAGGTATTGCGTATAATTGGCAACAGGGCATAAATAAGCAGGGCTACAATGGCCGGTTTAGCGCCAATCCCCAAAACAGGAATCATAAAACCCAGCAAGGCAATGCTTGGCACGGTTTGGAGCACACCTGCAATACCCAAAACGGTTCCCGAAAGTTTCCTTTTTCTGGCAATCAATATGCCCAATGGTAAGCCAATGGCGATAGCAAAAAGTAAAGAAATAAAGGTTAAACCCACATGTTGCAAGGTTTGACTGAGCAATTTATCAGATTGCCCGGCCATGAACTGCCATAAGGTTTGCTGTTGCTCATTCATGTACCTGTGCGTTTTGAAACTGGTTAAATCCTTTGGTCAGCTGTTCGAAATTGATCGTTTTATTTTCCTGATTAGAACAGGTAATACGTAAATCAGAATGGTTATTATTTCTTAATAATTCCATTGCTTCCCATACGCTTAAATCAGCAGAATGACTATCTCCATCTTTTAGTGATTCTTTAGGTAAATAAGCCCAAATATCCTGTATAACAACTACTTTAAACTCTAATGCAAGCCTTTGGCTGGCTAAAAAATTCCTGGCAAAATCATTTACCGGTTTATAAAGTAATTCTTTAGGTGTTCCTATCTGAACCACTTCTCCTTTATCCATTAAGCAAATCCTGTCGGCTAGCTCAAATGCCTCTTGTACATCATGTGTAACCATCACGATGGTTTTTCTTTTCAATTCTTCGAGCGCTTTAAATTCTTTCTGGATACTGGCGCGGGTAACATTATCCAAAGCACCAAAGGGCTCGTCCATCAACAGTACCGAAGGATCGGTAACCAAAGCACGGGCAAGGCCCACACGTTGTTGTTGCCCACCACTTAATTCATGTGGAAACATCGTCAGCGTACTTTCAGGAAGATGGAGCTTTTGGATCAGCTCCTCCGTACGGCTTTTGATTTTTTCTTTATCCCATTTTAAAAGTTTAGGCACGAGAGCAATATTTTCTGCAATGGTATAATGAGGAAAAAGCCCGATGTTCTGCATCACATAACCTATTCCTTTGCGCAGCATATCGGGATCCTGATCGATAACATTCTCACCATTGATCAAAACCTGTCCTTCGTCAGGCTCGATTAAGCGGTTAATCATTTTTAAGGTAGTGGTTTTGCCACAGCCACTGGTACCCAGCAATACCAGTGTTTCCTTTTCGGAAACTTTAAAAGATACCTGTTTTACGGCCCGGGTATCTCCGAAGTTTTTGCTTATGCCTTTTAATTCAATCATGTTTTATTTATGGATTTTCATAAAAAGGTTATTCAGCGATTCGGTATATGTGGGATGTGCAAAAACGCAATACCTGATCTGATCGTAGGTAATGCCCCCTTCCATAGCCATTTGGAGAACCGACATGATCTCACCGCCTTCAGAAGCCAAAATAGCAGCCCCTAGTATCTTTTTTGTATCAACATCCACTACGGCTTTCATCAAACCCAAAGTTTCGTTGGTTTCGATACCACGGGCAACATAAGCCATGGGCAGAACAGCAACTTCATAATTCAATTTCTGTTCTTTAGCTTCCTTTTCCGAAATACCTATCCTTCCTAACTGCGGATCGGTAAACATACAATATGGTACAGGCCGATCGTGTATGGAATAGTTTGTACCTTCAATCAGGTTGCGGTAAACAATGGTATAATCGTTATAAGCAATATGGGTAAATGCCGGACCACCTTTTACATCGCCCAGGGCATAAATTCCTTTGATATTGGTCTCGAGCTTTTCATTCACGAGGATATGACCTCTATCATCAAGTTTTACGCCACAGCTTTCGAGCCCCAAATCGGCAGTTTGCGGTATACGTCCGGCTGCAATGAGCAAATGACTTGCGATGATGTTTTTCTTTGTTTTGCCGGATTCTACTGCAATTTGAATTTGCTTTTTATCTCTGCTTATTTTACTAACCTTCACATCAGTGATGATTTCGATTTTTTCGTTGGTTAAAATTTCGGTCAGGGCTGAAGAAATATCCTGATCCTCTTTGGCAATTATGCCGGATGATTTTTCTAAAATGGTTATTTTACTTCCAAAACGGTTAAACATCTGCCCAAATTCCAGTCCGATATAATTCCCACCGATAACCACCAAATGCTCCGGAACAGCTTCTAGATCCAAAATGGTTGTCGATGTCAGGTAATCAATGGCATCAAGGCCTTCTATTTCGGGAATAGCTGTTTTCGCGCCGGTATTGATAAAAATCAGATCGGCTGTTATTTTCTCCTCGCCTCCATCATTAAGGGCAATGGTTAGTTCTTTTTCGCCACTAAATTTGGCTGTTCCAAAAATCAACTGAAGTCCTTTAGTATTATTGATCCCTTTTTCCGAAGATTCGCGAAACTGCTTTACAATATCATCCTTACGCTGTTTAATTTTTTTGAAATTAATTTTAACATCGCCGATGTCCACACCTAAATCTGATGCTTTTTTTGCCTGATAAACTGCTCTGGCCGAAGCAATCATTGCTTTTGTGGGTGTACAACCATCGTTAATGCAAGTGCCCCCAACTAATCGTTTTTCAACAATAGCGGTCTTTTTTCCTGCTTCAGCAAGCTTTTTGGCCAATGGCGTGCCTGCCTGCCCCGCTCCGATAATGATGGCGTCGTAATGTTTCATGGAAAGGATTTGTTTTGTTGTTACTAATAACCTGAATAAGCGGATCAATGTTTTACACAACATGATTTATTCTTTTGCAGATTATATTCTTAAAGTTCAACTAAAAAAGTTACAAACCATATCAAAAAAACAACGTTAGATAATTATAGACATTAAATTGACAAACATTAAAATTTGCCTCATGCATACTCAAGCCGCAGACAACACCAACCTTACCGTTTATATACAGGATGACCTTTCCATCGAAGATAAAAGAGAATTGGTTTTAACCAGTTTATTGGATGATTTAAATAGCCAGACGGAGTTTATTACACATGATCGTCATCTCGATTGAAGCGTAGCGAAATAGAGAGATCAGTCTCGAGATAGATTCTCGACTGCGTTGCACTCCGCTCGAAATGACGGCAATGCAAAGATAAAAAGCTCTATTTCCCAAATAATGAAATAATAGCAATTATGTCACGATTAATGAAACAGATAATTATTTACCCAACACATCATCTGATCAATAAACATTTCTAATTGATTTTTGCCCTGCTGCGCAGCATCGGCTCGCCGCCGCCGAAGGGCTCTTTCTTTTTGGCATCAAAAAGAAACAAAAAATGCCGGCTGAAAACTTTTCTTTGGAAGTCAGTGGGGTGGCTGGGTCAGTAGAATCCGAAAACTTTGTTAGGCCGGATTAAAAGTAGAACGGTGATATGGTGCTTTGGCCTAATTGGATGGAAATGCATTATTTCGTAACCAGCACATTAACAATAAGTTATCGAATAGTCAATAATAGCGGGGCCAATAGCAAAAATAGAAAAGGGCAAACAAATTCATGCTTACCCCTTAAATATAAATTAACGCTCCCACAAAGTAAAAATGCCCTTAAATCTGTACGTAACAAATCCCGCCAGAAAAGGCGCCCATGCATTAAAATTAATGCATAATCTGCTGTGCCCTACGGAGGTTATCTGTAGTCTGCAAAATTTTATCTTTTAGTTTTGGACTGTAACCAGGATGCGACTTTAAAAATTCCTGCACAACAGCATAAGCCTTTTCACTGTTATAACCTGAAAATACTGCAGCCAGCCACGATTGAGGAAAAAATATATCTCCTGTTTTTTGTATCTCGGTCAATAAATCCAGGCTCTCACCAAGGTATTTTGCCGATGTAGCCTGCCTGACCGGATGATGCAGATATGCAAGCGCAGTAGCTACCCAAGCCTCTTTCTGGCGGTTTTTACGATCTTTTAAGCTATTAAAAAAGTTATCACGTTCTTTTACATCCAATGATAGCGCAGGCATTAAATAAATCAGCCTGTTTTTACGGTCTTCATTTTTTGTCCGCGATAGTTGTTCTTTTAGAATGGTGTTTGTGGTATCCGTTTTGAGCGCTAAGGTTAAAGCCAGTGAGCTATAATCATCTTCAGAAAGTTTAATCCCTTCAGGAGCTGATTGTTTAAACCAGATCCCGTACATACGCTTAGCCGCATCTGCGCTTTGATAAATATTCTGATAGGCATTAAATAAAATCTTCTTATTATTGGCCTGTTTTTCTTCATCTAGAGCCTTCCAGATCGTTTTCTCCATTAAAACATTAATAGATTCACGTTTTTCTGCTTTGAGAAATGTCCAGTAAATATTGGTTATGTAGCCCGTAAGCAAACGGAGGTTCATTTCGTTTTTGTCTACCGTAATTCCCTTAAGTAGTACCACCAGCAGTTCGTAGGGTTTAAAACTTTTGCCCGAAAGCATGTTTTCATAACAATTAATATAGGCAGAAGCTCTTTCTAAAGGATCGGTAATATTGTAAACATCAGCAACCATAAGTTGGTCAATCGGGAAAAGACCATAACCTGCCCCATTCGCATTAAACAAAATGTATTGAGGCTTAGCGAGCCCCTTTGCCTCCGTAATAATGGTTTTAGCTGTTTTGGCATTTACTGTTAAAACCTTATTATAGATAGGATAAACCAGCTTTATAGTGAATGATTGTGGCCAAACCCTTTGTCCACCTGTTTCGCCCGTTTGATTAAGACTTAAATCGCTTATTTTATCGCCATCATATTTAATATCGTAACTAAAAATTGGCCTGCCTGGCTCATTTACCCAAACTTTATTCCAGCTATAGAGGTCGCTTTTGGTGTATTTGCTTAGAATCGTAATCAGATCGTTCCAGGTAGCATTGCTGTAGGCATATTTTTTAAGATACTCCCTGATGCCTTTCTGAAAATCCGCTTTGCCCATCAATAGTTCGAGCTGCCGCATCATAATCGGCGCTTTGTGATAAATGATATTGCCATACATAGAACCCGCTTCCTGGAGGTTATCCAATTGCTGACGGATGGGATTGGCGCCCAGGGTTCTGTCTACACCATAGGCAGCCGGATAATGGTCCTGCAGGAATTTAAGATCGAAAGTACTTTTACCCATCAGCTTTTCGGTTACTTTATCAGCCATAAAATTGGCAAACACCTCTTTCATCCAAACATCGTTAAACCATTTCATAGTTACCAGATCGCCAAACCACATGTGTGCAGTTTCGTGTGAGATGAGGTTTGAACGCGAAATAAACTGATCTTTTGTTGCGCCCTGATCTAAAAATAAAGCTGATGCTTTATATTGCACTTCGCCCGGATGCTCCATACCTCCAAACTGAAAATCGGGAACCCCTACGAAACCAACTTTCTGGAAAGGGAATTTTATCGCGGTCCAATCTTCCAAAAAATCGATGGCATCGCGGTGGGCTACAAAAACAGAATCGACACTAAGCTTAATTTTTGCAGAATCGGTTTCGCGGTGCAGAAATTCCATATTACGGTCTTTCATTTTCTTATTAATGAAAGTGTATCTTCCTGCAGTAAAAGAGAAGAGGTAAGTTGGCAGTTTATCCGAATTTTTAAAATGATAGGTGATGGTGTTAGCCTGCAGCAACGAATCTTTCTTAACCGCATTAGCCATTACTTTCCAATCAATTGGAACAGTTAGCGAAAGTAAAAAGTTAGCTTTTAAATCAGGTTGATCAAAACAGGGAAATACTGTTCGGGCATGATCAGGAACAAAAAGTGCGTAAAGAAAATCCTTATTCCTGTTCAGCGATTCGTTACCTGCAATAAAAGCTATTTCAATGTGGTTATTGCCCAACTTTAAATATTGCGGTTCAATAAGGATATGTTCATCTTTAAAACTGATGGCAGTAGCCTCTCCATTTACTGAAATTGTTTTCAGATGATCCGTATTTTGTTTAAAGTCTATCTGTAACTGATCTATTTTATTTAATTTAAAATCAATACTTTCTGTTGAATGAATTAAAGCTGTTTGTTCAGCAGGAATATTAAAATGAAGCTGATATTGAATGTTACTGATACTGGCGCTTCGCGAAGTTGCCAGGGCAAACGAAACACCCGGTTCAACGGCAATACTCTGCTTCACCTGTTGCGCAAAACCTGTTGAAATTAAAAGAGGTAAAAGAAGTAAATATTTTGTGATGTTCTTCATTGTTGTGGTTTATTATTCTCCGCTAATCATCTGTAAAATGGTACCGTAACTCATCCAAACCATGGTGATTACCACAGCTAAACCTGTTAATGTTAACCAGAGCGGTTGTTTGTAATTTGCAATAATTTTGGTCCGATAGGCGGCAATAAGCATAATTCCTAAAGCAATTGGCAGGATAAAACCATTAATAGCCCCAACGGTAAGTAATATTTTAACCGGTTTACCGATCAGGATAAAAATAATACATGATATGGATATAAAAGTAATAATAATCTCCCTGTTAAATTTCAAGATCAGCGGATGAAAGCTTTTGATAAAAGAAACAGAAGTATAGGCAGACCCCACAACAGATGATATACCTGCCGCCCAGATGACTACTCCAAATATTTTATAACCGATTTCGCCACTGGCCAGTTTAAATACCGATGCTGCAGGATTAGCCGGATCTAAAGTTAATCCTTTACTAATTACACCTAAAGCAGCGATAAACAGCAATAAACGCATAACAGAGGCTAAACCAATTGCACTTAAAGCGCCTTTGTTTACTGCTTTAAGGTTTTCTATACCAGTTTGCCGGGCATCTAACAATCGATGTGCCCCCGAAAAGGTAATGTAACCACCAACCGTACCGCCAACAATGGTTAAAACGGCCGTAAAACTAAACTGGGTAGGATTTATTGCACGCAAGGCAGCCTCTGCCAATGGCGGCGAAGTGGTATAGGCAATAATTAATGCCAATACTATTTTAATGAGCCCCATGGTTTTGGCAAAAACATCCATGGCCTTGCCGGCTTCTTTATAGATAAAAATCCCAATAGCCATAATGGCGCTGATTACTGCTCCCTGCCCAACACTGATGCCAAACAATACATTTAAGCCCAAACCAGCACCCGCAATGTTGCCGATATTAAAAGCCAAACCACCCAAAAAAACCAGAAAAGAAATAAAATAACCCAAACCGGGGAATACCTTATTGGCAATATCCTGTGCGGGTTTATCGGCAACGGCAATAATGCGCCAGATGTTGAGTTGCGCAATCGCATCCAGTATAATGGATAAAAGGATTACAAAGGCAAAGCTGGCTCCCAGTTGTTGGGTAAAAACAGCTGTTTGCGTTAAAAATCCCGGACCAATTGCCGATGAGGCCATTAAAAATGCTGCACCTAAAAGTACGCTCCAATTGTATTTTTGCTTCATCGTTTAGGAGCTGTTATAGAAATACCTTCTTTTTTCAATCTTTCAGAAATGAGTTTGGCAAATGCAACCGCATGTGCGCCATCGCCGTGCAGGCAAACGGTTTCTGCAACAACCGAAATCAGGTTGCCATTTGTACTTGTTACTTCCTGTTTCAAGGCAAAACCAAGCACCTGATTAACAGCATCTGCTTCATTACCGATTAAGGCATTACTTGCAGTACGGGGAGTGAGCGTGCCATCATCCTGATAACTACGGTCCGCAAAAACTTCTGATGCCGTTGTAATCCCCTTCTCCTTTGCTTCGCTAATCATTTTACTTCCTGCCAGTGCATATAAAATCAAGCCGGGATCAAAATCGTACACCGCCTGTACAATTGCTTTTGCCAACGCTGCATCTTTTGCTGCCATGTTATAAAGTGCTCCATGTGCTTTAACGTGGTTTAATTTACCACCGGCAGCTTTTACAAAAGCACTTAAAGCACCAATTTGATATAAAGTAAGCTGATAAGCTTCGCTTGCTGAGACTTTCATTTCCCTGCGACCAAAACCCTGTAAATCGGGCAAACCCGGATGTGCGCCAATGGCCACCCCTTTTTTTATGGCCAGCGCAACAGTTTGCTGCATTACCGCGGGATCGCCGGCGTGGAAACCACAGGCAATGTTTGCAGATGAAATATAATCCATCAGCAGATCATCATTGGGCATGGTATAATTGCCAAAAGCTTCGCCCATATCGCAGTTAAGGTCGATCATTTTCATTATCTAATATATTTAAGGCTTATCGCCGTGGTAATTAAAGCTAAATCGTGTTCTCTTTCAAGATAAAGTTCTTCTGCCTCATCTTGCGAAATTTCAGAAAAACGGATTTCATCGCCCGGCTTTAACTGGGCACATAAGGGTAAATCAACCGCAGCAATATGGGCAATACGTGGGTACCCCCCTGTGGTTTGACAATCGGCCATTAATATTACCAAATCGCCACTTCCCGTAACCTGTATTATTCCTGGTGTTACTGCGGTGCTGAGGAGTTCTCTTTTAACTTTCCGCATTAATGGCTTTCCTACTAAATGATAACCCATCCGGTTACTTCGCCTATCAACGTTATAACTTTTGGTTAAAAACGAAATGATTGAAGTGGCATCAAACCAGTTGATTTCATTAGCTAAAACCACACGCAGGGTTTGTCTGTTGTGCGGCAATAAACTTTCACGCGAAATGCGCCAGTTCGGAAAAATCAATTCATTTTTAATAAGCTGATCCTTTATGCCTGCCGAAACCAGGTTTAATTCATTACCATTTCCCAGAACATCTCCTTTCTGCAATGCCCTTCCTTTTAAACCACCAAAACCAGCGGTAAGATAAGTACTTTTACTTCCCATTACATTGGGTACACTCCAACCACCTGCAACAGCTAAATAAGTGCGCACACCAATCGGATTGGCAATCAGTTTTATAATCGAGCTGGCACAAAAGAACAATGGTTTTTCTGCAGGCATTAATTCCTCATTATAAACTAGAAAGGCCCCATCCCCTGAATAAGCAAGCAAAACATCGGTTTCTGCTTTAAAAGAAGCCCCGGCATAAGTAAACTCTATGGTTGCCAGATCATCATCATTACCCACGGCTTTATTGGCCAGGCGATGCGACAACTGATCCATGGCGCCAGCAACCGGAACCGCCTGCGAAAGGTACCCATACCTGCCTAAATCCTGCACGGTACTTAACAAACCAGGTTTCATGATGCTAATTTTCATTATACAGCATAATCATTAAATTCTTCAACCTTAATGGGCTTAAAAGTAACCCGGGCTCCTCCCCTTAATAATGAAGGTTGCGAACGGTTTACATCGAACAGTTTTAAAGGGGTACGCCCGATGATCTGCCAGCCGCCCGGTGTTTCTATCGGATAAATACCGGTTTGTGTACCTGCTATACCCACTGCGCCGGCAGGTATTTTGGAATCAGGAATGGCTTTACGTGGTGTGGCCAATACTCTATCCATACCACCCATATAGGCAAAGCCGGGTACAAAGCCGATCATAAATACCGTATAAAATCCCGAAGAATGTATTGTTATCACTTCGTTTTCTGTAATCCCATTGGTTAGTGCAACTGTTGCAATGTCGGGTCCATATATACCGCCATAGCAGACCGGGATAATTACATTATCTGTGATAACAGTTGATTGTTCTCTTTTTGCCGATCCAAGTTTTTTAAGATAATTACTTACTTTATCGTAGCAGGTTGTACCACTGAGACCAGATGTGGAAATGATTAAAGGATCATAAAAAACAGTTAAAGTACAATAAGCTGGTACAGCAGTTACTAATCCAGGAAAAGGCTTTTTAAATAAAAGCTGATTAAAACCTGTAATTAAGCTCAATAAATTTTCATTTATTACGGTTCCGAACTCTATAGTAAGCGATTGTTCACTTAATCCATAAATTTTAATGGGATAATCATCCGAAAAATATGTTTCCTGTTCAGCCATATTAGCAACCTGATAATATTTCAGTAAAAATCATGCTCTTTAATGGCATAAGAAAAATGTTTAGCCATAAAAATGATTATATATTATCAAAATCGCAAAGGTTTTGTAAAAATGGACAAGAACTAAAGTCTTTGCGTAATTATAATTCTTAAATTAAATGCTATAGATATCAACCTAAATATAAATTTTAATGGTTCATTAATTAAACAATAATCTCAAAAAATCAAATTTATTAAAACAAATAAAACTAAACAATATAAAATAAACATTTTTGTTTATTTTTGTATATATGGAAGCGTTATTAGAAAAATATAAAGGCATACACCCCGGGTTAATACTGGATCGTGAACTAAAAAAGAGAAACTTGAAAAAGGGACCATTTGCACTTTCATTGCCAGAATATCCACAAACAATTACAGCTATAATTAAGGGCAGACGCCTGCTTACTGCCGAAGTTTCGTTAAAAATCGACCGGGCTTTGGAGCTTGAGGAAGGAACAATGTACCTACTGCAAGCTTATTACAGTATTACTGAGGAGATAAAAAGAGAGCAGGCCATGTATCGACCAGATTTGAACCTTTTGCGTAAGTCTCTTTTTTGGGATACCGATATCGAAAAACTAGATTGGCAAAAACAATACAAAACGATTATTAAAAGAATTTTTGAGCGTGGGGATGACCAGGAAAAAAAAGCCATATCCGATTTTTATGGTAGCAAGAAAATCAAAGAAGTTACCGGACGTAGTAGCATCGTTGAAAATAGTTTACCCATTATGTAAAATAGTAAATCGCTTTTGATCATGCTATATTGGAAAACAGTCAATAATCAGCTAAAGGAATATCTTCTTATTTTAATGAAAGCAGGGGAACTGGCACAATTTCGTTTGGTTGGAGGTACCGCCCTAAGTTTACATATAGGACACCGGATATCGGTAGATATCGACCTATTTACAGATGCAACTTACAATTCTATAGATTTTGAAGTGATTGAAACTTTTCTAAAGAAAAATTTCTCTTACGTTTTTGGGAATTTTGGAGGAAGTCCGATTATGGGTAAATCTTATTTGATTGGCTCTGATAAGAATAATACGGTAAAACTAGACATCTACTATTCTATGGATCCCTTTTTCCAGGATGCCGTAATCATTGAAGGACTCAGGTTGGCCAGTATAGAAGAAATTATTGCAATGAAGATTGATGTGGTGCAAAGAGGAGGAAGAAAAAAAGATTTTTGGGATCTGCATCAATTACTTGACAGATATGATCTTGATACCATGATAGATCTTCATTTAAAACGTTTTGAGTGGACTCATAACAGGGAATTGATTCTACATAATATTACTGACTTTACAGGTGCTGATATGGATTTTGATCCATTGTGCTTAATGGCGAAGGAATGGATATTCATCAAGGAAGACTTCGAGGCTGCAAAAGCAGATATGTCAAACCTTCCAGGTGAAGAATAATTCTTAAGTCTGATTTGATTAAATAGCTTTATTACTCCAAAAATAATTCCTCACCTTGGAGTCACTATATTCAGGGTTTGTCTTTTTTATTAATTCTTTTTAACCATTATTAGCTAAATCTTCCTTATACCAACGTTTAAAGGATACTACTTTACGCTGACTAACCATAAATACCTTACGCGATGTTAATGGTTCTTTAAGAATAAGCTTTAACCGACGTGAATCACCTGGTTGATAACCTGCAATGATACTCTTATGAATAATATCTGATCTGTTAATTAAAAAATATTCTTCTTCCGGCAGCTCCTTTAAGGTTTGTTCTATCGTTTTGCTCCAAATAACAGATTCTCCACTTTTTAAAATGGCCACAAATCCGCGTTCCACTGGATAAATAGCCACAATATTTTCGTTGGCATCTGCAAAAGCTTTTGGTTTTTCCTTGTTTGGCGTCCTTGTTTTAAGCTGTAAGTTACGGTATTGTACCAGCCCTATGGCCAGATACAGGGTATTTAAAAATATGATAAAGCCTGAAACAACCGTAAAATCATAGCGAAAATATCCTGCACTGATAATATCGGTTCTCCTCATCCAAAAATATAGGGCCGCCATGGTGATAGCGACTAAAATTGTAGAAAATATTCCCCAAAGTATTTGATAGACTATCCTTTTACCAAGGCCATAAAACTGTGGAAACATGCGATCTAAATATTTGGTAATGGCTAAAATGTATTCGGCAATAATAACTGTAATTATAAAACTGCCCATTAATGCGGGGTAATAGTATGGCAGGCTTAATAATTCAAAAAGGCTCTCCGCCTCACCGTACGAAACCATAAAGTGAGCACAGAACAGGTAAAATAATACCCGATAATAAATTGGCGGATAGAGAATCCAATTATTATTTAAAACCATGGAGCGCATTTAATTATTGGTATAGATTTATCTGTAGAATTGATAAATTAATATCCCAATTATCAAACATACAGCAAAATACTATCCAAAAATACAGACGTGTATCATTCAGTTTAAAATTTGCTATCGTTCAAATACAAAAAGTACGCACACAGCACTATCTCCAAAAGATCAAGAGTAAGTTTGTTTATCGGCCAGTTAAGGCCATCAAACAACTTAACGTCTTATCCAATGGAAAAATTCAATTTCTCAAACGAGGGTTTTCAAAACCTGCAAAAGTACTCCTATCAGAAAACAGATCAATCTCTGGAAATAGAAGTGAAATCCATTTCAGAGAACTTCATAAAATGGATTACTGAAAAATTCATTCTAAGTGATGAACAACTATTTTTCCTACACTCTCAAAACCCAAAAATGATCAGGTTTTTAGCTGCTCAAACTCAAATAGCAGTCGGCAATCGTTTGCCCATTACCTTAATTAAACCAGCAACAAAGCCACAAAGCCAACAGCTTGATAGTAAACTTATCCGTCCTGAAAGTAATTTCACAACCATATTTCATGGCAATGGCAAAATGGAAATCAGCGGGAGCCTGATCATATATATTTTTTACTCAACAAAAAACTATCCGGATTTTAAATCAAACGCTTCTCAAAAATATAATCAACAATACCTTAACCAACTTTTTTAGCTGTTTTTTCAAATGCAATAAAACAGTTCAGATTATGAAAAGTAGAAAATTAATGTTAAGCCTTGTAGCCCTGGTTGGGTTCGGCTCGTTCGTTACTTTGAATGCATTCAAGAATGTTTCCAAAACTCCTACTGTATACCAGTACCTGAGCAGTTCCTCCGATGAAGAAGATTTACACAATATTAATAACTGGGAAGAAGTTGATGGTTCGACACCAGGTTGTGGCACTTCAGGAAATTTAGTATGCCGTTATAGTTTTGAAGGAAACATAAGCGAATTCGAAGAGTTTATAGAAGATAAAACTCCAGTATTTTTGACTGATAATGCGTTAACGAAAAAACCATAACATAAAAAGCGGGGAAAATTTCCCCGCTTTTTATGTTATCTAGGATTCTGTTCTATATCTGTTATGTTAATAATATCTTCAGGTATAGATAAGGCATAGCGTAACTCATTTGGTTTTAACACGCTGTTACCACTATTCATATTTCTGCTCAGGGTAATGTTGGCTCCCATTTGATTTAGCCGTTTTATATCCATCCAACGTAAACCCCGCATCATTAATTCTTTTCTGCGTTCTTCTAAAACCCAGTTAATCACCGTTTCCTGCTTATTACTTTGATAAGGAATATAAGTTATTGCTTTATTCCATCTTTTTCTTAACAGTTGGTTAAGATCGGCCAGTGCTTCATTTAACTTACCTGCCCTCGCGTAACCTTCGGCACGGTTTAAATACATTTCATCTACTGCTGTTCCGCAAAACAAGTTAAGGTCACCATTATAACTTCCTTTAAAGGCCCAGGTATTGTTACCATTGTTTTTAAAAAATACTGTTTTTCTTAAATCGCCTGTTTTGTATTGTGTGTAAAGCTCGTTGGGTATTTTAGCCACACTGGGTTTCAGCGGATCGGGCGTGGTCATCATTAAACTCACCAATACCTCAACATTAAATATCGGTACAGGGTTTTCGGCATTGGCATTTAAGCTATTATAGTCTAAAAGCTGGTTATTTAACTGCAGGGCCGAATCGGCATACAGTGTGGCTTCGGCATATTTATTCATTGCCAAATAAGCCCGCGATAGCATGCCATAGGCGGCTATTTTACCTGGGCGCATTACATGTACCTGTTTAACTTTTAATAAAGCAGCGGCCTGTTTTAAATCAGCAATTAATTGTGCGTAAGTATCAGCAAGGTTCGATCTTACCGATGGCACATTAAAATCGGTGCTCTTTCTGATGGGTAATCCTAATTGTTGCCTGGCCGTATTTTCATCATAAGCCTGGCAAAATATTGCAGAGGCCGCGAGCATGCCTGCTCCTTTAAAAAAATAAGCCTGCCCTTTTATATTATCGTAATCGATATTATTTATACCATTACGTGTAATGTTGGGCAGTGTTTCCAATACCGAGTTTCCGTAATATACCGGCAAATAAGAATAATACCAATCGTTAGCATCACCCTGAAAATATTTGCCTGTTTCCCAATTATACAACTTACGGTAATTATCTTTAACCAATGCTGCTAAATCCACATCAGTAAGGTAATAATCATTTGAGGATACTTCGCCCATACTGGGCCATACATAATTGAGCCTTACTTCATCATCAAGTATCGATTGTAGGTTTTCTAAGGTTTCAAGCGTGGCCAATTTCGAATTTGGTTTTGCATCGAGGTACTTTTTACAGCCATTTAAGCTATAAACCAGCACAATGGCAAATAAATAATAAAATATTTTTTTCATGGTTTTAATTTTAAAATGTTGCGCGTAAGCCTAAACTGAAAAATTTTGACGGTGGGATGGTTGAGGTGGTATAATCAGGATCTAACCCCTTTTTATTTGCACGCCAGATAATGCCCAGATTAGAAGCATTTGCCTGTAATTGAACTGACTTAAATGGTAATCGCTTTATCTTTTCTTTATTTAACTGGTAAGTTATTGCCAGGTAGGCAATTCGTACATGATCACCTTTTTCTATTAATTGTTCGCTAGCAGAATAAAAACTTTCTCTGCTACTCACCACAGGGTATGGCATTGAGGGTACATCGGTAAAATTTTCGTCGCCAGGTTTTTGCCAGCGTAATGCATAATCGGCATGGCTGGTACCTGCACTGAAAAGCTTATTATAATCAATACTTGCCCGCCTAAAACAATAACCAAATTTATAATTCAGCCTTAGGGTTAAACTTAAAGCACCATAACTAAAGGTGTTACCCAGGTTCCCGTAAACGGTTGGAAATATTGGTCCATCATAAGATAAATCACTAAGTTTGGTGCCCGCCCCAACAATAGCATTATAATTACTAGAAACAGCACCATTTAAATAGCCCTGCGGGTTACCATTTTGCGGATCGAGGCTTGCCCACCTGTAACTGAACATTGCAAAAACAGGATACCCTTTGGCATTTACGATAGAAGTACCGCCATTTATGTACGAACTGCCATTGCTGCCTGATTTATAAACCTCTAAAACTTTATCACGGTATAGGCTAAAGTTAACATCACTGATCCAGCTAAATTTCCCGGTGATGTTTTTGCTTTGTAACAAAACATCCAGCCCTTTGGCCTGCATAGCACTTGTATTTTTAAAAAGGATCGTCGTCGGGACAGCTGTATAATCAACCTGGCTCGATCCATACAGATCTTTTGCATGCTTTTTATATACTTCAATACTTCCCGACAGCCTGTTATTAAGTACAGAAAAATCTAACCCCACATTAAAAGTGCCCACCTGTTCCCAGCGCAGATCGGGATTAACAAACTGATCAAACCTTGATTCAACCGTTCCGGTAAATGGAGAAATGGCACTACCAATTATGGTTGTAATGGCTACTTTCGACTGGTCTACGTTTCCGCTGTAGCCATAGCTTCCCCTTAATTTTAACTCCTGTAACCAGTTTACTTTAAAAAAGCTTTCATTTGTAATGTTCCAGGCAAAGCCTGCAGACCATAATGGCTTCCATTTATCATTCGCATTAAGCCCAAATAGGTTCGAGGCATCTTTCCGGGCACTGGCTGATAGTGTATAGCGTTGCTTATAAGTATAAGCAGCATTGCCGTAAAAGGAAACAAAGCGGTTAAGTCGCAATTGCCTATCGGTTGGCCCTTTGTCGATATAATTTAATACTCCCGTTACATAATTTGGATAGGTATTTGTTAAATCCGGATAGCTGAAAGTGGTATTTTCATCATTATAACCAAACAACCTGCTTCCCCAACTTTTCGTTTTGTTCTCATTCAGCTCTGCACCAGTAATGATATTGATCTCGTGCGCACCAAAATTCCTGCTATATGCCAGTTGTCCGCGTAAATTTTGCGATTGCAGCAAATTTTCAGTTTCATCTAAAAGTCCGCCCTTTGGCACCCTGTAGGTTGCCACCCCCGTATTGCTTACCTGTGTAAATAAATTTACCAGATTCCGGGCCGTAAAGCTGTTTGCTCCAAAAAGGCTGCGTGCATAAAACTGCTGAAACTCATATTGATATTTAACACTGGCTTTAAAACCTTTAAATACCGTTACATTTAAGCCAAAATTGCTTACGATATCCCTGGTGGTTTGTCCGATATCATTTTCAAGGTAATCGGTTAATGGATAGTATTTCCAATCAGCAAGCAGATTATAATTTAAACCGCTAAGATAGGATAGGCTGTAATTTTTAGCTATGGGCAGCGCATTTCCATTGGCATCTGCCAGGCTCAGATAAGGATAAATGATATTCAAATTATTGTCTAAATCGTTGTAACCGGCCTTACCATTGCCACTTTTTGATTGAGTTAAACGCAGACCAATATCCATCGTAAGCCAGGGATATAACCGAATAATATTGTAACTATTTAAATTTAACCTATTGCTTTGGGCTTCCAGATTTGAAGTATTGGCATCGTAGCCTGCGCTAAAAGTCCAGTCTGTAACCTTGCCACCCGTCCTGAGCGATAATGCAAACTGCCTGGCCATGGCATTTTGGTAATTGGTTTGAAGGATATTGCGGCGCGTATCCTGTTCAGCCAGCTTCGCCAAAGCATCCTGAAGGGCCTGATTGCTTAATGTTCCTTTTTTGTTCGCGATCAACAATTCTACAACGGGCGATAGCGGGGGTTTTGAGCTTGAGTTGATCCTCGAATTGTAATAGCCTTTATCATACAAAAATTGCTCTACACCAATATAATCAGGAACAGACATCTGGCTCAGGTAATATAAATCGGGTTTTGGCGTAATGCTGAAGTTTCCTGTAAAATCAATATTCAATGCCTGGCCTGCCTTTGCTTTTTTTGTAGTGATTACAATTACACCGTTACCTGCACGGCTCCCCCATATCGAACTGGCAGATGCATCTTTTAAAATGGTTATACTTTCTACATCATTGGGGTTGATATTATTTAAGTCACCCTGGTAAGGAAAATTATCAAGTATCACAAGCGGCTGGCCCGGACCGGTTATAGTACTTAATCCCCGAACCATTAATTTACCATTAGTACCAGAACGGTGGTTAACAGAAACGCCATTGGCTACAGCCTCTAACCGGCTTAACACATCAGTACTAAACTGTTCGTTCAGTTTTTTGGCATTAATACTTACAAAAGAACCTGTCGACCGCTCTTTGGGCAAGTCCTGATAACCCGTATGCACCACCACTTCCTGAAGTTCGTTCGTCAGTGGTTGCAAATAAAAATCAACACTCAAATCTCTGGTTATTTTAAAGCTTTTCTTTTGCTTTCCGTAACCAACATGACTGAAGTAAACATCATAATTACCGGATGGAAGATTAAACTGAAAATTACCGGCCAAATCACTTTGCATACTATAATTACCAGGTAAAACATGGATGCTAACTCCCGATACACCAGTGCTATCTGTAGTATTTAAAATCCGGCCCTTTAACAGGTATTGTGCATAGCTAATATTGAATGATAAAATAAAAAATAAGTTTGTTAGTAGTTTTTTCATTGTTTGAGGCGTTTTTAGTGTTTTAATAATAATGCATTTACTGTTTGTGCATTTAATAATTCGGCGGAGGAAATCAATTTCAGTGTCCCATCTTTACCAAACCATACATAATGCGGAAGATACCGATGCGGAAAAATTTTGGTCAGTACTGTATCATTGTAGATGGTGGGCAAAGTTGTTTTTCGAAAAGGCGCTTTAGCACCTGTTAATATCCCCAGTATCCGTTGCGGGGTATCTTTGGTTTCTTTAGAATCAACGAGGATGACCACCAGATCATTTTTGTATTCTTCCTGTAACTGTTCCAATACCGGAAATTTATAGATACAGCTGCTGCACCAGGAGGCCCAAAAATCGAACAGGATAATTTTATCCTTGTACTGGCTTAATTTTAGGCTATCGATGTTCACCGAACTACAACTGACAACCTGAAACGAGGTATTCAAAATTGCTTCTGGCAGCTTATCACCTATTTTTAATGGCTCAATGTTTTCATTTTGAGCAAAACAGTTCCAGGAAATGAGTACGAGAATTATAGATGTGCTAATCCTGAGCAGACTTTTCCTTTTTAAACGGTGAAAAACAACCTCACTTTTTGATAAACCGGCAAGCAGTTGCAAAATCTGATGTTCTTTCGTCTGATTGGGGTAATGATATGTCATAATTTCCGATGGCATGGGCGATGCCCGGAATCTTCTTTTTTTTAGGCATAGCGATGCCAATACGTTAAAAAATATACTTTTTCGCATGGTTTATTTAATTGAAATAATTTTAACTTTAGGCCAAACGATCCCACCCCGCCGCTTGTAAAAGCAGCAGAAATCGTAACACGCAAGCCAGTAAAACATCCTGATCTATGGCAAGCGGTTAAACCTTTTATTGAAATAAGAAATCTGGGTAAAAAAGCCCTATAAACAGCAGTTATAACCATTTATAACCTTAACAATATAACTGAACTGCTGCTATAGGGCAAGGATATGTACTAAACAGGGTTTTTAGGCTTTAAAGGGTACAACCAGTTAAAAGGACATTTCTGCGGAATACGAACATGGGACTGTGGATGATTTTGGGATATAAAAGAAACAACAAAACAGCCCTGATAAAAGGCAAACGGATAATTGCATACGTCTGTTTTCTGTTTCATGTTAAAATAGATGAATAAAGGCATAAGATATGACGGTAAAACGCAACACCATTAATACCCTGTTACTAAACCAAATATAATAAAATAATTTAAAATACGGTAATATATAACCGCAAAATTTTTAAATAAGTTGGAGACTTTGAGGTCGCAACTATTTAACCTCGATGATCAAGAAAGACGGCTCAATTATTAAAAAGGATTTCGGTTTCAATTTGAAGAAAATTAGAAACAGTAAGGGCTTGAGCTTGCGTGCAATGGCAAGAAACTGCGACATTGATGACAGCAATATTTCCAAGATCGAGAATGGTAAATTTGATGTTCAGTTATCCACTATTTTCGAACTTGCAAAAGGATTGGATATCCATCCAAAAGATTTATTGGATTATTAAAAAACCAAAAACCTGAATCTGGTTAATTCTCAAGTATTGACATATATTTTGCTTCAGAAAGCGTTATCATTCCTCTTGTAATGATGTCCAAGTAAATAACTCATAATCAAACTTATTTATTTATACCATATAAGACATTTAAGTGCATATAAGCTTATAACGGTCTCCTATGATCAAACAACAAACATCGCTGAAAAAGGAAAGTTGATTGCTTAAATATTCTCAAATGCTAAAGCTTGCGGATTGAATAAGCAGTTTGTTATTTTTTTACAACCACCTGAGATACCTTAACTCACCTGAGTTTTACAAGGAGCACAATATCAAAATCTGATAACATAATTTTAACCCATTTCTCATGGCAAAAGCCATGATGGTTACCCGAGATGATGGTAACTATAGGAAATTATATAAATTAACTTCTCATCATTGATATTGAAGCATTACGATATCACTAAATTCTTACCAATAAGTAAAGAGGCAAGTTCCTCCTGTTCTTCTACCTCCAGTTCAATCATTCCGTTAAATAATTCAAATAACTCTTCCTCCTGATTAGATTGCAGCAAAAGATTGATTAACCTTACCTGTACTTTCTTTTGATCGGTATTTAAACTGCTGAACAACTTCGGTTCTATCTCGTATAAAGCTTTTATTAAGTTAACAAGCGCTGGCTTTTGCTTATGCGTTTCTTTTTCATCGGCATAAGCGGGGAATATTTCATCCTGCTCGTATGTTTCAATCAGCCGGTTGGCATATTCCTTCAAAAAAGGTTTACGTTTTTCTTTAAGGTATGTGGTAAGTTCTTTAATTAAAAAACGGTATTCGGGAGAAGACTTTGCTGCACCAAATATGGCTACCTGACCTTCATTTTCAAAACTCTTAAAATCGAAATCACGAAAAAAATCGCTGTCGATATAAATGCTATGGAAATAATCATCGCTTTTTTTGTTCAGTGTGGTGTAATCTTTATAAATTTCTTCCCCTCCTGCCAGGAAATAATATTTAGACAGCTCTTTATGCAGGTTCTCTTTCCAGTGCACGTACTTAATTTTAAAAGTAACATTGCTATCAGGATAAAAAAGATTAAATTCTTCCAGACTTTTTATATTGGTGCTAACATCCAAAACCTCGCCATTTACCAAAACTGAGTAGTTTTTATGTTTATTCAGCTCTATAAACCAGCAGAACTCGTTGATGAGAAATGGCAATACCAGCTCTTGCATTTCCTGTTCGCTGATTCGAAGGTTGGTAAATAAAACTGTTGTACCGGTATTACCTGTGCTGGTGGGCTGGGCTGTAAAATCATGACTGTAACTGTTTAATCCTCCGGTACTGATCTGGATTTCGCCATAACGAAAACCCTCCTCTGACTGGTAAGTAGTTTGCCAGGTAGCATTATGCGCAAAAGTAAAAAAGGTAAGCCGCCCTACCCCGTTACGTCCATGCATTTTCGAGGTATCTTTCGGTGCAACAATCTGCAGCGACTTTTCAGATTCAAAAAAGGGATCGAATTTTTGCTGTAAACGGTCAAAATTAATACCATATCCATTATCGGCAATGGTTAAACTTTCTAAAAGACCTAAAGCATTTGCCGTATAATCTATTTTGATGGTATCGGCATTGGCATCAAAACCATTCCAGATGTACTCTGCAATGGCCTGTTTCTCGTTATAGTTTTTGAGAACTTTTTGTATTCCTTTCGACGTGATGTTAACCTTTACCGACATATACTTACTAAATTAATTAGCAAATATATCAATAATTTGTATTCAATTTATTGCAGCATTCTACAAGTTTTAAACATTATCTATGTCATGCATCAATCTTCCCGCTGGCTAAAATGCCTGCGGAGCTTTTCTTCTTCCAGATCGAGCAGTTCTAACTGTTCCCTGATCAGTTGATCGTTAATCTGCTCCTTTCTGTTCAGGTCTTTAAGTAAAATGCGTTGCTCGGCCATAATATCTTCGAGTGCAACCCGGTAATCGTGATAAAAACCCTCTGTTCTGAGTGTATTTTCTTCCTTTTCCCAATCTTTTAAAAATTCCATTTCAGCTTCGATACGGATTTTTATCGACCTGATCATATCATTATGTTCGAGGGCATTGTGATATTTCTCATTGATAATTTTAAGCGATAACATTGATAATTTTTTCCTTACCATTTGTTTCTGCTGTTCAAAAGATACCGTATAATCAGGGTCGGGCATATCTACCCATTTGATAAGCCAGGGCAATGTTAAGCCCTGCAAAACCAGCGTTACGAGTATTACACTAAAAGTGATGAATAAAATAAGGTTACGCTGAGGGAAAGCTTCGCCTGATTTTAAAGCCACTGGTATTGATAGTGCCGCCGCTAAAGAAACCACGCCACGCATACCTGCCCAACCAAATAACAGCGAGGCCTTCCAGTTTGGGTTCGGATCGGCAGTGGTAATAAAATGACTGATAAAACGCGTAAAATACAAGGCACCATAAGTACTGGCCAATCGTCCTAAAATTAAAACCAGACAGATAATTGCACTATAACGGATGGCAGGCAAAAGGCCCTCACTCCCTAAACCATAAATAATTACCGGAAATTCTAAACCTATCAGGAGGAAAACAAAACCATTTAACACAAAGGCAACGGCTTCCCAAACATTGATGCCCTGCAACCGGCTGCGATGCGTAAGAATACGATCTCGCCGGGCCGAAAGGAACAATCCGCCGCTTACCACCGCCAATACACCCGAATAATGAAACTCTTCAGCAGTCATATACATTACATAAGGTGTTAAAAAAGTAAGGATGATATCTACATTGGTGGTAGTAGGTAACCAACGGTGCAGCGCATAAAAAACAAGGGCCACACCAATGCCAATTAAAATACCCATTGCAATTACCAATACAAAATTACCTGCAGCCTGGGTAAGTACAAAACTGCCGGTCATTACTGCTGCCAGTGCAAAACGGAAAACCACCAAACTGGAAGCATCATTAAGTAAACTTTCGCCCTCTAAAATGGTGGTAAGCCTTTTGGGTACTTTTACATTTTTTAATATTGCTGAAGCAGATACCGCATCGGGCGGGGAAATAATGCCACCCAATAAAAAGCCAAGTGCCAGTGTAAAACCCGGAATAAGGCTACTCGAGATTAATGCCACCACTGTAGAAGTGAAAATCACGATAGGAAAAGCAAAACTGCTGATTACCCTGCGCCATTTCCAAAAATCCTTCCAGGAGGTATTCCAGGCGGCTTCGTACAATAACGGGGGCAGGAAAATAACGAAAATAAGATCGGGTTCAATCTCGATATCTTTGAGAATCGGCAAAAAACTTAGTGCCAAACCAACAATTACCAATAATATAGGGTAAGCTACCTTGATTTTTTGTGCCAGCATCACTACAAAAAGGATAACAGCAAGTAAAAAAGCGTATTGTATGATCAGTTGATGCATATATAAATTTGAGACTTGCTTCTAAAATACAAATTTGAATTGATTGGCAAATCGTTTTAGCGGAGATCTTTTTTTGTAGAAAATTTGGTTTTTCTATTATAAAGCCATAATTTCTCCGCTGTAATAGGTCATCCCAGCTTTTTTACATTGGTTTAAATTAAATGAGAACCATATTTTTTCTTATCGCTTTCATCACAGAAGCTATTCTGTGCGTAGCCCAACCAGTTATCCGGGTCGAGAAACAACCTTTTGTTAATATCGGTAGATCAGCATATTATTGGCAGGACAGTTTGGGAAACACTTCTTTTAAACAGGTAGAGCAATTTAAGGCCGAGCGGTTTTCGAAAGGCAGTTCGGCGATATTTAATGGTGGTACAAGCGGAAAGGTATGGTGGATGAAAATCAGGTTCGAACGGAACAGCCAAACCCTGCCCTATCTTTTTATAGATTATGCAAATATCGATTCCATCACTTTGTTCTATCGTGATACGCAAGGAAAACTCAACATGGTTAGTTCCGGTATGTTCAACCTTAAAAAAAGTGATGCTTCGCTCGGAACTGGTTATGCGTTTCCCTTAAACCTGGCAAAAGCACCAGTTGGTGAGGTTTACATCCGCATGCGGGCAATGAACACCCTTTTAGTACCTGCAAAACTGGTTACAGAATCGGTTTTAAACCACGAACTGATTAAGGCCTACAGCTTACAACTGATTTATGTAGGCATTGCCCTGATGATCCTCATCTTTCATGTTTTCATGTATATCGTTACGCGAAGCAAACTTTTTGCCCTGTATTTTGCAAGGGTTATTTTACTTTACTTTATTGTAATGGTGTGTTACCTGCAGGGTTATGGATTATTACTTGGACAGTTCGCCTCAAAATTTATCCTCGTTCATGCACATTTTTTTATAGCCCTGGGTTATATCTGTACAATCCTGTTTAACAATTATTTTTTAAAGTTAAAACGGCAGCTACCCCAGCTTAACAGATTTTTTATTGCGCTGATCATTGGCTGGGCGCTGATCCTGATCTGCTCTTTATGGGACGGAAGAAGCATTACCAATGCCCTTACACAGATCTTCTTTTTATTAACATCACTACTTTTTCTTTATAGCAGTATACAGGTAATTATTATTCGTGGATATGCCAAAAACAACCCCCTGATCTGGTGTTATGTGTTTGGATGGATCCCGGTTGCCCTGGTATCCATTTATTTTGTTTTTAGCCTGATGGAGCTAATTCCTTTCCAATCGTATAGTTTTAATCTGCTTACCTTGGCCGGAATAGTTGAAGGCATATTGATCAGTCTGGGACTTTTCGGACAACGGCTCAGGTTACTGGCCCGTCATAATGCACATTTTCGCAGGCAGCGGATCCTTTTACACGAGCAGGTAGAAGGTTACCGTAAACAGCTCAATAAAAAAACTGCACTGCCCGAAGAACCTTTATCGTTAAAAGAGCTTATTGAACTTGCTCAATCGCGTGATCCTTCTTTTATGAAAAAATTTAAAGAGACTGAAGCCACTTTTATTGAAGAATTGCTCCGTATTTCGCCACAACTGCTTCCTGCAGAATTAGAATTCTGTGCCTACATCAGGTTAAACTTCGATACCAAAGAAATTGCCCGTACCTGCAGGTTAAGTGTACGCGCTGTAGAGAGCCGTAAATACAGGCTGCGTAAAAAACTGGGGATCGACGGGGAAACAAATATGCATAACTGGATGTTGGACCTCACTAATCTGTCCTAAATAATATACAAAAACTAAGATCCATCGGCTTTCGCGTCATTTTAACAGTTAATCAACAAGAACACCTTAAAAAGCTTTATTACAAGCATTTGACTAGCCCTGCGTAGAAATGCGTAGTGCACAAAACGACCTGCCGCACCCTCTTTGCATATACCTAATGGAGTACAAGCGGTGCGATACCGTATAAACTAAACAGATTAAAACCTTTTTTTTCTGGATTGTACTCAATTTTTTGCCATGTCGGCAGAAACGGTCTTATCCGGGATGATTTGTTACACGACTGACGGCATGGCTTTATAAAAACGTTAATTCAACCAAAACCATATCCAATGAAATCAGAACTGAAGAGTATTTTAATTTTACAACTGTAAACCAGGCAGTTAAAAACCCTGCGTAATAGTGCGTAGTTAAATATTTTGATTAGCCTTAAACGCTCTATTCCTTTGTCCCTATCGCTATAACAAGAACATTTTAAATATTGCTGTACCGCAGGAGGTAAACAACGGGACAGTTTATCCTTCTGCACAACAGCATATAATAACTATGAAACCAAACCACACACCTGCACAAATTATTGGCAGCATCCACGAATTTTATAATGGCGGAGAACCTGAAGAAATTTGCGCCGAACTGGCCATTGATAAACCTTGCTTTGATACCTGGATCAGGGATTATGGCAGCATTGCCAATGAACTTATGGAACTGAGGGACGAAAATGAAACCTTACGCCAGATGTTTACCAACCTGAGCCTTGTTAACCAGAGTTTGCGGAACTCGCTCGACAGCCTTACGAGAACCGATTCGAAAATACTTGAATTACTGATTAAAAAGCGTGGCGCCAATAACCTCAGCTATCCTTAATAAAATACAAATGCAATCCATAAATAAAGCCAGGATACTGATTATCGAAGATCATCATGCAACACTTGATGCCATACGGATGATCTTCGAATTTGAAGGTTATGAGGTATTGGGTCTTTCGGGTACGGTGGATTTACACACGCAGGTGGCTTCTTTTTTACCAGATGTAATTTTAATCGATGTTTTATTGGGTATTACTGATGGGCGCGCAATATGTACCGAGCTAAAACTATCGGTACATGCTGCAATACCTATTTTGCTGATGTCGTCTAGAAATGGTTTTCAAAATGGTACCTATTACAAACAGCACTGGGACGATTACATAGAAAAACCTTTTGAAATGGAAACGATTACCGAAAGGGTGAAAATGCTTATTTCAAAACAAAAGAAATGAATATTTTAACCAAAAAGATCGCTGCTCAGGTAGCGGTCTCCCCTGTCGCAGGTAATAAATACGATGGTTCCATGATCTAGTTCGGAAGCTAACCTTAATGCTGCAGCACAGGCACCACCTGAACTCATTCCGGCAAAAAGTCCTTCTTCTCTGGCCATCCTGCGCGACATTACAATTGCTTCTTCCTGCGCAATGTCCATTACACGATCCACACGTTCGGGCTCGAATATTTTTGGCAGGTACTCGGTTGGCCAGCGCCTGATACCCGGAATTGACGAACCTTCGGTAGGCTGGCAGCCCACAATCTGTATAGCCTTATTCTGTTCTTTAAAATACCTCGAGCAGCCCATAATGGTACCTGTTGTACCCATCGAGCTTACAAAATGAGTAATCCCGCCCTCGGTGTCTCTCCATATTTCAGGTCCGGTGGTTTTATAATGTGCTAAATAATTATCGGGATTGGCAAACTGGTTGAGCAAAAAGTAACCTTTGCTGCTTCCTTTATCTTCTGCATAATCGCGGCAGTCTTCTATACTTTCTAAAAGGGTTACCTTAGCGCCAAAAGCTTCCATGGTTACCTTACGCTCGCGGGTAGAGTTTGCCGGCATGACCAGTTCGATATCGAGGTTGTATAAACTCGCAATCATGGCCAGTGCAATACCGGTATTACCACTCGTAGCTTCCACCAGTTTTGTTCCGGGAGCTATTTCGCCACGTTCTATCGCACTCCTGATCATGTTAAGCGATGCCCGGTCTTTTACACTTCCACCCGGGTTATTGCCTTCCAGTTTTGCGAAAACCTTAACAGCCGGGTTAATATTCATTTTTTGGAGCTCGGCCATAGGCGTATTTCCGATCAGATCGATGATTCCTGCCATAATATTGTATTGATTAAATCGTTTCCTTGTGGTTTCTGATGGTAATTATTGGAGAGTGATAAGCGGTAGAAAAAGGCTCGATACTTTCGGTAAGCCATACGTTACCACCGATAATGCTATCGTGGCCAATAATGGTTTCGCCACCTAAAATAGTAGCTCCGGAATAAATCACCACCCTATCTTCAACTGTTGGATGCCGTTTACTGCCTGCCAGTGTTTTTTTTACACTCAATGCGCCTAAAGTTACGCCCTGATAAAGCTTTACATACTGACCGATAGTACTGGTTTCGCCGATTACAATCCCTGTACCATGATCGATATAGAAATATTCACCGATTTTTGCAGCCGGATGGATATCTATCCCGGTTTTAGAATGGGCATATTCGGTTAATATTCTTGGTACCAGCGGTATATTGAAATTGTATAGTAAATGTGCAATCCGGTAAAAACAGATGGCGTAAAAACCAGGATAAGTTCTGATTACCTCGAAACGGCTCTGCGCCGCCGGATCGCCTTCGTAAATGGCCACGATATCGGTATTCAATACTCGGTAAAGTTCTGGTAATGCTGCAAAAAACTGGCCTGCGGCATTTTTACATTCACTGTTATTAAGTTTGCAACTGGCCGAAATAATGTCATAAAGTTCAGCTTCCAAAGCCAAAACTGTTTCTTTCACTTCTTCAATCCCTGAAAAAGCCTTGGGTCCGTTTTCGGGAAAGAGCACCTGAATCAGTTTTTCGGCCCAACGGAATATGACCTTATTAGGCGGAATATTGGGCTGTTCAAGCGGGTTCTTAAATATTTGTTCAAAAAAATGGTTATCCATAATGGTGGTCGTGCCCAGCCGATCTGCTCATCGACTAGATATATAGATTTAATCGCTAATGTAGGTTTTGTTTTTTTAAACCGGAACTGCTCGCCGAGTTTTATGATAAAAATGGCGGGGAAATAACAAAATAGTTGGGAGTTGAGAGTTTGAAGTACAGAGTTTGGAGTAGAGAGCTCTTCGTCTGCAGTATTGAGTCGATTAACTATCAATGAACGTCATCCCGACCAGAGCATCTTGGAGTGGAGAGATCTACGAAGTAATCCTCCATAGATTTCTCGACTGCGCTCGAAATGACGATAATTTTTAAACGACGGTTTAACAAAAAAACGTCATCTCGACTGAGGCACAGCGAAATGGAGAGATCTATGAAGTAATCCTCCATAGATTTCTCGACTGCGCTCGAAATGACGATAATTTTAAACAACGGTTTAACAAAAAACCGTCATCTCCGGAGCATCGCGGAGTGGAGATATCTACATCGAGGTAGATTTCTCCGCTACGGTCGAAATGACGAATTGGAGGAAACTTCGGCTCAATTACTTTTTCTGTTCAGATAAAAATGTAACCAAAGAGGCTAGTTCTTCATAAGATAACGAATTGGCCAAACCCTCTGGCATCATGGAGTTTTCCATTTCTTTACGCGATAAAATATCGCCTGCCTTGATGGTAAAAACTTCGCCGGCAATGTTACGCAAAACCACTTTGGCAGCAGTTTCTTCAGTAATAAAGCCCATATAGGTCCGGTCGCCTTTAGCAGTGATCATTACCGACGCAAAACCCTGAGAAATTGAAGCACTTGGTTTTAAAATTGATTCGGCAATCTGTTCGCGGTTCATGATCGAACCGATCTGCCCCATAAACGGACCTTTCATTTTCTCCGCTCTGCTTAAACTGTGGCAAGTAATACATCCTTGGTTGTTAAAAATAGCTCTTCCTTTTAACGGGTCGCCCTGTAATTTATTAATGGCCAGTAATACATCCTCAATTGAGGATTTACCCACCTGGCCCTTTTTGTTCTTGATCTTTTCGAGATCGATTTTTGGTTCTTCCGTTGCAGCAACTTTTTCTTCAACGGTAAACTCAGGGATATCCATTCTCTGGCGTGCATTTAAATCAACATAAAACTGTTTGCCCTGCGCACCTGCTTTTGCAGCCTCCTCTTTTAAGAATTTTTCGATTACAGGAGAAGCTTCCCAACTTACGGCTTTAAAATATGGTCCGTGCGAATCTGGACGGGTACCCCACCACCAGGAAGCATCATAAGCAATTTCTTTTTTATACAAACGGCCTAAGGTAACCAGGATTTGTTGTTTCAATTTTTCATCTTTCGATTGATTGTAAGTTTCAATCAATCCGTTTACCACTTTAGGGTTGTGCATATAACGTAATGCCCAAAGTGCTAAAGTGGCATTATCGGTTTTCACCGCAGCAAGTAAAGGCTCAACCGCATTAAGTTCAACCAAAGCACGTACTGCAAGGTGAGGTAATATAATTGCAGCGTTTGGTGTAGCATGTGCACCTTCGGTACCTTTTGCAGGTGCAACAAAAGAAGCAGGCACTTTAGTATTTAAAAGCACATTGGCAACTTCTGGTCTGCCCAAACGGTTTAAGCCGATTATCGAAGCCGCCTGAACACGTGGTGAAGAATCTTTAAGTCCTTCTAAAAATGGTTCAACAGGAACTTTATCAATAAAGGTTTTACGGTCGGCAAGTGCTTTTAACGCAAACTCTTTTAAGGCGTTATCTTTTGTAAAACCTACCAGCGTAGCAATACCATTTTCTTTGGCCAGTTGCGCATAAGTAAATAAGCCTGCAATGCGTACATCAAGTGCTAAATTTTGATCGGAAGCCGTTTTTAAGGCGGTTTCTGTTGCCTGTTTGTTATTACGAGAAATCAGTTCCTGCGAAGCATTTAATCGCGCAACAGCACTGTTCGATTTTAATAATTCGGTTAACTTTTTAACAGAAAGTTTTTTAACATCAGGAAAAGCTTTGTAAGTCCAGTTGTTTGGTACCGCACGAACGATATAGCCCTTATCTGGACTACCCGAATAACCAGCACCATCCCACGCCGAAAGGTAAAGCCTTCCCGATCCATCTACATCGAGGTCGGTAATTTGGGGTAGTTTAATAAATTCTTCGTCCTTTTGGGTAAAAGTTGGCCCATCGGCTGTAACCCTGTGAATGTAGAGCATGCTTCGGCCCCAATCGGCCATCATGGGTACATGGTTGTATTGTTCAGGCCAGTTCGGTTCGTCCATAAATAGCGCCCCTGTACCCGAACCACCACCTAAATCGGCCAGTGCAGGGATAATTTCGTCCGTAAAATTCTGGAACAAAACCGGATAACCATATTCTCCTGACTGGATATGGTGCGAAAAACGAACATTCCATCCACCACCATCATTGGTATTTTCGCGGGTAAAAACATTCATGTATGGATCAATCGCCACATCATACACGTTACGGGTGCCATGGGTATAAACTTCCATTTCGGTACCATCAGGACGGACGCGTAAAATACCGCCACCCAACATGGTGAGTTTTTTTCCGGTACGGTCTAATGCATCATGAAAGCCAAAATCGCCTACTGAAATATATATCCAGCCATCAATACCCATCCTGATACCATTGGTGGCATGATCGGTACCACGCTCACGGATATACTTTGCATTACTGATGTGTTCGATGAGTGGTTTTTCTGGACCATCGGCTTTACCATCACCATTTTTATCTTCAAAAACGACCAGATCCATCCCTGTGGCCTGTTTTGTTTCTTTTGAGAAAGTGGTATGCAGTACAAATACCTGACTGCCCTGAACAATAATGCCCCGGGGATTATCTACCTCTGCAAAATCGATATGCTGGTCCATTTTACCATCATTGTCTTTATCGATTAGTTTAAGGATATGGCCCTTACCCTGCTCTTTACCTAAAGATCCGATCATGTCTACGCCAACATATACCTCTCCAGTAGGCGCAACAGCCAAACAAGCCGGACTTGGTGTAACATCTGGACCAGCAAAATTAGTAATGGTTAAGCCCGGAGGCAATACCCGCTGCGTTTGTGGATCATTAAAAAAGCTCTTCAGCCCAAAAAAGACCAAAGCAAAAGAAATAAAACTAAGAGAAAATTTAATCATTGTGTGTTATTGTTTTTTTGGTTAGTTGTGGGGTAAACATACAAAAATTACCATTTACCGTTTGCCACAATTTTGTGCAATTCAACTCAAATTTTACCCTGCGGGTAAAGTTTAATATTTAACTTACAAAGGCATAAAAGTTAACATAATACAATATAAATCAATAGAATATCAATTAACTACACTGATTTTAGTCTAAAAAGGACTTAAAAAGGCTAAATAATCAAAATCATGTCAACAATCCTCTTTTTAATTTGTCAATAAGCAGATATTTTATTATATTTACTAAATCCAACATTCATTAAATCAGTATGTTATGAAAAATATTTTTTATTTCTTCCTGACTGCCCTGATCTCCTCCATTGCGCTGCTAATTACACAGGATTCATTTGATCCTGAACTGGTTTACAGCACTGTGGTTTTAATATGGATTCTGTACATCTGGTACCATATTTATGCTGCTGATAAGAGGAATTACAGCGAGTAGCCTGTATTTTGATTAAACTTGTTTTCCAACCAAAGGAGGTGTGGACAGTAATTTATTGCCTAAAATTTCAGGTTCTATTCATCTCCCACCGATACATTTCTGATCAGCTTCCTTAAAATTCGCTTTTTTAACAAAAACGTAACTTTATTTAACATTTAGTAAAGGTGCATGAGCAATTAAAGTTACTACCTTCGTTGAAAACTAAACCAGCAGTGTTTACGTTTATAGTAGAAGCAGGGCAAAATTGTCCTGATACACCAATAGCTTATATGAACTTGGATTATCCGCCTCGTACATGGGGTTGATAAGAGCACAAGATCATGAAATTAAAAGCAAAATTCCCATGTTTACCGGGAAACACGTTTTACGCCGAAGTACGCCGCAGGGTAAATAACGATTTTAAAGAAAACAACAGAAGCACCAATGCCAATAAATTGATGTGGTTTAAGGCCTGCCTTTTCCTTACTTTATTTATGGCATTTTATCTTATCATATTACTTTTACCGCTTCCCACCCTCATCCTTTCGTTTTTAACGATCCTGCTGGGTGCAACTTGTGCATTCATTGGTTTCAATATTTGTCATGATGCCATTCATGGTTCGTTTTCGAGTTCAAAGCGTATCAATTCTTTTTTTAGTTTCCTTTTTAACATGGTGGGTGCAAACCCTTATGTTTGGAACATTACCCATAACGTGGTGCATCATACTTATACCAATATTCCTGGCCACGATGAAGATATTGAGGTTGCGCCAGGATTGATCAGGATCTGTAGCGAAGATGAATTAAAGCCTCATCAGCGTTTCCAGCAGTGGTATGCTTTCCCGCTTTATAGTCTCGCCTCGCTCTCGTGGGTATTCCGTAAGGATTATAAAAAGTTTTTCCAGAAAAGTGTTGGTGCCTGTGCGCATAAACATCCGAAAATTGAATATTTTAACCTGTTTTTCTATAAATTTCTTTACTATTTTATTTTTATCGGTTTACCCATTTTAGTGATGCCTTTATTATGGTGGCAAATTGTTATTGGCTTTGTTCTGTTACACATGGCTCAGGGTTTAACCATGGGTCTGGTTTTCCAGCTGGCACATGTGGTAGAAGGAACAAATTTCCCTTTAACCAATGCAGAAGGCAATATGGAAGAGGCATGGGCAGAGCACCAAATGCGCACTACAGCCAATTTTGCTACCGAATGCCGTGTTTCGGCCTTTTTCCTGGGTGGTTTAAACCGACAGATAGAACATCATCTTTTTCCTAAAATCTGCCATGTGCATTATGGACGGATATCGGGCATTGTAAAACAAACGGCTTTGGAATTTGGATTACCTTACCACGAAAACACAACTTTTTTATCAGCACTGCGTTCGCATTTCAGGATACTGAAGAAAATGGGAAGGGCGGTTTAGTCTTGAATCTTTAGTCTAAAGTCTATTCTTCGCGCAAAGTATCACCCTGAGGAATTTATATAAAATCAATATTAATGACGTACAATTGATTTTTTCACCCTAATGCACAGTCTTGCCTCGGCTCGCCGCCGCCGAAGGGCTCTTTCTTTTTGGCATCAAAAAGAAACAAAAAATGCCGTCTGAAAATTTTTCTTTGGAAGCCAGTAGTTTGGCTGGGTCAATGGAGCCCGAAAAATTTATTAGGCCGGGTTTTAGTTGAACGGGGATGAAGTGCTTTGGCCTAGCCGGGTGAAATGCACAAGTGATACAAATCACTCACTAATACATGATTGCATAATAATATAAATAATCGCCGAGTGCAATGAAGACGATAACCACGTAGTGCTCTGCGAAGCAAAATCTATCTCTAGATAGATCTCTCCCTACCCGAAGCAAGCAGGCATTCCACTATGTTCCAGTCGGAATAACGCCTTGATGAACGAATGACCAATGAACTAATGACCAATGACCAATTAACCAATGACCAATGACCAATGACCAATTGCCTTAATTATTTTTATATTCGCTTAAATGCAATCTGGAATGACAAAAGGAAAACTAATCGACTTTTTTAATCAGGGTAACAACGTTTCTCCAGTTATCTACCAGCAAATTGCCGAACATTTTACCTATAAGAAATTAGCTAAAGGTGATTTTCAGCTTCTGGCTGGCAAAGTATGCAACGAGTATCTTTTTCTTGAAAATGGTTACATGCGGGCATTTGTACACGACACGGAGGGAAAAGAGGTGACCACAAATTTTTATATTCCAGGCGAGATGGTATTTGAGGTTTCTTCATTCTTTAAACGAGATAAATCAAAGGAGAATATCCATACATTAAGCGAGTGTGAGGGCTGGTTTATTACTTTTGCTCAACTAAATGAACTTTTCCATAGCATACCTGAATTTAGGGATTTTGGGAGATCGATACTGGTGCAAGGCTTTTCAGGACTTAAAAGCAGAACACTATCAATGATTACCGAAACCGCCGAACAGCGTTACGCAGAACTGCTAAAATCAAATCCTGAAATTTTTCAGCATGCCCCTCTAAAACATATTGCTTCCTTTTTAGGGGTAACAGATACTTCTCTCAGCAGAATCAGAAAAGATTTTGCAAAAAAACATTAACAGGTATTTCTTGCCAAATGCGAAGATAAACAGGAGTTAAAATGGGTTCTTTTGTAGAAACAATTAACTCATGGAACACTTACCGATATCACTTTACATCTTATTTGCGTTAACTGCCTTATTAACCATCGTATTATTTTTTAAGGCCGTTGGTTTTTCAAAAACTTTGACCAGCATATTCTTTTTATGGCTAACCATACAATCTTTACTAAGCATTTCGGGCTTTTATCAGGTGATCCACGTTATGCCGCCCCGATTTGTATTGCTCGTATTACCCCCTATTGCCCTTATCGTTGCTACTTTTTTCTCCAAAAAGGGGAAGGCATTTATTACCGGGATTGATATTGGTAAACTAACGATATTACATATTATCAGGATACCTGTGGAACTGACGCTTTATTGGCTGTTTATACATCATGCTGTACCAGAAATGATGACTTTTGAAGGCAGAAATTTTGATATTTTATGCGGAATTACCGCTCCCTTTATTTATTATTTCGGATATATTAAAAACAAACTAAATAAAAAAGTTTTACTGGCATGGAACATTATTTGCCTCTTACTATTGGCGAATATTGTAACCACAGCTGTATTATCGGCGCCATTTCCGATACAAAAATTTGCTTTTTCACAGCCAAATATTGCATTGCTGTACTTTCCTTTCAGCTTGCTTCCGGCCTTCATCGTACCAATTGTATTGTTTTCCCATTTAGTTTCAATCCGGAAGTTACTAGGTAGTTAGATTTTTTGATTGTAGGTTTGTTTTACTGTTACAAATCAATAACCAATGACCTAATAACCAATGACCAATGAACCAATGACTAATGACCAGTGAACCTGACCAATAAACTAATGACCAATGAACTAATGACCAATAAACTAATGACCAATGACCAATGAACTAATGACCAGTGAACCAATGAGCCAATGAGCCAATAACCCACTTCACATAAACTTAACATACAAGCCATTTCTATAAAAGGCAGATCTTTTTATCTTTAGCGTTATGTACTGGTACGAAGAAGAGGTTAAACAATTGGAAAAAAGGTATCGTTTAGACCGCGACCATCCGGGGATTATTTTCTATGGGAGTTCATCTATACGGTTATGGAACAGTTTGGAAGATGATTTCAACTTCACCAAGGTAACCAATCTGGGTTTTGGAGGATCTACCCTGGCTGCCTGTGTATGGTTTTTCGAAAGGATTATGACCGATTACAAGCCAAAGGCACTTGTGGTATATGCAGGAGATAACGACCTTGGAGATGGCCGAAACCCCGAAGAAATTTTTATATTCTTTCAGCAGCTGATCGTAAAAGTTAACCTTAGGTTTGGCACAATTCCATGTTATTTTATCTCTTTAAAGCCGAGCATTCACCGCTGGCATATTGCCGATCAGTTCAGGTATACCAACAACCTTATTGAAAGCGAGATTATCAAACTGAATGGGAACTGGAAATTTATTGATGTTTTTAAAAAAATGCTGGATAAATCGGGCAATCCAAATCCGGCACTCTACGATCACGATGGTTTACACTTAAGCGACGAAGGGTACCGTTTATGGACCGAAGCTGTTAAAGAAAAATTAGGTTAATCATTACCGTTAATTAATATCACGATAACATCGGAGCATTATTTTTCTATCAAGATTTTAAACAGATGAACAGGGAATACCACAAATGGTTCAGCCATAGTCTGCAAAGGGATATGGAGCTGCTGGTTTTCGGGCACAGCGGCCGGGCGGTTATCTTTTTCCCTACCCGCATGGCTCGTTTCTATGATTATGAAAATTGGGGAATTATTGCTTCTTTGGGCCAACAGATCGAAAATGGCGAACTCCAGGTTTTCTGTGTAGATAGTATTGATGGAGAAAGCTTTTATAATGATGATGTATTTCCATCGGTCAGGATTGAGCGGCATCTCCAATATGAAAAGTATTTGTTAGATGAGGTAATGCCATTAATCCACCAAAAAAACGACGGTAATTTTATAGAAACTGCAGGTTGTAGTATGGGCGCCTATCATGCCATTAATCTGGCGATGAAATATCCATGGTTATTTAAAAAGGCTGTTGGCATTAGTGGAAGATATGATTTGACGGATAATATTGGCGATTTCAGGGATTTGTTAAATGGATTTCACGACGAAAAAGTTTACCTAAACATGCCGGCACAATACCTGGCTAATTTAAATGATGATACATTGCTTACAGCAGTTAGGAATATTGAAATTATTTTAGCTGTAGGCGAAACAGATCCGTTTTTAAGCGGAAACCAGCACCTTAGCAGCCTGCTATGGGAAAAAGGTATCCCCAATCAGTTCCACACCTGGGAAAGCAATGCACACCGGCCCCATTACTGGCGAAAAATGGCACCGATGTATATTTAAGGTCTATAATTATTGTATTGCAGGAGTATAATATTGCTTAACATAAATGGTATCTACAGGCACAATAGATCCTATTACAGACAAAACGATATTTGATTCTAACAACCATTTTTCGGGTTCAGCACTATTTTTAACCACTTTTATTCCTTTAACAGTTCCTTTTAACGCTCTGAGTTCTACGCCGTAACATACCGGACAGCTAGAAACAAATTTTACCTTTCCGGCCTGCACATCCGCATCGTTCAACAAAAATCTATCTCCGGTCATAGGCGCCTGAAAATACATCCAGCTCGTTCTGGAGTCCTTCACATTCCTGGCCCAGAAAATCCGATGCTGCCCAGCTGTTATATTTAGCCAGTTTTCATCCATCGAAGCATTATCTGCATACTGAAAATGACATGTTGTACCCAGCGGACAGGCGGTTAAATTTTGATCATCAACCGTAAAATCCATCGGATCTTCGGTTTTCTTTTTACAGGCAAAGAAAGTTGTACATGCAATTAAAAGAATAGTGGTTGTTTTGACAGCGTTTTTCATTATTTAGTTTTTGTAAGGGATACGTTATAAAGCATGGTAATGCTACAACTCCTATATTAAGTTTATGTTAAATAAAAAAAGCCATAGAAAGCAGCATAATTGACCATTTTTGAAAGTTCAAAACCTGTAATTTAACGTTGATTGAACAAGAAAACATTAAGTTTGCATACAAGCAGATTAAATCTACAAAAACATGAAACAAGGATTATTAATAGATATGGACGGGGTGATTTATAGTGGGGAGGCGCTGATAACCGGAGCAGACAAATTCATTAAAAACTTAATCGACGAAGAAATTCCCTTCGCGTTTATGACCAATAACAGCCAGAGAACCCCATTAGAAGTGGTACGCAAATTAAAAGGACTGGGCATAAAGGTTGAAGAAAGCCATGTTTACACCAGTGCCATGGCTACGGCTAAATTTCTTTCGGATCAAAGCCCGAAAGGAACGGCCTATGTATTAGGTGAAGGAGGTTTATTGAGCAGTTTACACGATCATGGCATTACTTTGGTTAATACAGATCCTGAGTTTGTGGTATTGGGTGAAGGAAGAAATTTTACGCTCGAAATGGTGCAGCGGGCGGTAGATATGATCCTTGCCGGCGCAAAATTTATTACAACCAACCGAGATCCATCGCCTAAGAAACCGGGTTGGAACAATTTAGGTATCGCGGCAACAACAGCCATGATTGAAGAAGCTACCGGAAGAAAGGCTTTTGTTACGGGCAAACCCAGCCCTGTAATGATGCGCTCGGCACGTAAATTTTTAGGTTTGGAAACGAGCGAAACTACCGTTATCGGCGATACCATGGAAACCGACATCCAGGGTGGTGTACAAATGGGCTATAAAACCATTTTGGTGCTTTCGGGCATATCAAGCAAGGATACTTTAGGTCATTACGCTTTTAAACCGGATATGATTGCCAGTTCTGTTGACGAAATTAAATTTCCTTTAACCTGGTGGGAGGCTTGAATTTAGTCCTTAGTCCTTAGTCTTTAGTCCGGAGTCCGGAGTCTAAAGGGCATTGATATAAATAAAAGATTCTTCAATGCGTTTTAGATAAAATTAGAGATTGGTTTAGCCACAAAAACACAAATGATCATGGAATATTTATCTGTGAATTCTGTGTTTCCGTGGCAAAAAAGCATTATTATGTGTCAGATGGTAACATCTGACACCACATTAATGAACAATGGCAATTTGCCCCTAGTAAACAAATGACCAATAAACCAATGACCAATAACGAATAAACCAATGAACTTATTTCGTCACCAAAAAGTGTTTTGGCATTTCGGCGGCTTTTAACATGAAATTATGCAGTTCGTAATTTTTAACGAAAGGCTTTAGCTGTTCCGATCCCGGACCGAACATAGTAAGCTCAACATAATCGCCGGTATGGTTCATACCTGCCCATTGTACATCGGTGTATTTGCCTAAAATTTTTCCATATTCGTAAAAAGGAAGGTTGGCTTCGTTATATAACTGCCCCGGAACAATATCTTTAAAATGGCTTAGCAACGATTTTACATCTTCACTTTTCATTTCTATACCCTGGTTTTCTTTAATCATTTCCATAATTTTCTGCTCACTGAACGATTGGTCCAGTTGCGCAAGCAACCAGGTGTTGCTGTGTTTAAAACGCTGCAGGCGATCGAATTTTTTGTTGGCTTCGTCTGCATAAAACAAACCAGGGTTCGAATTTCCATGATCGGTGGTGATAATTACCAGGGTTTCGCCATCTTTTTCGGCAAATTCGATTACTTTACCAACCGCTTCATCAAAAGCCAGCTGATCGAAGATTAATCCGCCCAAATCGTTAGAGTGTGCTGCCCAATCTACCTTTCCACCCTCAACCTGTAACGCAAAACCATCTTTATGGTCTTTCATTAATTCAATGGCTTTCATTGTCATTTCGGCCAGTGTAGGCACAGTTTTCTGCAATTCAGCATCGTGCATACGGTCTACTTCATAAGGTAATCCGTCTTCTGCAAACAGGCCTAAAACCGGTTTCGATTTATCCAATGCCAACATTTCGTTCCTGTTTTCGGCAACTTTATATCCCTGGGTAAGAAATTTTGGGATCAGGTCGCCCCCTTCCCTCTTTTCGCCAAAGTATTTGCTTCCACCACCCATCATCACATCGAATTTTAAACCAAGGTAGATTTCAGCAATAATATCCTGTCCGCCACGGTTGTCAATATTGACGCAAAAACCTGCTGGTGTAGCGTGTGTAATGGGAACTGTTGTTACACAACCTACTTTTTTACCTTTTTCTTTAAATTTCTGAAGGATAGGCTGAGGTTTCTCACCATTAATACCTACATTAAGTGAACCGTTTTTAACACGCATGCCTCCGCCCCATGATGAGCTGGCAGCTGCAGAATCGGTAACCATTGAGCTGGCCGAAGCGGTATCCATCAAAGCGCGTACAGCTTTATTGTCGCGGTACAGGCCCAGCCATTTACTGCTTTTGCCATAAGCCCGGTTGGCATAAAGATCGGCCATATTTAAGGTACCAATGCTCATGCCGTCGCTCACCATCATAATGATGTTTTTTGCTTTTTTTGGTCCGCCAACAGGAGTAGCGATTACATCTTTCAGCCCCACAAGTGGTACACTTAAACCGGCCAGCAAGCCGCCTTTTAATAACGATCTTCTATTCATATTTCGATAAAGCAATGGTGCTTTTTATTGTTTTGTAAGTACAGAACTGGTTTCTACAGCACTTTTTACTGTGAAACCCAAATGCTTCTGAGCAGGCGTATTTACTTTGGCGCGTAACAACGAATCAGTTTGAACGGCATTAGCTGATATTGCAGCGCTCATTTTATCTTGTTGATGTGTTTCAATAGCAGCATGTGGTTCGTTGCTATGAGTAAGCAATGCAATTGCAGGTATAACCGTTAAAAGTCCGATGCATGAAACCAATCTCATATTATTTAACTTCTGATTCTTTTATTACAAAATTGATTTATAACTATTAGCCCTGTAAACAGATAGTGTTATGATATCATTAATATTGATGATCTGATTTTAAGTAAATATTAAGGATGAGCTAACGCAGGTGGTTTGTGGAGCAAAAAATAATGCTAGTGGTTCGTGAGGACACCAATGCTATTAACTTAGTGTTATAAATATTT
>NZ_QNQU01000079.1 GCF_003315595.1 Pedobacter miscanthi | reverse complement strand
TATCGCACGGCGACTTCCTACCCTCGCAAGAGGCGTTCCTCTAACTACTCTCGGCGTTACGAAGCTTAACTTCTGTGTTCGGAATGGGAACAGGTGTATCCTTCGTGCCATCATCACCGCACTATTTACTTGAGATTTTATTCTCTCAAAACTAGATATCATTTATCTCTTTCACCGAAAACTCACGTTTTCTCTACTTGGNATTTTATTCTCTCAAAACTAGATATCATTTATCTCTTTCACCGAAAACTCACGTTTTCTCTACTTGGTTAAGTCCTCGATCGATTAGTAATGGTCCGCTCCATGCCTCACAGCACTTCCACTTCCATCCTATCTACCTGATCATCTTTCAGGGATCTTACTTACTTACGTAATGGGAAATCTTATCTCGAGGTGAGTTTCGCACTTAGATGCTTTCAGCGTTTATCTCATCCATACTTAGCTACCCAGCGATGCTCCTGGCGGAACAACTGGTACACCAGCGGTATGTCCATCCCGGTCCTCTCGTACTAAGGACAGATCCTCTCAAATTTCCTACGCCCGCGACGGATAGGGACCGAACTGTCTCACGACGTTCTGAACCCAGCTCGCGTACCGCTTTAATGGGCGAACAGCCCAACCCTTGGGACCGACTACAGCCCCAGGATGCGATGAGCCGACATCGAGGTGCCAAACCTCCCCGTCGATGTGAACTCTTGGGGGAGATAAGCCTGTTATCCCCAGGGTAGCTTTTATCCGTTGAG
>NZ_QNQU01000078.1 GCF_003315595.1 Pedobacter miscanthi | reverse complement strand
TTCCTGTGGGTACTTAGATGTTTCAGTTCCCCACGTCTACCTTCAACTAAGCTATGAATTCACTTAGTGATAACAGGCGGTAAAACCTGTTAGGTTTCCCCATTCGGAAATCTCCGGATCATAGTTTACTTACAACTCCCCGAAGCATATCGCAGTTAGTCACGTCCTTCATCGGCTCCTAGTGCCAAGGCATCCACCATACGCCCTTAATAACTTAACCTAATATTNCATCGGCTCCTAGTGCCAAGGCATCCACCATACGCCCTTAATAACTTAACCTAATATTATCTAACGATAATAGGTTATGAGTTTAGCGATTAAGAACTATAATTCTTGTTTTAAACTCTTTAAAACGCGGTGTTCTCGGTTTATTTTTAAGAAATAAATCAATATCTAGTTTTCAAAGAACAAAATCTTGAGAGATATGACCTCTCAAAACTAAACAAAGTATTCGATAAATGTACAGGTTCCGTAATTATTCCTTAGAAAGGAGGTGATCCAGCCGCAGGTTCTCCTACGGCTACCTTGTTACGACTTCACCCCAATCATCTGTCCCACCTTAGACGGCTGGCTCCTTGCGGTTACCCCACCGGCTTTGGGTGTTACAAACTCTCATGGTGTGACGGGCGGTGTGTACAAGGCCCGGGAACGTATTCACCGCGACATGCTGATTCGCGATTACTAGCGATTCCGACTTCATGTAGGCGAGTTGCAGCCTACAATCCGAACTGAGAACGGCTTTAAGAGATTAGCTAAACCTCGCGGTCTTGCGACTCGTTGTACCGTCCATTGTAGCACGTGTGTAGCCC
>NZ_QNQU01000077.1 GCF_003315595.1 Pedobacter miscanthi | reverse complement strand
GAGAAGTCAAGTTTACTGGGTATGGTGCCTATTCAAACTTGGCTTCTCTATCGATAACATCACCACCAAAACTTTATTTAACATGTTCCTTTATAAAACGCTGCGGATTATAAAACCGATCGTTCAGTTGTGCATCGTTAAAAGTTAACCAGCTGGCACAGCCATAATCATCAAATTTCTTCCTGATTTCCAGATGAAGATGATGATAATCGCCACCGTATTTTTTGCTTTCCTGTGGGGTAAATAATCTCGCCAGTTTCGTATTCTGATCAACCGCCTGACCATTGCTTACATAAACTTCTTTTAAATGTTTGTAAGAGGTAAACATCATCTGTCCGTTCGGTAATTTATGTTTAACCACAACCGTGCGCTGGTTTTCGCCCAAATGAACAGAACACACTATGCCATTGGCCATGGCATAAACACTAACCAGTTTCGTTTTAGGCTGTGCCGGGTTAATATCGATAGCCGTGTGGATATGCCCTTTAACATAACTATCGCGGTGATCGCCAAAAATGCTGATGATTTTGATGTTGTTTACCTTTTTACGGTTGGTTATATCAAATGGCAGATACCATTGATCGGCTGTTTTTGCCGGAGACGCATCCGTATAATAAGGTTTCCAGCGATCGCGGTCTTTTTCAATGGTTGGTGTTTCGAATAAAAGTGCAGATAAGAATATAAATAGTAATGTTTTCATGCTTTAAGGATTTAAAAGCAAGATAACATTATTTAAAGAAATTAACTATTTTTGTAGTTTAAAAAAATGGGATCGTCATCTCGACTGGAACGCAGGGGAATGGAGAGATCTATCTCGAGGCAGATCTCTCGGCTGCGTTGCACTTCGCTCGAGATGATTGTTATGATAAAAACAAATTTTAAGCAGCTA
>NZ_QNQU01000076.1 GCF_003315595.1 Pedobacter miscanthi | reverse complement strand
TAAATAGCTTAAGTTAATAGCATTGGTGTCTCCACAGACCATCACACTACTTCTTGATAAACCATTTTTTATTCTTAACCACAGATAAACACGGATTTTTATCTGTGTGCATCCTGTCTATCCGTGATTAGTATTACCGTTGCCGTGACTTGTGTATCATGGTTTGTGTCTTCACAAACCATCAAGTTTAATTACAGCAACACTTTGTCCAAAAAAACTACACTTTGTGTATAAACGCTACAGTTTTGTAACGTGGTTACGCTCTATAATGTATTTGTAACACTAAAGATAGATTCCGCTTTTTCCACATTTTTTCCACAAAAGGCGTTTGTATAACTGCTTTTTTAGGCGATAAATGCAATTTACCATTTTTTTGGAAAGAGGTTATCGCTTATCAATGAATGGTATAGATGATGTTTGGCCTGATATTTGGTTATAGTTGCTCAGTAGCGGACGCTACATAATTCAAATTTTTAACCTTTAAATTTTAAAACTATGGCTTTCAAAGCTAGATTAAATTTTTCAGGCAAGGAGTACGATGTGCTTCATTGTGCCTATGCGTTAAACCGTGATGTAGATGCTAAAGGAAGACCTTCTTCCGGAGTTTACGGCGGTACCATCGACATTGAGATCGAGTCAACCGAAGACACCTCAATAATCGAAGCGATGGTAAACAACCAGTACAAACCTATTACAGGAACCCTTCTGATCAAGAAAACAGAGGAAGATGCCAAAATGAAAGAAGTTAACTTCGAAGACGGCTACATTGTTAAATATTCCGAAGGGATAAACATTGTGGGTGATCACCCGATGACACTCAAATTCCAGATTTCAGCCAGAAAGCTTAAATTAGGCAACGCAGAGCATCTTAACGATTGGCCAAAAGCCTAATTTAAGGTTGAGGGTAGAAAGGTTGAAGGTATAAGGTTAGATGCCATATTCAATACAACCTGCAGTTCCAAACCCTTAGCACAAATTAAGGCACGCCTACCGCCATGCGCTCAGCGCCAAACAAAACTTATTTCTTTCAAAACTTTAAAACTTACTACAATGGCA
>NZ_QNQU01000075.1 GCF_003315595.1 Pedobacter miscanthi | reverse complement strand
TCGAGATGATTGTTATGATAAAAACAAATTTTAAGCAGCTATATTATAATTATTTTTATAGCACTCCTGGTTTTTTATAACTGCTGCAATTCTGAGTGCTATTTTGTTTCTGACTGCATTAATTATGCTCATGCTATGCTTGCCTTCAGCTTTTTTTCTATTGTAATACGTTTTGAATTCCTGATTATGCTGTATCAAAGATAATGCACACATATGGAGCAGTCTTTTGAGTTCTTTATTGGCCATGCGGTGTACCTTAGGTTTACCTTTGATACTTATACCGCTGGTCTGTTCAAATGGGGCAACCCCTGCATAACAGGCCAATTCTTTTCCACTAGGCTGTCCAACAAAATTTCCCGTGCAACCAATTAAATACACTGCCGTAACATGCCCTATACCGGGAATACTCATCAATAGTTTATAATTCTGCTTGAAATCCTGATTTTCGTTAATAATTTTTTTGATCTGATCTTCGAGGTTTTTGATTGACTTGACAATACCATCAATTGCATTTTTAAGTGCTTTTTCAATTAGTTTCTGATGTTCTTTCCCATTAACATTGCCCAGTTCTTTTACCGAGACGCTAATGCCAGACTTTTGTTTGAGCAGTTTTGTCCTTGCTGATACGAGATCTTTCAACAACATCAGCTCGGGATCCAGGGCAGCTGTAGCCCTCAGCTCATCCGCTTCCTTGAATGCATAATTGCATAAACGGATACTGTCTATTTTATCATTTTTGCCTCTGGCTATCCCAAAACTCCATTTGATATGGGCAGCATTACCGATGTGGATGGGCAGATTCCTGTTGCTGCAGAAAGTCCATAGCAGACGATGATAGATCCCGGTATTTTCCATCACAACCAAAGAATCCCCATTAAATGTGAACTTGCGCGATTTCAGCCACTTCTCAAACAGTTTTATTCCTGATGCTGTATTGTCAAAGCGTGCAGTTTCAATCTCCTGTTTCACATGGTTTACAACGGCCATCAATGCAACATCAAAGTGCGGTTTGGAAACATCGATCCCGATAAAAAATTTTGTAGTAACAATCACCCTGTTATTTTTT
>NZ_QNQU01000074.1 GCF_003315595.1 Pedobacter miscanthi | reverse complement strand
ACTTTAAGTGCGGCTGGAACAGCTACTGTTGCGACCGGGAACCTGACGGCCAATACTACTTACGCACTTGTAGGTGTTGCTACCGGAACAGGTGTTACCCCATCATGCAGCAATACGGCAACGGGATCGGCTGTTGTAACCGTAAATGCATTACCAAGTGCAACAATCAGCGGTACAACTACCATCTGCTCTGGCAGCGGAACAAAC
Organism: Pedobacter miscanthi; assembly: GCF_003315595.1. Classification (GTDB taxonomy): domain Bacteria; phylum Bacteroidota; class Bacteroidia; order Sphingobacteriales; family Sphingobacteriaceae; genus Pedobacter; species Pedobacter miscanthi. Next base: position 908 of record NZ_QNQU01000074.1, on the reverse strand, counting down.
ATTACCTTCAGCGGTACAGCCAATGCGGTTGTTACCTATACCATTAATGGAGGCACCAACCAGACTGTAACTTTAAGTGCGGCCGGAACAGCTACACTAGCTACAGGTAACCTTACCTCAAATACTACTTATGCGCTTGTTGGGGTTGCTACCGGAACAGGCGTTACCCCGTCATGCAGCAATACGGCAACGGGATCGGCTGTTGTAACCGTAAATGCATTACCAAGTGCAACAATCAGCGGCAGCACAACAGTGAATGTCGGAGCTACCAATCCGAATGTAACTTTTACCGCTACTGCCGGAACTGCTCCATTTGTATTTACCTATAATATTAATGGTGGAAGCAATACAACCTTAAGTAGTAACACAGCAACAGGTACAATAGCTCAATCTACTGTTGCGCCAGGTACCTTTACTTATAATCTGGTAAGTGTATCTGATGTAAATGGTTGTTCGAGTACAATTGCTGGTCAAAGTGCAACTATTGTTGTGAAACCAACTGGAGTAAACGATAATTTCAACACATCTATTAATACCCTAAAAAATCTTGACGTAAAGGCTAACGATGGTGCGGCAGCATCAGGTGCAACTGTAACCATTGCTACTGCACCTACTAATGGCACTGCTATCGTTCAGGCGAATGGTACAATTAATTATACTCCTGCAAATGGATTTATAGGAACAGATACCTTTACTTATGCACTGACGCTAAATGGCGTTACATCAGATCCAATCACTGTAACGGTTAGCGTAGCAAATGGGGCGATAACAGCTGTTAATGATGCAGGTACACAAAATGGTACCACAGGCGGAACAGCCATTACTTCTTTATTGAGCAACGATACCTATAACGGTGTTGCAAACTCAGGTGTGGCTTCGGCAGCAAATATTACCATTACCCAAAATAA
>NZ_QNQU01000073.1:0-691 GCF_003315595.1 Pedobacter miscanthi | reverse complement strand
TTCTAAGCCAACATCCTAGTTGTCTATGCAATTCCACATCCTTTTCCACTTAACACATATTTTGGGACCTTAATCGGTGGTCTGGGCTGTTTCCCTTTCGACTACGGATCTTATCACTCGCAGTCTGACTCCCGGATATAAATCTGTGGCATTCGGAGTTTATCTGAATTCAGTAACCCAAGACGGGCCCCTAGTCCAAACAGTGCTCTACCTCCACGATTCTTAACTCCGAGGCTAGCCCTAAAGCTATTTCGGAGAGAACCAGCTATCTCCAAGTTCGTTTGGAATTTCACCTCTACCCACACCTCATCCCAGCATTTTTCAACATACACGGGTTCGGTCCTCCAGTGCGTTTTACCGCACCTTCAACCTGGACATGGGTAGGTCACCTGGTTTCGGGTCTACGTCAACGTACTATCTCGCCCTATTCAGACTCGCTTTCGCTACGGCTCCGGACTTTCCTCCTTAACCTCGCACGCTAACGTAACTCGCCGGTTCATTCTACAAAAGGCACGCCATCACTCATTAACGAGCTCTGACTACTTGTAGGCATATGGTTTCAGGAACTATTTCACTCCCCTCCCGGGGTGCTTTTCACCTTTCCCTCACGGTACTGGTTCACTATCGGTCACTAGGTAGTATTTAGCCTTGGGAGATGGTCCTCCCGGATTCCGACGGAGTTTCACGTGTT
>NZ_QNQU01000072.1 GCF_003315595.1 Pedobacter miscanthi | reverse complement strand
AACTTAATGCTGGCAACTGACAACAAGGGTTGCGCTCGTTGCGGGACTTAACCCAACATCTCACGACACGAGCTGACGACAGCCATGCACCACCTGTCACTTTGTCCCCGAAGGGAAAGCCTAATCTCTTAGGTGGTCAAAGGATGTCAAGACCTGGTAAGGTTCTTCGCGTTGCTTCGAATTAAACCACATGCTCCTCCGCTTGTGCGGGCCCCCGTCAATTCCTTTGAGTTTCAACCTTGCGGTCGTACTCCCCAGGCGGAATGCTTATTGCGTTAGCTGCGGCACTGAAGGGCGGAAACCCTCCAACACCTAGCATTCATCGTTTACGGCGTGGACTACCAGGGTATCTAATCCTGTTTGCTACCCACGCTTTCGAACCTCAGCGTCAGTTACAGACCAGAGAGCCGCTTTCGCCACTGGTGTTCTTCCATATATCTACGCATTTCACCGCTACACATGGAGTTCCACTCTCCTCTTCTGCACTCAAGTCTTCCAGTTTCCAATGCACTACTCCGGTTAAGCCGAAGGCTTTCACATCAGACTTAAAAGACCGCCTGCGTTCCCTTTACGCCCAATAAATCCGGACAACGCTTGCCACCTACGTATTACCGCGGCTGCTGGCACGTAGTTAGCCGTGACTTGCTGGTTAGATACCGTCATCGAATGAACAGTTACTCTCACTCGTGTTCTTCTCTAACAACAGAGTTTTACGATCCGAAGACCTTCTTCACTCACGCGGCGTTGCTCCATCAGACTTGCGTCCATTGTGGAAGATTCCCTACTGCTGCCTCCCGTAGGAGTTTGGGCCGTGTCTCAGTCCCAATGTGGCCGATCAACCTCTCAGTTCGGCTACGTATCATCACCTTGGTAGGCCGTTACCCCACCAACTAGTTAATACGCCGCGGGTCCATCTAAAAGCGATAGCAGAACCATCTTTCATCTAAGGATCATGCGATCCTTAGAGATATACGGTATTAGCACCTGTTTCCAAGTGTTATCCCCTTCTTTTAGGCAGGTTACCCACGTGTTACTCACCCGTCCGCCACTCAACTTCTTACGGTGAATGCAAGCATTCGGTGTAAGAAAGTTTCGTTCGACTTGCATGTATTAGGCACGCCGCCAGCGTTCGTCCTGAGCCAGGATCAAACTCTCATTTTAAAGTTTGTGACTCATTATTTTTACTAGCGAA
>NZ_QNQU01000071.1 GCF_003315595.1 Pedobacter miscanthi | reverse complement strand
AAGGGTTTCTTTTAAGATTTGGCACCGACCTACTCTCCCACGTGTTACCGCAGTACCATCGGCTCTGGTGGGCTTAACTTCTCTGTTCGGAATGGGAAGAGGTGGACACCACCGATATAGGCACCTAAATATTTTTAATTAAGACTAAAGATGAAAGCTTAAAGACTAAAGCGAAATACGCCTTTGGTCTCTGGTCTTTACCCTTTTTGCTTAAATGACATATTATTGAAAGAAGTTAGTTTGAAGAACAAACAACAGTCTGTTTGCTTTGAAAGCTTCGGATGATTAGTACTACTCGACTGTTCTGTCACCAGCTTTACATCTATAGCCTATCAACGTAGTAGTCTGCTACGGTCCTATATGGAATTCTCATCTCGTGGCTAGTTTCGCACTTAGATGCTTTCAGCGCTTATCTATTCCCAGCGTAGCTACTCTGCAATGCCCCTGGCGGAACAACAGATTCACTAGAGGCTGGTCCAACCCGGTCCTCTCGTACTAAGGTCAGCCCCACTCAAAATTCCTACGCCCACAACAGATAGGGACCGAACTGTCTCGCGACGTTCTGAACCCAGCTCGCGTGCCACTTTAATCGGCGAACAGCCGAACCCTTGGGACCTTCTCCAGCCCCAGGATGTGACGAGCCGACATCGAGGTGCCAAACCTCCCCGTCGATATGAGCTCTTGGGGGAGATCAGCCTGTTATCCCCAGCGTACCTTTTATCCTTTGAGCGATGGCCCTTCCATGCAGAACCACCGGATCACTATATCCGTCTTTCGACCCTGATCGACCTGTATGTCTCACAGTCAAGCAAGCTTATGCTATTGCACTCCCCGTACGGTTACCAAGCGTACTGAGCTTACCTTTGAAAGCCTCCGTTACCTTTTTGGAGGCGACCACCCCAGTCAAACTACCCATCAAACAATGTCCTCCACATAGCAGAGTTAGACACCGAATACAGAAAGGGTGGTATTTCAACGTTGGCTCCACGATGCCTGGCGACACCGCTTCAAAGCCTCCCACCTATCCTACACATCCTGTACCCAGTGGCAATGTTAAATTGTAGTGAAGGTGCATGGGGTCTTTCCGTCCCGTTGCGGGTACCCGGCGTCTTCACCGGGACCACAATTTCACCGAGCTCATGGCTGAGACAGCGCCCAGATCGTTACACCATTCGTGCAGGTCGGAACTTACCCGACAAGGAATTTCGCTACCTTAGGAC
>NZ_QNQU01000070.1 GCF_003315595.1 Pedobacter miscanthi | reverse complement strand
TGAGCCCGACGAGCTACCAACTGCTCCACCCCGCACTCTATTTTCTGCTTCAAATATCGCGTTTGAAGGAGTGCAAAGGTAAGATTTGTTTTGATATTTGCAAAGCCATTTGCGAAATATTTTAAAATATTTTTTTCAGCCTCTTCAGTCCCAAAAATGTATCGGATTTACTCAAATAAATTTTGAATTGATAATGAGCAGGTTGTAGCCTTCTGACAAAAGTTTAACCATTTTTTGAGATGAAAATTTTGGTTAAATAAATTTTGTTGCTTTTCTTTGTTTATAATTAGTCTAAATAAAAACTATTATTTCTTGTTTAGTACTAATTTTTATCTCAATATATATTTGGTTAGTTATGTTGATTTGAAGTCCTGTTTGCCCGCATCACTACCGGATGCGGGTAAATCAGGCGCTATTATTCAATTTGATTAAATTCTGTCTTAAGTTCTCCTTTTCGGCAATATTTATTTAGTAACTGGCTTTCCGATGCTAAAACTATTATGATACATTATTTAAAAATTAGTGATATTTACATTTGAGCTACAGCTAAGTTTTTATGGGCGTTACTACAGAATCGATCTCAATACATCGTCTTACTGGCAAAATTTCTGAACTAAGGAATCACGAAGAAATTATTTCCATTTTAAAGAAGAGGAAGTATAATATAATAAGGGAAGATCCTTTAGAGATTTGTTTTGCTTTGCCAAAGTCTGCATATTCTGCCAGGAACAAAAATAAAATAATACAGGGCTCAATTCTGTATCACCCTGTTTCAGGAGATTTTGAATTTATTTATCCGGATAAATATTCTTTACCTGACCTTTTGGTGCCAGCCATTGCATCTATCTTATTTGCCTGTTATTCCGGATGGTTTGGCTTTGTTATAATTCTATTAGTTGTAGCAGGTGTCTCTCGTTTCAGTTTTTTGTTTTATAAGAATGTATTAAGTCGGGAATTTATCAGCGATTTAAAATTAAAAGCAGATTATCCTTAATGATTGGGCGGGAAAATGTATAGAAAGCAAAAATCCCGCTCTACTTATCGTAAAGCGGGATCGTAGCCCGTAGGGGAATCGAACCCCTGTTTCCAGAATGAAAATCTGGCGTCCTCACCCCTAGACGAACGGGCCATTTTTCAGTTTTTAAATTTTCAGTTCCCAGCTTTCAGTTAAACTGATCACTGTAAACTACCAACTGAATTGGTAGCGGGGACACGACTCGAACGTGCGA
>NZ_QNQU01000007.1 GCF_003315595.1 Pedobacter miscanthi | reverse complement strand
TTCGAGCGCAGTGCAACGCAGTCGAGAAATCTAACTAGAGAGATATTTCGAGATAGATCTCTCCACTCACTACCGATATAAAATCGGTACGGGTCGCGTTTCGGTCGAGATGACGACGTTTTTATTGAAGTCTGTAAATGTAGCGAAGTGCTCTTCATACCGTCATTTCGAGCGGAGTGTAACGTAGCCGAGAAATCTAACTAGAGAGATATTTCAAGATAGATCTCTCCACTCCACTACGTTTCGGTCGAGATGACGACGTTTTTATTGAAGTCTGTAAATGTAGTAGCGAAGTGCTCTTCATACCGTCATTTCTAGCGCAGTGTAACGTAGCCGAGAAATCTAACTAGAGAGATATTTCAAGATAGATCTCTCCACTCCACTGCGTTTCGGTCGAGATGACGACGTTTTTATTGAAGTCTGTAAATGTAGCGAAGTGCTCTTCATACCGTCATTTCGAGCGCAGTGCAACGCAGTCGAGAAATCTAACTAGAGAATATTTCAAGATAGATCTCTCCGCTCCACTGCGTTTCGGTCGAGATGACGATATAATATAATAAGAAAAAATACTGTGCGTTACACCGCATCAATCTTAAATTTCCTGATGGCCAGGTAGAAAAAAGTAACGGAATACAAACCGGCCAGTAAACCGGCGCAAACTGCTGATGAAGTAATTCCGAAATCGTGGTTGGGTGGAAAAGAGAAATACAGTGTAAGCATCAGGATAAATACAATTGTGATACAGTATAAGCCATTCAAACCAGCTTTTTTAAGTATAAAGGGATAGCCTGTTATTTTCTCTTCCACTTTATAATTAATGGCATCAGAATGCTGTAATTCCTTTATTTTTTTTAAAATATCAAAAGTAACCATAAAGGGAAGTAATGCCGACATCGGTAATAGAAACCTGGCCAGGTTTTGTTCACCACTAAAAAGATGTACTGAATTTTGCATCTTAAAAGCAAAATAAGGCACAATACTATTCAGTAAAGTGTTCGGGATGAGGTGTAAAAGCAGGTTTTTGCGTACAAACTTTCTCCAGTTAGATACTTTTGCCTCCTCATTATATTCTACATAATCAGGCATTTGCAAACTCATTTAAATTTTCTTTAATCAGTTCCATCGCCCTGTCTTTGATCTGCCAGGCTTCAAACTCCCTTAAAAAGGATTCGTTAGACATAAAAGAGAAATCCAGTTGTCCGTTAAAGGTGCTGCACACCAAAGTATTGGCATTTTTCCATGGAAAGGCAACCGTTGGACTATGAATGGCTGTTATAGAAAAATTCTGGTAATCCTTTGGTATGTTTAAAAGCCCCATGTTGCTTAAAGTTACATCATGAGTGCCTTTGGTGGTTCTCAGAAACCCGATCATTTTATTTACGGATGAATGGAAATATTCGCTCATACCCAACAGGTCGTATACTTTCATTTCGGAAACTTTAGCATCCAAATCGCTTTTTAATGCCCGGGCTTTAGTCCAGAAACTATTTTTTGATTCATCCAGTTTTAGCTCTGCAATGGGGGCAAAGGCAAACATGGTATCCTGTTTAATGGCTTCAACAAAACGCCTGATATCAACCGGACAGATGACTTTGCCATGTGCTTTTTCGCCCCGTACCTGTTTAAAAGCCTCCATAAATGCCACGCAGATGGCCGCATGTACCGTGGTGTTTTCTTCCTTACATTTCAATAATATTTTTTTGGTGTTTTCGGTACTGATTTTCCAGTGAACGGCATAATTACTCCGGTCTACAGAGGTATTGGAAGTAGCCTTGAAAAAGAAAAATAAACGGCCAAGCGCTGCAAAAACTTTTCCTTTAAAATGACCAAGTTTAGTGATGGAAAAATCTTCGGGTAAAAGATCTTTTACGGTATGAAATGAGGGATAGGGGATAAGATCCTGTTCGGGATTATCGGTCAATGTCATCAGTTCGCGCAACAGGTTTAAAATGGTGGTTCCATCGCAGATGCAATGCGGAAGCACGAGTAAAAGATCAGATACTGTTTCGCCTTTTAACCAAACCAGTCTGGCCAATGGTTCGTTTTGTGCATCAAACAATTTGTACCATTCAGTTTTTGATTCTGCAAGCCAGTCTTCATCTGTAAAACGTTCAGCTATCCTAACCGGTATTTTACCGATATGCTGGTTGAGTACAAAATAGGGGGCTTTGCCAGAGGCATCGATATTCATCTGCAATAACGGATGTTTCTGCTGGATTTTTTGCAATGCCTGATGCAGGTTTTCTTCGCTGATGGTGCCGGATATTTTAGCAGTAAAAACACAGTTCAAAGGTGTTTTAGCATCCACATGCATAATCCGTTCTCCTAAAATTAATCTTCTTTTCATGCGGTTGCGCTTAAAATTTCGATGGGTTGTTCTACCTGACTTTTAAGAATGGAGATTACCCTTTCTTTAATGACTTGAGCCTCTTCATAAGGCAGATAACCTTCGCTGGCCACAAAAGTAAAGTCCATCTGGTTGCGGTAGGTTGAAGCAATCATGGTGGTGGTATTGCCCAAAGGCCCCATTACGGAAGGACTGAATATACTTTCTACTTCAAAATGCTGATATTGATGGGGGATGTCGATTTTACCCAGGTTAGAAAACATGCAATCGTTGCTCGATTTTCCATACTTTAAGAAATTGGTGAAGTTTTTAAGTGCAGGGTGACAGGATTCCATCATCATCATCAGGCTATATGGATTAAGTTTGGCCGATTTATCATTCACTTCTTTTTGTAAGGCCTTCACATTTTCAAGGAAGTCTTTTTCAGGCGACAGGGAAAGCACGATCATTAAACCAAAAGCAAAAATGTGGTCTTTTTTAATGATCGGATTAAAATTTCTGATATCAACCGGGAGCGATATTTTGTTAAAAGCTTTTTCTTTCCTTACTTCTTTAAATGCGGCTAAAACGGCAGCACTTAATAGTGTATTTACGGTAAAGTGATTGCTTTTGCAGAAAGTGATGATTTCTTTGGTAAATTCCTGATCAAATCTCCAGCGGAGCATAAAATCTCTTTTACGTTCAACGGCTACTTTTTTAATGGGGATCATCCACAGGGCTAGCGTGGCAATTTTACCGATCAAACCATTTTTGGTGCGGTTGCGGTAACTGTTCAACACCTTTGCCGGAATTACATCTTTCACGCCCATAATCGGGATTTCCCTGCCAATATCGGTATCCGCATCATCTAAAAGCTGAAGCAGTTCGGTTAAAATAGACAGTGCTGCGGTGCCATCGCAAAGGCAGTGGTGATATACCATTAAAATTTCGGACACGTTTTCTCCTTTTAGCCAGGTTATGCGGCAAAGGGGTGCGGTTGTGGCATCGAAAACGGTTTTCCACTCAATGGCAGATTCCTGTTCCCAATGTTCGTCGCTTAAACGCTCTACCACACGGATCGGGATTTTAAAAGACTCGGTAAGGTTGGTTACAAACCAGGGCTTTTGGTTTTTGTCAAAATTTATCGATGCCGTTAACCAGGGATGTTTTTTCTGGATTTTGAACAAGGCAAACCTTAAATCATCTTCCTTTATTTCTCCTTTGATTTTAAAGGGTATTACGATGTTAAACGGGCTTTTGCCGTCTCCGTATAACATCCTTTCGCCAAATAGCAGTTTTCTTTTCATTTAGGTTAGTGTTTGAGTTGTCAACTTTCATAGTGCATTGGTTATGTAAGTTGACAACTCTTTAATGTTTTGTTTATGCGGTTAATCTATAAGCTTCGTCATCTCGACTGAAGCGCAGCGAAATGCCCGCCTGCTTCGGGCAGGGAGAGATCTATCTCGAGACAGATTTCTCGACTGCGTTGCACTCCGCTCGAAATGACGATCGAGGGGAGCGATTATCCCCGGAGTTGTCAACTTTACGCTTGCGCTCGTTTCCAAACGAGTGCATAAATAGTTACACGATTTTATCGTTGTAAACGATATCCTATTTAACGCTCGTTAGAAACGAGCGTTAGCGGAATCGTCTCGTCATCCTGAATTTATTTCAGGATCTTTATCGTAAGATAGACCCTGATCCCGATGTTAAAATCGGGACAGGGTGACGGTGCTGGAGGTGGCATTGGTGCGACTGGTCGTCATTGCGAGGCACGAAGCAATCTTCAACAATCGCTATAATCTATAGTAGTAAGATTGCTTCCTCGGCTGAAAAAGCCCCCTCGAAACGACGGCCGTTCTCCGTAATTTACCTCCAGAGTTGTCAACTTCTAGGCTAGCGGGCCATCAAAGTTGACAACTCTATTTACGCTTGCGCTCGTTTCCAAACGAGTGCATAAATAGTTACACGATTTTATCGTTGTAAACGATATCCTATTTAACGCTCGTTAGAAACGAGCGTTAGCGGAATCGTCTCGTCATCCTGAATTTATTTCAGGATCTTTATCGTAAGATAGACCCTGATCCCGATGTTAAAATCGGGACAGGGTGACGGTGCTGGAGGTGGCATTGGTGCGACTGGTCGTCATTGCGAGGCACGAAGCAATCTTCAACAATCGCTATAATCTATAGTAGTAAGATTGCTTCCTCGGCTGAAAAAGCCCCCTCGAAACGACGGCCGTTCTCCGTAATTTACCTCCAGAGTTGTCAACTTCTAGGCTAGCGGGCCATCAAAGTTGACAACTCTATTTACGCTTGCGCTCGTTTCCAAACGAATGCATAAATAGTTACACGATTTTATCGTTGTAAACGATATCCTATTTAACGCTCGTTAGAAACGAGCGTTAGCGGATTAAACAGCTTCTAATGTTGTTGTTCTTGCAAAATCCTCCAGTAACTGCACCGCTTTATCATTGCCACCGGCCGCGATAAATGTTTCTCTTATTTTTTCTGCGGCCTGGCGGTATTTCGGGTTTTCCAAAAGTTCGAAAACCGTATTTCTTAAATCGCTGATGCGTAAACGCTTGTAACGGATGCTCACGCCACAGCCTGCACCCTCAATTAATTTAGCGGTATGGAAATGATCGTAAGCAATAGGTGTAATCAACATCGGTAAACCATTGGTGAAGGTATCATTTACGGTATTAAAACCTCCGTGACAGATTACCGCATCCATGTGGGGCATTAATTCCGACTGTGGCACAAAACCATTTACGATAAAATTATCTGGCCATTTTTCAAAAATATCAGGATTGGTTGCGGCCACAATGGTTACAGGTTCGTTTTCGAAAGCGGTAATCAGTTTCTGGAAGAATTCCTTACGGATATCAACCAATAAAGTACCTAGTGAAACAAATACTTTTGGCGTAGTGGCCTGGCTTAAACGTTCCCAATCGAATGGTGCTAAATTTGGCCTGCCTTTTACAGGGCCAACAAAATGCATGTGCGGTGGTTTTTCTTCAAAGCCGGCAAAAGCCTGCGAAGTGAAAACCATGTTTAGTTCGTGGGAGTGAATGTGGATATCGTCGCTGTAAATGCCCACTTCTCTTTGTAAACCCTTGATCAGGTTTTGTTGCCATTCGAATATTTTAGGTGCACTATTGGCGGTATCACCCATTACATCAGGTGGCACCGGGGTAGTGGTAACCGATGGAATACCTTTTAAATGTGCACTTAATGCACCGGCAAAGGTAATACAGTCGTTAATGATCACGTCGGGTTTCCATTTATCAACAAAGTTGTTCAATCCTTTCATCATCATTTTGGCAAAAGGCACGTAAGTTTCTTCGAGGGCCAGTTTCATCACCTCCGGACCAGAACAGGCAGGTCCATCGTCCTGACGTTTTAAAATGCGTTGTATTTCATCAGCATATTCCACCAGGTCTTCTTCCGGATAAATAAATTCGCCACCTTCGGGTAAATGCACCTGCGCAAGCGGGGTAATGCCAAGCCATTTTACTTCATGGCCGCGGGCCAGTAAACTTGCGCCAATGCTTAAAGTTGGACTAATATGGCCAAAAAAGGGCGGGACAACGAAAAGGAATTTTGACATAATGTATAATTTAACTGATGAATACGTTTGAGGTTTTATTGCTTAAAGTTTCCAGTAAATCGGCGGCACTTTCTGTTCCACCAGCCTGGATAAATGATTGTTTGATCTGCGCTGCAGCTATTTTATAACTATCGTTCTGCAGTACTTTATTTACGGCTTCTTTAAGATGGCTGGCTTTAAAACGGTTAAAGTTTAAGCGTTCTCCGGCACCAACCCTGAAAACACGTCCTGCTACATGGCTTTGGTCGTAAGCAATCGGGATGACTACCATGGGCAGTCCGTTCATTAAAGTTTCACAAACGGTGTTATGTCCGCCATGGCAAACCACAGCATCAAGGTGCGGTAAAAGTTCCAGTTGCGGTACCTGGCGCTGCACGGTAAAATTAGCAGGCCACTCTTCAAATAAAGCAGGATCGGAAACCACCACCACGTGCAGGTCTTCGTTGGCAAAAGCTTCGATTACCTTGGCAAAAAAGGCTTTTTTATGTTCGTGATCGAAAGTGGTACCAATGCTCACCAATATTTTGGGCTGACTGGTATGAAATGCTTCCCAACGAAAAGGAATGGAGGTTTTGCGGCGGTTAAAAACAGGGCCTACAAATTTAAAGTGTTCCGGTAAATCCATCTCCCCGAAAAAATCGCGGGAGGTAAATACCAAAGTAGCAAGATCAGAACAGGCAATAGAACCGCTCGCGGTAATACCGAATTCTTTTTGCAGTTCCACAATCTGGTTTACTTCCCACTCATGCACTTTTGGCAACTCATCCATTACTTTTATCGCTGCAGGAGCGGTAACGGAAGTAACGTAAGGGTAGTTTTTGTTGGTTGCGGCGATGGCACCGGCAAACATCTGGTGATCGGTAATCACCACATCAGGCTTAAACTGATCGAGCAGACCGGCAATGCCTTCGTAACTGTGTCTGTTTAGCGGGATCAGTACTTCTTCGTACAGAAATTTGATGCTATCGATGCCATAAACGATTTTTTTGGTAATGATATCGAGGTATTTTTCTGAATCTTTTTTCTGCTGGTCGTTTTGGTCGTAACTGATCACGAGTAATTCGCCCCGTTCTGGAAGTTTATCGCCCAGCGATTGATCTAAAGTAATCCATGCTACACGGTGGCCTCTATCCAATAAAGCTGCACCCATACTCAAAGTTGGGTTAATATGGCCGGTTAGGGGAGGAACTACAAATACGAATTTTGCCATCTGTGTTTAATTTTATTTTTCCTGGAAGAAGTTTAATAATGCTTCTGCAATAACTAGTGGTTGCTGGATCGGGATATTATGATCACCCGGAACGGCAATTAAATCTGCATTTTCGATCAGCTCGTCAAGGTATTTCCCTACGTTTAAACAATTCGAATCCGTACCATATAATAATAGGGTAGCTTGTTGTATGGTTCCAATTGCAGGGCTGCTGAAAAAGTCTTTTTCAAGCTCCATATCTGTTTTAATCGAAGTTTGGTAAAAGAGGTATTCGTACATGCGGTGGTTGCGTTCCATTTGCCTTTTACCCATTTTCACTTTGGTGGTATCGGTGAAATTTTCTACGTAATGTTCCAGAAACTCGCGACTGTACTCATCAATAATGCCCCTGGTTTTATCATCGTTCGGATCGGGTGCCTCGATTACGGCTAGTTTGTTTATACGCTCCGGAAAACGGATGGCCATTTTTAAGGCAATTAATCCGCCAAAACTATAACCGCCCAGATGCACTTTCTGCAGTTTTAATTCCTCCATCAATGCAAGCAAATCGTTGGTCATGCTTTCGAGGTCGTAGCCAAGCAATGTTTTTTCGCTCATACCATGACTTTTCAGATCATAAAGCACCACATGATATTTGGTAGCCAGCAGCGGTGCGATATTAAAATAATAGACAGAAAGGTTACTGAACATCCCATGAACGAGCACGATGGTTTCAGCAGCGTCTTTGTTGAGCTCCTGAATGTGAACCGATTTGCCGTTTACCGTTACGATTGGCATTCTTCGATATATGAGATAATCATACCCAGGTTTAAGTTAATCAGCTGATCTAAATCCATTGATGATAACCAGCCCGTAAAATCGATCTGCTCGCCAAAATGTGCCTTGATTTTTTCGGAAAAAGATACGATTTCGATGCTGTCCATTTCGAGGTCTTTAGTAAAAGAACTTTCGGGGGTGATATCCATTTCTTCAACAAATTCTTCGCCGATTACTTCAGTGATAAATTTTTTCATGAGGTCGAAAATTTCTTCGCTGCTCAGTTTCGTAGTTGTTATACTGTCCATCCGATGATATAGTTTTTATGTTTGATTGTTTTAATTGTAATGTTATTAATGCGTAATTCTTCGCCGTTTACTTCTGCTACGGTATAGGCTTTCGGGTTGCCCTGCAAACCTTTGCCCAGGTATTTTCCATAGGCTTCTTTGGCTACCCAAAAGCGAGTTGCCCATTCGATTTTGTCGAGGTTTTGCAGCAGGGCCATTTCGTGATCGTTAAAAACAAGGTCAAAAAAGCCTGCGCTTCGTTCTTCTATGTGTTCGATATCGATACCAACCGGTTCGTTAAAACGAGCAATCCCAACGGCATCAGTGCCCTTATGTGCGATAGAAATGTTGATATTATCGGTTAAACCACCTTTAACATAAGGTTTGCGGTGCTCGTCTGAATAAATTTCGAAGGTAATCGGGTAGCAGGCCTGGTTTTTCTGCGTGTTCAGTAGATTCCTTACCGCATCTTTTGCTGCCACGCGACTGATCATCCAGGTTCTTCTTTTATTCGGTAAGAGGTTTTGGTGATGTTTCTTCTCGGTCTGGTTGAAATATCTTTTCAGGATAAAATCCCATGATACCACACGCGAATAAGCATTGCCGAAAAGAAAAACACCAGGCGCAACTTCTTCTGATAAGCGGTTGTGCAGTGGCGACATGGATACATTCCAAAGCGGTTCATCGATTTCGAGTCTGCGGTTTTGCCAGCCTGAAATAATCAGCCAGGTAATGCCATCCCTTTTCATCACGATATCTGCCGTAGCAAATTCATCGTTGATTTCGGTTAACACACAGGTACATTCGAAAGTACCTTTCTGATCGGCCATATCGCCGAAAAACTCTATTTCCTGGATTTTAACCGGGAAAGCAATCCGATCTTTTTCTAAAGTGAGTTGCAACCACAAACCGAATAACTGACCTGCGTTATCCAGTAAAGAACCTTTTCCGCCAGCAGCTTCGATGATACCTGTAATTCCTTTTTCGCCAACGGCAATCAGTTTTTTGATGCCCTGGTAATCTGGTCCGTGGAACATGTGCGCGTCGTAAATCTGCGCAGAAGTACGGTCGATATCCAGTAACTTTCCGATGTCGAAAGTACGGTTTGGAGCAGGGCTTAACTGCGGCGCAAGTTGCACTTCTGCATTGGCAAAACGTTCGAGGTTAAGGTAAACCCTTTGTTCGTCTTTCCACTCGCCGGTTACGGTTTCCTGAAAAGGTTTAACCACATTCATCCATTGGAAAACGCGCATATTCATAATTTTATGCACTTTTTCTTCAGGCGATTGCGCATTTGCGATTTCGGCAAATACTTCAAAAATCATGGTCATCGGGATCACCGGATCCATATCTTCTACCGTTGGCCAACCTTTTGGCTGCCTCAACAGCGAGTGATCGATAAGATAAGGACAGTTATCCAAACTCACATCCAGCGTTTTGCTAAAGGCTTGTCTGGCGGGTTTTACCGGCGCGGCCGGTGCCCAGTTAACTGGCTGATCAACCTGGAACGCTGCATTTTCGAAAAGTTCGATCATTTCGCTCTGCATGTTGATCATTTCCATTACATTCTCGTTAAAAGCCTGCAAAACGGGATGTTTGGCTTCTACAAAAGTTTTGGGCTGCACAGGTTGATTTTGCTTAATGGTTAAACCTTTAAGCGTTTGCAGGTTATGGATAATCGGCGAACCAAGTTCGAGTTTAATGCCTTTGTTTTTTTGCGGTGGCGTTGATTTAATGTTGCCCAAATAATTAAGCGCGATTTCTTTTCCTTCGACAAAAAGTGCAGCCAAAACCCTTTGCAACTGCGTAATACCCGATCGGATGGGCACGTTGGCGCTAATGGTGCTAAAATCTTTGCCCCTTAAAGTATCGTCTATAAAGCCTACCAAACCACCTGATCCTACCTGGATAAATACACGTGCGCCCTCGGCATACATTTTTTCGGTAAGCTCGCGGAAACGCACCGGTTTAATTAAATGTTCGGCACTTAACTGGCGGATGGCTTCGAAACCCTCGGGATAAGTTTCTAAGGTAGTAGCCGACCAAAGTGGTGTCGTGGTTTTTCGGAACTGCATGTCCTGCATGCCCTCGAGGATCAGCCCCAGTTTATCGGCCACAAATGGCGAATGGAAACCCGACTGGAAAGGCAGGATCTGATGGAAAATCTGTTTCACCTTTAATATTGGCACCAGCTCATCAAGCGCATTTTTGCTGCCGCATAGTATTACCTGCTGCGGACAGTTATCGTTCGAAAGGTATAAATCAGGGATACTTTCTATAATGGGTTGAAGGGTTGCTAAGCCAGCACCAACGGCAATAAAGCGCGAATCTTTCAATTCAAAAGTTTCGGGGTTAAGTACATTCAGTAAGTTCATGACCGAACTTTCTTCTGCCAGTTCCGAAGATCTTGCGGCAAGCCATTCGCCAAGACTGTGGCCTGCGTTCATATCAGATTTAACCCCCAATTGTTTTAAGGCCTGATCTAAAACGCTGCTTTTGTTCAGGATATTGAGTGCCTCGCTTAACAGACCATCCTGTTTTTCGTTTTCATCGATACTGAGGTTGAAATAATCGGCTACTGATTTAATTTCACCACCGGCAAGTCCGTCTAAACCTGGGAAAACAAACGCTATTTTGCCATCGTTGGCCAATAAAGGTGAATTGGTGTACCAGATATCCTGTTTATTTCTCCATGGTGCATTTTTAACTACAATTTTTAAAGCTTTTTTGATCCTTTCTTCGCTAGGATTGAATAATACCAGACGGAAATTGCCCTGCCCCACGCTATAATCACCATTTTCGAGGGATTGAATCAAAATTCTGTGACTTGGCCGTGCAATGACCAAAACCTCGTCTTTTTTAGGACTATCGTAAGCGGTTAATACCACGTGGGCATTAATTCCACCAAAACCAAAGGCATTTACAGCTGCCAGTTTTGGCAAACCCGATTGATTCCAGTCTGCAGCTTTCTGCACTGCCGAAAAACGGGTTTCTGCCAGTTGCGCAACGGGCTCATCACAATGTAAAGTAGGCGGGATGATGCCGTGATACAATGCCAAACTTGATTTAATCAGGCCGGCAATTCCTGCCGCAGGCATCGCATGGCCGATATTCGATTTAACCGAACCGATACCAGCCTTTGGCAGATCTGCATCCTGACCAAAAAACTGTTTTAAGGTTTCTACCTCAGTTTTATCGCCAAGCGGTGTACCGGTACCGTGGGCTTCTAAATAGCCAATATTTTTACTTTCCAACCCGGCATTTTTCCATGCTTCGGTAATGGCTTTTAACTGGCCTTTAACCGATGGGCTCATTACACTGGTGCCACTACCATCGCTACTGATGCCCACGCCTTTAATTACCGAATAAATTTTATCCTGGTCGCGGATGGCATCTTCAAGACGTTTTAGCACTACAAAACCACAGCCTTCGCCAATAATCAGGCCATCGGCATTTTGATCAAAAGGTTTGATTTTTTCCTGTTTGGATAAAGCACCTAATTGAGAAAATATGCTCCAAAAAGCAGCATTCTGACCTAAATGCACACCGCCGGCAATAATCATATCGCAACGGCCACTGTTTAATTCCTGTACGCCATGATCAACCGCAATGAGCGAACTGGCGCACGCTGCATCTAACGTAAAGGCCAAACCACCTAAATTAAGCCGGTTAGCCACTAGCGAAGCCACTAAATTGGGGATCAATCCCATTGCGGTATCGGCACTGAAACGGCCTTTACGCAACTGGAATTCGTGTTTTACCTTTTCAATTTCAGCCTCGCTCAATTGGGGCATCAAATCTTTCAGTACGCTCGAAATCTGTTCGCCTGTACGCACAATTTCGATGGCACGGGTTGCCCCGGGGCCTACATAATTACCTTTTCCGATAATGATCCCTGTTTTATCAAGGGCATATTTTTTTTCGAATACCGCTGCATCCTCGAGTGCCTGATGAACCAGATCGAGGGTTAACAGATGATCGGGTTCGGTACCTTCAACAGCTAAGGGTAAAATGCCGAAACGCTGCGGATCAAATTGATGATCGGGGATAAAACCGCCCCGGTTGCAGTAAAAACGATCTACTCCGCTTACCGTTTTATCAAAATGCACAGGATCAATCCGATCAGCCGGAACCTGCTGTGTAGAATCTACCCGGTTGATGATATTCTCCCAAAAGGTCTGCATATCTTTCGCACCCGGAAAAATGCATGACATTCCAATAATTGCTACGTCGCTTTTCTTCATCTTGTTCGCTTAGGGGATCTTTCTAATCTTTAGTTCCATTAATATCTATTTGCACTGAAATTTTTAGCTTGTTTCGCTAACGCGATCGTCATAAGGCTGAATTATATTTATAATTCAATCAAATTTGTCACGTTGAGCTCGTAGAAACGCCTTGTAATATCTTAAAAAAGGTTCTTCGACAAGCTCAGAATGACAGCCCCATTAGTGCGGTCGTCATTGCGAGGAGGAACGACGAAGCAATCTTTACTGCTAGCGATCCTTGCTAGAAAGATTGCTTCGTCGGCTGAAAAAGCCTTCTCGCAATGACGAATTTGGCGGCTTATCATTACAGCTCACGAGGCTATGTGCTAAAAATATCAACATCGTTCTTTCTATGTCCAGGTGTTTCCAGCCATGATTAATACCTGGCTTTCTTTACCGTACTTTAGTTCGTTAAGGAAAGTTTCCATTCCATCCTGTAATGGGATCAATGCAATTCCCCTGCGCTGGTATTCTTTCTCCAGTGTTGGCGAAACCATACCGGCACCTTTCCAAGGGCCCCAGTTAATGGCCATTACCTTTCCCTGAATTTTCTGTTTTAAAGCCCAGGCATATTTGTCCATTACGCTGTTTGCTGCGGCATAATCGGTTTGTCCACGGTTTCCGTAAACAGAAGCAATGCTCGAGAAAAGGATCACAAACTGAGTTTCAGGTCTTAATTGCTCAGCCAATACCCTTAATGGAGTTACTTTGGTATCGAAAACGCGTCCGAAGGATTCGGATGTTTTACTATGGAACAATTTATCTTCCAGTAAACCTGCACCATGCACCACGCCATCAATACGGCCATAATCTTCATAAACCTGATTGATCAAACGAGTTAAGGCTTCTTCATCTTTAAGATCAAGCGATTCGTAAACTACGGTAGATCCACCTTCCTCTAAAGTTGCAATGCAACGTAAAATCTGGTTGTTTTTATAAATCCGGTTGGTTTCCTGTTCAATTTCTGCAGGTTTTTTAATTTCTCCCTGTTTAATCAGGTATTGCCTGATCTCATCTTTGGTTTTTAGCGAGGCACTTGCCTCGTTTGCCGATGCGATCGGGTTTGCCGAACGGCCAACCAGGATGTATTTACAAGGATAATCTTTAGCGAAATGGATCATCAGTTCGGCTGTAATCCCTTGTGCGCCACCTAAAACCATCACTACGGCATCTTTATCCAGGTGGATATGCGCATCGGTTTCGGTACTTAACTGGTGGGGCACCAGTTCCATGATGTGCCTTTTGTTATCATTGTAAATAATCTCCGAAGGTTTATCCGGATTCAGTATTTCGTTTAGGGTAATGTTGGTGATTTCATCGGCCGACATTTTGGTTTCCAGACTGATGAAACGGCATTTGGTATGTTCGTACTCGCGGTCTAAACTTTTAAAGAAACCAGAATAACCCTGGTAGTGCCTTAAGAAAGAAATATCCGATTGCTCGTTAAAATATTGTTTGGTATCTGCAATGAGGTACACCCATTTTACGGTATCAAAATTTAGTTTTTTTATGGTGGCGAAATGATCGAGAATACCCACTTTTCGCTGTGCTTCGAACATGTTTAGGATGATAAGCCCCTGATAACCGTCTAACGGATCTTCAAAATTCACCAGATTGGCAATGGCACCATGTTTTTCGAGTACTTTTTTAATTTTAAGCGCTTGTCCGCCGCCATCGTCGGTTAGGGCAAAACGCTGTCCTTTTAATATCGCTGCTTCGGTAATGGTGAGTGCAGCAGGAGTTAGCTCAAATCTCAAACGCGATAATTTTTCTTTAACGGTTTGGTCATCAATGCTCTCCTCAATAAGCTTTTTTGCTTCTGTAAGCACCTCCGAGCTTTCTGCTTCAACATCTGCAATCCAGTTAACCAGGGCATTTAATGTTTTAATTGCCGCCAGTTTTTCCATTAAGTCATCAGCCTGCTCACTTTGTGCACCAAAACCGATTTTTTCTTTTAATGATGCAATAATTTCCATTCTTTTGATTGAATCGATACTCAAATCGGCCTCAAGATCTAAATCCATGCCCAGCATTTCTTTAGGATAACCTGTTTTTTCGCTTACCACATCAAGAATGGCCGATTTTAACTGATCGATCGAAAATTTTGCTGGTTCTGCCAGGCTTACAGGTGCGGCTACAGGTGTTGGTGTACTGACCGCTGCTGGTTGCGCGGTATTTTCAGTAATCCAGTTTACTAAACTGCTCAAAGTTTTCAGTCCTGCAAGCTGTTCCATAATTTTATCTTCCGGAAGGTTCAGCTGAGAGAAACCACCCAGTTCGGTACGTAATGCACCGATAATTTCTACACGTTTGATGGAATCGATACTTAAATCGGCTTCAAGATCCATTTCCATGCCCAGCATTTCCTGTGGATAACCGGTTTTATCGCTTACGATTTGTAAAAGCACCAGTTTCAGGTCTTTTGCCGCAATTACAGGGGCAATTACTTCAATAGTTTGTGCCTGTGGTACTTCTTGTTTTACCATGATCTGGTTTTCAATGCGTACCGGTTGAGGGGTTTGGTATGATGTTAAAGGTTGATTAATGATTTGCGAGGGCATTGCAGGTGCCTGCCCCAGAAAGGAAAGCATGACATCGCGTTGCGCCTGAATCAGCATTTTCATGCTGTGCAGGTATTCCTGCATCATCAGATCTTTGGCCGAGCCATTAACCAGTTGATTTTCAGTTGGGGTAGAGGTGTTGTTCATAAGGATAATCGGTTTAGTAATAGGTGATGCACCATTTGCCGGAAGTTTACCTGTTGAAGGAACAGCATGCTGACCGTTCACATACCAGATAGCCGGACTTTTTTTATAGTTGGAAGGTTCATCCAGTTTGATTGTTTTAACTGAACGGCCTTCGAATAATTTTTCGAGTTTAATTTCTCTGCCAGTGGCCATATAGCCCGCTAGTGTGCCCAATAAGTTGCTTAGTTTGTTCTGCCCCTGATCTTCGGTGTGCAGGATCACTTCGTCCTGGCCAATACAGGCTTTGGTTAAACCGCTTAACACCTTGCCAGGGCCTACTTCTACGAAAATCCTGGCTCCGGCAGCATACATATCCCTCAATTCATCAACAAAAAGGACAGGTTTAATCAAATGGTCGGTTAAACGCTCTTTCACAGCAGCAGCCTTAACCGGGTAAGCTTTTGCAGTGGTGTTAGACCATACCGGAATTTTAAGATCGTTAAAGTTTACTCCAGAAAGCACTTCCTGGTAAAGCTGTTTAGATTTGGCCACCAAAGGACTGTGGAAAGCACATGCTACTTCGAGCGGACGGAAAGATATTTTGGCATCTTTTAAAACCGCTGCCAGTTGGGCAATGCCCTGGGTACTACCCGCAATTACGCATTGTGTTGGAGCGTTAAAGTTTACCGGGTAAACTTCTTCTATATTATTAAGGTATTGTGCAAGGTTTTCCTGTTTGGTACTTACGGCAAGCATAGTACCCGGATCGCCATTTTCTACGGCATTTAAAATGGCTAAAGCCCTTTCGGCACTGAGGTGCACCAAAGCCTCTTCTTCGAAAGCACCGGCAAAACAAAGCGCAGGCAATTCGCCATAGCTGTGGCCTGCAACCATATCGGGCACAATGCCCAGCGAGCGTAAAAAGTTGGCAATGGCCAGATCTACAATACCCAATAGTGGTTGTGCCATGCGGGTATCTTTGATCTGTTCTTTTTGTGCTTTGGCATCGGCATCATTAAATACCGTGTTAGGGAAAAGGACTTTTTCGTACTCAGGATAAGCCTTCAAAAGTTTTCTCATTTCAGGGAAAACCACAAAAAGATCCCTTGCCATATTTACCCGCTGGCTGCCCTGACCAGGGAACATAAAGGCAACTTTACCATCCTGTTTTTTGGTGAGGTAGGTATCTTTGCTTTCAACGCCGGATAAAACAAGGTCGATTTTCATCACCAGATCTTCGGCATGGTTGGCTACAATGCTCAATTGAACAGGTTTTGCATCCGCTGTTGCGAGGCTGTAGGCAATATCTTTCAGTTCGATCTGATCATTCAGTTCTAAAAGGTTTTTTACAGAGATTACGCGGCTTTTGGCTTCCTCGTAAGTATCCCCCCTGAAAACAAAAAGTTCGGATGGCCACGATTTTAAGATCGAATTTTCATTTTCAACATTTTGGGCGCTTTCCAGTACAGCATGGAAGTTTGTCCCGCCGAAACCGAAAGCACTTACACCAGCATAACGTTTTTCTTCCATCCACAAACCCGCCTCGGTGTGGAAAGCGAAAGGACTGGTTTGTGCATTATAAAAGCTATTCGGTGTTTTTAAGTTAATAGTTGGAGGTTTAATGCCGTGATAAACCGATAGCGACGCTTTAATTAAACCGGCAATACCAGCTGCACATTTGGTATGGCCAATCTGTGTTTTTACCGAGCCTAAATGTGTTTGTCCGGCGGTTGCACCCGATTGGTTAAGCATATCGGTTAATGCACTGATTTCTGTTTTATCGCCCACAACGGTACCTGTACCATGCGCTTCTACCAAACCGATCAAAGAAGGAGTGATACCTGCCTGGCTGTAAGCCCTCTCTAAAGCATTTACCTGTCCGTTTTTACGTGGAGCAGTTAAGCCAAGGCTTTTTCCGTCGCTCGATCCGCCTACACCTTTAATAATAGAATAAATGGTATCGCCATCGCGTAAAGCATCCTCGTATCTTTTTAATACGATCATGGCAATACCTTCGCCTAGGGCAATTCCATCGGCTTCGGCATCAAAAGTGGCACACCTTCCTTTTTTAGAAAGGGCGTGTGTGCTCGAAAACATCAGGTAATCGTTAATACCATTGTGCAAATCGGCCCCACCGGCCAAAACCATGTCTGATTTTTCTAAGAATAACTCCTGACAAGCCAGATCAATTGCTGCTAAAGATGAAGCACAGGCAGCGTCAACAGTATAGTTTCTACCACCAAGATTTAACCTGTTGGTAATTCTGCCCGAGATTACGTTAGCCAGAATACCCGGGAACGAATCTTCTGTGGTTTTTGGTAAAGCGGCATCAACCTCGGCAGGCATTTCGCCAAAAATCTGTTTGTAATATCCCCTAAAGCTGTAGCTGTTGGCAAGGTCGTTTCCACCTTCGGCACCGATAATTACCGAAACATTCTCGTTATCTACACCGCCATCGGCATAACCTGCGTGCTGCATGGCCTGTTTGGCCACCATTAAGGTAAGCAGTTGTGTTGGTTCGATAGCGGCAAGCGATTGTGGCGGGATACCAAATTCGAGCGGATCAAAATCGATCCTCGGGATAAAACCGCCCCATTTCGAGTGCGACATATCGCCAGCTGTAGAATCGGGGTTATAATACAGTTCTTTGTTCCATCTTTCATCCGGTACTTCGATTACCGAATCTTTACCTAAAATGATGTTGCGCCAGTATTCTTCGAGATTTTTAGCCCCAGGGAAAATACAGGCCATACCCACAATGGCAACATCCAGTGCTTTTGCCTTATTAACCGGAGGAGCAGGAAGTACTACATTTAATATATGTGTATAGTTTTCGTCGGCTACATCTTGGTGAAGATCTAGTAACGACATGACTTCTTTGTGCATAGGGGCAATCTGACCGATCATGTACATGCCCAGGTCGGTTTGTTCGGCCTCATCTATTTTTACCAGTTCATCACCACGTCTTTCAATTCCCTTCGCTGCAATACGTAAACGGCCTACATTAAGCGACTCGAGTTTTGCCCAGATTTCTTTTTTATCCATCCCTTCGGCCTGAAGTTTTTGTTTTTCTTCGTTAAAGAAAGTGGCGAATGAAGAGTTTAAACAGCGGGTTTCGTGTCCGGGAGCAGTTTCCAGCAGCACGGTTTCGTTTGCCTGCATGGCTTCCTGCTGGAACTTATCCAAAATGGCGCCTGTGCTTACCGCTTCTTTAGTGTATAAATAAGCTGTACCCATTAAAACACCTATTTTCATGCCTTTAGCAGCCAAAGGAGCAGCCATTACCGAAATGAAAGCGGTAGAAAAAGCATCGTGAATTCCACCTGCAAAGAAAACACTGATCTGATCGGCATTTTCTTCTTTTAACAAACGTTCGATCTGTTTTTCCCATAACACCATGCTGGATAGGGGGCCAACGTGACCACCACATTCGCGGCCTTCGAATACAAAACGTTTGGCACCTTCTTTCAAAAACATATCTAAAAGAGAAGCAGATGGTACATGCAGAAAGGTTTTAATCCCTGCTTTTTCAAAAGGTTTGGCTTGCGAAGGTCGGCCACCAGCAATTAACAAAACGGGAGGTTTGGCATTTAAAATGTATTCTTGTTGCTCATCCCTCAATTTCTGCGGAGCAAAACCCAAAATACCCACACCCCAGGTTTTTTCACCAGCCAGTTTTTTGGTTTCTTCAATCAGGTTTTTGGCCGATTCGCCTTTTAATAAGGATAAGGCTATAAATGATAATGCACCTGCTTCCGAAACGGCATTGGCAAAAGGTGCAACATCACTTACCCTGGTCATAGGCCCCTGAGCAATAGGATAGGTAATGTTTAAATCTTTAGCCAGCGAATTGTTGGCTTTAATTACATTAATGGCTTTGGCCTGTTTAATATGCCCATAAATAGCTTCTTTTATACCGAAAACCAATTTATCCAGCTTTTTATATTTGTTGACCAAATCAATCGACAAGGCAATATCCTGACCCATTGGCAAATAATCTGTTTCCAGGTTATACCCTTTAAAGTATTTTTGAAGACCGTTATAATCGATATTTTCAGCCAAGGCAGGCGAATTTGGGCGGACCAATATCCGGCAATTGTCGATCAGTTTGGTTTCTGTTCCGCTTAATTTGCTGCAAACTGTTTTTAAATCTTCGGGTACAGAAGATTGGGGGAATAAAGCCAGCTGACTATCTAAAATAATCCCTGCTGCGCCCTGTGCCATTAAAGAGGCAGCCGTATGAATACCCACGCCACCCTGAACCCATACCGGAATGTTTACTTCTTTAATAATCCGTTGAAAAAGTACGAATGAAGATTCGTAGGCAACCCGGCCGGCACCTTCATTTCCTTTTACGATAATGCCATAAGCACCATTTTTTTGTGCAGCCAGGGCCGATTCAAGATCAAAAACCTGGTAAATGATTTTTGCAGCTGTTTTGCTTGTTAAGGCAAGATCAAAAGGAGCAATAATCAAGCTTACCTGTGCAGGCAGATCAATATCGGCTAATGCGGATGAGTTAATGCTCACTCCGAAATCGGAGATACCAGTAAACAGAAGTGAGGAAATTGCGCTTTCAGCTTCGTTTACGTTATATCCAAGACTGAGAACCGGAAAGCAATCTGCTTTTTGTAAATTGGAAACCAATCTACTATCAGGGATTTCGAAGGGAGTTACTCCAATAATGGCGTATTTGTTCATGGCTTTAGATTTTGATCTTCAACTTTTGTTTGGTGGATTTTTCTAAGCGAAACATAATGGTTGTTTATGCCTGCCGTAATGCACAATAACACAGGTTTTTAGCGCAGCTATTAGTGTGTATTATTAATTAGACCAAGATACGAATTGCCAATGGCAGATTATCTTAAGTCAAGAGGAATGAATGAAGTGAACACAAATGTTTAGTCAAACGTTTGAGTGAATAAAAAATGAATTTTATGAACGGATAAGTTCTTTGAAATTTGATTTTTTATTGTTTTTAAGAATGGAAGGCAGTAAAAAGTCTTAAATATTAGCTGAATATTAAAAATTGATTAATTTTCAAGCTAAATGATGCCTTATAATGTTACTTACGCCTTATTAGAACGGAATTTTTAGTTGTTAATGTTTTTTCGGAAGGTTTTAATGGCTTGATTTTGTGCTTTGTAGTGCTATAGACGTGATTTTATAAATATTTTTTGTTGATTTTTAATAGTTCTGTAAATTATGAAATACAGCAAAATATTAGTTATGTATTTTTAATTAGTAATATTTGTATTTTTTATTTATTGTTGTTGAGATTTTTTTGTTGAAAAATTGGTCAATAATGCCCGCCAATTTAGCCACACCAAGCACGCCGTTGAGGTGGCGATGCACTGATTTAAAAAAAAGTCGTGATTGCGAGGAGGCTTTTTTCAGCCGAGAGCTTGTCCCGATTTTCGGGAAAGCATTCTTTAACTATGGGTTATAGCGATCGTTGTAAGATTGCTTCGTCGTACCTCCTCAGCAATGACGGCCAATTTATATAACTCTTTCAATGGTAGATAAAAACATCGTTTTTACGATAACTGCTGATTTTATTTTGTTTGAAAATAATAGATTTGAAGGATGGGTGGTTAATTCCATCATCCATTTTCCATCTTACATTATTTCAATTCCAACACCACTACCGATTGCGCAGGCAGTTCTACTTTAAGCGTATTGCCGGCTTTTTTTGCACCTGTAAATTTCGAATTGTGCACTTTGTTTGGATCGTTAAAACTATTGATATTGGTAAGTTTGGCTGAGGTTAAAATCTGTCCGCTTACGGAGTTCCATTTCAAGCCATCCAAAACCGTATTCAAAGAAATTTTTCTGTTCGGATCTAAATTTACCAGTGAAATGTGGACCGCGCCTGTGCTATCCTGCGAAGCGGAAACGTTTAGTGCAGGGATTTTTTGGTCGCCCACAGTATAATCAGGACTGGTAAATGCAATTGGTAAATATTTTGCATTCTGATGCACTTTGTACAAATCGAAAACATGGTAAGTGGGAGTGAGCACCATTTTATCTTTCTCGGTTAGGATAAGTGCCTGCAATACATTTACTGTTTGTGCCAGGTTGGCCATTTTAACACGGTCTGAATGGTTGTTAAAAATATTTAAAGTTGTTCCGGCGATTAAAGCATCGCGTAAACTATTTTGCTGGTATAAGAAACCAGGATTTATTCCCGGCTCTACATCTGTCCAGATTCCCCATTCATCAACCACTAAAGCCACCTTTTTTTTAGGGTCGTATTTATCCATTATTGCGCTGTGTTTGGTAACCAGTTCTTCCATGTGAAGGCAGTTTTTCATGGTCGAAAAGTACTGTGCCTCATCAAATTTGGTTGCCGATCCTTTTTTGCCCCAGTTTCCGGTTGGGATAGTATAATAATGGAGGGTTAAGCCCCACATCTGGTTCCCGATGTTTTTCATGCAGGTTTCTGTCCAGTTATAATCATCAGAATTTGCGCCACTGGCAATTCTTTTAAGTGGTGCGCTCGGATAATTGCGGGCATAAGTGGCGTATCTGCGGTAAAGATCAGAATAGTAGGCAGGCGTCATGTTGCCACCACAGCCCCAGCTCTCGTTGCCAACGCCCCAGAAAGAAACTTTCCAGGGTTTTTCCCTTCCGTTCTGGCTGCGGATTGCCGTCATCGGGCTTACGCCATCAAAGTTGAGGTATTCTACCCATTTGGCCATTTCTTCAACCGTTCCACTGCCTACATTACCTGCAATATATGGTTCGCAATCAAGCATCTGGCAGAGATCCAGAAACTCATGTGTACCAAAGCTATTGTCTTCGGTTACGCCGCCCCAATTGGTATTCACCATTTTCGGACGCTGGTTTCTTGGCCCGATACCATCTCTCCAATGGTATTCATCCGCAAAACAACCACCTGGCCAGCGGAGGTTAGGTACTTTTATTTTCTTTAAGGCATCCACAATATCCAAACGGATCCTCCCTTTGTTGGGAATGGTAGAATTTTCGCCTACCCAAAAACCATCGTAAATACACCGGCCCAAATGCTCCGAAAAATGACCGTAAATATGCCTGCTTACGATTTGATCGCCGGCGGGTTTAATGGTTAACTGTGTTTCGTTTTGTGCCTGCGTAAAAATAGCGCAGCACAGCATTGTGGCAGAGAAGAGTAGTTTTTTGATCATAAGGCTTAATATTTGGTAGGTTCTTACTATAAAAGTAAAATTTTATCAAATAATAAACGTCTTTTTAACAATTATTTTTTGTTGGTTTGCTGGTGGTTAATTGTGGATGACGAATTGTTTAATTGCTACATTGTTAATGGTCAATTGCCAACTGAAAATTGTTGTGAAAAGTTCAGTGGTGATTGGTTCCCTCAAGTTAACCTCATTTCGAGGAATAATTTATTGGCATAAAGATCAATGTAAAATGGCAGAGAATTTTTCGCACATTTGGTCCCGCGAAAAGTCGTCATTGCGAGAAGGCTTTTTCAGCCGACGAAGCAATCTTAAAACGATCGCTATCTAGCGAACGCATTAGGATTGCTTCGTGCCTCGCAATGACGACTTTACTTATTAAAGCCTATCGATGTAACGGAGTGCAACAATCGAACCGAGACGATGGCACCTCTATCAAAACCGGTTTACTTTTCTAAAGTTTAAAATCGATACACCTAGTAAAATTGTTGTAAACACAAATATCGACAGCAGATTAACCCTAACCGATATCGCCTGTTGAGGAACATACTTTTCGAGTTTGTAGTTTTGGATATCGGTAGTGCTAACACCCTGCTCCTGAAAAATAGCGGGATAAAAATGTAACCTGATCTGCTCATGGTATTTCCGGACTGCTTCCTGAAAACCCAGATGATTATCGAGATCGGATCCGGCCAGTTTATTTATTCCCAGTTGGGTTTGTATGGTAGGGAAAAGCAAAGCTATAAGGTGCGTAAAATCCTGTCGGGATTCGAGTTTATGTTTAATGGCCATTCTGCTCTCCAATGCCTGATCGTCGCCCATTTGCTGCATGGCATAATACCAGAACCAGCTAAAAGTTTTTTCCTGTGGAAAAGGATATTTTTTAAGTTGGGGATAGTGCTCAAAAAATGGTTTCATGGTCACTTCTTTTGCCATATCCCATTTTTCGTGGTAGCCCTCGCGTTGGTTGATCACATTTTGTAAAGCTTCTGGTATAGGGTATTTCCGGCTAAGAAAAAGATTAAGCGAGGCTGGGATTACAACGCAGATGAGTACCCAAACAGCTATGAGAGCAGACGCATTAAAGTTCGACGATTTGTTAAGCGAAATGAAGAAGAACGATAATGCAAACCAGAAAGATAGGTAGAGGATTGTTAAGGTGAATACCGATAAAAACGTAAAATCGACTGGCAGTGCTAAATATAATTTTGCCACAATAAATAAAACTATGGTTACTGTTACAATTACAAGCAACCTGATTAAAAACTTTCGTCTGACGATGGCAAAAGATTTTTCTGTTTGCGCTTTGAGCAATGACCATACACCACTTTCCTGCTGTTCGGAGAGCAGGTTGTAGGTAAAGGCAATGATCACCAGTGGAAAAAGGAAGATGAACACAAAACTAAGGTCCATATTGCCCATGAGTAAACTTACGGGGTTATTGATATCGGTATCGTAAAGCTGACCTTCTAAACCCAGCATAGTTACCGAAATGAGGTAAGGGTTAACATCGCGCTGTCCGTTGGCAAACGCCGCCCATTGATTAGGGCTGTTGGCCAGCGAAAACTTGTTGTGGTAAAACAGCAGGCCAATATCTTTACCGAAATGATCGATATTGTTAAGGGTGTTTTTCTTTTGCAGTACAGCTGCTTTTTCGATCACTGCCTGTTGCCTGGCGATAAAAGTTTTACCGAAGTATAAACCGGCAAAACCTGTGATGAGCAATACAAAAATGCCGATCCATGAGGAACGGTTACGGAAAAAGAGCTTAAATTCGAGGTGATATATACTTTGTTTCATGTTACGATATCGTTTTAATCCATCTGCTGGCATATTGGAGGAATATGATTATGGCCAGGAGCCAGCACGTTATTGTACTTAAAGCCAGTAATCCATTTGCGATTACAGCATCCAGCTTTTGGAACCGGTAATTGAAATCGGACTGTTCTGCCCAGTTTTTCCCGCTGATGGCCAGGGGCTTTTCTTCTTCGCCGGGTGCAATATTGCTGATTTTCTCGATCTGCAGTTTGTTCATCTTCTGGGCAAGCTGGTAACGATAAACTTCTGCCTGGTTCTGAAAATCGATATAGGTATTAAAATCAGATGCAGTTAAGGCCATGGAAATATTTTTAAGCGCCAGATAAGGATTGATGAAACCGGTTAACGTGGTGATGCTGTTCTGTTTTTCGAAGGTTTTATTCAGCTCTTTTTGATGATCGCTGTAAATTTTAGCCGTAATTTTTTCTCCTTCGGCCATGATGTAGCCTCCATAGTTAAAGGGAAGCTTTTTAACATCATCAACCTGATAAGTTTTAAGCAACGAATCCTTTATCGCTGCGTAATGAGGATCATCAGGGGTGTGGCTGTCTCCCTGTTTATGGATATCACTGGCAATGGCATCCGCAAATTCTACTTTGGATGGCGCTGGATGTATTTTTACACCAATGGCCTGGCTTATCCTGGGCATAATAATGATGAAAAATATCCAGCAGGCCAATAAGGTGATTAGTGATGATTTCGAACTTTTTGCAAAAGCAGAAATCAGAACGGTAATGGCCGAAACAATAAAAAAATAAACCGAATAACTCAAAATCAGCACCAATAAGCGGAAACTGGAGTCGCTGCTGATGTGCCAGTTACTCAACGATGCCCACAATAGGATTGTGAGCAGGATAAGTGGAATAAATATGGATAAACAAACACTGATGATGCCCAGCGTTTTGCCCCAGAGTAGTTGTTTCCAGCTTACATTTTGGCACAAAAGTATTTTTAAAGTGCCCGATTCGCGTTCGGCTGAAATGCTGTTATAACCGAGGAAAAAAATCAATAAGGGCACAAGTACCTGAAGTACCATAGCCACACTGATTTCGCCAAAACGGAGCATGCCGTTTGAAAAACCCGCTTCGCTAAAATTAACAGTATTCTGTTTGTGTGCTTCTAAAAAGATGGATACCCCTGCAAAACTTTCGATTCCGAAATCGAAAAAACTCAGTTCGTGTTTTTCGCGGAAAGCGAGGTAGCCATAATGCGCCATCCGGTGCGGATGTTTATCCGGCTTTGCCAGCCACTGCTTACGCACCAGCTCTTTATAATGAAGGCGCTGGTTATTCTGCGTTTTAAAATTCTGCCAGCCTATATAGGTAGCCAAACAGAGCGATAAACCCAGTAAAATGGTTAAAGCCAGGGTGGCCTTGTTGTTAAAGGTAGCTTTAAAAGTCTGTTTGGCAATCGTATTTACAGTATTCAACATTATATTCTATACGTTACGTTAAACATTACATTTCTTGGTGTGCCTGGGAAAAGACGAAGGTAGTTTTGGGCACCAACCCAATAGGTTTTGTTCAGGATATTGTTCACATTTACGGCTAACTGAACTTTGGCACCTGCAGGCGAATAGTAAAGTGCGGCATCAACGAGGGTATAAGCAGGAAGCACAAAATCCCTGATGTATAAAGGAAGTTTGGTACCACTATATTGCAGGCCCGCACCAAAACCGATTCCCTTTAGTTTTTCCGATTCAAAATTATAGCGTGTCCATAAACTGGCGCTGTGTTTTGGGGTATTCTGCACCCTTTCGCCAATTAGCGCGGGATTAAAATCATCTTTAATAATGGCATCAACATAACTGTAACCAGCATTAAACTGCCAGTTCGGTCTTATAAAACCCGAAGCCTCTAACTCTGCACCACGACTGCGTTGAGCACCGCGCTCGATCAAACGGTTTACGTCCAGAGGATCGTTTGCATTCATCAACAAATTTTTCTGGTTAATCTCGAAAATGGAAACATTTACCACCAGGTTTTTATTCATCCATTCTGATTTGGCACCGATTTCTTTTAAATCGCTTTCCAGCGGTTTAAAGTTGGTACCTGCGGGAGGAGGAACAATTACCAGTGTAGAAGTATTACCCTGCGGCTGGTAACCCTGTAAATAAGTGCCATAAAGATTGATATTTGGGTTAATGGCATAGGTAAGCCCGATTCTTGGTAATAGTTTGTGCTGGTAGATCTTTCTTTCGGTAGCCAGTTGGTAATTGCTGTAATCTTCGTACCATTCCTGTCTTAAACCCAATGTTAAAGTAACTTTATCATATTTGATCTGATCTTGCAGGTATGCTGCATTTACCAGGTTATAAGCAGGTGGGATTTCTGTTTTGGTAAAAACGTAATCGCTTAAATTTTTAATGGTGTAACTCGGATTGGCCAGGTTAAAATGTTCTACATTGGGTACCGGGGCATTTACACCGTTAACTATTTTAAACTGATAGAGGTCTTTTTTGGTCGGATCGTATCTCGCTGCGATAGTACCATCTTTTAAACGGTAGCCCTGTGCCGAATTTTCGCCGCCGCCACGGAGTTTTTGTGTATTGATCCTGTCGTACCCAACAACAATTTTATGGTTCAGGCTAAGAGTATTGGCATTGATACTAAAATAGGTGCTCAGGTTATCGGTACGCCATTTTTGCTGACGCTGAACGGCACGCATGGCGGCCAGGGTAGGGATGGGCTGGTTATTTTCGTCAACTCCAAAGGCGTTGGTTGTACGGTGCTCCAAAAGGTCTTCTGTCCAGTTTTGTTTCATATAGGCCACATTAAAAACAATACTTTTGTTTAGGCTATGCGAAAAATTGGTCATCAGCATTAAATCCTGACTGTTAAAACGGTCGTTGCTGGCACCCATATTAAAACTGATTGGCGTGCTTTTTAAATCGGTTTGTCCGGCAATAGCTCCAAAAATAGCCTGACCGCGATCGAGCCTCGAATTGCTGTTGTTCATCACTACTTCCACATTCAAACTTGTACGCTCGTTCGGGATGTAAGAAAATGAAGGAGCAATGATATAACCTTTTCTGTATTGCAAATCCCTGAAACTTTTGCTGTCTTCGTAACCGAGATTAAGTCGGTAAAGCAATGTTTTTTCGGTATTTAAAGGTCCTGTAAAATCCAGTGCACCCCGAACAGTGCTGAAACTTCCTGCCGACAGACTGATCTCTTTACGGTTTTCGGTTAATGGTTTTTTGGTTACCAGGTTAATGCTTCCGCCCGGATCAACGCTCGAGAATGTGGCACTGGCCGGACCTTTTATTACTTCGATACGCTCGAGGTTATTGGTTAAGGGCTGGTTAAAATAATATTGCCGGGTACGCATACCGTTAATAATGGCACCTTCTTCGTTCTGGTTAATCCCCCTGATGGAAAATTGATTGTAATAACTGCTTTGCGATACACTGGTTACATTTTTAACCGCATCGGCCAGTACTGCGGCCTGCCTGTCGGCAATCAGTTCTTTTGAAACAGAAGAAATGGCCTGCGGAATATCCTTGTTTAAAATAGCCGTTTTAGTGGCCGAGAAAGAATAATTGCCATAATATTTTTTGCCATTGGTGCCAATTACCTCAACCGTTTGTAACTCTTCGTTAGTAATTTGCAATACAACGGTTTCAAGATTTAAGTCACTGGTGTTCATGTTATAAACCCGGCTATAGCTGCCGTATCCGATGGCGCTGATGTTAAGCGTATAATTGGCCGTTTTCGGTAAAATAAGTGAGAAATTTCCGAGCGAATCGCTGCTGGTATTTAACTGATCTTTACCGCTCTTAAATTTAATGGTGGCTTTGTAGATGGGCTCATTTTTTGCATCCGTTACCTTTCCTTTTACTTTGATTTGCGCTGAGGCGATCATACTAAACAAACTGAAGAACAACAGGAAACTTAGTTTACGGAAAATAATGATGCCTTTATATGTTAGATTCATGAAATGAATTTGATTTTAAATGGTTTGTAAGTATAATTCCTGAAGATCAGCAGCCGTAATATCACTGGCCTTTAAGGTGTGGATGAGTTCGCCCTGTTTCATAATACCAATGTGCGAACCCACATTTACCGCGTTAAAAATATCGTGCGTAGCCATTAAGATCGATTTGCCCTCTGCAGCCAGTTGTTTAACCAGTTGGGTAAATTCGGCTGTAGCTTTTGGGTCCAGTCCGCTTGTAGGCTCGTCCATTAAAAT
Organism: Pedobacter miscanthi; assembly: GCF_003315595.1. Lineage (GTDB taxonomy): Bacteria > Bacteroidota > Bacteroidia > Sphingobacteriales > Sphingobacteriaceae > Pedobacter > Pedobacter miscanthi. Next base: position 239,351 of record NZ_QNQU01000007.1, on the reverse strand, counting down.
AATACTGGCATTTTTGGCCAGTGCAATGGCGATCCCCACTTTCTGGCGCATTCCCTTACTAAAACCTGACAAATGTTTTTGGTGGGCAGTTTCCTGTAAGCCACAGCGGTTTAAAAAGCCGGTCAAACTTTGATTATCGTAGTTAAAACCTGCCAGTTTAGAAAAGTAATCCAGGTTTTCGAGGGCCGAAAGGTTACCATAAAGCATCACCACTTCGGGGATGTAAGCCAGGTGTTTACGGCGTTCATCATCATGAGATGCGATTTCTTTGTTGTTGATCAGGATTTTCCCCTCGCTGGGTTCAATAAAACCTAAAAATAAATTAATGGTGGTAGTTTTTCCCGCACCGTTCTGGCCGAGCAGGCAGAATACCTCGCCAGGGTTAACGGTTAAATTAAGCTGGTTTAAAGCCTGGTAAGATTGATAACTTTTGGATAATGAAATGGCTTGAAGCATAAATATAAGCTTATAGGCGCATACCAAACTTGGTTGCGCATGAACAAGAAAGAATTTGTTGAAAAATGAAATGAAATGGACTTGAATTAAGCCTCTAAACCCGGCGGACCTTTATTGGTGCACGACAACAGGTAAGCAGAAGTATGCTTCAGTTGGTAAATGCAAGATCTGATCAATGGCTGATCTATCGGTAATCCAGGAAGAGTAGGTGAGGGCAAATCGAAAAAATGCGAGCGGTGTTTTACCACTTCACAGAGTTTACATTTGAGTTTCGCCGAACTTAACTGCTGATGCGAAAAACCGGATTTCTGTTTGCCATAACTTGCTTTTTCAGCATGATGGTGCAAACTTTCGATTAATGAAGCATTTAAAAATACCGCCAATAGCATAAACGCCCATAAACGGGCTAAAACCTGATTGCGATATCTGTAAACTTGATGATTCAATGCAACAAAGTTACATTTAAAAATTGAAAAACAAAGTTTGTTAGTTTATTAGGAATTGGTAAGGTTAATTGTTGCATTGCTAAATTGTTGTGAAAAGTTCATTGGTCATTGGTTCATTGCTATGGTTAATTGTTTAAATCGGTTAACTGACGCCAAACGCTAGCCGCCAAACGCCAAACTAAAATCTTACCTTTAAACTTTAAAATCATCCGTTTTGAACGCTAAAGAAATCCTCAAATCGCACATCTTAAAAACAGCTCAGTTAACCGACGAGCAGTTCGATTATTTATTTTCGCATTTTAAGCCACTTTCATTTAAAAAAGGGCAGGCCATTATCAGCGAAGGGGATAAGGTTGAAAACGAATATTTTGTGGTTTCGGGCTGCTTGAAGGCTTTTTTTATCAACGATGAGATTAAAATGTATATCCTGCAGTTTGCTATGCCCACTTGGTGGACTTCTGATTATGGCGCACTTTACAACCATACCCGTGCCACCATCAGTGTAGATTGTATCAGCGATGCCGAAGTGTTATGCCTTTCGAACGATGACCGCGAAAAACTTTGCCGCGAGATCCATCAGGTAGAACATTTTTTCCGCTGGAGAACAAACAGGGGTTATCTGGCATCGCAAAAACGCTTGTTATCTTTTATGAACAATGATACAAAGGCCCGTTACGAAGAACTTTTGGCACTTTATCCACAATTGTATAATCTGGTACCGAAACATTTAATTGCCGCTTATCTGGGTGTTTCGAGAGAAACCCTGAGCAGACTTTATAACGCTCAAAAATAGCCCCTGCAGAATGTGATGTAGATCACCTAAGCGCTGTAAATTTCCTCCTTTACTTTGTGTTGTCAAATCACTAACGATTGGCAGAACAAAAAAATGGAAACTACAAAATTTGAAATTTTAAGCGCTCAAAGTAATATCAACTGGACCGGTAAAAAAGTAACCGGAGCACATAACGGAACCATAGCGGTTAAATCTGGCTCGTTAACCTTAAATGATGGTAAACTTAACAGTGGAAAGTTTATCATCGATACCACTTCTATCATCATCCTTGATGTTACCGACCCGGCAACAAATGCACAGTTTGCCGGACATTTATTCTCTGAAGATTTTTTCGCAACAGAACAATTTCCCCAAGCTACTTTTAGCATCACAGCCGTTGATGAAACCAGCGAAGGAAGTACCTTGATTACCGGCGATCTGACGATTAAAGGCATTACGCATCCGGTAACTTTTGCAGCAGATGTGGCAGTTGACGAAAATAAGTTAACAGCTTCTGGTAAAATCTTCGTCGACCGTACCAAATACAACATGAAATTCAGATCCGGTAACTTTTTCACCAACCTGGGCGATACGTTGATCTATAACGAATTTGAGCTCGACGTAAATCTAACTGCATCGTTAACCATTTAAGCTAAACATTATGCCATACGTAAAAATTGAGTTAACCCGCGAAGGCGTTAGCCGCGAACAGAAACAAACATTAATTAGCGGAATTACAAACCTGATTACCGAAGTGCTGGATAAAGATCCAAAACTAACCCACATCGTGATCCAGGAAATAGAACTGGATGATTGGGGATATGCCGGCGAACAGGTATCGGTATTACGCGAAAAAGGGATAACAGCAAATAAACAACAATAAAAATCATGAAAACATTAACAGCCATTATAACAGGCGGATCTACAGGGATCGGCCGCGCCATTGCCGCTTTATTTTTAAAAAAAGGATACAATGTAGTGATCAACTCGGCAAATGAACAAAACCTTATTGCAACTTTTAACGAATTAGGGCCCCACCAACAACTGGCAATGGTAGCTGGCGATATCAGCAAAGCCAGCACCGGAAAACTTTTGGTAGAAACCGCAATCGAACGCTTTGGTTCGGTAGATGTGTTGGTAAACAATGCCGGTATTTTCGCTTCAAAGCCATTTTTAGAGGTAGATGAAGCGCATCTCGATCAATTTTTGAATATCAATTTAAAAGGTACTTTTTTTACCAGTCAGGCAGCCATAACACAAATGCTGAAACAGGATGGCGGCGCAATCATCAACATCGGAACGGTATTGGTAGACCATGCCATAGGTGGTTTTCCGGCAACCGCACCAATTTCGAGTAAAGGAGGTATACATGCCTTAACCAAACAGCTGGCAGCAGAATTTGGCAAAAAGAATATCCGTGTTAATGGTATTGCCCCAGGAATTATCAGAAGCCCGTTGCAGGAAAAAAATGGCATTAGCGATGCTGATGCATTGGCCGGCTTACACCTTTTGAACCGTATTGGCGAAACACATGATGTTGCCGAACTGGCACTTTATCTGGCCGAAAGCAACTTTGTAACCGGCGAATTTATCAATCTCGATGGAGGCCATATGGCTGGTCACCATATTGGATAAAAATTACAGTAACTATAAACCAGGTATGCAGTAGAAAAGATTTTCTGCGCATACCTTAACCATTAAAACCATGAAAAATTATAAAGAACAGTCAAATGCAATTGCAGCCGTATTATCATCTTATTTTGAAGGTGTTTACAACGGAGATACCACCCTGCTCAGAAAAATATTCCACCCTAAAAGCCTTGTGGTTGGAGATGTGAACGGTTTGGCCTATTTTAAAACACTTGAAGAATATCTGGATGGTGTGGCCAATCGCAAAAGTCCTAAAGAATTGGACCAAACTTTTAAAATGGAAATATTATCGATAGAAATTATCAATTCTATTGCAATTGCCAAAGTTCATCTGCCTATTTTTGATTTTAATTATTACGATCTTTTAGCTTTAAATCAGACCGAACAGGGTTGGATAATTGTAAACAAGTTATTAACGAACGTTAAAATTTATTAAGATGTGGAATAGAACCAGAATAACCGAACTGCTTAAAATCGAATACCCCATTTTGTTAGGACCAATGGGAGGTGGGTTTTCTACGCCCGATCTTTTAGCGGCGGTATCAAACGCCGGCGGATTAGGAAGTATTGGTGCCTATACCTTAACACCCAAAGAAATTATCGCAACAGATAAAATAGTAAGATCGAAAACAGATAAACCTTACAACATCAACCTTTGGGTAAATGATGTAGACGAAAGTCTGGTCAATTATCCTGCTGCAAAGCTTGCCGAAATAAAAAGTAGGTTTAAACCTTTTTTCGACGAATTAGGTGTTCCTTTACCAGATCTGGACAGCAATATTCCTTCAAAATTTTTAAACCAGGTAGAAGTACTATTTGAGTTGAAACCAGCCGTTTTCAGTTTTATTTTTGGTATTCCTTCGAAAGAAATCCTCAATGAAGCACGAAAACTGGGTATAAAAATGGTTGGGGCGGCAACCACATTAGATGAAGCTTTAGCACTGGAAGAAGCAAAAGTTGATGCCATTGTAGCTACAGGATTTGAGGCCGGAGGGCACCGTCCATCGTTCCTTAAACCAGCTGATGAATCGTTGAATGGCACTTTTGCATTAATCCAGCAGGTTAAAGCGAAAATTAAAACGCCTGTTATTGCGGCAGGTGGCATCGTTGATGCGAAAGGCATACGTGCAGCCCTGGCTTTGGGGGCTGATGCTGTGCAGCTGGGAACCGCTTTTATGGTTACCAACGAATGTAACGCTACGCCAATGCATAAGGCAAGACTGCTTTCGGGCGAAGTAACCAATACTGTATTATCCAAATCGCTAACCGGCAGAATGGGCAGGATGGTGCCCAACCGGATATCGAAAGCGGTAAATTATGGAACGGAAGTATTACCTTTCCCACTGCAAACACGTTTAATGAGCCCTTTAAGAACAGCAGCAATAGCGCAGGGCAGAAGTGACATGTACAATTTATGGTCCGGACAGAACACAATGAATTTAAAATATACTTCGGCAAAGGAGCTGATGGAAGCATTGATTGAAGGAATGGAATAGGTCATTGGTTCATTTGGTTCTTGTCCATTGATTATTGGTAATTGATCATTGTTCCTTTGGTTCAACGCATTGGCAGCTTCCTATCAAATGCCAACTTTGTTCAATAAAGCTTATCTTTGGCGCAAAAGTTGTTTATGCCCAAATATCCCCTTCCAAAAAACGAGACTGCCCGCCTCAATTCGCTACAACATTATAATTTGATGGATAGCGGAGCGGATAAGGAATTTGATGCTATTGCAACTATCGCCTCGGTGATTTGCGGAATACCGATTTCGCTGATCACGTTTATAGATGAAAACAGGCAATGGTTTAAATCACATATTGGAACTGATTTTACCGAAAATTTGAGAGAATTATCGTTTTGTACTCATGCGATTGCTTCGGGTGAAGAAATTATGGTGGTTCCTGATGCTACCAAAGATCTTCGGTTTGCAGATAATCCAATGGTTACCGGACCAACCAAACTGGTGTTTTATGCCGGCGTACCCTTAATAAACGAGGAGGGACATGCTTTGGGTACCATTTGTGTTTTGGATCAGAAAATACACGAGCTTTCCGAAGAACAAACTGCAGCGCTTAAATCTCTGGCAAAACAGGTGGTTGATAAGATTGAACTTAAAAGAAAGATAACACACCTTGAAACCGCCAACCGCGAACTTTTGAGTTCTAATGTGCTGATCCAGAAATTTGCATCTATGGCTGCCCATGATATTAAAAATCCGTTAACCAGCATTCTGTTAACCTCACAACTGTTAAGGGCAGATACAGAAAAAAGCGGTAACGAAAGGTCGTTAAAGCTCATTGATGTTAATATTTCTTCTACAAAGACACTCCTTTCACTTGTGGATGAAATGCTCGACTATTCTAAATCGCCTGGTTTATTGATTGCGAGAAAACAAAAGATAAAAGTTAATGGTCTTTTCGAAAGGATGCGCAATCTTTTGGCGTTACCGGAAGGATTTAGCCTTGATTTTCATTGCGAATTAACAGAAATCAATCATTCTTCCATAGCGATTGAGCAAATACTTTTGAATTTATTAAGCAATGCCATCCGTTATAACGATAAGGATAAAGGAGAAGTAAGCGTTACGCTTGGCGAAGAAGAAAATTTTTATATTCTCGAAGTCTGTGATAACGGAGTTGGTATAGCTGAAGAGCACCACGACCAGATATTCGATACGAATTTTACCCTGAACCGCGCCGATCGTTTTGATAACGTGGGCACGGGGATTGGCCTTTCTACAGTAAAAGATCTGGTAGCCACACTTAATGGTACTATAAAGCTGAGTTCGATACCGGGATCTGGTTCAACGTTTTTAATCCGGCTGAAAAAATAATATTGGAAAAGGCTTACTTATATGGTTAATCGGTAACTGAGGCCAAATTGATAGACTTATTGTTGCCCTGCATAAGTCATCCTGAGCGGAGTCGAAGGATTTCCAGACCACTTTATTCAGTTGAGATGACGCCCCTTTTTTTAACTCTTCGACTTCAGACTTCAGACTCCGGACTCAAAACTACCTCGCTCTCACATTATCTCCTGCCAACTTAATCGTTTCAGTAACCCTTGCAATTCTGGTTTCGACGCGTTTTGCTTCAGAAATCCATTTTAAAATTGCTTTTTTGACCGATTTCGGGAATTTTTCCCAATAACTAAACGCGATTGCATTTTTATCAAACTCTTTTTTCAGGTCAACCGGAACAACCAGATTTTCAACATCATTTAAGGCATCCCACATACCATTGGCTTTGGCTATTTCGATGATTTTCAGTCCGGCAGGATGCATCAGGCCTTTTTCGATCATCGTTAAAGCCTTGTTTTTGTTAATGGCGCTCCAATTGCTTTTTGCCTTTCTTTTAGAGAATAACTGATAACGGCTGTTTTCATCGCGTTTTACCGTTAAACTGTCTATCCAACCGAAACAGAGCGCTTCATCAACCGCATTGCTGTGTGGAAGGCTGCTGGCCGATGCATCTTTTTTGTAGATGATGAGCCAGACAGATATTTCTTTTTCATGGTTTTTTTCAAGCCACTGGCGCCAATGCAACTGTGTTTCGGCATAAAAAGCAGCAATACCGTTTTTCGATTCTTCCATAAAAATGATCAGCAATTATTTTCCTTCTTATCTAATACTTCAAGATACTGTTTGTTGTGTATAATTCCCAAATAATCAGTACAATAAAAGGTGATTTTTTAGCATTTTAACTTCGATTAAGATGTTAATTTTACAGAAAGCTAAAATAAGGCTAAATTGCAAGGCGGATGATCAGTCAATCTTCAAGAAATATTTGGGTAGATTATTTGCGTTCTGCCATTACTGTTTTGGTGGTTGCACACCACTCGGCGCTGGCGTATACTTCTTTTTCGGTATTTAATAAAGATGCCTACATTCTCTCCACCCATGCTATTGTAGATAATGATAGATGGGCTTTTCTTGACTATTTTGTTGGTTTTAACGATACTTTTTTCATGTCGCTTATGTTTTTAATCGGCGGACTTTTCTTTTTTCGGGCAATTGATAAAAAAGGAACAGGTTTGTTTATTAAAGATAAAATTTTCAGGTTGCTGATTCCTTTTTTATTACTCGGAACCCTATTGATGCTTTTTGCCTATTTTCCTTCATTTTATCTGGCTAAAAACAGTACTGATTTGAGGGCTTATATTAAAGATTTTTTTGCCACCGAGGCCTGGCCCGTTGGTCCGCCCTGGTTTTTATGGCTATTATTTGTTTTTAATGTTTTAGCGGCATTGATTTATCGTTTATTTCCTGCCGGATATGGTTTATTCTGGTCGGAGGTTTTTAAGTCAAAAACGCATGGCTTTAAGTTATTCCTGATTTTATTTTTAACTGGCTTGCTTGCTTATCTGCCAATGGCTGCTTATTTCGGCCCTTATAGCTGGACAGGTTTTTACCCTTTCGATTTCCAGCTTAGCCGTTTACTGTTATATTTCGCCTATTTTGGAATAGGGGCTGCTGTGGGGAGATTGAGCCTCAGTGAAGGGATTTTCTCTAAAAACGCATCAGTTGTTAAACACTACCGCTTATGGTGTTTGCTGGCTATTGCATCTTTTATAATGATGTTATTTTTTAGTGGGGAAATAGTTAAACAGCAACTTGGCGATACTTTTTTTATACTTTGTTGTACCTTAATGTGCATCGCATTTATCACTACGTTTAGTAAACTGCTGGTTAAAAATTTTTGCTGGTGGGATTCATTGAGTAAACATGCCTATTTAATTTACCTGCTTCATTTTGTATTTGTAACCTGGATACAGTTCTTTTTGTTGCCCATACATTTACCCGTTCCGCTTAAATTTTTAATTGTTTTTTTACTGTCGTTAACTTTAAGCTGGGGAATAGCTTTTGTATTGCGGAAGATCGCGATTGCTAAAAAGTACCTGTAAGTTTTTTTGGTTAACTTATTGTTTGTTTGAGATTAAAATATTTATTATAAGTTTGTAAACAAAGTTTACAAATACTGTGGCTTTTTTATCCTGATCAACAATAAAGCGCAAAATTATTAATGGAGCCTAATTCTGCACCGTCAAACAGTCAATCAGCTTTTGATGCATTAGATGCCTGTTGCAAGGCAATTATGCAGAAAATGGGCCCTGTTGCTATTGAAGATTGGCGGGTATCTGATTATAACAGGTTAAGCAGCCAGTTAGGCAAACAAACTAAAGTATACCTGAGCGTAAATACACTTAAAAGATTATTTGGTCAGTTAAAAACCCCACAGCGCTATTTCCCCCAGAAAGCAACCAGGGATGCCCTTTCACAGTTTATCGGGTACCGTGATTGGCAGGAATATGAACTGGTAAATGCAGCAGCGCAGTTTGGAGAAGTGAAACCTGAAAAGCAGCATAAAGTAGCTGAAATTGAAAAAAATAAGTCTAAATCCTACCGGAAATACCTCTATGCAGGCATTTCCGCCTTGCTGTTAATCATTTTAGCTGGTGGTTTTTATATCTGGAAATCTACTAACGGTCCTACAGGAATAAAGTTAATCTGCGAAAACCCTTTCGGCAATGTTCCGCATACCGCAGTTTTTAAACTCAAATCAAAATCTGTAATCAAAGATAGAGATGGATTTAAGATCGATTTTATGGACGAGGCACTTCAAACCCCCATCAGCGGCGAAAAAGAAGTGGCCAAATTTTTCCGTAATCCAGGGGTAGTATACGCTACGCTTTTATATCACGATAAGCCAGTTGATACAGTTTCGGTTTATATGCAAACCAAAGGCTGGGTGGCCAATTCGGGTAACGATACTTCCAGGGCATATCCCATTGCCGGGCTTAAACCACTAAACCCTAAACATATTTATGTTTCAAAAGAGCAGTTAGATTCGGCCGGTTTGGCTACAAACAAACCTTTTTTGGTGGGATTCAGTAATATTAAACCATCGCACATCAATGGTGATAACTTTGTTTTTAACTGCCGGGTTTTTTCCGAACAGAGCAGGCCGGGCACACAATGTGTGGAAACCACCATCATTATCCTGGGCGAAAAGCACCGTCATCTTTTAACCTTGAACAGGAGCAATTGTGTGGCTTTTTCCCAATATAAATTTTCCGAAAAAAGAGTGCTGGGGTCCGAACAGTTTTTAGGTGCCCTGGCGTTCGATCCCATCAATGGTGGGGATATAGAAATCAGGGTTGAGCATAAAAAAGCTTCCGTAATTCTTAACGGAAAAAGTGTACTTACTACCAGTTATGTAAAATCAATAGGTAAAGTAATGGGTATCAAGATATTATTTAGTGGTATTGGTAAGGCCATTTCTCCGGAGCTTAAGGATTTAGCTACCGGGGAAATCTTTTGATCAGCCAATTAATTCTGCTTTTATGATAAATATTTCTTTGAATAAAACTCCGGTATTCTATCCATTTATTTTTTGTGAATTGTGTAATTTGTTGTTATATAGTTTGTTATAAATACATTCTTTTGTTTGGTTGTTTGTACAGAAAATCCTGTTTGCGCGCTTTCTTTTCGCTATATCTTCGGATAAACCAAATATACCGGAGATGTTAATTAAACAGTTTCTCCGCATTCATGCGCTTAACCATTAAACAAAAATATAGGAGTTAAAATTACCATGACTAAAGGTTATACAAGCTCAACACCCTCAACCAGTCTTGCTGAAATAAATATTACCGTTATTAAAAATAGTCACCATGAAAAAAAACACAAATTTTTTGATTTTATGCACGCTCATCGCCTTTATTGTATCAACATCATGCAAAAAGGCAGTTGAAGCACCAACGGAAAGTGAACCTGCAGTACCGAAAAAGGCAACCACAAATAACATCGTTACGCAGACGAGAAACCTGGCCGTGGTTTATTTTATCCCTTCAGACCTGGATACTTTGCCCAACTGGAAAAAACGTTTGAGTGATGTAATGTTGTATGCCCAAAACTGGTATGGCACTAACATGAACAATGCAGGGTACGGCTTTAAAACCTTTGGTTTAAGACAGGATGGAACGAGCGGACGTGCTGAAATTGTATTGATCAGGGGAGCTAACCCTAAGGCGAGTTACGGCACCAGCGCATCAGCTTACATTACAGAGATTAATGCTTATTTTGCTTCGCACCCGGGTTTAAAAACCAGCAATCATGTATTGATTCTGATACCCGCATTTGGTTATGATAATAATACAACCGAAGGGCCGCAACCTTTAGAAGGCGTACAGCCTTTTTATGGCTATGGCCGGTATTGCTTTGCCAATGATAATCCCTACATGGATATGGCCTTAAAAGGTGTGTTAAACCCTGGCCGGAACAATTTTGCCAAATGGGTTGGCGGCATGATGCACGAACTTGGCCATGCCTTTAATGCACCGCACGACAGGCAATGGGTATCGCAGGGGAATTATGCCAATGGTACCAATCCAAACTATAAAGAACCCATTATGGCGCTAAGTAATTATTATTTAGAAGTAAGGCCCAGTTTCTTAACCGATGCAGAAGCTGCTATATTTAATGCCTGCGAAGCATTTAATAATGATAGTAAGGCCTATTATGGTGCAATCACCTCGAAAGTTAACCGCATTAACGCCAGTTATGATGCTGGCCTGGGGGCTATAGTGGTTTCTGGTAAATACACCAGCAATGGAACCGTGAATAAAGTATTGTATTATAACGATCCTAATGTAAACAATGAGGGCACCGGTACCAATAAAGATTATAATGCCATTACCTGGGCATCAAGCCCGATAGGTACGGATAGTTTTAGGGTGGTAATACCTATAGCCGAATTGGCGGTTAAAACCGATGGAATCCCTTACGAGCTTAAAGTAAAATTTGTACATGATAACGGGACTATTAACGAAACCATCTATCCCTATACTTTCCAGGGCGGTATTCCTGTGCTCGATTTTTCTACCAAAACCGAATTGTCGAAAACCGGATGGGCCATAGCAGGTTTCAGTTCGCAGGAAACCGGAGAAGATGGCAAAGCCATTAATGTAATAGATGGCTCAACCTCAACATTCTGGCACTCGCGCTGGTCGTCTAATGCAGCAAGTTATCCTCATTACCTCACCATCGACCTGGGTTCGTCTAAAACGGTAAACGGCGGACTATCGCTTACCCAAAGAGCAGGTGCAAGCAGGGCCATTAAAGATTTCGAATTATTAATCAGCAATGATGGAACTAATTTTACAAGCGTTTTTAGCAAGCAGGCTGCCAACAACAGTGGTACACAGTATTTTGCTTTTAGTTCGCCGAAAACCTTTCGCTATTTCAAAATTATAGCCAATAATGCATGGGATGGGACACAGTTTGCAGCCTTATCCGAACTTGGTTTATATTAAACTTATTCATTTGAGGTCGTGTAATAAAACTTTTTCTCTCTAAAATTGTCATGTTGAGCCTGTCGAAACGCCTTAAACGGTGTTTTGGCAGGTTCTTCAACAAGCTCAAGGATGGCAATTCTATTTTTATGATACAGCCTTTTTTAAATATTATTGATTTCTGGCTTTTTTTGCCCTTTCAATTTTGGATATGTCCTGAAAATCTGAATCATTTACCCATCCCCAGCTCAATGTAGTATCTTTAGCCATATACCGGTTATAAAAATTTACCCCTTTTTTATCGGCATACAAGTATTTGTCGAAGTCGGCACCCCGGCCTGAAACCCTGGGATCATGCTGTGCCTTTAACAAGGTAAATAGTTTGTTTTTTAATTGTGCAGATTTGTTTTTATAGCTAGAAACCATTGCAAGATTGTTTAAACAGGCAGGGTCTTTTTTGATATCATAAAGCTCTTCTGCAGGGCGTTTTCCGAACGACCATAACCAATAATTAAAATCATTGTCATTAGCATAAACGGTATTCAAACAAAGGGTTTTGGTTGGGCCGCCATCTACATTTAAATAACCTGTTATGGGGTCTCCGGCAGGCCATCTATCTACTTCAAAATTTTTAATAAACAGAAACTGATCTTCAAATATGCCCCTGATGGGATAACCTACATCATTCGGCCGGCCTACATCGTGACGTTCTTTACCAACCAGAACAAAATTCCGCTTTGAAAAAACTTTTTCTTTCCCAGAATTAAAAATTGCGGTAAAACTTTTTCCGGTAATGGATTTCATCAGGTTTTGAGCTGGGTGCACTTTTGCCAGTTCTAAAAATGTAGGCGCAAAATCGATAAAACTGATAAAATCTTCTATTTTACGGCCCTTGTGTGTGATACCATCGGCCCACATCATTGCAAGGGGTAAATGATTTGAGTATTCGTACGCCTGTCCTTTTATTCTCGGGAAAGCCATCCCGTTATCAGAGGTAACTACAATAAGGGTATTATGAAGTTCATTTTTCTCCTCAAGCATTTTCAGCATTTTACCCAGGTGTTTGTCAAAATATTCTATTTCAAAGGCATAATCGAGTAAATCTGTCCGAACCGAATCCTTTTTAGGCCAAAAACGGTATATGTCGGTATCGGGTATATCCGTAAGTTTTTTATTTCCTTTGCTTACGCCCGAATTAAATTCATATCCACGATGCGGTTCTAAGCCTCCATACCAGAAAAAGAATGGTTTATCTCCATTGTTGTTTAAAAACTGCTCAAAATTGGCAGCATAATCTACATTGCTTATTTGAGCGGTAGCAGGTGTGGTTTTTATCTTATTATATGCTTTTACCAGCATTTCGCGCGGGCTACCATCCGCTTTTTTAGCAACTACAGGTGCAATTCCTTTTCCGGTATAACCTACCTGATATCCGTTTTGCGCCAGTATTTCTGCAAAAGAAATAAATTTAGCCGGAAAATAAGACCAATGATTGCCTGCTTCTTCCAATTGCCACGAATTACGCCCGGTAATGATGCACGATCGTGAGGGAGCACATTTGGCATTGGGCGTATAGGCATTTTTAAACAAAAGTCCGTTTTTAGCAATCCGGTCGAAATTTGGTGTTTTTACCCATTTGCAACCATAAGCGCCCATGTGCTGATAAGTGGCATCATCCATAATGGCAAACAGGATATTTGGGCGTTGTTGTGCCTGTAACGACAAATAGATCATGAGCTGCGGAATAATGAACAAGTAGTTTTTCATAGGTGATGGTTTAATTTATGGCCAGTACTTTTAATATCACGCTTGTCCGGTAAGCGTTAACTTCGGGGTTAAAGCCGATTTTCATTAAAAAATCCCCGGAGTATACTTTTGTACCATCAATTGGCGATTTTGTGCCCGGATAGAGGTTAATTTCTTCAATTTTATAATTTTTGGCAGGATCTAAGCCTTTCATTCTGATCGGTAATATTACGCCGTTGGTAAAAAGCGTGGCTACATGATAATTAAAAACGATAGCCTGGTCCTTTGCATCATTTACGTATGCCATTGAGGCAATTTTATTCTCATAAGGATCCTGCAAACGGTACTGCTGTCCGTGCCAAACAATGTCTTTAAAAGTATTATAGGTTTTAACCGCATTCTGGCTAAAAAGCAGGTCGTTTTTGCTTAATTCGTTTACGCGTACATCATAGCCCAGTTTGCCCATCATGGCTACATCTGTTTTAAATTTAATGGGTTGCTTGCCCATGTCGGTAATGTGGTTATCTACTGCAATGGATGGAAAATAGTAGGAATATTCCCATTGGATAAAAATGCGGTCGTATGGATTGGTATTGTCGCTTGGCCAAAATTCGGTGAAATATTTAAGTGCAGCATAATCTACCCTTGATCCTCCGCCGGCACAAAGCATCATCGGTATTTTAGGGTACTTTTTTCTGATGCGTTCCAACACATTGTTCAAACCTTTAACATATTCGAGGTAAAAATGATCCTGGTTCTTTAAAGTTGCTGAATTGGCATTGTAAATTAAAGAATTACAGTCCCATTTGATAAAAGCAAGTTCCGGTACTTCTTTAAAAATATCATCAACTGTTTGGTATATAAAATCCTGAACTTTTGGGTTGGTAAGATCCAGCACCAGTTGGTTTCGCATGTAATATTCTTTTCTTTCAGGCTGGCGGATGATCCAATCGGGATGTTTTTCGTAAAGTTCACTTTTGGGGTTCACCATTTCGGGTTCAATCCAGATCCCAAATTTTACACCATTGGCTGTGGCTTCCTTACCAAGTGTGCTGATTCCGTTTTTTAGTTTTTGCCTGTTAAACTGCCAGTCGCCCAAACCTGATGTAGCACCATTGCGAGGATATTTATTGCCAAACCACCCATCATCCAGTAAAAACACGTCAACACCCAGTTTTTTGGTATCTTTCGTTAATTCGTTCAGTTTTTCATCATTAAAATCGAAATAAGTAGTTTCCCAGTTGTTTAAAATGGTCGATCTTTCTCCTTTACCATCCAATAACTGGTATTTTCTCGCCCAATCCTGTAAATTTCTGCTTGCTAAACCTTTTCCAGTATCTGAATAAGTGTACACAAAATGTGGCGTAATAAAGTTTTCGCCTGCTTTTAAAGTATAATTGGATGAAAAGTTGTTAATTCCTGCCGTTATCCTTAAATAATATTCATCAAAAGTTTCAAAATCGAGTTTAAAATTCCCTGTCCAGGCCAGCGATCCTGCAATTACTTCGCCCAGATCTTCTGTTGCCGGCTGATCGATCGAAACCATAAATGAAGAGGAGTGGAGCAGGTTTGTGCGTGTACCCAGTTTCGAATCGATGGTTTTTATGCCATGCAAAAGCTGTTGTTCTTCCGATCGCATTTCGCGTGTAGCGCCGCTATAATGATTTTTCAGAAAGAATTTCCTGCCGCTCAGGGTTAGGTTTGCCGAAGCATATTTGTTCAGCACTACACTGCCTTTTTCATGATTTGCTATTTCTGCCCATTGTTCAATTACATTTTCTTTGTAATAGGCCAGGTATTTTAAAGTCACCTGAAAATTGTATTTCAGATCTTTTAGTACAATACTCGTTAATGTCCGGTTCTGATCAATTTGCTCTGTTTTTACATCTGAAAATGTAAGCACGGTAGATTTATTGCCATCTGTATGGGTTACACTGAGTGCAGGTTCCATCAAATTAAGGGAGCCTGATGCAATATAGGCCTCGCGCTTGTTCAAAAGATCATCAGATCCTGGTTTATATTTGTCCAGGGGCTGTATGTGCGGATATTCCGAGGTGTTTTCGAGTTTTTTGCCAATATAGGTCGATAAGAGTGTGTTGTCTTTGTCCGTTTCTAAGATCAATACATTGTTTTTTGTTGCAATTTCGATTGTTTTTTGAGCAAAAATGCTTGAACCCATCGCCATCAATAGAGCAAAGAGCATGAAATGTTTTCTGGTCATTTATGTGTTTTAATTTAGTTGTTGATACAGTTAAAATTACTTACAAGATATTTCGAAAAAGAGAACCGGAGTTTACAAAAGGTTAACAAATGTTTGGATGTGTAATTACCTTTTATGTAGTGGTTTATGGTTTTGTTTTGAAGCAGGATGCACGGAAATGCTTGTTGGTTTATTGGTCTATTTGTCATTGGTTAATTGGTCATTGGTTTGATGGTTCATAGTCGATAGCCTTTTGGCCATTTGGCTTCGGACTTCGGACTGCCGTCTTCAGACTATTTTATAATTGTTTACCCTTCGACTCAGCTCAAGAGGTTAATAGACTCTAAACTCCCAACTCCGAACTCGGTTATTGGTTCATGGTTGACAGCTTTTTGGCCATTTGTCTTCGGACTTCGGACTGCCGTCTTCTGACTATTTTAGTAATTGTTTAATCGCCGCCAAACGCTCACCGCCGTCCGCTTCACAAAAACATCACCATTATTTTACAAATACTAAACTTTGTTTATAATTAAAGTTGTTAATTTTATTGCTCAGACCCTATATTAATTTTATGAGAACAGTTTTTATTAAAGTACTGCTATTAACCTTAGTTTCATTTTCTGCAATGGCGCAGCGCAAACCTGCCCATGTTCTGATCATCGGATTGGATGGTTTTAGTGCCCAGGGATATAAGACAGCCAAACATCCAAATCTGGACAAGTTATTTGCTGATGGTGTATTATCATTAACCACAAGGCCGGTAATGCCATCGGTTACACTGCCCAACTGGACGAGCCATTTAACAGGTTCGGGACCAGAAGAACATGGTATCACCGCAAACGACTGGACATTGGAGAAACACACATTATTACCTTTAGAAACCGATCAGGATGGTTATTACCCATCTATCTTCAAAGTTTTGAAGGAAAGTATCCCAACAGTTAAAACAGGATATTATTATAACTGGAAAGAACTGATCAACCCGATAAATAAAAAATACCTGGATGAAGTATCGTTCGAAGAGAAAGATGAATACAAAGGAAATTACCAGAAAGCATTCGATTTTATGGTGAAGAACAAACAAAATCCAACTTTAACTTTTTTATATAGCGTACATACCGATCATGCTGGTCATGGTTTTGGATGGATGACGCCCGAATACATTAAAGCCATTGAAGATGCTGATGTGGAAATTGGTATTTTGTTGGATAAATTAAAGAAAGATGGTCTTTATAAGGATATGCACATTTTGTTGATTACCGATCATGGTGGCATCAACAAGGGGCATGGCGGTATCTCAATGGTAGAAATGCAGGTGCCCTGGGCCATTACCGGTCCGCAGGTAAAAAAGAACGGGATCATTACTTCATTCAACAGCAATAAAAATACAAGTTTGGTGCTGGCCAAAATTTTTGGAATCAGCAAACTTCCGGAATCATGGACAGGTACGATACCGAAAAATGTGTTTAAGTAATAATGGTAAACTGCAAAGAGTCGTCATTGCGAGAAGGCTTTTTCAGCCGGCGAAGCAATCTTAAAGCTATGGGTTATAGCGATCGTTGTAAGATTGCTTCGTCGTTCCTCCTCGCAATGACGACTTTTTTTATTCAATTAACACTAAGGGTTTGGTAAAACCTGCCCATTAACCTGAAAATCGTTCACACCAACCAGCATATTGCCACTGGTGGCCGTGGCGCCATAAGCATATAGCCTGAAAGTAACTGCGCTGCTGATATTATAGAGTGCCGAGGCATCAAAAGATATTACCGTAGGGGTAGTGGTACCACTAATGCTTACCGGAGCTGAAATGTTGCTCGCAAAATTATCTACACTTGAACGAAGTACAAACTGATTAGGGTGTGTAGTACTGCCTCTAAGTACCGTAAAATTAACATCACCAAAATTAAAATGGTAACCGGTTTGTGGTTCTAAACGGAATTCATAATATTCGGTCGGATCGAAGGCAGATGGGGTACTTGCTGAAGGTGCATTTGCCCAGCCAGTTAATAAATAGCGCCCACCGGGACCAGGTAATCCTCCTGATAAACCTGATGCAGATAACGTAGCCCGCGAAAAATCAGACCATGGTGTACCCACTACATTATCGCCCGGATCTGGTGCCGGATTGGTACTATTACTATAAACAATATTCTGCGATGCTAAATATTTGATGTTCGGATGCTGATAAACATGTGTGGTATTGTTATACGAAGTAGGGCTTGTAATGTTCGATGCAATGGTATAAGGACCATCCAAATAAGCAGGATTGGCGTCAGGAATACTGTTTCCCCAAATTAAACCCGCTGTAATAGGAGGATGGTTCAGGTTGATGATTCTAATGTTGTCATGGTAAACGGTGCGGGTACTGTTTGGCGGCACTACATACAAACCCCATTTAATGTAACCTATATTTCCGGCATTAACATCACCGGTAAAAGTAGCATAATTTGTTTTTTGGTCTACCAAAGTAAAGTCGCTCTGCCCAGGTAGTTTCATATACGTTTTCATATAACCCGTATTGGTAGTAGCCCAAAGTACATCTATTCTAAACTGAATCCATTGGTTTACATAGGGCTGCAGGTTAGCTACAATATCTTTGGTTGATACATCCTGGTACCTGATCCTTATGGCGTTTCTTTGTGCACGTAACATCAGTGGAACATTTTCCCCACCAGATACTTTTAACTGAAAAAAGTTACTTTCGTTGGTCGGGTCGCCCTGGTTCCAAACAGGCCAGTCTTTTAGCAATACGCTAACTTCGTAACGACGTTCATCTCCCGGGAAATAACGCGCAGGGATAAACTGTTGGGCATCGCTTTCACTCCGCCAGTTACCATCAGAGTAATAACCCTGATCACCATAAACTACCTTATGTGCAATGGCGTAATTTCCTGTAGCACCCGGCGATACCATATAGGCTGCATCGGTTGCTGTGGCATTGGTTGATTTTATGCCTGTAATACCCGAAGTGGTGGTGCCGTTTTCGTAGGTGATATTTAAAATGGTATCACCATAGTTTAAGTTTCCTGACGATGTTGTCGAAAATTTTGGAATGCTTAAGCCAGGATCTTTGCTTTGGCTGGTAAGGCCATCTTTCATTTTACTGCAGGAGCAGGCTAAAAGTAATACCGCCATTGCGGCATACTTTTTTAGATAAACTGATTTTTTTTGCATGTGGTTTTTGGTTAGTTGAGGTTTTTGATTTGTCAATATTTCATTATATATGGTATTAATGGATAAAAGAAAAGCGGCAATGTTTTAAAGATTACCGCTTTGATTATTATTTAATTGCTGTTTTGATATCGCTCTTTTTGCCATTGATGTTCAGGCTTAGGTTAAGCAAACCTTTTTCGAAATCGTTGCCCGGATTTTCTTTCAGGCTGATCTCCGGAGCTTTATTGCCCTCAAAAGGATAAACTACTGAAACAAAAACCTGGCTTTTGCCATCACTTTTGGTTTTTCCGAAAGCAAATGCAGGACGTGGCATTTCCTGATTGTATACGTAAGATACCTTGCCTTCTTCCTCTTTTAAGCTGATTTTATCGCTGTTTAAAGATTGGATCAATAAATTATTGCCGTCGCCATAAGTGGTGTAGACCTTATTTTTAGCCTGATCGAAAACGGGTTTACTATCTTCTTTCAGTTGAAAATGCACATCGAGGTTTCCGGTGGCTTTCCCGATTGCCTGATCAATGATCAGAAAATATTGCTGATCGATAAAAAGTACTGTACGCTGGTGGTTTAAATCAGCATAACTCGGGTTGGTATAGGTTAAAATGTCAAGATTTTTCCCGGTGGTCCATATGTTTTGCTGCGCTTTGGTAATCACCATATTCTGGTTATCCAGTGTAAGCGTGCTATGTACTCTGGTTTGGCGGTACCAGTTGCGTTTTTTGTTTACTTCTGCATCACCGCTATAAATATAACATCCGGCGTCGGGTGTAAAGTTGCGGCCTTTTACCCAAAGCTCAAAAGTACCATTGTCGGGTTGCGCATGGAACTCGCCCGGAGGACTTGCTTTTAAAATCATGACAGTCGATTTGTTATTCCATCCGTTCCTGAAGGTATAAAAACCGGCAGTGGTTAATCCATGCGATAAATAATTGGGTAAAGCACCTGAGGCACCATCAGTTGCAAAATATTTGATCTCTTCGTTCGCGGGAAATGCTTTGGCCCAGGTAGCAAATGCTTTTAATCTTCCTTCCTTTTCAATCAGCCACGAATCGCCGAACATGGGTGTATTATAATCAGGAAAAGAGATATTGGCCGTTGCTACCACCATATTTTCGATGGTTTTGATATAACTTTCCGGAAATTCTTTCTCTGCACCGGCTAATCTGGCCGATTGATAAGCTTTTAAGAAGATATCGATGCTGGCCACATGGTAAACCGGCGAAAGTTCCCATTGCATGCCATCGGGATACACCTGTTTTTTAATTTCGCGGTTAAGTACCTCGATACCACTTTTACGCCATACAGCAGCCGCTTTAAGTTCGGGGAAAATACTGCCTGCACCTAAAACCCGCTGTGCTTCGAACAAGAGGTGATTGCCCTGTTCACTGTAGTTTTTAATAATATAATCACTCTGCTGGTTAAAAAGCGTTAAAAACTCCAGTAAAAAAGCAGGCGTAAAGTTAGGAGAGTTTACAAATAAATTAAAGGTTCCGGGTAAGCTCTGGATCCGGTCTGATACTTCCAAAGGTCTCCAGGCAAAGCTATCGTTCTCTTTTGATTTACCCAGTGGATTTTTCCTGGCCCAATCCCTGAACTGGAATATCCATTCTTTGGCATATTTTTCATCGGCACTGCTTCTGTAAGCCATCGCCATAGGCTGCCACCAGGTAACACGGTGCAATTGCCAGCGCACTTCGTTGTCTTTTACCGGCCATAAGTCCCAGTTGATATCTGTACCATAATCGTAATAGCCATAACCTTTTTGTGGCTGGAATTTGTGCTGAAGGGCATTATCAGCCTTTAAAAGATTGGCTTTTCCGATATCTTTTCCCCTGAAACGTGCCTCATCGCCTACGTTAAATTCGGGGTGTTTCACCGTTTTTCGGTTGCGGTAATAAGTTAACAGTTCTTTCGCCGCGGCATCGTATTCACCGCTGCTATACAGTTTATTTACTTTTTCTAAACCGGGATAGGCGAGGTTAATGGCGTTAAAACTTTCTTTAGTAATAGGTTTTTCCTGCGCTTTTGCAAATAATGTACTAAACATTAAAAAGCATAACGATATATTTTTTTTTAAGTTCATTATTCTATTTTAAATTTTTGTTTAATCTTTTGTCCGGGAATTCTGTATGCTGTTACTTATTCATCTTTATTCGGGCGTGTCCCCAAGCTGCGCAAGGGGTCGGGCTATACGCTACAAGTCCTCGCTTCGTCGTTCCTCCTCGCTGTGGGCTTTTCGCTGCTATCCCTCACGCTAACCTCGAGTGTGTTAAAAAAACAAAGTCGAATTCTACGGTTTTAACTATTGTTTCAAATCGATTTTTTTAATGGCTACATACCTTTTTAAAGCCTCCAGGTAATAATAATCGGCATAATCTAAGGGCGTATCAATCTCTGAGTTATAAAGAAAAGCACCCACGCTGTGTTTTAGCAAAAAGTATTGATTTTCTCCAGGTTTGGCCAGGTATTCATCAGAAGAGAGTGACTTTAAGATTTCTTCTGCATAATCAACATATTTTTTGCCATCTTTTACCTGGGTACTTAAATCGAGCAGGGCAGAGGCAATTACCGCTGCGGCCGAAGCATCTCTTGGCGCCCGTTCTTCAACACCAGTAGCATTGTGTACATCAAAATCCCAAACCGGAACCTTATCTTTTGGCATCCGTGGGTGGTTCATTATAAAAGCAGCAATGTGCTCTGCCTGTGCCAAAAACTGCGGGTTCCTGGTGTTTTTATAACACATGGCGTATCCGTAAAGTCCCCAGCCTTGCCCACGCGCCCATGCCGATTCGTCTGTAACCCCCTGATGTGTTCTTTTCGCAATTACCTTGCCTGTTTTTGGGTCGTAATCTACCACATGGTAAGAGCTGTAATCTTTCCTGAAATGATTTTTCATGGTGGTTATAGCATGTGTTGTGGCCGAATGTGCATATTCGGGCTTGTTAAAGGTGTTTGCGCCCCAATAAAGGTATTCGAGGTTCATCATATTATCAATAATCACCGGAAAATGCCACCACGAAAAATCCCACGAACGGATGGCACCAACAGTAGGGCTAAAGCGTGCGTTGAGGTTGGCAACACCCTCCTGTAAAGCAGGTAAATAGCTTTTATCATTGGTGATGCGGTAAGCGTTACCGTAAGAACTGTACAGCATAAAACCCACATCATGCGTATTTTTAATATAGCGGACAGAATCTAAAGCCAGCGTAAATTTTTTTGCTTCAACCGCCAGGTTTTGGTCGCCGGTAAGTTCGTAGCCGTACCAGAGGCTGCCCGGAAAAAAGCCCGTTGTCCAATCGGTTAAGCCCGCTAACCTTACCGTTCCATTTGGGTTAATGGAACGTGGGTTTAATCCTGGCTTATAGGTAGATGCAGCTTTATTTAACTGCCATGCAATTACCTCAGCAGTTTTCTTTAACCATAATGGTGGATTGTGCTGGTTTTGTCTGGCGTAACAGTTGATAAAAATTGCGGTTAGCAATACTAAGCAAAAAGCTTTTTTCATTGTGTTTAAGTGTTGAATATTCGGTATAATGATCTGGTTATTGTAATGGTGAAATTAGCAGGAACGAAACAGAAACACTTTCGATTATTATCAGAAATATTTAGAATTTGGTTAAGATGATATTAATTTTAGTAGGTAATTTCTTATGTTTATGCGTGTTATACTGTTGACTTGTATGGTTTTTAATCA
This sequence comes from Pedobacter miscanthi, assembly GCF_003315595.1. Taxonomy (GTDB): domain Bacteria; phylum Bacteroidota; class Bacteroidia; order Sphingobacteriales; family Sphingobacteriaceae; genus Pedobacter; species Pedobacter miscanthi. The sequence continues at coordinate 216,921 of NZ_QNQU01000007.1, read as the reverse complement.
ATTTTGAAAGATTTTGGTCTGAAACCTAATCTTGAGCATGCAGATACAGGCTATTTTAGTGGTTCTGATGGAGAACAGATATTAAACGGTAAATAATTCTATCCGAAAAGAGGAAAACAATCGACGGATAAATGCATCAGTATACAACAAACAGCAAAACCTTAAACTAATTCCAATAAATGGATTTCTTAAATAATATGAACACAGAAGAATCGTATGCCATTGGCATTGATGTTGGCGGCTCATCGCTAAAATGTGGTGTAGTAAACCGCGATGGTGAAATTTTATACTCAACGATCATTTCTTTAAAAAATGCGAAAACGCAGGGTGCCATCATCGCGCTTATTGTAGAAGCTATACAAAGCTCTGCTAAAAAGTTTAAAAACCCTATTCTTGGCGTCGGCATTGGTTTTCCGGGTATTATTTATAACAACAAAATTATTGCTGGTGCCGATAACCTTCCGGGTTTTAAGCAATTGGCCCTGGGCGAAATCCTGCAGGAGGTAACCCGCCATAACATTGTAATGGATAATGATGCCAATTTAATGGGGCTTGGCGAAATGACTTACGGAGCTGCGAAAGATTGCAGCGATGTAGTGTTTCTTACCGTTGGTACCGGAATTGGTGGTGCGGTAATGATTGATAACAAACTATACGGTGGTTTCAGAAACCGTGGTGCAGAGTTGGGGCACATTATTGTACAGCATAACGGGGCTGCCTGTGCCTGTGGTGGTAAAGGATGTTTAGAAACTTACGCTTCGGTAACCGCACTGATTAACCATTATAAAACCATCCATCCAAACCCGCCCGAAGAAATAGACGGGAAATATATGGTAGAAAGATACCTGGCCCGCGAAGATTATGCAGTAGAAGCAATGGAGCAACATTTTGATTATTTGGCTGCAGGCATCATCAGTTTTATTAATGTTTTTAGTCCGCAAAAAGTTGTAATCGGTGGCGGTATCAGCGAATCAGGTGCTTTTTATGTGAGAGAGATTGAGCGTAGGATCAAAACCCTGGCCGTTCCTATTGCGTCAACCACCCAATTGATAGCTGCAGCTAAACTTGGTAACAAAGCCGGTTTATTGGGCTGTGCTGCTAATGTTTTCCAGAAATTTAAAGCTTTTGATTACGCGGTGAAATAGTTTGATCAAAGATCTTATCGGTCGGCGGCCTCACCGGCCGAAACTTACATTTAACGCTCTAAAGCTACGGTCATTTTGAGCGGACCCGTCGGATGTTACCATCCGACAGGTTTAATTTTTTTTAACCAAATAAGACATATAAGGTCATGTAAGCGCATTGAGCTTATATGAAACTTCAATGTCTTATATGGTTCCAAGAGAAATCGTACTGTTTATATAGCCAATTTATCATGCAGTATGCCTTTATCTTACCACCTGAGTCACCTGAGCGCATCTCAGCTATAGTTGTATAGCGTCTTTCTTTCTCGTGCTGTTTGATAGCTACCACCCCACAGGTTTAATTGTTTTTTTGATTTAACCAAATAAGGCATATAAGGTCGTGTAAGCGCATTGAGCTTATATGAAACTTCAATGTCTTATATGGTTCCAAGAGAAATCGTACTGTTTATATAGCCAATTTATCATGCAGTATGCCTTTATCTTACCACCTGAGTCACCTGAGCGCATCTCAGCTATAGTTGTATAGCGTCTTTCTTTCTCGTGCTGTTTGATAGCTACCACCCCACAGGTTTAATTGTTTTTTTGATTTAACCAAATAAGGCATATAAGGTCGTGTAAGCGCATTGAGCTTATATGAAACTTCAATGTCTTATATGGTTTCAAGAGAAATTGTACTGTTTATATAGCCAATTTATCATGCAGTATGCCTTTATCTTACCACCTGAGTCGCCTGAGCGCATCTCGGTTATAGTCGCATAGCGTCTTCTTTCTCGTGCTGTTTGATAGCTACCACCCCACAGGTTTAATTGTTTTTTAGATTTAACCAGATAAGGAATATAAGGTCATCTAAGCGCATTGAGCTTATATGAAACTTCAATGTCTTATATGGTTCCAAGAGAAATTGTACTGTTTATATAGCCAATTTATTATGTAGTATGCCTTTATTTTACCACCTAAGTCACCTGAGCGCATCTCGGTTATAGTTGTATAGAGTCTTTCTTTCTCATGCTGTCCGATAGCTGCCATCCCACAGGTTAATTGTTTTTTAGATTTAACCATATAAGGAATAAAAGGTCATGTAAGCGCATTGAGCTTATATGAAACTTCAATGTCTTATATGGTTCCAATAGAAATTGTACTGTTTATATAGCCAGTTTATTATGCAGTATGCCTTTATCTTACCACCTGAGTCACCTGAGCGCATCTAAGCTATAGTTGCCTAACGTGTTTCTTTCTCGTGCAGTTTAATAGCTAACGGTGCAACGGAGTTGAGAAGTGTAACCTGTACCGGTTTTCATCCTAGCGAAAGATCTTTATTTTGATGTGTGCAGTAGGCAGTTGTAAAATTGCGGGTGATGGTTCTGAGCGTGCGGGTGATGGTTCTGAGCGTGCAGGTGTTAGTTCTAAGCGTGCGCGTGATAGTTCTGAGCGTGCGGGTGTTAGTTCTGAGCGTGCGAGTGATGGTTCTGAGCGTGCGGGTGATAGTTCTGAGCGTGCGGGTGATAGTTCTGAGCGTGCAGTAAATAGTTCTAGTCGTGCGGGTGATAGTTCTAGTCGTGCGGGTGACAGTTCTGAACTTGCAGTAGATAGTTCTGAAGTCGCAGTAAATAGTTCTGAACTCGCAGTAGACGGTTCTGAACTCGCAGTAAATAGTTCTGAAGTCGCAGTAGACAGTTCTGAACTCGCAGTAGACAGTTCTGAAGTCGCAGTAGATAGTTCTGAAGTCGCAGTAGATAGTTCTGAACTCGCAGTGGATAGTTCTGAACTCGCAGTAAATAGTTCTGAAGTCGCAGTAGATAGTTCTGAAGTCGCAGTAGACAGTTCTGAACTCGCAGTAGATAATTCTGAACTCGCAGTAGGTAGTTCTATTGTATTAAGTGAGCAACTTTATTAGAGGCTCTTACTTTTGGCTTAGCCCAAAAGTAACAAACCTGAGCGCAGCGAAAGCATGCCTGCCTATAAAAACAACAACAAATAAGGCATAACTGAAAGGCTTGTATCCTTCCTTGTAAAAACCTACGGAAATCTTTATTGTTGATTTTTCTGTTGCCATCTTACCTAAAGCTTAATCTGTGCCGATCTTGAAATGGCGACTTTTTGCCGCTTTGTAAATTACTGACGACAACATCAAAAGTGATATATTTCTTTACATTACTGATATAATTTTTTACATCAAGCCTATTTGTTATATATTTGGCACAGTCCCGAAATATTTTATAACCATAACTTATATGAATAAAAGATTAGGGAAAACTTTAAAAGAATTCAGGCTAAAAAAAGGATTAACGCAACAAGAGGTTGCAGATTTATTGTCAATCAGCAGGCCCACCTACATTAAATGGGAAAATGATATTGGTTCTCCAAGTTTTCTGCACGTTTATCTTTTGATTCAGGCCTATAATATTAGCTTCGAAGATTTTATCCGGGATTTAATCGACATTTAGATCCATTATGGTAGTACGATAAATTTAATACAAGAAGGATATTCTAAATTAGAATATCCTTCTTTTTGTATTGGATAATGTAGGATATTGCTTACAGGAAAATGCAAAATGATTTATTCTCTTTAACACCCATCTTTAATTTTCAACTTGATTTTGAACCAAAATCAGTATAAATCTATTCAAAATCAGCCTATTTTGGCATGTTTGTTCAAATTTGATAGTATTTTAAACAAATTTGAAACCCTGTTTACATCCCTAATACTAAATTCGTTACTGTTAGATGAAGGGAAATTGATGAGTAAATAAATCTCAGATGATTTCCTAAAAGACCTTTAAGACTTACCAGATCTGAAAAGGTTTAAATCCATCTGGCGATATAATATTAATGGATACTGGTTGTAACCAGGCCGGTATCGATAACGGGACAAACCGAACATTATAAATCAACTAACCAAAATGATTGAAAGTAATTCTGAAAGCCTGATTGAAAAAGATTCTTTTTCGGTTAACTTAAAGCGAAGGCAGTTTTTGCAGTTTGCAGGGGTATCTGCATTGGCGGTGGGAACAATAGGCTGTAAAAAAGAAAAGACAGATGAAATTGTAGCGCCTTATGTAAATAGCGATGATACGATCGATTTTAAGGACGATGTAGGACTGTTAAATTATATTTATGCCCTCGAGCAACTCGAAGCTGCATTTTATACAAAAGCTGCCGAAAGTTTACCTGCCACCTTTACGCCAACACAGGCATTGTTCTTTAATGATATCAAATTGCACGAAATTGCCCACCGCGAATTTTTTAAAAGGATATTATCTACGGCTGCTATCGGTACTTTAACCTTTGATTTCTCAGGAGTTAACTTTGCAGATGCCGTTTCCGTGTTTACTACGGCAAAAACCTTTGAAGATTTAGGCGTGGCAGCTTATAATGATGCCATAGTAAGGTGTAAAAACGATTATAACCTGATACTTTTAAGTCAGGTAGCCACCGTAGAGGCACGCCACGCAGCTTACGTGCGCAGCCAGGTAGATGCGATTGGTTTTTCAGACCTGAACGAACTCGCTGCATTAGGTGCCGATGCAACCAATGCGCTCGATGTTAATCTGGCTGCCGGCAAAGTTTTAGAGCAGGCCTTAAAATACATCAAAACCAAACTCAATATTATTAATCTTTAAACCGCCATAATATGAATGTTTTAAATATCCTTAACGAGATAGAAAAAGTTGATGGCGCGGTTTACGAAAGATTGAGCCCACGACGCGCAGCTTTAAAAAACTTTTTAGGCCTGGGCAAAAAAATATCCCTGGCTGCGCTGCCCTTAACATTGAGTGGCGTTTTCCAAAAAGCATATAGCCAAACCACAGCTAATGGTGCAACGGTTGATTCGCTTAACCTGCTTTTGACCCTGGGTTATATGCAGTTCCAGTTTTATAATAATGTAATTACCACCACTCCGAATTTAATTCCGGTTGCCGACAGGCCCATTATTAACACCCTCCGCGATCAGGAACAGGCGCACATCAACGTACTGATTAAAACCATTACCGATCTGGGGGGAGTGCCACGGGCAGCCATGCCTTATGCCAATTTTGATTATACAAAGGTAAATGCCAATGTAACCACCAATTACGGTACCTTTCTGCGTACCGCTGTGGTACTCGAAGATTTAGGCGAAAGGGCTTATAAAGGACAATTGATTTCGCTAATGGGCACTTCAGCTTTGGCCTTGGTAGCACGCGTACAAACTATAGAAGCCCGTCATTCGGCCCAGCTGCGGCAAATGGTCAATAAATTACAGATTGCAACTTTAAAATACATGCGCCCATGGGTAAGTATCCGCAGGAATGATGCCGATGGAACCGATTTGTTGCCTATTACCGGTAACGACTCAATGATTGGTACCTTAAACCCCGTTTACGATATTGATACAGGCCTTTTAAACAGGGAAACAAAAACCATACAAGCCGGTATAGAGCTGATCGGCATCAATGGAAATACAAACTTAACTGTTGGTCCGGCTTCGGAAGCTTTCGACGAATACCTTTTAACGGCAACGGTAAAAACCGCTGCTAATTTGTTTATCAAGGCTGCATTTCAACTTAAATAATCATTCAAAATGAAACGTATTATACTTATATTTTTATTGTTGGTTTCTTTCCAGGCAATTTATGCACAGGAGGTGATTACAGTAAGCGGTGTGGTGAAGGATGGAAGCAATCAACCTATGCCCGGTACAACCGTATCCGAAAAAGGAACCAATAATAAAGTGGTATCCGCCAATAATGGTACTTACCAGATCAAGGTTAAAGCTAACGCTACTCTGGTGTTTTCGTACCTCGGGTCTAAATCGGTAGAAATGCTGGTTAAAAACAAGACAAATATCGATGTGAAACTGGTAGACGACGAAAACAACCTCAATGAAGTGGTGGTTGTTGGTTACGGAACCCAAAAACGCAGCGATTTAACAGGTTCTATTTCATCAGTAAAAGGCGATGAGCTGGCTAAAAGCCCTGTGCAAAATGTGGCTTCTGCATTGGTTGGCCGTGTGGCAGGTTTGCAGGTTGCCGCCGATGATGGCTCTCCGGGCGGAAGTCCGGCCATTACCCTGCGTGGGGGTGGTTCTATTACACAAAGCAATGAACCACTTTATGTAATCGACGGGGTACCGCAAACCGACGGACTTAACTTTCTGGATCCAAATGATGTAGAAAGCGTTGATGTATTAAAAGATGCTTCTGCAACGGCCATTTATGGTGCCAGAGGGGCCAACGGGGTGATTCTGGTGACTACCAAACAGTTAAAACCCGGCAAACTCACCATCAGTTACGATATGTATTATGGAGCCAAAAAGGCCAATAAATATATCCCTGTACTTGATGCCTACGATTTTAAAGTACTTGTTTACGAAAGATTTTTAAACAGCCCTACACTTTTGGCTGGCGTAGAAAATACTTTTGGCAAATTTGCCGATTACCATGCCAACTATGATAACAGACCGGGCAATAACTGGCAGAAAATAATGTTCGGCGATTGGGTAAATACCCAGTACAACAAATTCAGCATTGCCGGCGGACAGGGAGAAACCCGTTTTAATCTTTTTTATTCGAATAATAAAGATCAGGGCATTGTACAACCCGGCGCATCGAACAAAAACGTGGCGAAACTGAGCCTTTTGCACAATATCAACAAAAAGATAAAATTAAGTGCCATTGTAAACTATAGCGACCAGAAAACAACAGGTTTTGGTACGCGCGATGGCAGCGACCGTTTCAACACCCTGATCAGCTTTTTTCAGTACAGGCCTACAGGAGGTATAGGTTTAAGCGATGAAGATTTTGCCACGCTTGATAACGACCCAACGGTTGATGTAAACCAGATTCCGCTGCAAAACCCTAAAACCAGTGCCGAATCTACCCAGAAAGAATCACTCAACCGTACCTTAAACCTCAATACGGCCATTGATTATAACTTTGCCGATCACTTTACTTACCGTGGATTGGTTTCGGGAAAAATATCGGGTACAAAAGATAAACTATTTAGCGATTCGCGTTCGGTACTGGCCAAAAGAAGTGGTGGCGCATTCGGTTCCTTAACCCAAACCGATATTACCGGCTGGAACTACAGCAACACCATTACTTACGATAATACTTTTAACAAAAGCCATAAAGTATCGGTTTTATTAGGTCAGGAGCAGCTTTACACTGATAGGGAAGCTTTTAGTGCGAGTAACAGTAAATTTCCGGGCGTAAACCTGGGTTTAGATAATATTTCTCTGGGTACTACACCAGGCGTTCCAACATCTCTTGTAGAGGCAGAAAGTATGCTTTCTTTCTTCTCGAGGGTAAGTTATGCCTATAAGGATAAATATCTTTTTAACGCCACGGTAAGGGCCGATGGTTCTTCTAAATTTGGAGATAATAACAAATGGGGTTATTTCCCTTCAGCAGCATTTGCATGGAGGGCCATTAATGAACCTTTTTTAAAAAATGTTAAATTCCTGTCCGACGCTAAATTACGTTTGAGTTATGGTACTTCGGGCAATAACCGTATTCCAAATTATTTAATGCTGAGTCAGCTCGGTACCGGAAATTATCCCCTTAACAATACCAACAACATCACGGTTTATCCGAATAACATCGAAAATAAGGACCTGAAATGGGAAACCACCAAATCGTTCAATATCGGTTTAGACCTGGGTTTCTTTAAACAGCGCATAGCATTAACCATCGAGGCTTACGATAACCGCACTAAAGACCTGTTGTTAAACACCCAGATTCCGTACACCAGCGGTTTTGCCAGCCAGTTTTTAAATGTTGGTGCCACCTCTAATAAAGGATTGGAACTTACTTTAAACACCGTAAATGTTAAAACCAGCAGTTTTTTGTGGAACAGTACCCTTACCATGTCGGTAAATAAAAACAAGGTTTTGGCGTTAAGCAATGGCGAAGATTTTAGGTTGAGCAACAGCTGGACCTCCCAAACCGATTACCTGGTGCAGGTAGGCAGCGCGCTGGGCCAGATGTACGGTTACCGGTCAAACGGAGTTTACCAGGTAAGCGATTTTAATTACAACCCTACAAATAACACTTATACCTTAAAACCGGGCATCCCTGCGGATGTGAATTATGCCGCCCAGCCGGGTTTTTTAAAGCTGGTTGATTTAAATGGTGATGGTGTAATCAATCCGTCAGACAGAACCGTAATCGGAAACGGAATCCCGAATTTTATAGGCGGTTTTAACAATACTTTCTCTTACAAGGGCTTCGATTTAAGTGTGTTTATCAACTGGGCAACCGGAGGAGATGTATATAATGCCAATAGGTTGCAGATGAGCACCAATGTAAGTGCAAATGTTAATACTTTAGGCTATTTCAAAGACCGCTGGACGACCATCGACGGTAGTGGAAATGCACTCACCACGCCTAATGCCATGGCCGAAGCCAACAAAGGGCGCACCATTCCCCGGTTCGACGGTTATGGTACCACGCCAAGGCTTTTTGACCAAATGGTAGAGGATGGATCATTCCTGCGCATCAACAACGTGAGTTTGGGATATACCCTGCCTAAAAATTGGATCTCGAAACTAAAGCTGAGCAATGTTAGGGTATATGTTACCGGTTATAACCTGCAGGTATTTGATCAATATTCGGGCTACGATCCGGAAGTGAGTACCAGCAAAACCGGCGGTTTAACACCAGGGGTCGATTTTGGCGGTTATCCGCGCAGCAGGTATTTTGTGGCCGGTTTAAATGTTTCATTGTAACGAAATCTGATTATGAAAACGAAATTAACATACCATACAACAGGTTTATTTAAATGTTTAACCGTAGTAGTGATGCTGATCGGTTTTACAGCCTGCAAAAAAACACTTACCGAAGAACCTAAATCTGTTTTCGATGCCGATAAGTTCTTCAATACCACTGATGAGGCCAATCTGGCTACTCTGGGCGTTTACGAGAGCATGAGCAATGGCAATACGCTGGGCTTTTATTCTTCCATTTTGTACGAAAACGATAACGACATTGCGCAGGTGAGGGATCTGCTTACCACCGATTTTCGTGGTATTGCCCACTATGTAATTACGGCCGAGGCTGTTTATATGCAATCAACCTGGCAAACTTATTATGAAGGGGTAAACAGGGCAAACCTCGTGATTGAGCGAATCCCGCAGATGACGCTTTATAATGATAATACCCAGCGTAAAACTTTAAACAGGTATTTAGGCGAGGCCAAGTTCCTCAGGGGTTTTTATTATGCCGAACTGGTACGCTTATTTGGTGGAGTGCCTTTAAAACTCACCCCAACAAAAGATGGTGATGAGTTACGTCTGCCAAAAAACACAACAGCCGAAATTTATACGCAGGTGATTAAAGATATGACCGAGGCGATCGATTTATTGCCGGATGGAAAAACCGCTGATGAACGCATCAGTAAAATGGGGGCAAAAGGTATGCTGGCCCGTGTGGCTTTGTTTGCCGGTGGTTATGCCTTGCAACAGAACGGACAAATGGAAAGGCCTGCCAATTATAAGGATTATTATGCCATTGCACAAAAGCAGACCAAAGACATTATGGATGCCGGTCTGTATTCGCTAAACCCGAGTTTCGAACAGTTTTTCAGAAACCAGTGCCAGTTAAAGATCGATCCTTTTGAAAGTATGTTCGAAGTGGCTTTTTACAACCTTAGCGGAGGCACACCAAATTCGAGTGTAATCGGGCAGTGGAACGCACCTTTATCAGCAGCCATCAGCACCTATGGACGTACCAATTCTTACGTAAAAACCACGCCTTTATTCAGGAACATGTATACCTCGGGCGATTTACGCAGGGATGTTTCAGTAGCTACCTACCAGATTAATGCTACAGGACAGTTTTTGGAGTACGCGGCAGCAGCAGATAATAACTTTTCGCCAGGGAAATGGCGTAGGGAATACCAGGCATTGCCACCTAAAGATTTGAATAATACCGATATCAATTATGTGGTACTGCGTTATGCAGATGTATTGCTGATGCGTGCTGAAGCAGAAAACGAACTGAATGAAGGTCCGAACGCCGAAGCTTACAATGCCATTAACCTGGTGAGGAAAAGGGCATTTCCGGCAGATGTTTTTGGCAAAAAAATCATCAATATTAAATTAGGTGCACAAGGCACTGGTTACACCACGCCGCCAACGGTAACCATTACTGGTGGCGGAGGAACGGGAGCTACAGCTACTGCCATAATCAGTGCTACAACAAACCTTGCAACAGGAGCAGTTACTGCAGGTGCGGTGGTAGGCATTAAAGTAACCAATTTTGGCAGCGGTTATACCTCTGCACCAACCATTACCATTACCGGTGGGGCAGGTACGGGAGCTACCGCAACAGCCGAAATTACAGATACACAGATCCCCGCAGGTTTAAATAAAGCAGATTTCTTTACGGCAGTTAAAAACGAGCGTGCCTTAGAGCTATGTTTTGAAGGATTAAGGAAGTACGATTTAATGCGTTGGAACATTTTAGGCTCAACGCTGCGTGCAACCGAAGCCGCACTTAAAACTTACCGCGCCAATTATCCCTACATCGCCGGAACCAATTTTAAAGACGGTAAAAATGAACTTTATCCAATTCCGCAACGCGAAAGGGATTATAACCCAAAACTGGTTCAAAACCCCGGATATTAATTAAATTTAGTGAATGAGAAAAATACGGATCTTCCTGTTGTTCGCCTTTAATGCGCTGTTGTTAAATGGTTTTGCACAAAGTAATCAGAAACCCAACATTCTGATTATTATGACCGATCAGCAAACGGCAGAGGCAATGAGTATTGCAGGTAATAAAGACCTGCATACCCCTGCGATGGATAAACTGGCACAAAATGGTATTCGTTTTACCAAAGCCTACTGTGCACAGCCCTTATGTACACCATCACGATCAGCTATTTTTAGTGGTAAAATGCCTTTTGAAACTGGTTTTGTGGGTAATGCACCCGAAAAAGACGGCCAGTGGCCTGATAGTTTGCTGATGATGGGCAAGATTTTTAAAAACGGAGGTTATCAAACAGGTTATGTAGGTAAATGGCATTTGCCCGTGCCGACTGCGAAGATTAGTCAGCATGGCTTTGAATATATCCAGAATACCAATTTCCTCGATTATAACGATGCAGGTACACCTGCTTATTGTGCCCGTTTTATTAAAGAAAACAAAGAGAAACCTTTTTTACTGGTGGCTTCTTTTTTAAATCCGCACGATATCTGTGAATGGGCCAGGGGCGAAACCTTAAAAATGGATCTTCTGGAAGATACACCTCCTGCAGATCAATGTCCGCCATTGCCTGCCAACTGGAAAATTCCGGCGAATGAGCCGCAGATCGTCCGCGAGCAACAGAAAGTAAGTGCACGTACTTACCCCAGCGTAAACTGGAATGCCGGTGAGTGGCGGCAATACCGCTGGGCCTATAACCGCCTGGTAGAAAAAGTAGATGGATATATCGGGATGGTACTGGCTTCGTTAAAAAAGTATGGCGTAGAAAAAAATACCATCATTGTTTTTACAGCCGATCATGGCGATGGTTATGCAGGCCACAGCTGGAACCAGAAACAGATTTTATACGAAGAGGCTTCGAAAGTACCCTTTATCATTGCAAAACTGGGTGAGTGGAAACCCCGTACAGATGATATGCTGGTTTGCAACGGAACTGATATTATCCCTACCATTTGCGGTTTAGCAGGCATACCAAAACCTAAATATTTAAAAGGAATAGACATAGGCAAAAGACTCGATCATCCACAGCAAAACCTGCGCGATACCCTGGTAATCGAAACCGATTTTGCCGATAATGAAGAACTTTTGGGTATCAGTGGTCGTGCGGTGATCACGAAAGATTTTAAATATATTGTATACAACAAAGGTGATATTAAAGAACAATTATTCGATTTAACAAAAGATCCGGGCGAGATGAATAACCTTGCGGTAGATCATAAATACAAAAAGAAACTAATAGCAATGAGGACTTATTTAAAACAATGGTGCAAAACAAATGGGGATAAGTTTAAGGCAGGGTTGTAGGTATCCCTTCCTACGGTCGTCATTTCGAGCGGAGTGCAACGCAGTCGAGAAATCTGTCTCGAGATAGATCTCTCCATTCCACTGCGTTTCAGTCGAGATGACGTATCCTGGCAAGCATCTGCTCTAAAGCATTGGTTCCGCGTGAGGGATAGCAGCGAAAAGCCCGCATCCCGATTCTTCATCGGGAGAGGACTTGTAGCGAATAGCCCGACCCGCAGGGGCACGCCCAAATAAAAAGAAAAAATTGAACCACAAACAATGAAGAAAATAATTATCCCGATCTTAACACTACTCTCACTAACCGTTGTTGCCCAACAGCAACCTGCAGTTATCAAATTAACGGCCGAAAAACTGCATGCACGGGTGCGCGAGTGGCCTTATCCGGCCAATGGTATTACTGTACCCACCAATGCCCCGGCTTTGCTTTGGCCCGGTACCAACGGAAAAATTATGGTTAAACCCATGGAAAGCGGCAGCGAGGTGCCCGAAGATCCGAATATTGGCAATGTGCGCTATAAGGTGATTTTGGCCAGCGATCAAAATTTTAAAAGCGACTTAATAGCAAGTGATGTACAACGATGGGCGGTTTATCCGCTACACAAGGCCCTTAAACCCGGTAAATGGTTTTGGAAATATGCTTATGCCCTAAAGGGAAATAACAATTGGTTGTGGTCGCCGGTGTATAATTTTGTAGTGGATGCGAAATATGCAAACGAAAAAGTTTCTCCTCCGGTAAGCGAGGTATTAAAACGCAATCAGGGGGCGCATCCTTTGTTATGGGATATGACCAGAATCGGGGAGGATTTTTACCGCAATAACCTGCAGAATCCCGAGGCTAAAAAGTTTGTCGTTTTTGCCGAAAAACTGATGAAAGAACCTTTGCCAACCGAAAAACCTCAGCGGATTATCGATACCACGGGTAAAAACGACCACGAAAAAAAGATCATCATCGAGCGCATGTACCATGGTTTTGGCGATGCTGTGGGCACGCCTGTACGTAACCTGTGCATTGCTTATCAGCTTACTAAAGACGAACGTTTTATCCTCGATGCCAAACGCAGGGCATTGAATATTGCCAGAATGGATCCCAACGGACTGGCTACAGGTGATGATTTTACAAGTGGAGCCGTTTTGGAAGCTTTGGGCTGGTTTTATGATGCCGGTTACAGTTTTCTCGATCCACAGGAGAAAGCACTCTTTAAAAACATCATCACCATCAGGGCTAAACGTGTTTACGATCATTTGCCCAACCGTTTCGAACTGCACGTTAGCGATAACCACGTGTGGCAGATTACTTTGCGGAACCTGGCTATTGCCACTGTGGCAGTGGTGAACGAAGTGCCTGAGGCCAAAGAATGGTTAACTTATATGTACGAGGTATGGTCGGCACGCTTCCCTGTTCTGGGCACAACCGATGGTGGCTGGCACGAAGGGAACGGTTATTTCAGGGTTAATTTTAAATCGATTATTTACCTTTCGCAGATGTTCGGCGATTTTAGTGGTGTAGATTATTTTAAACTACCATGGATGCAGAATTTACCTTATTACCTCTTGTACACCCATCCCAATAATGCAGCCTCTACAGCCATTGGCGATATGTGGGAGAACATTCCAACGGTAGTAAAAGGCGAAGCCTGGTTTGCCGATGCGCTTACTTACCGAATGGATAATCCTTATCTTAATTGGTATGTAAGTCAGATCAAAAGTTCTCATCCCGACTACTTTCATGGAACCGACGATTTCCTGCTTTTTCGTTTATTAAATTATAAACCCGATCGGAAACTGCCTGTTTTGTCGCCCGAAAACCTGCCCAGGAGTCGAAATTTTGCCGATGTTGGCGTAGTGGCCATGCACGATGACCTGGCGAATGCCGATAAAACCCTGAGCAGCTATTTGTTTAGCAGTCCGTTTGGTTCCTCCGGCCATGGGCATGCCTCACAAAATGCCTTTACCATTAATTATAAAGGTAAGGTGTTGTTTGGTGGCAGTGGTTATTACAGCAATTTCAGCGATAAACATAATTTATTGTACTACCGTAGTTCGAAAGCTTATAATACCATTTTGGCTGATAGTTTGAACCAGAAAATTGGTGAAGAAGGTTATGGCTGGATCGCCAGGGCGATTTCTGGTCAGCATATTCAATACGCTTTGGGCGATGCCAGTAATGCCTACGGCGAAATTAAGAGTGAGTTTTGGCTCGACCGGTTTAAGCAGATTAATTTAGTGCCCAACAAAGCCAATGGTTATGGCGAAAGTGGTGTAACCCTGTACCGCAGGCACATGCTTCAATTAGAAGGGGGTTATATTTTATTATACGATGAATTGGAAGCCAATAAACCTGTAAAATGGACCACACAATTTCATGCGCCGTATTACACCATCGAAGCGCAGGCAACGGATAAACCAAATGAACAACATTTTGCCTTAAAAACTGATCTTGGTAATGTAAATGCTGCAGTATTTGCCAATAGTGCTTTAAACTTAAACGTGCACAACAAATTTTATGAGGCTGCGGTAAACTGGAATAAGGTAACCAACGACGAAGGAAAAATTAAAGATTTTGTAGATCAATGGCATGCGGGCATTACTTCGGTACCTGCACAAAAGTTTAAGTTTTTAACCCTCATCCAGGTAAAAGATGGCAAAACCGAAATCATTAAAACTTTATCAGCCACAAATGGCATATACCATTTACAGCTTGGCGATTGGGATATCAGGGCACAGCTGGATGGCAATAAAAAAGCATCGCTACAGGTATTTGGTAAACAGGCAAAAGCGTTGTTTAATTACGGCGATTTACCGATCATTTTTAATGGTAAATTGTACAAACCCGAGCAAACGGGTAGTTCTCTTTTACTCGAAATGAAAGGAACAAAACCTGATAAACAGGAAGTGCTCGATCAACTGCCTGATGTAGCGCTTTATGATAAGTAGAGTTTTATCCAAAACGTCATCTCGACTGGAGCAACGCTGAATGCCCGCCTGCCTCGGGTAGGGAGAGATCTGCCTCGATAGATCTCTCGACTACGTTGCACTCCGCTCGAGATGACGATAAGAATTACTAAATTTGAGAAACCATGTTTCAAAGCAAAACCCTTAAAACATCCGATACAGCCACTGCCCAGCGCTGGCTAACTGCTTTTCTAATCGGTATGGGCCTGCTTTTTGCTTTCTGCAACGCACATGCACAGTTGCAGGAGCGTTATTTTCGAAACATTTCGGTTGATAAAGGTTTGTCGCAAAGTACGGTTTTCTCGATCAGACAGGATAGCGTTGGTTTTATCTGGATGGCCACGCAGGATGGTTTAAACCGTTACGATAGCAAAGGTTTCAAAATTTACCGCCCGGTTGAAGGGGATCAAAATGCCTTACAATCGCATTATATCCGTAACCTGTTTATCGATCATAAAGGCACTTTGTGGATCGGTGGAAACCAGGGCATCAGCCGTTACAGCTATGCTGCTGATAATTTTGTAAATTATAAACTTCCGCGGAGTTTGGGCGAGTGGTATGT
Organism: Pedobacter miscanthi; assembly: GCF_003315595.1. GTDB lineage: Bacteria > Bacteroidota > Bacteroidia > Sphingobacteriales > Sphingobacteriaceae > Pedobacter > Pedobacter miscanthi. The sequence continues at coordinate 201,271 of NZ_QNQU01000007.1, read as the reverse complement.
TTCATCTATTACCGAAGATGCACAGCACAATATCTGGGCTACTACAATTGCCGGGAGTGTTTTTAAATTAGCTACGGGAACAGCCGAATTTAAACAGGTTAATGTTAATGCACTCGAACATGGCATTAAAAAGATATCGTATATCAGCTCTTGGAATAAAGATATACTAATTGGTACCGAAGTTGGGCTTTTTAAATTTAACCCGCAAGGTCATTACCTCACCAAATTAAACCTCGGTGTTGATAAACCGGCCGTAAACGATGTGTATATCGATGGAAAAAACCTTTGGGTGGCAACCGAAGGTAACGGACTGATTAAATACAACACGCCAACAGCAAATACTACCTTTTTTATTCATCAGCCCGGCAAAAACAGCCTTTCCGATAACAATGTAAGGTGCATCGGTAAAGATGTGGATGGTAATATGTGGATTGGCACTTTTAAAGGACTTTCTGTGCTCGATTTAAGCAAACTTAGTTTCGATAATTATTACCACCAGGTTTCGCAGCCTTATACCATCAGCCAGAATTCGGTGCGCTGTTTTTTTCAGGACAGGCAAAAAGCAATCTGGCTGGGTACTTATTACGGAGGGGTAAATTATTACCATAAAGATGATATCAAATTTAACCTTTTGAGCCAGAATACCGGCCGAACCTCTCTAAACGATGAGGTGATCGGTATTATTAAACAGGATGCCAAAGGTAACTTTTGGATTGGTACCAACGATAAAGGCCTCAATTACTGGAACAGAAACAACAATACCGTTAGCTATTATTCCAACCAGGAAAATAATGCAAACAGCCTGGGTTCTAACAATGTTAAAGCCATCGAATTTGATGCACAGGGCAATGTGCTGATTGGTACACACAACGGTGGTTTAAACGTGCTCAATCCCAATACTGGTACTGTAAAACGCTATCGCCACGATGACAATAACCCCAACAGTATTGCCGGCGATCTGGTATACAGCATTGTTAAAGATTACAAGGGCCGTATTTGGATAGGTACGCGCACCGGTTTAGATCAGTTCCATCCCGAAACACAAACTTTTACACACATCCACCTCGATAAAGCAGGTAAAAGGCTTACTTCTGATGATATTACTTTCCTTTTTGAAGACAGTCAGCACCGCATCTGGATCGGAACCACCAATGGTGTTACTCTTTTCTACCCCGATAACATGCTTTTTGGTACAACGGTAAACGGGAAAGAAAGCGAAGACATTGTAACTTGTATCACGGAGGATAAAAAACACCGCATCTGGATGGGTACCCGGGAGGGAATGAGCCTTTACGATGAAACCCAGCAGGCTTTTATCAGTTTCAAATCAAGAAAAGATTTTGTTAAAGGAACCGTTTACGGCATCCAGCCCGATGATGACGGAAATTTATGGATTTCGACCAATAGCGGCCTGGTTAAGTTTAATGTTGATAAAGGCCTGAAACAAACCTTTGATGAAAGCGACGGACTGCAGAATAACCAGTTTAACGAATATTCTTTTTACAAAGCCAAAGATGGAATGTTGCTTTTTGGCGGCATAAAGGGTATCTCTTATTTTTATCCCTCAATGGTTAACCAGCAACCGCTTAGCCTAAACCTTACATTTACAGGTTTGGAGGTTTTTAACAAAACAGTGGCGGCCGGCGATGGAACCGGTATCCTGAATGGTTATATCGATCAGGCCGGAAAGCTTGAACTTGGTACAGAATTTAAGCAGTTTAGCATCCTGTTCAATACCTTTAATTATATCTCTGCAAACCGTACCCAATATTATTATAAACTGGAAGGGATTGATAATATCTGGCAGAAAACCAGCGAAATGAGGGTGAGCTATAATAACCTTCCGCCCGGAAAATATACCTTTCTAATCAAAGCACTCGGTCCAAATGGCGAAGTAAGCCCGGTTAAACAGTTAAAAATAGCGATCCTGCCACCATGGTACCGTACGTTATGGTTCTACCTTTTGTTATTTGCTATAATTGGCATTGCTTCATACCTGGGATATAAAATTATTGCCGAGCGTATTAAAGCCTTACAGCAGTTAAAACTGGAGCGCATAGAAAAAGAACGCGTAAGAGACATCAACCAGGTGAAAATGGATTTTTTTACCAATGTATCGCATGAGTTGAGAACACCTTTAACCCTTATTCTGGCGCCGCTTGAAGAACTGTTAAAGCTGCCGCAGATTGATAAGGCGCTCAAAAAGAAATACGACCTGATGCTCATTAACGCCAAAAGGCTTTATAACCTGGTAGATCAATTGTTCGAATTCAGGAAAACCGAAATGGGTACCAGGAAGCTCAAGGTAGATAAAAGCGATATTGTGAGTTTTGTACACGAGATTTACGAATCATTCAGACCGCTTTCCGAAAAGAACAACATCAGTTATACCTTTCATTCAACCGAGGCCAAACTTTCTTTCTATTTTGATAAAGATGCCATGGAGAAGATTTTGTTCAATTTGCTGTCTAATGCGTTTAAATACACTGAAACCGGTCATAAAATTGGCATTGAATTAATCCGGCAGAACGATCATATATTGATTAAGGTAAACGATACAGGCATGGGCATTGGCGATGAGGATTTATCAAAAGTATTCGATCGTTTTTACCAGGTAAATAACCGCGAAATGAACCTTGGCTCGGGGGTTGGTTTGGCTTTTACCAAAAGTTTGGTGGAGCTGCACCATGGAAATATCAAAGCCGAAAGTGCAAAAGGGCAGGGCAGTGTATTTACTGTTAGCATTCCCGTTTCGGATGAAACATACCGCAAGTACATCAACCCTGAGAATAGCATGTACGAATTGTCTATTGTGCCCGATCAGCCAGAAACGACACAAGATATTGCTGTTTGGGAAGAAGATGAAACGCTGCCGGAGGATATAAATTCAAAAGCAATTAAGTTACTGATTGTAGATGATAATGAAGAAATTACAGCTTACCTGCAGGAGTATTTTAGCAAATTATATCAGATAGCTGTTGCATTTAACGGGCAGATGGCTTTGGAAATGCTCGAGATAGAACAATATGATATCATTATCAGCGATGTAATGATGCCCGAGCTCGATGGACTGCATTTTTGTAAACGCGTAAAGCAGAACATCAATACCTCGCATATCCCTGTAATGCTGTTAACGGCCAGGAATGAAACCGATCAGCAGATAAAAGGTTTGGAAATGGGTGCCGACGATTATGTAACCAAACCCTTTTCTACCAGTTTATTGGCCGCCAAAGTAGCCAACCTGCTCCGCTCGCGTAAACGTTTAAAAGAATATTATTCTACGCGGAAAGAAATGGTGCCCGAAAATATTGCTTTTAACACCCTCGATGAAGAATTTTTAAAACAGGCCATTGCCATTGTAGAAGAACATTTGGCTGATTCTGAATTTTCGGTCGATAAGTTTAGCAGGGCGATTGGCATGAGCCGTTCTAATCTTTATTTAAAATTTAAGGCCATAACCGGCGAATCAGCAACCGATTTTATCAAGCGTATTCGTTTTAATAAAGCAGTAGAACTGATGCAGAGCAAGCGCTACACCATTGCGCAAATTACCTATATGTGCGGATTCAATTCGCCATCTTATTTTTCTACGGCATTTAAACAGCACTATGGCTGCATGCCCAGCGAATACCTGGCTCGTGCAGACGAAATGAAAGAGTAAGTTTTGCTTGCCGAACGTCGTGTAGACTGGATGTTATCTGTGCCGATGTGATGTTATTCCGTTTTGGGTTGCCACCCAGCAGGGCCAAAGCACAACCTCACCGTTCACCTAAATTCCGGCCTAACAAATTTTTCGGGCTCCACCAACTAAGCCAACTTACGTGTTTACAAAGAAAAATTTTCAGCCGGCATTTTTTGTTTTTTCATGTGCTTTTTATGTTTTTAATTGCACTCAAGCTAGCTGCGCTGGTCTTTTTGATGTCAAAAAGAAAGAGCCCTTCGGCGGCGGCGAGCCGAGGCAAGGATAAGCCATGGGGAAAAGATAATCAATTTGTATAATTTTATAAGTGTAAGATGGTAACATCTTACACCACATAGATATAGATTTAGCTTCGCTGAGCACTACGTGGTTCTCGACTGCGTTGCACTCCGCTCGAAATGACGGATTGAGGTAAGATTACGCAGAAAAAAGAACTTCAATAAAAGGATCGTCATCTCGACCGTAGCGGAGAGATCTGTCTCGGAAATATTCTCAAGACAGATTTAGCTTCGCTGAGCACTAGGTGGTTCTCGACTTCGTTGCACTCCGCTCGAAATGAGGGTACGAGGCGAGACTCCGCTCGAAATGACGGCATTAGGTAAGACTAGGCAGAAAAAACGAAGTCCAATAAAAGGATCGTCATCTCGACCGTAGCGGAGAGATCTGTCTCGGAAATATTCTCAAGACAGATTTAGCTTCGCTGAGCACTAGGTGGTTCTCGACTTCGTTGCACTCCGCTCGAAATGAGGGTACGAGGCGAGACTCCGCTCGAAATGACGGCATTAGGTAAGACTAGGCAGAAAAAACGAAGTCCAATAAAAGGATCGTCATCTCGACCGTAGCGGAGAGATCTGTCTCGGAAATATTCTCAAGACAGATTTAGCTTCGCTGAGCACTACGTGGTTCTCGACTTCGTTGCACTCCGCTCGAAATGACGGTACGAGGAGAGACTCCACTTGAAATGACGGATTTAGATAAGACTACGCCCCTAATGACGATTTATTGCATGTTCAGAATAGCATCAAATATAATTTGGCAGGTTTTCATTTGGCCAAAAAATTAGCTAATCTTCTCAAAATTCATCTCTAATAAACGTTTAAGCCACATTTATTTTGCTGTTATTACTTAAAATCTGCCTGTCAGATTTAACAATTTAATAATGTTGTTGCTCCATACTCCTTACATCAAAGTAACATCTTTGTGCAATTTCAAAAATAACAATATCCCAAACCAAACACTTACGATTTATTAATTATGCAAGGACTTTATTCTATTAAATTCCGGTTACCAGGCCATCTTTTCCAGAAGGTGGTGCTGTGTATGCTGATGATGGCTGCGTCATTTGCCGTTTCCGCACAGCAAACCGGTCGCACTGTTACGGGGCGGATTACCGACGAAACAGACCTGCCTTTAAGCGGTGCCACTGTAAAGGAACAGAACACCACTAACGCTGTTTCTACCGATGCCAAGGGTGCGTTCAAACTGAACAACGTTAAGGGCAAAACCCTTGAGGTTTCCTTTATCGGTTACAAAACCAAAATTGTGGCGGTTAATGCCGATGTAATCAACATCAAGCTCGATCCAGATGCTTCCATGATGGATGAGGTAATGGTGGTGGGCTATGGTAAACAGGCTAAAAAAGATGTAACCGGAGCGGTTACCCAGCTTGATGCATCCAGTTTCAGGCAGGGCATTGTAACTTCTGCCGATAACCTGTTACAAGGTAAAATCGCCGGTGTAAGGGTGGTGGCCAGCAGTGGCGAACCTGGTGGCGGTGTGGATGTAACCATTCGCGGTACAGGTTCTATCCGTAGCGGCAGTACACCGCTTTTCGTGGTTGATGGGGTGCCTTTAACCAACGACGATGTAAGCCCGGGCGGCTCCAACGTGGGTTTTGGATCATCAAAAGCTAAAAATCCTTTAAACTTTCTGAATACCAGCGATATCGAGTCGATTACTGTACTCAAAGATGCCTCTGCAGCAGCCATTTACGGTGCGCGTGGATCGAATGGTGTGGTAATTGTAACCACTAAAAAGGGCAAAACAGGCGCAGGTAGTTTTACCTACGATTCTTATCTGGGCCTTTCAAATGTTGCACACAAACTCGACCTGTTAAATGCAGATGAGTATCGTGCGGCAATCAAAGACAAATCTTTCGATCACGGTGGCAATACCGACTGGCAGGATGTAATCTACCGCCAGGCCAAAACGTTAAACAACTCGGTATCCTTCTCTAAAGCCACCAATACCGGTAACTATTATGTTTCGGCGGCACAAATGGACCAGGAGGGTATTGTAAAGAACAGTGAGTTTAAACGTACCTCGGCCAGGATTAACGCCAACGAATCTTTTCTGGATGATAAACGCTTAAAGATCGGGATCAACCTAACCGGTAGCGAAACCCGCGACGATGGTGTGCCCACCAGCGATGATGGTGGATCTAACGGTCAGCTAATTATCCAGGCATTAATGTCGAACCCAACCCGTTCAGTTTACGACAATAACGGGAATTTTACCAACTTCAACGCTAATGCGCACTATAACCCTGCTTATCTGCTGGATATTTACCGCGACCGTACCCGCACTTTAAGAGTACTGGGCAACATGGATGTATCCTTCAGGATTGTTAAAGGCCTGGAATATAAATTCAATTTAGGTCTCGATCGTTCTGTAGGTGAGCGTAACACCACTATCTTCCCCAACATTACAGACCTGAACCCGACGGGAAGATATGTACAAACCAACCTCGATTCGAAGAGTACTTTGATGGAGCATTACCTGAACTACAGCCTGCTTACCGGTAAACACAAAATCGAGGCGATTGCAGGTTTTTCTTACCAGAAATTCGAAAGAAGCGGAACAGGTTTCAGTCTTAGTGGCATAGCGCCTAAGAGTACAGGCATCCTGCCTGAGAACAATCCGGGATATGCGGGTACACAAAATGGGGTATCAGGTTTTGCGCAGATCAATGAGCTGCAGTCGTATTTCTCGAGGGTAAACTATGCCTATGATAATAAATACATGTTAACAGCATCGGTACGTGCCGATGGTTCTACCCGTTTTGGTGCCAACAACAAATATGGTTACTTCCCTTCTTTTGCACTGGGCTGGAACATCGCGCAGGAAGATTTTCTAAAGCAAATCCCTGTGTTTAACGAACTGAAATTAAGGGCAAGCTGGGGCCAAACAGGTAACCAGGAGGTACAGAACAAGCTTACCCAGGCCAGTTATGCACTTTCGCCTAACCAGGGTTACTACCTTAACAACGACCTTGCCCTGGTAAACGGTATCAATGTTACCCGAACGGCAAATCCTGACCTTAAATGGGAGGTGGTTACCCAGTATAACGTAGGTTTGGATTTCGAACTTTTCAAAGGCAAACTTTATGGTACACTTGATTATTTCAACAAAACCACTACCGATGCCATCCTCAACATTCCATCACCTGTGCTGAGCCCTACGCCTGATATCTGGGTAAACCTCGACGGAAACTACGGTGGTAAGATTGTGAACAAAGGTCTTGAGTTTATGCTCGGCTCAAAACTAATCAGCAACAGTAAATTCAACTGGAGCGTTGATGTGAACGGTGCCACGTTGAACAATAAGGTAAAAGACCTTCCAATTTCGGAAATCACTTCGGGTACTATTTCTGGTCCTGGCCTTTCGGGCGTAACGGCTAACATCTACAGAAATGGTTATGCCGCCGGATCTTTCTACATGCTGGAACACATCGGTTTCGACAGCAAGGGCAACAACATCTTCAGGGATGTGAACGGCGACGGGGTGATCGACAATAATGATAAAGTAATCTTCCAGGGCGCCATTCCAACTTTTACTTACGGATTGAACAGCCAGATGAGTTACGGGAATTTCGATTTCTCATTTTCTTTTATCGGACAAACGGGTGCTTACCTGGTGAACAATACCGGTTTAAATGCATTGAACATCAATAACCTCGCTTCAGACAGAAATGTATCGAGGCATTATTTCGATATGGGCGCCAACCCCGCCAACCCGCCGCAATTATCATCATTGTACCTGGAGAAATCTGATTTCATCAGGTTAAATTCCGTGCGTTTAGGTTACAATATCAAGGTTAAACAATTGAGCTGGTTACAGGGGCTTGGCATTTATGTTACGGGGCAAAACCTGTTCACCATCACCAATTACAGCGGTTACGATCCGTTGATCAACAGCCCTAAGGCAGTGAACGGTAACCAATCTCTGGGTATCGATTATACCAGTTACCCAACTGCGAGAACAATCATTTTTGGTGCTACTTTAAAATTATAACAAACAGATGAAAAGATATCACATGACGAAGATAAAAATCATGATGCTGCTGGCTACAGGCCTTATTTTTGCGGGCTGTACCAAACTTGATGAGAAAGTGCTTGATGAGGTGCTCGGCAGCAGTGCCTCCAATCCTGCCGGTGCACTGGCGGCTGCTTACAGCCGTTTGGGTGAAGGTACTTTTGTAGATCACGGGGCGGTTTTTTCGCTGCAGGAATATACAACAGATGAAGCAATACTGGCCACACGGGGCAGCGACTGGGGCGATGGTGGTAAATGGCGTTCGATGCATGAGTTTACCTGGGCGCCTAACAACCCCATTGTTACCGACAACTGGAACATGCTTACCAACGGTATTACCCGTTCGTTAACGGCTATAAAAGAAGTAACCAATAGCAGCATCCCGCAGAAAACTCTTTTCCTTGCCGAAGCAAAAGGACTATTGGCTTTTTATACCTATACCACGCTCGACCTTTTCGGTCAGGCACCTTATCGTGATCCGATGGATGAGAAAGCCCCTTTAGAGATGAAACAGGGTGCTGCGGGCATTGATGAGCTGATTGTACAGGTAGAGGCATTGATTCCCGATCTTGCACCACTGGGCGAACAATCGACCCACAATGGCAGGTTTACCAAAGAGGCCGCTTATGGCTTACTGGCTAACATGTACCTTAACCGTGCGGTTTTTAAAGACCGTTATGCAGCCACCTTCAACTTCAATGAAAAATCGGTGAACTCAGCCGAAACGGACATGGACAAGGTAATCAGTTATACTTCATTATTGATCAACTCAGGCAAGTTCAACTTATTAAGTAATTATTTCGACAACTTTGCGATTAAAAATTCCGGAGGTAAGGAGCTGATTTTTGTGGTGGTACAGAAAATTGATTACCTGCGTAATGGCTCAAACTCCTTTGCCTATGTATGCGTAGAGCGTAACCAGAAGCCTTCACCAGCCAACAGGGGTACCAATGCGGCTTGTATAAGTCCGCAGTTTTATGCCTCTTGGGATGGCAATCATGATGATCCTCGGTTTTCGCAGAAATACCAGTATGCCGATGGTACCTGGTTTACAAACGATGGTCCGGGTAGTGTACCGGCAACTGATATAGTACCGAAGAGCAGCAACCTGCCATGGTTCCACTTCAACAGGGGGATTATGGTTGGCCAGCAGTACGGCCCTAAGCTAACCCCTCAGGGTGGTTTTGAAATGACCACAGATGGCAGGATTAAGGTGTCGGAACTGGTGATGGAAAAAAGCACCTCTACAAAAATGGATTTTACACCTGAACTGAACTTCTCGAACCCAACGCAGGCCGTATTTGCACAGAACGAGATCAACCGTGGTGCACGTTGTTTTAAATACGAGTTCGACCCCGAGCTGGATAACGGTACAAGTAATGTGGATATTCCGTTGATACGTTTGGGTGCAATTTACACCATGCGTGCGGAGGCTTATTTCCGTAAAGGTATGATAGCTGAGGCCATGGCCGATATTAATAGGCTGCGTACTTCAAGAAAACGTGAGGCCTATTATAACAGCACAGCGGGTTTGCCGATTACCTCACTAAACGAAGCTACACTTTATAAGGAAATTGCTTTCGAAACCTATTGGGAACTTTTGAGGAGACCGCAGATGATCCGTTTTGGGAAATTTGAGTTACCTTTCAGCGCTAAACCAACTACACAACCTTTCAGAAGAATCTTCCCGATTCCGCAGGCTACGCTTGATGTAACCAAATCGATTAAGCAGAACCAGGGATATTAATCCCCGGCTTCTTAACTGATCTAAAAAATAAAAATTAATTTAAGAACAGTAGTAAGCAAAGCTTGCTACTGTTTTTTGCATTTAACATTTTGCTATTGTTAAATCGGCAGTAAAGTTCATTTCTGCATTTTGGAGGATGAGCTGCACATCTGAAGCAACCAGGCCATTTGGCCCAAGGATGATCTGGAATTTTACAGCATCTCCGACCTTAATGTCGCTCTGCATTAGATCCAGATCAAAAAAAATGTCCTGTCCGTTATCATCTTCAATAAAGCCTTTTCTAAAAACCGGATCTATATGTGTTACAATACCTTTTCTCATAACTGGTTTGGTTGATGTATGAATGAATAAATAGTTATGTGAATATAACAGGTTTGTTACATTAAAACAATAGTTTGTCGTTAGTTTAAATTTTCTTCATGATTAGTTCATCATCAGTCAGAAGATTAAAGAAAAAATACTCATAAAAAAGATCGTCACCTCGACTGAAACGCGACCTGTAACCATTTTATATCGGTAGCGGAACGGAAAGATCTGCATAGACAGATTTCTCGACTGCGCTACGCTACGCTCGAAATGACGGTATGAGGGAAGCCTAGTTACCAATTACGATCGCTCATGATAACGCTATTTTATCCCTCCAAATGCGGCGAAATATGAGTTTTTATGCAGAATCTCAGTTACCTTAAATCCTACTTTTTGCAGCAAGGCAAGCTGATAGTTTAACGAACGCGGTGTATCTTCGTAGGCAATGTAATCGAATACCTTTTGCCTGTATTCAGGTCCGCCAAGGGTTTCCAGGTATTTGCCATAATGTTTTTGAAAAAGCTGATCAATCAAAGGCGAATCATGTGCGATTAGATCCGAAATCCAGATGCTGCCACCTGGTTTTAAAGCCTTATAAACATTGGTGAAAACCAGTTCCCAATCCGCATCTGTGCGTAAATGATGGAATGTTGCTGCTGCAAGTATTATATCGAAATGATTGTCGGGCAGGTTAAGGTTGCGCATGTCATCTTGTATCACCGTTATTTTTCCGGTAGTTTGTGCTGATACCCTTTCTTTCGCACGTTCGAGCATTGGTAAACTTAAATCATTTAACGTGCAGTTAAGATTTGGAATCTTGCTTAACATTTTTAACGTATAATTGCCCGCACCACAACCAATATCCAACAATTCTTTGGCATTTGGATTAACGTATTTTGCCGCACAGGTACAAAGTTCCATCGTTAAGGGCGCATCAATAGTGGTCTGCTGACCGCTTTCCAGATTGGAGAAACGTTCTACATCATTATCGAACCTGGTTTTAATTTCTTCATTCGTTGCTTTATGCGAATAATCTGTATCCATATTTTATTTTTTTTTGATAAAGTTAAGGCTGTTGGTCATATTTGTAAAATATCATTTTTTGCATAAATTGATACCTATTAAGTATTGTAATTATGGAACTAAGGCATCTTTTATATTTTAAAACCGTTGCAGAAGAGCTTCACTTTACAAAAGCGGCAGCCAAACTTTTTATTTCTCAACCACCTTTAAGCAGGCAGATTAAAGAACTGGAAGATGAACTTGGTGTACAGTTATTTCTGCGGAGTAACAAACAAGTAAGCTTAACCAACGCAGGAAAATACTTTAAGGCCGAAGTTGATGCCCTGTTTGCCAGGCTCGAAGAAAGTAAGGAAATTGTAAGTAAAATACACAACGGTGTGAGCGGCGAATTGAAGATTGGTTACATCAGTTCCGTATACCAGTCGCATCTGGCCGAAATTTTAAAATCCATGCAGATAGAATTCCCTTATCTGAAAACCAGTTTGTTCGAGGTACCTACACTTACACAGATCAAAGAACTGGAAGAAGGGAGGCTTGATGCAGGTATTTTACGGGCACCTGTACTATCCGAAAAATTAATGGTAGAATCGTTGTTTTTTGATCCTTTTGTGGTGGTTATTCCGCTAACCGGACAGCAATTTGAGAACAAAGAAGCTTTTGCCGATTTTTTAAAAAACAGCCCTTTTATTTTTTTTAATAAGGATTTCGCCCCACATTATAACCAGAAACTGGTCGAAATCTGTAAAAGAATGGGTTTTACACCCGATATTACCCACGAGGCCAATAATGTACATTCTATATTGCAACTGGTTGAGGCCGGATTGGGCGTATCTATTTTACCATCTTCCTTAAAAAAGCAATATGCACAATTAAAGGTGTCTTTTGTTGAACTTGATGATATTCCCGTGAATACAGAAGTGGTGCTGGCCTATAAAAAATCCAACCAAAACCCGGCTTTGGCGTGGTTTATCGGGCATTATAGGGAGAGCCACAGTTTAAATCCCAAAGAATAACAGACAGTTTTGCCATTTTTACTTTGATCTGGCGCCACTTATGGTGAGAAGCTTTCAAAGTAAATAACTGTTCTAAATGAAAAATTATCATTATTTTCATCGCAAATTAAACAAATAACCAATCAACAACGCTCCAATGTTTAAAGACCCTTTTTCGTTCTACGGCAGGATCCGCCGTACCGAATATGCCCTAACACAAATCGCTTATTTAATTATTTATTTTTTTGTAATAGTACTGGAGGAGAATGGAACTTTTGGTGCATGGATCAATATCGTCATACTTTTACCAGCCTACCTCATGATTTCACAGGGCGCCAAACGTTGCCACGATCTGGGTAAATCAGGTTGGTGGCAGTTAGTTCCTTTTTATGGTTTTGCTATGTTATTTGCCTCAGGCGATTATGGCCCGAATGAATATGGCGATAACCCCAAAGGTGAGGGCAATGAAAGTTATGACGAATTTGGCTACGATGTTAAAACCGGTAAAATGATAGATCTTAACGGTCACCAAACAGATCTGCAAGGGCAGGAGGTTAAAGTTGACCAAAACCAATAGATTTTGGTTTAGAATTAAATTTTAAAATGATCAAACACTAAAAATTATGAACTTTTCAAAAACAATATTTGCTGTACTACTACTTGCGCTTAGTAGTGTTAATTTACATGCACAGGAAAACACAAAGCCAGCTGCAATTGCAATAGTTAAAAACAGTATAGAAGCAATGGGTGGTGAAAGTTTTCTGCGAAGCATTAAAACTTTGTACACTGATTTTAAAACGGAAACGCAGGGCAGGGAGGTGAATTATGTCACAAAAGAAATGTTACCAAATAAAGGCAGTTTTAAAATTGTATATCAGGGAAGGGTTGTTTTTCAAAATTGGTTTGATGGCAAAAATGCTTTTGAAACGGTTAAGGGTGAGGTAAAAAAAGCCGACCTGGCAGAATTTAAAGATAAATTTGACCGGAAAAATATTTTTAACGAACTAGATTGGATCACACCAGAATTGTTCAAGCTTGAGCTGTTGAATGATGAAAAAGTGGGTGCTAAAGATTGTTATAAAATTAAAGCAACCCGTAACAATGGTTTGGTAGAACTCTTGTATTTTGGTAAAGAAAGTAAATTATTGGAGCGGTCTGATAAGGTTGAAAATGCAGAAAAAAACAGCTTCGCTACCACATTATATATTAGTTATAAAAAAGTATCAGGCTTAACCTTTGCATCAGAAATCAAAATGGGCGATAAAGATTCATCCCAAACCCTTAGTGTTGTTGAGCTAAAAATCAATGAAGATATAAGCGATAGTGATTTTAAACCATAGTAGAATTTACCCGGAATAAACTTTCCTGATATAATCCTTTCCCGGTTCAAGTCGATAAAATCCAATAGTATAACAGCCATAGAAAATAAAAGTATCATCATTACAGGGAAGTTCCCTTCATCAGAGATTGGCCAAGTAAAGGAGGTCTTAAATTTGGACAATTTGGATGAGTCGGAGAAAAAAAGATAATCTCCTTGGTTTAAGTCTTAAGTTTAGAGCTGATATGCCCTTAAATGTCTTATACGGTTCAAAAAACCTCCTGTTTTACATTTGTAACTTTAATAAATATCACTTATAATTTACCATTTAAGGAATATAAGTGACATGCCCCAAATACTTACGCTTAAAATTTCTAAGGTGTTCTAAGGTGGTCAAAAAGATTATATAGAAGAATATGAAAAGAAATTTGTTTAGCTAAGCTTAAGCACTTCCAGTGTTTCAAAACAAATCCTCTTCTCGGCGCAAATCTTCGTATTTGGGTCTTATATGCCCTTAAATGTCTCATATGGTTCAAGAAACCTCAAGTTTTTACGTTTGTAATTTTAATAGAATACCAATAATAATTTTCCATTTAAGGAATATAAGTTGTATGCCCCAAATACTTACGCTAAAAATTTCTAAGGTATTCTAAGGTGGCTTAGGTGGTCAAAAAGATTATATAGAAGAATATGAAAAGAAATTTGTTTAGCTAATCTTAGGCACTTCCAGTGTTTCAAAACAAACCCTCTTCTCGGCGAAAATCTTCGTATTTGGGTCTTATATGCCCTTAAATGTCTTATATGGTTAAAAAAAACTCATGTTTTTACGTTTGTAATTTTAATAGATACCACTTATAATTTACCATTTAAGGAATATAAGTGGCATATAAGTTGCATGCCCCAAATACTTACGCTAAAAGTTTCTCAGGTGTTTTAAGGTGGTTGAGGTGGTCAAAAAGAAGATAAAACCTTTTCTAATCTATTTTAAGCTGCAACTGTAATGTTATCTAAGCCATTCAGCTAAGCTTTTTCTACTTGCTATACCCATCCCAATCGTTTAATTTCGCATCACTATGGATAATATCACCGCGTTTAAAGATTCCCTTAACGCCGAAAAACCCGACACCAGTTTTTCCGTTCAGTTAAAAGCACTTTGGTATGATGGAAAAGGCGATTGGAATAAAGCCCATCAACAGGTAGATCATTTAAATGACCGCGATTCTGCTGAAGTTCATGCTTACCTCCATCGCAAAGAGAGTGATATCTGGAATGCAGGCTATTGGTATAATAAAGCAGGTGTGCAAATGCCCAAATTCACTCTTGAAGAAGAATGGGAAAAACTGGTGTTAAAGTTTCTTTAAAAAGCAATAAAATCATGTTTTTGCTGATAAAGCCGATAAATACAGCGTAAATGCCGCAAAATTATCTGGAAAAAGCTAAAAAATGATAATTGTCAACACAAAAATGAGTTCATTTCTGTTCAGTTTCGTTTTACGTTTTAATTAAACACTTTCCTTTAAGATATTGTACGGTCAAACTAACTAAAGTAGATTATGCCCGTAGCCCAGCACGGAAACTTCGTCCGTATACAAAATACTTTTATCAAAATCGAGAGCATTATTGCCATAAAACCCAAAGATCTTGTTCAGTACGATCATGAAGACAGAATCATGAGCAAAGATTTTCCCGAAATACATATCGAAACCGTTAAAAGTTCTTTTGCCTTTTTATTTCAGGAATTCGAACAACGCGATCAGGCGATAGAAGCACTCATCACTATTGTAGCCAGGTATGGTTAAATGCAATATTTCTGTCCTGATAATCTAATCTCTTTCTTTTATCTTTGCCGCTGATTTAATATTCCATATTCGTGATTAATGTAAATAATATTTCCGTTTCATTTGGCGGAACCACCCTGTTTAGCGACGTAACCTTTTCGATAAACGAAAACGATAAAATAGCCCTGATGGGTAAAAATGGTGCAGGTAAATCTACCATTTTAAAAATTATTGCCGATGTTGCCAAGCCTACTACCGGTAATGTAACCGGACCGAAAGAAGCGGTAATTGCCTATTTACCACAGCATTTGCTTACGCAGGATCAGGTTACTGTTTTTGAAGAAACCATGAAGGCTTTTGCAGAGGTAAACCAGATGCAGAAAGAACTTGATGAGTTAAACGAACAGCTTACCATCCGTACCGATTACGAAAGCGACGACTACATGAAGCTGATCGAAAAAGTATCGGAACTGAGCGAGAAATTTTATTCCATTGAAGAAACGAATTACGATGCCGAGGTAGAGAAAGTGCTTAAAGGACTGGGTTTTGAACGTAAAGATTTTACCCGCCAAACTTCCGAGTTTTCGGGTGGCTGGCGCATGCGTATCGAGCTGGCGAAAATTTTATTGAAGAAACCCGATCTTATCCTGCTAGATGAGCCTACCAACCACATGGATATCGAAAGTATCCAGTGGCTGGAAGATTTTTTGATTAATTCGGCAAAAGCCGTAATGGTAATTTCGCACGATCGTGCCTTTGTAGATAACATCACCAACCGCACTATCGAAGTTACCATGGGCAGGATATACGATTATAAAGCCAAATACAGTCACTATTTACAATTGCGTGCCGACAGGCGTATCCACCAGTTAAAAGCATACGAAGAGCAGCAGCGTTTTATTGCCGATAACCAGGAATTTATCGATCGTTTCAGAGGAACCTATTCTAAGACCCTGCAGGTACAATCGCGTGTAAAAATGCTCGAAAAACTTGAAGTAATCGAGATTGATGAAGTTGATACTTCTGCATTGCGCTTAAAATTTCCGCCATCGCCACGCTCAGGACAGTATCCGGTAATGGTAGAAGAACTTACCAAAGCTTATGGCGACCATGTGGTGTTCGAAAAAGCTTCAATGGTGATCGAACGTGGTGAAAAAGTAGCTTTTGTAGGTAAAAATGGCGAAGGTAAATCAACCATGATTAAAGCCATAATGGGCGAAATTGATATCGAAGGAAGTTTGAAGGTAGGGCATAACGCCAAAATTGGCTACTTTGCCCAAAATCAGGCTGCATTGCTGGATGAGAACCTCACCGTATTCGAAACCATTGACCAGATTCCGCTAAGCGATGGTTCTATCAAAATAAAAGATCTTTTGGGAGCTTTTATGTTTAGTGGCGACGACACCACCAAAAAAGTGAAGGTACTTTCGGGCGGGGAGAAAACCCGTTTGGCGATGATCAAACTACTGCTTGAACCCGTAAATGTGCTGATCCTCGATGAGCCTACCAATCACCTGGACATGAAAACCAAAGATATTATCAAAGATGCCCTGAAAGATTTTGATGGTACTTTGATCCTGGTATCGCACGACCGTGATTTCCTGGATGGATTGGTGAACAAAGTATTCGAATTCGGTAATAAACGTGTACGTGAACATTTTGAAGATATTAAAGGGTTCCTTGCATATAAGAAAATGAATAGCTTAAAGGAAATTGAGCAGAAATAGGGTTTGTTTATACATTATAAATTTAGCCGGAGATAGAAAACACACATATTAGAAAACAAAATCTGTGTTTATCCCCGCCTGAACAGATGGGCAGGTGTGTGCATATGTGGTTTTAAAACCCATTGTTTTTAATAACAATTGTTTAATTTGATAACATAAACTTACCGCTATGATAAAATAGGATGTGTTGTTTTGCAATTAATTAGCAAGATTAAATTCTACATGGAAAAAACACAAACCATTATCAGCGAAGACCTTCAGAAGTTTATCGACAAATTCGAGCCCAACAAATTTAAACTGATGGCCAAAGGAATTGAGATCAGGGGAGTAAGCGATATACACCGCGCTGTTGTAATGGCGAAAGACCTCATCGCAAGGCTAGAACTTAACCTTACCGTTTCCCATAATGCCGAAATGTTAAGTTACCGCGGTTTTGAAGTCAATAATTTAGCATAAAAAACAAAAAAGGTGTCTGACTGAAGTTAGGCACCTTTTTTTATGCCAATCACTATCTTGCATGCGCATTAAGATTGCTTCGTGCCTCGCAATGACGACTCTTTTTATTGTAGTTTGTCAAGGCAGCGAAGCTCCCCTTGTACTGTCAATCCTGAGCGGAGTCGAAAGATCCCTATGGTTCACCGCTAACCGTCATTTCGAGCGGAGTGAAGCGCAGTCGAGAAATCTATCTCGAGATAGATCTCTCCATTCCACTGCGTTCCAGTCGAGATGACGACTGTTGTATATAATCACTACTCCTGTGGTACAAAGATTACCAGTTTTTAAGTATTTAATTAAGCATTGATTATTGTAAATTTAAGTTATTGATAATGGATAGTTGGAAAATGGACGAATGATAGGCTAAAGGGTTATCTTTTATCAGATCTTATATAAAACCAGACATTATGATCAGCAAAATCAGGTTTTTTCTAACTTATCTGCTCCTTGCAGGGCTCCTGGTTACAGGAAGCATGACCATGAAAAACAGTTTCCTCCTTTTTTCCGACCATGCACACTGGGGAATGACTTCTTTTCAGCTGGCTTCTACGGATAGTTTGCAGAAAACCATCCTGACCGAGTGGGACAGACAGAATAACTATGCATTTGAAAGGGATTATGGAGCAGACATTGTAAAAGGTGAGAATATATGCGGACCTGAGATGGCCAAAAGACAAATCCAGTCTGATTTCTTTTTCATCTTTTTTTATGTAGCAGCCGGCATTATGCTTTTTAACCGGTATGTTAAAGACAGACCGTTGTACAGGGCTACAAAAATGGCCGATTCCAATCCCGAAAATAAAGATCATCATGCTGTATCACAGGAAAAAGCGCTCCGGTATTTTCTCAGTAAAAGGGAGTTTGTTTATCTGATTACTGCACTGGTTATCGCGGCAATTTTTGATGTGCTCGAAAATCACTATCTCCTTAAAAGCATCGAACGCTTTAATCAGGGGCTGCCGGGTGAGGCATTTCTCGCGAGCAGTATGGCAAAGGCAAAATTCCTGCTGCTTATTCTTGTTTTTTTATATTTTGCCTTCCGGATCAACCTGTTAAAGCGCTTAAGTTATTGGCTTTCCGGGCTTTCAACCGGGTTTATGAATTTGTTGGTCATTACCTGGCAGTTCAGGATCGTGGTGATCCTTCAGTTAATCTTTTTTGCCTTGGTCAATCTGTCTGATCAGGGGCAGGATTTGATGGTAACAATCAATACTTCAACCCCCGGAACCATTTTATTGCTTACTTCGGTATGTATCCTGGCGGCGATGAACTGGTATTTGCCCAAACTTTACATCAAAGCGCCCGAAAAAGTTAACCTGGTGGTACAAAAGGGAACTTCTTTCGATAAAGATGAAGAAAAAACACCGCTCGATTACGCACGTTTGCTGGGTATTTTAACCTTTTTTATTCCGGCCCTGGCGATGCTCAAAACCATGCAGCTTTATCATATCCCTTATTTTCTGGATGATATTCCTGCAATGCTTTTGCTTTTGGTATCCATCTGGCTAAGTGTCTGGATAATCCGGAGAAGAAAAATTGAGCGTTTCTATATCAGGAATGGAGAATTTCTGATCGCCAGGTATTGGATAAGTATTCTGATGATGATATCGCTTTGCGGAGCTTTTTACTTTATTCAGCTCATCAACGGTTTTGGAAAGTTATCGTTCCTTTGTATGGACCTTTTCCTGCTGGGATCTGGTTTCCTCATTACTGTTACCCTTAGAGATAAACTGGAAAAGCGGTACAATTTTAACATGGCCAGGCTATCGGTTATAGCCGGATTGATTGCCGCACTCTTTTTTATCCTTTTTAACCTCGATTTTATCATTATCCCATTAACTGCCCTGAACCGCTTTTTTACGCTTAATATTGTAATCTGGGCATTGATTGGTTATGCGTTGCTGTTTTCCTTTCTGCTCGCGTTGAGCAACAGGTGGCGGATCCAGTTAATTACCATCTTGCTGGTATGCGCTGCAATAGGTTCGGCCAAATGGATTAGTAGCTTTCATGAAGTGGAGGTTTCTGCCAGTGAATCTGCACCCAGGGATTCACTCAACGAATATGTGCGTTGCTGGCTGGATAGCCGCAGGGATGAAATCGAGCAATTTGCAAAAAACAACCCGGATAGTATGGGCTATCCTGTTTATTTTGTGAACTCCTACGGCGGAGGCATAAGGGCGGCAGCCTGGGCAACTATGGTCATCAGTAGACTAAACCAAAAAATAAATTCAGCAGAGCTGCATTCAGGGGCGCAATTTACGCATCATGTATTTTCGTACTCCGGTGCATCCGGTGGCACGGTAGGTTTTTCGTTGCTTTGTGCCTTTCAGAACAAACCGGAACTTGCAGTTCAAATGCTTAACCCTAATTGTGTAAAAGAGGTATTCCGTAAAGATTACTTAACCGGTAATATCGTAGGCATTTTTGGCAGGGATATTCCCATGTCGGTACTCGGAACCGATTTTTATGATGACCGTGCGCGGCTGCAGGAAAAAATCCTCGGTTATTCTCTTAACAAGAATTATCAAATTGATTACGATATCCCGCTTTCCCGTTTGTACCCTTCCCAAAAAACGGATATTCCTTTGCTTTTCTCCAATACCTTTGATATCAATACGGCACATAAAGGGATTACTGCTCCGGTACTGCTCAATAAGGATGATTTCCCTGCGGTTATTTTTATACAGGATCTGCTGAAGGGAAAAGATATTCCACTGAGTGCAGCAGCATTTTTAAGTGCAAGATTTCCTTATGTTTCGCCAACCGGAAAATTTGATCAGGAGCATCATTTTATGGATGGAGGAACGATAGAAAATTCGGGAGGACAAACTTCGTTGCAGATCATCAGGGTTTTTGAGCGTGTATGTAAAGAAAAGGCCTATAGCAATCTTAAGCTATCCATTAACTTGCTTTCCCTATCCAATTCCGTAAAATCAATCGATGCGCCTAAACCGGCCAAAAACCTTTACGAACTGCTTGGCCCGGTACAGGGATTGCTGAATACCATTGGAGGAAATGGCAATGCCGCCGATAGTACAAATGCAGCCGTGGCAAGGCAACAGGGATGGAATTACCGTCCATTCTCTCCAACTGAAGTTAAAATCGACCGTTCGTGGCCTGTGCTACCATTAGGCTGGCAGATTTCGGATGATGCCCTGGAGGAAATGAAAAGAAGTATAGAGAGCCGTGAGCAGGATAGCCTGCTTAATATGGTACTGGGTAAATTATGGAAAAGCGATAATAAAGGTAACTGATTATAGTTCCTTATTGCGGGGTAGCATTTAACGAAGATATAAGTTAAATAATTGCAAAAATCTGAAACGCTAAGATTTATGCCAGAATTGGTTTAAGAAAGGCATCCACGGTTTTTTCTTCTGTTATCCGAAATGATCCAAAGGCAGGCCATCCAGCTTAACAGCGCTGTAGAGATTCCTAATTCCGGATCTGCAAGGGTAAACGACGACAGCATGGCTATAACTGATATAGCGCTGGCAAATAAATATGGTAGAAACTTTTTCATGATAATAGGTTTTAAACCTGGATATTCAAAAATCAAACCAAGCAAAGGCCAGAAAATAAATCAGCTATCAATATTTCTTTATCCTGACATTTCTACCAAAAAAGTCAGGAAAATGTCTTGTAGTTATACAATATTATTGAACAATGTACCTCAGGCTTGTTTCAAAAAACTGCAGTATTGTCCTGAAATTATACATTTTTGTCTGTTTTTTATTATCAATCTGATTTTTAGTCAGCATGTTTGATTTTTTATTGATAAGGGTTTTTCATCATAAAGTAATTTGTAACTAATTTCTTTCTAAAGCCGCTTACCGGTATATAGATTTGCTTGTAGCTCCGTAATAGGAACACCTGTCGGTAAAAATTACAGACAACCATTTAATTTTAATCTCAAATATGAATTTTAGTAAATTAACCAAACTTATTGTGTTAGTGGCCTGCACAGTTGGCTTATTGGTTCCATCGCTGGTTAGCGCCCAAGACAAAGAGAAAAAAAGGATTGAGGAATCAGGCGTTGTACTTTCTGACTTCGGCAAAATGAAAGAGTCTATTCCTTCTTCGCTCCTTAAAGTGACCGAGGGGATTATTATTGTGCCAAAATTGCTTAATGCAGGTTTTGTAGTAGGCGGTAAACGCGGCAGGGGCATTGCCATGGTAAAAAGAGAAGATGGCAGCTGGAGCAACCCTATATTTGTGACGATTACCGGCGGAAGTTTCGGACTGCAGATTGGCGTACAATCGGTAGAACTTGTGCTGGTTTTTAAACACAGCAGCAGCATTACCAACATTAAAAAAAGTAGTTTCACCCTGGGTGGCGACCTTTCTATCGCTGCAGGCCCGGTTGGCCGGAATTCTACCGCCAATACCGACTATAAATTAGATGCTGAGGTATATTCTTACTCACGTAGCAAGGGAATTTTTGCCGGAGTATCTGTTAACGGTGCTTCGCTTGATATCGATACAGCTGCCAATTTACGTTATTATGGTAAAGGAATGGGACCAACCGAAATATTTGCCTCACAGGGTGATCCTGATGATGCGGTAACGAAAATAAAATCATACCTGGTGCCATTAAAATAGTTGGTGAGGTATGCTAATGTAAAAACGGGGCTTCAACTTAAAAACTGATGTCCCGTTTTATGTTTCCCCATGGGCAACTCCTGCTTAATAGAATTACTTGTCAAACGGTCCATTCCTTTTCATAAGCAATAGCCTGGCGGTTTTAATGAATATCTTTTGGTCTAACATAACTAATTAGTTCGTTATTTTTGTTGTTTTGGCCATTCCTTTCGCTGTTGGTAAAGGATCCTAGCAATAAAAGTTGTTTTTTGCGGTTTATGTCATGTTTTTTTCAGGGTTTCACTAATTTTTATTGTATTCGTAGTTTCTAAGGCATAAATTTGAAAGAGAAATATGGATATATACACGGATTATAGTGATCAGGCACTTTGCTCACTTCTAAAAGAAGGAGACCGCCAGGCCTATATCGAAATTTATACCCGTTATAACAGTCTTTTATATCAATACGCCTATAAAAAGCTTCGTAATAGGGAAGAAGCTAAAGATGTGGTGCAGGAAGTTTTCATCCAGTTATGGAAACGCCATCAGCAACTCTCATTCGATACCGCTCTGGCCGGATATCTATATCAATCTGTTCGCAATAGGGCCCTCAATATCTTCGCGCATCAGCAGATCGAACAAAAATATATCGATTCATTAAACGATTTTCTGGATACCGAAACATCAGGCACTGATTACCTGGTGAGGGAGAAAGACATTGCCGCATTAATCGAAAAAGAAATCAACGCGCTTCCACCCAAAATGCGTAAGGTTTTTCTGTTAAGCCGCAGGCAGCACAAAACCTACAAAGAAATTGCTGCCGAAATGAATATATCCGAAGATACAGTAAATACCCAGATGAAAAGGGCGTTAAAAACCATGAGAAACAGATTAGGCCCCTTGTTTGTGCTCATTGGATTCTTTTATTAATCATTTTCTATTTTCTTGTTAAAATTTAATCGTCTGAAATACAAGTGATTGAATGCTGTTCGGTTTTTTTTCTTAAAAAAAGCTAAACGCTTGTCACTGTATCACTTCTGTAAACTGTCATGGTTATAATTAGCGCTTAAATTGACCACCGATGAATAACGCCAAAAACCTATTGGAAAAATATAAAGCAGGGCAATGCTCGGGCGAGGAAATACTAATATTACAAAACTGGTTTCATCAGCTAAATGCTGAAGAAAACTTAGAATTGGGAGATGAAGAGTTCGAAAATGCAGAAACCGAGATGTGGAAGGTAATAGCGGCCGAAACACAGGTTACAAAAGAAACCAAAGTTTACCGGATGCGTTTCGGGTATTGGGCTGCAGCTGCTGCATTGCTTATCGTATTGGGTGGATTGTTCTTTTACAAAATGCGCCTACAACAGCATAGTGTAGATTCTTTAGCCAGCAGTAACATTAAACCCGGTGTGCAAACAGCAACACTTACCTTATCAAACGGTAAGAAAATTGTGCTCACAGGTACCTCCGATCATTCGGCAATAAGTGAGCATGGGGTTAGTATTAGCAGAACAGCTGACGGAAAGCTGATGTATAGAATTACTGAAAATACCGCTGATACAGGTGTTTATAATACTTTATCAACGGCAAAAGGGCAACAGTATAGTGTAGTGCTGCCCGACGGATCGTTGGTACATCTTAATGCAGGTTCTTCCATTACTTATTCTACTGGCCTGAACCACACCGCCAGGAGGAAAATTAAATTGGAGGGCGAAGCTTATTTCGAAGTGGCCAAAAACAGGCAGCATCCTTTCGAAGTATTAACAGGCCAACAGATGGTAGAAGTATTGGGTACACATTTTAACATTAACAGCTATAGTGATGAACCCGCTACCAAAACCACATTACTGGAGGGAAGTGTAAAAGTTTTTTCGCTCGGAAATCAAGGTGTTGATCATCATAAAATACTTGTTCCGGGCGAGCAGGCCATTTTAAGCAAAGGCACGATTTCGGTAGAAAAGGTAAACGCTGAAGAAGCCATATACTGGAAAGATAACAAATTCAGTTTCCATAGCGAAGATATTGAAACGGTGATGCGCGAAGTATCCAGGTGGTATAATGTAACGGTTACTTACCAGGATGATGTTAAACATGTGAAGGTTAGCGGCTCCGTTTCGCGCTTTGCCGACATTAGCATGCTGCTTGATAAACTGGAAAAAACAGGACTGTTGAAATTTACAATAAAAGGAAGGAATATAACCGTATCAAAAACTTAAAATAGATCAAATTAATTAAATCATCCACAAACTAGACTAAACCAAACAAATGAAGAAAAATCTACATCAAATGCGCTGATCCCGCGCGTAAGAAGGTACCATAAAGCGCAGAGGTGTTAGCGCACCCCTGCGCAGATGTTTGGGTACCATTCTGATCGGGAAACAATCCCGAAGAGACCGACTGAATATCAATCTTGAACCTAACCCAAACCTTACAAAAGTATGAATAAATCTACTTTTAACCTAGGTGTGCAGTTTAACCGGCTGCGCCCTAAAATTTTTATGGCTATGAAAGTAACCACCTTTCTGATATTGGCCATTTGTATGCAGGTAAGTGCCAGCACATTTGGCCAGAATATAACACTCTCCCAAAAAAATGTTTCTTTAATCGAAACGCTTAACAGAATAAAACAGCTCTCCGGTTACGATGTACTTTATGGTGATGAAATTTTGCCTAAAGCTAAAAATGTCAGTTTAAAATTATCAAATGTTACCCTGGATGTGGCATTGGAAGAGATTTTTAAAGGGCAGGACCTTACTTACACCATTAGCGATAAAACCATCGTCATCAAGAAAAAAGAACTTGATTTTTTGGATAGGCTGATCAACCGGATCAGCGCTGTAGAAATTAGTGGCAACGTGGTTGATGAAAAAGGATTGCCGATGAGCAATGTAAGCGTTAGACCCAAAAACGGAGGAAAAGCGGTATACACAAACAGTACAGGTGTTTTTACCATTAGCGTTGAAAATGCAGATGCCATACTGGTTTTCTCTTATGTAGGCTATGCCACCAAAGAACTGCCCGCGGTTAACAAAATGAATGTTGTAATGCAGCCTGATATCTCCAATCTCGAACAGGTGGTGGTAACGGGTTACAGCCAGAAAAAGGCCTCTGAGCTTACCGGAAGTGTACAGCGCATCAGCGGTGAAACGCTGCGTAATGGTGTATCAACCGTAAACGGACTGGCCATGTTAAAAGGTGTGGCAACAGGCTTATACATTGTAGAACAGGGCGGCAGTGTGGCCAACCGTGGCCAGGTGGTGCTGCGTGGACAAAGCAGTTTTAACGATGCTTCCAATACCAATTACGGTCCGCTTATTGTAATAGATGGTGTAATTACCAACGCAGCCAATCTCCAGGATATTATCGATCCGCAGGATATCGAAAGCATCAATATTTTAAGGGATGCTGCTTCTACGGCAATTTACGGCTCGAGGGCAGCACAAGGCGTATTGGTGGTGGTAACCAAACGCGGGGCTGTTGGCAAAACGCGGATAAACTTAAGCGCCAATTACGGAAAAGTGCAGAATAACCGTGCCATCAGGTTTATGAACACACCCGAAGCTACTGCGCATATCACCAAATACATGCAGGCCCTGTATAACGGTACGGCCTCATTACGCACTACCTACCCAACTTTTAACCAGTATTTTAATGCTACGAGGATCTTTTCTGATGCCGATATGGCTGTAAATACCGAATGGGACAATAATGCCTTTTTTACTGACGGCAATCAGAGCGACATCAACCTATCTATTTCAAGCGGAACAGATAAAACTAAATTTTACACGGCCCTTAACTGGAACAAACAGGATGGTACTTTACTGGATGATAGGGTAAACCGTAAATCGATCCGTGTGAATATAGATCAGAAGATTACGGAAAAACTTACTTTTAGTTTAAATACCAATGCCATATTGGATAACTATACGGCAACCAACAGCGAAAACCAGTACTATCTGTTTCAACCATGGGTTTCGCCTAATTATGCAAACGGCACACTGGCCGATTCTATTCCCAACTATGTTTACAGGGCTACAGGTGCGCGTACTACACAGTATTACGATAATCCATTGTACTCCCATTCGTATAACACAGTAAAAACAAGCCGTTTGAATTTATTGGGTACTGGTATCCTGAAATATGCCGTTACCCCATGGTTATCCTTGCAGTCGTCAAACTCCATTAATTATAACAACAATAGCGTAAACAGTTATAAAGATCCACGTACATACAGGGGAAGATACGATGGAGCAGCCTCTAACCGCATTTTTGTTAACGGTGCAATATCACTTAACGATACCAAGAGCACCTATTTCTTAACTTCAAACCTGGCCAATTTCAATAAAACCTTTGGCGATCACCAGCTATCTGCAATTGTTGGTCAGGAGTATTCGCGTACCCATTCCGAAAATGTTTCGGTATCGGCCTATAATACTCCATATCCGGGCGAACGTAATTTAGGTGCATTTTTAACTTATGGTACCTGGATCAATAAACTTACCGGAACACCGGCCATACCATCGTCTACTGCGCCTGTTGATAAGGCTTCCTTTTCTGTTTTTAGTGAGGTAAATGATAGTTATAAATCGAGGTATTTTGCTTCCGCTTCGATCAGGCGTGATGCCTCGACCAATTTTGGGCTCAACAACCGTAACGGCACCTTTTATGCAGTAAGCGGGGGCTGGCTGATCAGTGGTGAAGAGTTTATGAAAAGCGCCAAAGCGGTACATAACCTGAAATTAAGGGCTTCTTACGGTACATCGGGAAGGGAAGCAGGTGCTGATTACCTTAATTTTACCACTTACAGCGATGCGGTATTCTATAATACCACCACTACTTCAGGTTCTACCATTAACCGTTTGGGTAATGATAACATTACCTGGGAAACCACCTATACCACCAATCTGGGCTTGGATATCGGTTTGTTTAACCGGGTTAACCTAAGCATTGATGTTTACAATAAAGACAGTAAAAACCTGTTGCAGAATGTGCCTTTGCCAAGTTATGTAGGCTTTAGTTCGCAGTACCGTAATGTGGGTGAAATCAGGAACAGGGGTATTGATCTGCAATTGAACACCGAGAATATCCGCTCGAAAGATTTTAGCTGGACGATGAATTTCAATATCAGTTTCAACAAAAACAAACTGGTTTCCATCAAAGGTGATTCGCTGGTTGATGGTTTTACAGGATCTTACTACCGTTATATAGGTGATGATATCAATTCGCTTAAAGCTATCAAATACGTTGGTGTAAACCCGGATAACGGAAGGCCGCAATTTGAAAGGGTACTGGCAAACGGACAGATCCAGATTGTAGATAGTATTGCGCTTGTAAAAGCCGACCGTTTGCGTGGTTTCCAGGAAATCGGTTCAGCCACACCTAAGTTTTTTGGTGGCTGGACGAATAATTTCCGCTACAGGAATTTCAGTTTGAGCCTCCTGTTTAATTTCTCTTATGGAAACAAAATCATGAATAATGCAGTAAGGAGTTTCGTTGATCCAACAGCCTGGCAGGCAGGTTTTAATATCCCTCAGCCTAATGATGCCATCCGTTTTTGGCAGGGGCCGGGCGATACCAATGCCAATTATCCGAACTTTTACGACCTGGCTTTTAGCCAGCGCGGGGCCATCAATATCAATTCGTCGCTTTTATATGTAGATGCAAGTTACGCCCGTTTGCGCAATGTCCGTTTTGGTTACGATGTACCGGCCGGTCTGTTAAAGAAGTTTCACCTCACTTCCCTTAATATTTATACCAGTATGGATAATGTGTTTGTAATCAAATCGAAAGATTTATTCGCATCTGATCCTGAAGGAGCAACCATTGGTGGAACCTCTAATGCTTACAGCGGTACGGGCATAGCCAGTGGCATGCCAAGGCGCTTTTTGGTGGGCTTAACCGCCGGATTTTAATTCTTGGTTCCATATTAACTAAAGCATAATACAATGAAAAGAACAATATTTAATGTCGGATACATAGGGGCATTGTTGGTGATCATTACCTTATCTGCCTGCAAAAAGCAGTTGGATAGCCTTACGCCACATAATGTAAACTTCGAAAATCAGCAGTTTGGATCGCCCAATGGTTATACTAAAGCAACCATTGGCAATTATACCTCCCTTTACAGTACTTACGAAACCCCCTGGTTCAACATCAGCGAATACAGGGGCAACAATGTAAAGGTTATTGATGTAACTTCTACCAGCAGTGCCATCGATTTGCAGAATACAGATGCCTTTAAATACAATAATTCCGAATCCAAAGATTTTGGTTTGTCGGATGCATTCTGGTTTGCCTCGTACAAAGCACTTTTGGGTGTAAATGTGGTACTAAAGAATGTGCAGGCCAACGAAACCAACAATGTGATACTGCAGGCTAAGGCCGAGAATCTGTTTTTAAGGGCCTTTATCAACTTTAATCTGCTTCGTGTTTACGGGCGTCCGTATTACCAGAGTCCGGCCACCAACCTTGGCATTCCGATTATTACCTCACCGCTCGATCTCGGTGCAACACCCCCTGCACGGGCAACAGTACAGGCTTCTTACGATCAGGTAATTGCCGATTTAAATCAATCAATCCTTACCTTTAAATCAAAAGGGGTAAACAGTTTTGCCTCTAAATATGCTGCTTTTGCATTGCTTTCGAGGGTTTACCTGTACATGAGCGGCACTTTCAATCAGCCCAATGCCAATTATGCAAGGTTATCGGCCCAGGCTGCCGATTCTGTAATTGTAAACGGAGGATACCGTTTATTGCAGGGCAGTGCTTATTCCAATTATTACAGCGCAAGCAATCAGTTAAATACCGAAACCATTTGGGCCATTAACCATGAGGCCAATACCACAACGTTACCCATCTTACTGATGCAGCCCCAGGGAACTTATGTAAACCTTTATACCACCGGGCAGATTAAACCATCACCCGATCTGTTGGGCAAACTGGCCACAAACGACCTGCGGAAGGGGTTTTACTTCACCGATCTTTACCCTGGCAACACTACCGATGTATTAAGTACCGCTAAATACAGTTACCGGTTTTTTAACGGAGTTAATGGTGTATACTATTCTTATGCCCCCTTTAATCATTTAAGGTTGGCAGAAGTTTACCTCAACAGGGCAGAGGCAAGGTTAAAAAGCGGGGATGCAGATGGTGCCCTTGCCGATTTAAATGTGATCCATACCCGTGCCGGATTAACACCATTGGTTGGTTTATCAGGTCAAACGTTATTTGATGCTATTTTACTGGAAAGACGGCTTGAACTGGCATTCGAGGGACATAATAGTTACGATTATTTTAGAAACGGCCTGCCGATGGTTCGGACTTACAGTTCATTTAATTCGCCTCCGATAACAGTTAACGCGACCGATGCAAAAGTAGTAATGCGGATTTCGCAACTTGTTCTAACAGAAAACCCAAACATTATCCAAAACCAACAATAACCTACCAGTATGAAAAAGTTTATTTTATTTATGGGCGCAATAGCTGCCGTATTAAGCGTGCAGGCGCAGCAAACATTTACCCTGAAAGGCCGGATAAACGGCAGGGAAAGCGGAATATTAAAATTAAGGTATACGCAGCCCGATGGCCGGTTTATACAGGATAGTACAACGGTAACTGCGGGTAAATTTGAATTTAAGGGTACAATCACCGAGCCGGTGATGGCTTATATTTCGGGCGATGTGAAAAAACCATCAATGGATGATCCTAACTTTGGAACTTTATTTTTAGCACCGGGAGATTTAAAATTGGTGCTTACTGAAGGACAATTTAAAACATTAAAACTAAGCGGTTCAAAACCTCATGATGAATATACACTGCTGGAGCAAAAGAAAGCACCTATAGCAGAAGAAATCAAGCCCATTTTAACACAGCTCCAAAAAGCCAGCGAAGCCTATGTACAGGCGAAAAAAGAAAACCGCCCCGATGCCGAACAGGATTTGCTAAGGGAGAAAGCTGCCGAAATCAGGGATCAGCTCGAACCCTTTAATGCGAAACGCGACAAGATCGATCTTGATTTTATCAGTCGCAATCCCGATTCTTATTATGCTGCCTACATGCTCAGTTACAAAATATCGGGTTTAAAACTGGCCGAAGCCCAGAAATATTATAAAGCTTTTTCGCCTTCGGTTAAGGCCAGCAGTTATGGTAAAAAGATGTTAAAAGAGGTGCAGAACCTTCAGTCGGGGTCACCCGGCAGTGCTGCAATGATTTTTGCCAAAAAAGACATTAACGGGCAGGACTTAAACCTGGCTGATTTTAAAGGTAAAAAGTACGTACTGATTGATTTTTGGGCAAGCTGGTGTGTACCCTGCCGCAAAGGTAACCCGCATTTACTTTCGCTTTACAGCAAATATAAAGATAAGGGGTTGGAGATTGTGGGAGTTGCTGATGATGATAGCGCACTGGCAGCATGGAAAAGGGCTGTTGAACAGGATAAGATCGGAGTATGGAAACACGTACTCCGTGGATTAAAACGTACACCAACAGGTTTCGACAGGTCGGAGGATATAAGTGAGGGTTATGGTATTCATTCGCTTCCAACCAAAATACTGATTGATAAAAACGGGATGATCGTTGGCCGTTTCGGTGGCGGTGGCGATAGTGATGAAGAAATGGACAAAAAATTAGCCAGCATTTTTAAATAAGCACTTTACGAAAATGAATACGATGTTTAAAAAAATAAGTGTATCACTGTTACTAAGTGTTTCAGGATTATGGGTTTCTGCACAAAATCAGGCACCTGCCGGATATGTATTAAATGGTATCATCAAAGGCATAAAAAATGGAAAAATTTATCTTTCCAGCTATAATGAGGAAGACAGGACCTCTGCCAATATCGATAGTGCCGTTATTACAAACGGAACCTTTGTATTTAAGGGTAAGCTCAAAAGCGCTGAAATGCTGGGGCTGAATATTAAACCCGGCAACTGGTCTGCCAATCTGTTTATGGAGAACAGTAATATCAATATTAGTATCGATACAACAGGAGCTGAACATTACGATTATACCAGGTACGGACAGGGAAAAGGAGCCTATTTAAAAAAAGTAACCATTAAAGGATCTAAAAGCCAGGATCAGTTTAACGCAATCGAAAATGATCCTTCGCTTGCAGCACTCAAAGCGAAAAGAGTGGTTATAAGTAAACAATATACTGCTGAAAAAAGTGCCGAAAAGAAGGAGGAGTTAAAAGCGGTCAGTGCTAAAATATCCGAAGAATATAGCGCTGTTCAGTTTAAGCTGATCCGGCAGTTTATAACCCAGAATCCGTCGGCAGTATCAGCAGTGTATGCATTTAGTAATTACTACAGGTTTAATTCATCCATGCCCGTTACCGAATTGAATACGGTGTTGAATGAGTTTAAAGGAGATGCTAAAGCAAGCAGGTATTATTTGGCACTTGCAAAACAACTAAAAGACAGGGAAGCGCTTTTACCCGGTAATTTAGCCTCTGATTTTACTTTGGTGAAAAGGGATAGCAGTAAACTATCGCTTTCAAGCCTGCGCGGAAAATATGTAATGATCGATTTTTGGGCCAGCTGGTGCAAACCCTGCCGCGAAGCCATTCCGCACTGGAAACAGGTTTATGAAAAATACCACGGCAAAGGTTTTGAAATCCTAAGTGTATCTGACGATAGTAAATGGAACGACTGGATCAAGGCAATGGATGTGGAGCAGATGCCATGGTTGCAGGTAATCGATGAATTTCCGAAAAAGATGATGCCTGCAAGGGTAGGAAGTTTATATCAGGTACATTATATTCCGTTTTACGTCCTGTTGGATAAAGAAGGAAAAATTTTGGTGTACAGTGACGACGAAAAAAAGATCGATGAAAAATTAGCTGCTTTAATAGGGAGTTGATAATCTGTACTGGTCTCTGAACTGGTCTTAGCTACTCGCTAAGACCTTTTTTTTATTTGAATTTTTCGTCCCAGATGCACGGAAAACACAGGAATAACCGTTTTCTTTGCTTACAGTATCAATTTCTACCTCACCGGTTTCAATTTCCAGGTGTACAGATCGGTTTTCTTCATGACTAATGTTAATTGTTTCATGTATAGTATCAGTTGCTCAGGAACCAGTATGCAATGTTTTACGTCTAGTATCGATTGTTTTATTTCCAGTGTCGATTGTTTGGCTTCCAATGTCTATTGTTTTACTTCCAGTATCGATTGTTTGTCTAACAGCACGCAATGTTTAATGTTTAGTGTCAATTGGTCAGTGTAAAGTACGCTTCGTTTGCTTGCAACTGTCAATTGGTCATGAAATAGTTGCTGAGGTTTGCTAAGGTTGAAGAAAATAAAAAAACCTTACCATGTTAAACTGGTAAGGTTAGTTTCGTGCTCCCGACGAGATTCGAACTCATATCGATGGTACCGGAATTTTGGGTCTTTAATGTGGAAAAGATTGCATAAATTTATAATAATAGGCCTTAAAGCTATCTAAAAGCCAATTTTCTTTCTTGAACTTGAAAAATTAAATTTTGTGTTTTTTCAGTTTAACAGGCTTTTTTGTTGAATTAAACAGCCGTGTTTTACAAATAATTTACACTTTTTTTTATTACATTATTATGGCGACATTAAGTGCAGTAGTGCTAAAACATCAGATGAAAAAAGATGGAACTTTCAATGTGAAAATTCGTCTTACCCATAAAAGACAGACCCGTTATCTTGATACTAAGCAATTTGTAATCAAAAAACAATTGGATCGAAATTACAACATAAAAGACATGTTTGCTGCGAAGCCAATCTACGATACAATATTTAAATATCGTGAATCTTTAACAAATTTAAATGATAGGGTAGATTATTATACTTGTGAACAATTGTTAAAATATATTCAGGCAGATGGAGAGAAAGTCGAGTTCATCTCTTTTGGCCGAAAACATATTGAAAAGTTAAATACTGAGGGGCGTAAAGGAACCGTAACAAATTTCAGGAGCGCGGTAAATCACCTAATCGATTATTTTGAACGGGAAGAAGTTTTTATCGATGAGATCACCTCGAAGATGTTGAAGGATTACGAGGTTTACCTAAGAAAGCCCCGAATCTTGAACAGAGTCCATCGTAATGGCACAAAATTTCAAATCAAAACCGCTGGCCTTTCCGATGCAGGAATAGCAGGTGCGATGCGCGATCTTCGAGGGCTTTTCAATGTAGCGAGAGATACCTTTAATGATGAAGATTTGGGGATAATTAGGATTTCACATTACCCTTTTAAAAAATATAAAATTAAACCTGCCCCCGAAACTAGAAAAAGGAATATCGATATTGAAACGATAAAGAAAATTAGAGATTACAAGCCAAGAATTGAAGATGGTATTGAATCAATTACAAGGGACTTGTTCATGCTTTCCTTTTATGCATGTGGCACAAACGCCGTTGATATTTTTCATTTTAGAAAAGAGAATATGTATAATGGAAGGCTCGAATACAATAGAATGAAGACTAAGGCCAAAAGAAGGGACAGGGCTTTCATAAGTATTAGAATAACCGATGAAATGAAGCCTATTCTTGAAAAATATATTGGAAAACTCCATGAACGATTTTCCTCTGCCACAGGAATGAATTCAGCGCTCAGTCAAGGATTTAATAAAATTTGTCAGGAACTTGAAATCCCAAGGATATCGTTCTATTGGGGAAGACATAGCTTTGCCACAATAGCTAGAAATAAATGTAGAAAAAGTAAGGATGATGTTGCACTTGCATTAAATCATGTAGACGAGACAAGAAAGACTACGGATATTTATATAGAAAAGGATTGGGGTATTTTGGACGAAGTTCAAAATGCCGTTATTAGTTTATTGAGGGATAAACCGAACTTAGGGTATAGGCCATTATCGTCAGATCTGGTCTGGGGATTGAATCTTCCGACTTGCCGGTAGATAAAATTAGTGCTAGCCGAGATAGCTGGAGAATTTGGCAACAATATCCACTCGATTCCGCTCCAAAATGGCCGCCCGGCTCATTTTAAGCTTTTCATAAACCTGACTGAACTCATTGTTTTTTTGCATTGCGATACCACCAAGACCAGATGGGAAAAAACGGGATGTGGTGTCTGGAATGATACTCAATGCACATTTTATCGAAATACATGATAGGCCTCATGTCCTTGTATTGGTGGGCACGTCAGTTTACAGTGGATAGGCGGTTTCATGCTTGGATTCGGAAAGTACCAGGAAACTTTGGATCGATCCCACGTATTCAAGACTGCCGATCTTCTCACGCAGGAATTCATTGTAGGAGGCCATGTCGGGTAGGGCGATTTTGATCATAAAATCCACATGGCCAGTGAGGTGGTAACATTCCATCACTTCAGGGTGTTTGGCCATTTCACTGCTGAAGGCGCGGATGTTTTCCTCAGAATGTTCTTTTAGCTGTACATGGGGGAAGGCGATGAAGAGAGAACGGATCTTGTGGATATCTACCAACGTGACTGTTTTCTTGATGTAACCAGTTTCTTTGAGCAGTTTAATACGTTCTACAACATTGGTCATGCTTTTGTTGATCTTTCCCGCGATTTCTTTATAGGTTAGCGATCCGTCTTTCTGCAAAAGGTTCAGGATTTTGCTATCGGTGGGGTTTAAAAGACGGCTTGCCATGCTATTATGCTTAGTGTATAATTCTGTACTTTGTCAGGTTGTTTTTTGCCTAAAAATAGTCAAATTTTATTGGCTTACGGTAGGATATCGGCGTTTTTTCTGTTTTTTTAATAGTGTATATTCTACGTTAAGTTGCATGTTTGGCCAGGCGCTGAAAAAATAAAATTCGGCCGTATTTGCACTGGAAAGGTGTGAACAGAATTTTTAGGAGGTGGAGCACGGTCAAAAAAGTAATTTTTGCCGTTTTATTTTTTAAATTACCAGTAAAGCGCTGCAATACTGAATTTTATGGAAGTAAAAATGATCTTAGTTTTATGATTTCGAAAAAGCATAATTTTGGCGCTGGCCCCTGTATCCTTCCTTCCACCGTCATGGAGCAGGCAGCGCAAGCGGTTCTGGACTGGAACAGCAACGGGCTTTCCATTTTGGAGGTCTCACACCGCTCGGTGGAATTTGAATCGGTTATCACTAAAACGCAGTTGCTGGTCAGGGAGCTGCTGAATGTACCCGATAGTTATTCGGTGCTTTTCCTGCAGGGCGGGGCAAGTACGCAGTTTTCAATGGTTCCGTTGAATTTTCTTAAAAAAGGCCGTAAAGCATGTTACCTTGATACTGGTTATTTCGCAAAGAAGGCCATCAAAGAGGCCAGGCTGTTCGGTGATGTTGAAATTGTGGCCTCTTCCAGGGATAAAGCTTACTGTTATATCCCGGATAACTATGAACTCTCGCACGGTACGGCTTATCTCCATTTGACCTCCAACAATACGATCGAGGGAACGGAAATGTTCGCTTTTCCCAAGGTGGCAGTACCCGTGGTCTGCGATATGTCCTCGGATATTTTTTCCAGGGAAATCAATGTACGCGACTTTGACCTGATTTATGCCGGTGCCCAGAAAAATATGGGGCCTGCGGGTCTGACGCTGGTAATTGCCAAAAATTCATTTCTGGATTCGGTCAACTGCGAGTTGCCCTCGATGTCCGATTACCGGATATATCGGGATAACAACAGCATGTTCAACACTCCACCAGTATTTTCGATATATGTTTCTATGCTGAACCTGATCTGGCTGAAAGAAATGGGCGGGGTAAAGGAAATCGAAAAACTCAATATCAGCAAGGCCAGGCTGCTTTATGGCGAAATAGACCGCAACAGCCTTTTTGATGGTCTGGCCAACCTTGCCCACAGGTCAAGGATGAATGTAACCTTCAGGGCAAAGGATGAAAGAACCGGTGCTGCTTTCTTCGAGCTTGCCTCTGAGAGGGGAATGGTAGGGATAAGGGGCTATCGCACGGTCGGAGGTTTCAGGGTTTCCCTGTACAATGCCCTGCCGCTTGAAAGCGTGGAAGCTTTGGTAGTGCTGATGAGGGAATTTGAACAGATGGTAGCATGTGCTAATACGGTTTCCCACCTGGAAAGCGTTCGATAATTAATTATGGCGATTGTTAGGGGATTTAAAGCATTTCATCCGGAAGTGGATTGGTATAACGGTCTGCTGCAGGAGTCAGGGCAGGGGCTCGGTGCTCTCAAAGGTAAACTCGAGGGAAGGGGACAAAAGGGGATCGGTACGGGGAGTATTGGTACTGTAGGAAAGCAACTGGCAGACCTTTTCAAATCCGGACATCTTAGATCAGATGAACAGCAAGCGGTATATATCTATGGGCAGCAAACTGTACTGGGTGAACAATATGGTATCTGGCTGTTGACCGCGGTACAGGATTTTATAAGTGGGAAAATCATCCGCCACGAGGAAACAATAAGTGACAGGGAGGAAAGATTACTTAATTATCGCAGGCATGTTGGCCTCGAGGGATCACCTGTCCTTTTGACTTATAGGCCGGATGAGGATATTAATAGACTGATTGCTGAGTCGGTAACTGATGCGCCTTTTCTGTCTGTTATATCAGAGGGGGGCCATCACAGAATCTGGAAGGTTTCCGACCCTGCGGCAGTCAAGAGACTGACGGGGTTTTTCGCAAAGATCCAAAAGGTATATATCGGGGATGGGCATCACCGTCTGGCTGCTGCAGCTAAGATGGAGAATGCTGCCGACGAATATGTGATGGCTTTATATACTGCAACCGATCAGGTCAGGATTTCTTCATTCAACCGCTTGGTATCCCTGAAAGATAACGGAGGGGGAGGAAGTTTGCTTGTTGGCTTAAAAAAGCTTTTTTCGGTTTCTTTGGTAGTTGGGAATACGCCATATCATCCTGACCGGACCCGGTGCTTTGGAATGAGGTTGGGTAAACTTTGGTATAGGCTGGAACTGAAAGAAGAGCAAGAAAAATTTTCTCAGCTACCGGATGTTTCCATCCTGCAGGACCGGGTGCTCCTGCCTTTAATGGGTATTAACGATCCCAAAAACGATGCTGCACTAACGAGCTATCCGGCCAATGCATTTGGGGAACTTCTTAAGTTTGCAGAATCAAGGCCGGATTCAGTGATTTTTACCATCTATCCGATGGGTGTGGATCAGCTCCTTGAGATATCGGATAGGGGGCTGATCCTGCCGCCCAAATCAAGTTTTATCCTTCCCAAAGTTCCTTATGGTTTATTATTTAATGCAAGGGAATCTAAGGATGAACTGAATGGTGAAGTTTTTTGATCTTTGAACAAGTGACCATGGATTTTTATTTTGGATTACGCGATCTGTTTTCCCTTACCTTTTTGTGCCTGGTGGTCTATCTTTTGTTTTTTAACAGGCCAGGGAAGAGTTTTTAGAATTTGGAGGCTCATTTATTCAGATTTGCTTTCATGGTTTAGGTGTGTCGGTGAAAGAGGTTCTTCTCTACTTTTAGTGGTTAAGTCGGTTTGAGTACCAATCTTTTTCTTAGTAGTTCGAAACTTGCTCTACCATACATTTGCCGCTTGATGGCCTTTAATTTATTTACATTGCCTTCTATAGGGCCATTGCTCGAAGGCAAATGAGCGCTTTAGGAAACGTACTATATCCTCCCGGATATCTTATATGAGGTAACTCATTCCCTAACGTTCTTCATATAGAGACCATCGTGGTCTTGCATCACTTTTTAATATATTTGAAATAGTTTTCGATCATGCCCCGATCCATGTATGATTTACGAACCAGATTATCTACTGACATATATTTTCTCGCCGTTTCTCTGTGCAAACCCAGTTGGATGATACCTCGAAAAATAAGCAGAAATTTTGTAAGGATTTTAATTTTTTACGACTAATAAATTAAAAATCGTCTTATCAAACGATGTAATATTTGTTAACCTTTTAGATATTGATTTTTAATAATATGAAATCCCGCATTTTTTCTTTAAAATCTAAAGACTACAAATTAGTTAGTCCGCTATTTCTTCGCTTAATCATTGGCTCTGGCTTTCTTATTCATGGCTGGGCTAAACTGCATAGCGGATCTCCCGCAGGTTTTGAAAAACTATTGATTTTATTGGGGATACCACTTGCTCATTTGATGGCTTGGATCACCCCCATTGTAGAGATGCTTGGGGGACTGGCAATCTTACTTGGTTTTCTCTCCGGCATGACTGCAATACCTTTAATTTTAACAATGCTCGTGGCACTTTTTTCTGTCCATATTAAAAATGGATTTAGTTCAATAAATACCATAGGACTTGATAGTAATGGACCTGTATTCGGGCAACCTGGTTATGAGATTAATTTGTTGTATATTGCAGGGTTACTGTCATTAATGTTTACCGGTTCAGGTATTTTTTCTTTAGATAAATTTATAGTGGCTAAAAGAAGTAAGTAAATCCCCATGTTATTTGAAATATCAAGCACCTGAGGGATTTCATAGTAAAACTGATTTTTATTCCCGATGATCTAGGCATGCCCTAAGCTGCGTTTTCGTCATGATATTCGTCTCCGTCTTTCGAAGAGGGTAACAGAAAGAATTAACGCTACTATCTCTCCTACAAAAAAAAATACAATTTTTGAATATGCTATTGATCAGGCTTTTTTTTGCATATTGGGGGAGGCTGAAACTTCCAAATAAATGACAGTGAAGATTATCAGAATTCATAATCTTCACTGTCATTAGGGTGTTCTGATTGCTTATTTAATTTTCGGATCTTGTCCGAATTTTAATAAATCAGTAGCTGTAATAAAACCTACATGTCCCGATATTACCCTTCCCTCCGGATCAACTATAAGAAGGGTAGGATAAGCTTCAATTTCCCATTTTTCGGATAACTTTGCACCATCTCCTTTTTCCATGTCTAATGATAGGTTCACAAAATTTTTATTGAAATATTCAGCTATCTTTCGGTCCCTGAACGTTGTTGTTTTCAAAAGTTTGCAGGGCCCGCACCACACAGCGTAGGCATCCACAAAAATATATTTATGCTCTTTTTTTGCCTTTTCAACAGCGCTTGTCCAGGAATTTTCAATAAAATTGACCTGGGTTTCCAGATTTGCCCTTTCATCGTTTCCTATTGCATTGGCAATTTCTGGCTTATTAAAAATGCCTAGAAATACGATTATGGATAATAAAGCGACAATATAGATTATCTTTTTTCTCATCATTCTTAGTTTCGTTATCCAGATATGGACACACATTGCTATCAATTAATTATGTTTTTTTGTCGGATTCTCTTGAATCAGTAAATCCTGTTTAATAAATTATATATCTTCACGTAGGGCCATTGCGGCTGCCTTCATCAAAGAACTGCTTAACCGTTCGGTAATGTTTGGATTGATGTATTCGAAAAGGATTTTTCCTTTTTTACTCAGGATGAAAACTGATGGAACCGGAAGAAGTTTATCTACATTTTTCCCACCTGAAGTTGTTGGAAGGAACTTATCGTAACCTTTAGGGGATTTAAATGCAATTCCGAATTTTTTAGAGGCGCTTAAATCTGCATCCGATAAGAGAGTATATGAAAGCTTTCCTTTATCCTTGGATGCGTTTAAATTATCGGGACTGTCTGTACTGATAGCTATTAGCTGATAGCCCATCGCAGTTAGATCCTTTTCTATTTCCTGCAGTCCTGCAAGCTGCTTAGAACAGTATGGACACCAGCCACCCCGGTAGAATACGAGTATAGTCTGTTTTGACGCTAATGATTTATTTACATCAAAATTCTCTCCTGTCGAGGAGAGAAGGTTTAATATCGGTATAGATTCCCCTGCAAGTAGTGGACTGATATCTTCAGGTTTTAACGGCACTCCTGAAACTACCTTTATGGTGTCACCATTAATTGGTCTGCTTTGCATCAGAACCAAACTATGCTGACTAATTGGGATCGCTTTTGATCGGGCACTAATAGATAGTAGGCTCAGCATTAATACTGATAATAAGGTTTTAGAAAGGCTACTGATTAACTGGTTTTTATTCATGGTTTATTTTTTATGGTGTTAGTCGGAGATATCCTGCAATCCTTACAGAGAAAAACATAACATTTCCAATAAATTTTTAGTCTGGAAATTTATTTTATTTTTTTGTAAGGAATTGAAATGTGATTCGACAAAGGGATAAAAAATTATTATGAATAACATGAAATTTACAACCTTTTCAGCTCTTGCGGTGTTAGCATCAACCTTTATCGCGTGTAAAAAAGATAATTCCGGAATGCTGGATACTCCTGCAGCTAAAACGACCATCACGGTAGAAAATGTCCTGAATTCTAAGCCCCTTGTGGAATCCGGTGTTTTTCAAGGTTCGGGAACGCCACTAATTTTACCTGGACAATCGACTACAATTCAGTTCTCGGCAGCAAAAGGTGAGGCGATTTCATTCGCGGCGATGTATGGCGCTTCGAACGATTTGTTCTTTGCCCCGGATAATCCCGGTATCCAGGTTTACTCGGGTGATGGAACGCCAATTGAAGGAGATGTATCCTCGCAGGTGAAATTATGGGACAACGGTACCCGTGTAAATCAAAAACCTGGTGCTTCAGTTTCGCACCCTGGTGTTGCAGAAACTAGGAATGTAACAGAAGTTACAGGAACCGATGCCCAGGGTAATACTTATCTTGCAGCTTCTAAATTGGTGAAGGCCTCGCTAAAATATAATGGTAATTCCGTATTTACATTAACGCTTGAAAACACGTCAGGTGGAACAGCAAATGAGACACCACTGAGTCCTGGTGTCTGGTCGGTATCTTACATTGTTGGTAACAGTCTGTTAAGTCCGGCACCATTGTTTGCTAAAGACAAACCTACAGCAAACGGTCTGACTTCTATTGCTGAAGCAGGTGATAATGGACCATTATATACTTACGTGAAAGGTCTCACCGGTATTTTTACTCCACTTTCACCGGTACTTGTGGTAGTTTATAATGGAATTGACAACCCGCTTTATAAAGTCGGTGAAAATGACCGTAATCAGGGATTGAAAGATCTGGCTCAAAAAGGTGATGCCAATGTGTTAGCTGGATATTTAAGAAGTAAATTGGGTGTAAAGGCAGTCTATGTTCTTGCAGCCTCTGGAACGACGGTACTGCTTCCAATAATAAACGGTCAGACTGGAAGCAAAGTTTCTCAGGAATTAACCATTGCTAAAGGAGACCGTGTTGCGGTAGCGACAATGTATGGATTCTCAAATGATTGGTTTTTTGCCACCGGTGCAGATGGGATTGATCCGTTTAACAAGGGGGATGCATCAAACAGTATTGCACTTTATAATAATGGAACTGCCATTGATCAATTTCCTGGTGCTGGTATAACACAGTTTAACCTTACCGGAACTCCATTGGCTGAAAGCAAACCGATTACAGCTGTACCTAATCCAAATACTTTTACGACTTTGCCTGATATTCAGAACTTTGTCAAAGTAACAATACAATAAATCAGGATTTAATATTCTATACATTTGACTTATATGGTAAAATCAGGATTAATGGTCAGGCTTGAAGCTAAGCCTGGAAAAGAACAACAAGTCGCAGACCTCATTAAAACTACATTGCCACATGCGCAAGCCGGGAGTCGGACTGTTGACTGGTATACGTTGCAATTTGGCCCATCAACTTTTGGAATTTTTGACACATTCAAAAATGAGAAAGGAAGAAATAGCCATCTTGGCGGACAGATCGCAGAAGCATTAATGGATAAAGTACCGGAACTTTTGGCCGCGGACCCGATTATTGAAAAAGTAGATATTCTAACTGCTAAATAAACTCTTAGAGATCGATGCAGTACATGACTGATAGTGTACTGCATCTTCTTTTCATACGACAACTTACAGATGAAAAACATAGAAAACCAAACTATTGACATTAGGTCAATTGAACCTCATTACTGGGTTGCAAGATATGCCGATTATCTATTTACCTATGCAGTTTCAAGACTTAATGATGAAGATTTAGCAAAAGACCTTGTGCAAGAAACCTTTTTGGCTGCTCTGGAGCGTTTAGATAAATTTGAGGGGAACAGTTCAGAAAAAACATGGCTTACAGCGATCCTTAAATATAAGGTCATCGATGTGTACCGAAAAAAATCACGGGGTCATGAAAAAGAAATCAAGGTATTAAAAGACGACGGGAGAGATGATGATTTTTTTTATCCTGAAGAGGGAAATTGGAAGGTGGAACATTGGCCGCTGGAAATGGGTATTGAAGAGCCCGATGCACTCATTAGTGGTGAATTTACCGAAATTTTGCAAAAATGCATGAAAAAACTTCCCGAATTATGGCTGGCGATATTTACAATGAAACATATGGACGAAGAGGATACCTCAGTCATATGTAGGGAACTAAAAGTCACTTCTTCTAATTTTTGGGTAATTATTCACCGGACCAAGGTCAACCT
Source organism: Pedobacter miscanthi (assembly GCF_003315595.1). Lineage (GTDB taxonomy): Bacteria > Bacteroidota > Bacteroidia > Sphingobacteriales > Sphingobacteriaceae > Pedobacter > Pedobacter miscanthi. The sequence continues at coordinate 158,952 of NZ_QNQU01000007.1, read as the reverse complement.
GCGTTCATGCCTTCAAAAAAATTGGATATAACCTTAAGAAAATGAAAGAAACAGAGATTAGAAAAATAGCTTATAACTGTCGCAAAGCGACATTTTTAATAGAAAAACAGCAACTTACATCCATAACTATTAGGGAAAAGCTAGAGCTGAAAATACATTTAGCTGGTTGTTCGATTTGCCGAACATTCATGCAGCAGAGCATTGCTATTAACAAAATGGTATATAACTTATTCCATTCCCCAGCAGTGACGGACCTTAAACTTGATGACCGCTTTAAGGAGGAACTACAAGGAATTATTGATGAAAAATTAAATAAGAGTTAAAGTAATTTGGGGAATTTCTACATTTTTTATTAGTAATATAATGTCAACTTATCTTGATAATTACTGCCAAAATAAGTTGAGGTCAATTTTAAACACAATCGTATGGATTTTGAATCAAAGAAAATTTTAATTACTGGTGGATCAAGCGGCATTGGTAGAGAAATGGTTAAGTTGCTATATCAGAAAGGTGCGCGGGATATTGCTATCGTGGGTCGGAGTATGGAGAAAATTGATGGATTTCTGGAAGAACTGCCGGACGCCCGCCTTCACTTTTTGAAAGGAGATGTATCCAACCTCACGGATATCAAAAACATCTATATAGCAGTAAAAGAGATTTGGGGTAGCCTTGATATATTGATCAATAATGCTGGCGTGGTAAGTGCAGGTCCACTTGAGGAAATAAGCGATGAAGACATTATTGCACAACAAAATATCAATATAACTGGCGTTATACTTTTAACCAAATATCTACTTTCGCTGTTGAAATTGACCGATGACGCGGCGCTTATATTTGTTTCATCGGGGCTTGGTTTAATCGGCATGCCATTCTATGCTCCCTATGCCGCCTCCAAAGCGGCAGTAAGGCAATTTGCAGAGTCCCTGAGAAGGGAATTAAAAGCATTTTCGATTCACGTCATGACCGTTTATCCTGTGGCAACTGATACCCCAATGATGCAGACTGCGTCTACAAAAAGCATGGATAGTCCTGAATCTGTAGCGGTGGCCGCAATCCAGGGATTAATTGATGGGGAGATTGATGTAAAGATGGGAGGGGAGGAAATACTTCAAAATCAACAGTTGAATTATGAAAATCCCTTACTATTTGATGAAAAGGTGGAAACAATGTTTGAAGCAATGCAGGTACGCGCTTCAGGTCATAGGTCTATGTAGTTTTTTTAAATTTTGCCCTATCTCACTACAGTCCGATCACTATGGTTTTTCAGACAATGGTTTTAAAGAATTTTCACGATATTTTTTTTATATTAACCTTAGCGCAAGTCTTTTGAAGAACTTAAATTATTAAATAAAACAGACCTGTTTGTTTTATATTTTATTTAGATTTGTGATGATATGAAAATGTCAGGATTAAAGTCTTTAATTGTATTCCAGTTTAAAATTGATTGGCCTTCCTGGATTTCTGAACATTAAAATAAAAAAGAACGAACTAACCAATTTATGATACATCAATTTAATAACAGGCAGACCAGTGCTGAATTCAGTTTGATTTATGACGAAGTAACCTTCGATAGGGTTTTTTATGGAAGGGATAATAAAGATCGAAAATTAACTATTGCATGGAATAGGGGGCTATCACAAAAAGTGACTATTGATAACCTGGAGTATGATTTCCCGCAGAATACGATCCTTTGTTTAATGGCAAATGAAACTTTTCATTTCCAGGCTCCAAGAGACATTGTGGCCTGGCAGTTTAATAGGGATTTTTATTGTATAGTAGATCATGATAAGGAAGTAAGCTGCATGGGGTTTCTTTTTTTTGGGTCTTCAGAGAAAATGTTCATTGCCTTAGACAGTAAAGATCAGTCCAAGGCCGAAATGACACTTCAATTGTTCCAGGACGAATTTGAAACTTCTGACCATATTCAGGGAGAAATGATGCAGGTGCTACTTAAAAGATTAATTATTATCATCACCCGTCTTGGAAAGCAGCAGTATTTGCAACAAAAAGAAGATGTTGGGGATAAAATTGATATCATCCGTAATTACAATTATCTGGTTGAAAACAACTTTCGTAAAGAGCATCAGGTGAAATTTTACGCAGATAAATTGAATAAGTCACCTAAGACACTTTCCAATCTCTTTGCACTTAACAGTTATAAAAGCCCGGTGTTGTTAATCCAGGAAAGAATATTTCTAGAAGCTAAAAGGCTTTTCTTTTATACTGAAAAAACTTCCAAGGAAATAGCTTATGAGCTTGGTTTTGAAAATGCAAATCACTTTAGTAAGTTCTTTAGAAAGCATGCCAACGTTTCACCTACGGAATTTAGAAAACTAAGCCCGGTAGGAGCTGAAGTTTAAAATTTGGGATGTTTTTTGATGAAAGAATATCTGTTTAGCCAAATTCGGGAAAAAATGACCGATGCTCGGGCAATCTCGACATTTTTCGCCGCTCCAAATTGCCGCACCTTTGAGGTATCAAAACAAATAGAAATTTTAAACCTTAAAGAAATGAAAAATTCAACATTAACAGCAGAAAATCAAATGGTAAAACAATCGTCAGGAAGTATCTTAATCAGATTTGCAAAATGGGCCGAAGCACAGAACATTCCTTTCCTTATAATTGGGGTAGCAATGATTGCCATGTTGCTTTGGGCAGGAGCCTATAAAATGACTGCACCCGGCGCGGAAGGAATAGTACCATTGGTAGATAATAATCCCCTGATCAGCTGGCATTTTAGGGTCTTTGGTCCTTACATAGGTTCGGATATGATCGGGATTACAGAGATTATAGCTGCGATATTATTTTTGATCGGATTTGTCAAGCCACAGGCAGGGATAGCAGGCGGGATAATTGCAATTGTAATGTTCTTTGTAACCAGTACAATGGTAATTACAACTCCGGGAGCAACTGTACCGGTAAATGGAATGAGCTACATGAGCTTTCTAGGATTGTTCCTTTTTAAAGATATTATCGCGCTGGGTGCTTCGTTCTTTTTGATTACGCAGTTTGGAAAAAGGGCAACCAGTAACAATTAGGATGAGTAAGGGTGCATGAGACATTAAGTGCTAAGGGAGGTGCCCGGTAGTAAATAAAACATAATATATTTTTAGCGTATTTTTGAGTTGGTTTTTTTGAGATCCGGTAGCCCTTGGCACCGGATTTTTTTATAGGCAATATTTACACCTCCAAATTAATAAAGGTTAATAGCTTTTCTGGATAAATTTTAAATATTATCTATCTGATTTTGAGTTGTTTCATATACAATGAAATCCAATTAGTATTTATGGTAGCTGATGCGCGATCAAACAACCAATTTTTTTAAAACTAATATTCGGGAAATTTAAACCCCTTATAGGGAATTCAGATCATTCTCTGGCGCGGCCAAACACTGCAAATTTGTATTGTCAAACAATTAGAGACTTAAAACATAAATATTATGAAAACTTTCCAAATCCCAGCACAACAAAATCTTACACAGGATGAAAATACCAGTTTATCAGAAATAATAATTGGAATTTCCGCTAAAAGTAGCAATGGTAAAAGTGAGGTTGAAATAGAGATCGCTATGATTGAACAAAACAACTGTCTATACACCTGTAATGAGCCTGTAGGAAACCTGATTTACCAAGGTTAAATGAACCTGGTATTTATAGAATGGAATTATAAGGCCCAGAGATCAAAAACATATATCGGGAAATGATAGCATGTCTTCGGGAAAGATGCACATTCTTTCAGGCCTTAAATCTCTGCATCTTTGAATAGCAAAGCAATAAATAATTTAAAAACTAAAAAAAATAATCATCATGAAAAATTTCCAAATCCCAACCAGAGAACAAGTATCACCAGCAAACCAAAGTTTATTTGATAACCTTACAAAAATGGCCGGATCCGTGCCAAACCTATTTGCAGCATTTGCTAAATCAGAAAATGCTTTAGGAAATTATTTAACACTAGGAGCTGGTAAAACCTCGCTCCGCGCTAAAGAAAAAGAAGTAGTAAACTTGGTTGTTAGTCAGGTAAATCAATGTCTTTATTGTTTAAGTGCCCACACGGCAATCGGTAAAATGAATGGCTTTACAGATGAGCAGATCATAGAGATCAGAAAGGTTAATATAAGTTTTGATCTAAAGCTTAACGCCTTGGCTCACTTAGTAAAAAGTATTGCAGAAAATCAGGGCCATGCAAGTGAAGAAACACTTGAAGCTTTTTATTCAGCAGGATATGATGAGGGAAATTTGGTAGATGTGGTAGTAGCAGTGGGAGATAAGATCATTACCAACTACCTATACGCACTTACGGCAGTGCCAATAGATTTCCCTATAGCTCAGGATATTTAGTTTGTTTGGTTTATATGTTGGGAACCGGTACCTGGAAAGGGCCGGTTTTTTGTTTTAGGGGTTTGTTTTGAATTTGTATCGTAGACCAGTCCGACCCCTCGTTTCATATTATTTTATCTGGGGAGGGTCGTGCTTTCCGCTCATACGCCGAAAGGCCCTGAGCTCTCGGACGGTGTCCGCTGTAGCTGTTGGCAATTTAGCAGGATTATTGGAATTGACTGTGTATTTCAGTGAAAGTGGTTCTTTTCATTTTTGGTGCTGAAATTGACTCAAATGTAATTCCCATAAAAAAAGTTGTTTACAAGGTACAATAGATTGATCAAACACAATCTATTTTTCGTAAAGCCCTTTGCCTACCACCAAAAGTGGGGAAGAACCTGAAAGTGACCCTTGTGTACTGGGCCAAACTGGCTACTAATCTGATTACCGGATGTGCACATCTAAGTTCCTTTCCCTCTTAACCAATATATATCGGATCCATATCCATTTTCCTCAGGACCTCTCGGTTCAATCCACCCTGCTACCAGATTTATCTCAATTCAGACCTATCTAAAGGTCAAAATCCATCCGCAGTATCAGCAAGATTAAAAATTACCATAATCTCTCCAAAATATGCGAAACGCGCACAAACCTTGCCGAAATACCCAACTTATTGTTCTGTTTTCCATAGGCTTAATTATTTTGATCGTTAATCGGGAAATGTGAGGCTTTGTTCGGGAAATCCGTTCATTCTTTGGCTTTCATATTAGGCTGATATTTGTATAACAAAATAAGAAAGAAATTAAAAACTTAAAAAAATAACAACATGAAAACTTTCCAAATCCCAACCAGAGAACAAGTATCACCAGCTAACCAAGGTTTATTTGATAACCTTACAAAAATGGCAGGATCAGTGCCAAATCTATTTGCAGCCTTCGCTAAATCAGAAACTGCACTTGGAAATTACCTGACGCTGGGGGGTGGTAAAACTTCACTCCGTGCCAAAGAAAAAGAAGTGGTGAACCTTGTGGTAAGCCAAGTAAATAAATGTCTATACTGTTTGAGTGCGCATACCGCGATCGGTAAAATGAATGGCTTTACAGATGAACAGATCATAGAGATCAGAAAGGTTAACCTGACCTTTGATCCTAAATTGAATGCTTTAGCCCGGCTTGTAAAAGGTATTGCAGAAAATCAGGGGCATGCCAGTGAAGAATTGATTGAGGATTTTTACGCAGCAGGGTATGATGAAGGAAATCTGGTAGATGTAGTGGTTGCGGTGGGAGATAAGATCATTACAAATTATCTGTACGCGTTGACCGCGGTTCCGATTGATTTTCCGATCGCACCAGAACTTTAAGAGTATAATTTAAATTTATATTGGTGAAGACCGGTACTCGGATGAGACCGGTCTTCTTTGTATCTAGGTATCTTAAAAAATGTTTTTTAATTAAGGGTGCCTCTTGTTAGGGATTAATAGGTGGACTATAGCCCGTACGTTTAGCTGGAAATATTTAGGGGCCTGCACAAAGATTTGTCAAAAGGGAAGTGGCACAAAATCATGTACAACTTATTGTTCTTCCTTAGCCAAACTAGGGTCTATTTACAATCAAAATTCATTATCTTGCTTTACTTCACTGATTATTTCTACAGCTCTAATTTGCCTCGTCCATTTTTTCTCATTGTATTTTCGCTTACAATTATTCTGGCCGCAGGATTCCAGCCCGCTACATGTATAGTTTTATTACTTTCGGTAGTCAGCATCTCATCAATAAATTTCTTTTGATTGATGAACTCAATGGCCCCTGATTTATGATCACTGAACAATTGTTTAAAATAAGGATCATAATCAATTTCTTCCGCACTATAAAGCTTTGTTTTTGCAAAGGGTTGATTGCAGCAGGAAAGCTGGCGCCATGGTTTGCCGAATGGCTTTGGGCTACCAATATTTCCCATTTTTCCTGTAGATTTTTTTTCACAATGATCTTTGATTTCGCCAATCTGCATTATCGCGCAGCCTAATTGCCTTTCATCATAGTTTCCAGAGCAATCAGTTCCCGTTTCCTTGTAACCATGGTAACCGTTGTACATCAAATAGTAAGCCTCTGACTCAACTTCTTTCGCAAAGGAACTTAGGGTATCATATTGTTTACGTCCGGTAGAACCAGAATATCTGTCAAGATGCTCGAAGCAGCCATCAGGTTCCATTAATTTTGCCTGTAATAATATCCGTTTGAATTTTCCACGTCCAGCTTCAAAGTAGACTTCCAGATCCGCTCCGGTTTCTACCTCTTTTTTCGCCTTTTGGACAAAAACGTCAATATCCCGCTGACTTTCAGTATAATCCTGTATAAGTCCTATAACAGTATTTCGGGTAATACCTTCTTCATTCAAACGGTTGCCTCTTTTGTGGTTTTTACTTATTTCATCCCAAACCTGCTGAGAGATTTGCTGGAAAAGATCACATTTACTCATTGTGTTGATTTTGCGTTATGAAGCGAAAGTTAAATCATTTTATTCAAAAATTATCAATCGGGAACTATGGGGCTGTCTTCGGGAAATCCGTTCATTCTTTGGCTTTCATATTAGACTGATATTTGTATAACAAAACAAGAAAGAAATTAAAAACTTAAAAAAATAACAACATGAAAACTTTCCAAATTCCAACCAGAGAACAAGTGTCACCAGCTAATCAAGGTTTATTTGACAACCTTACAAAAATGGCAGGATCAGTGCCAAACCTATTTGCAGCCTTCGCTAAATCAGAAACTGCACTGGGAAATTACCTGACCCTGGGATCAGGTAAAACCTCACTGCGGGCCAAAGAAAAAGAAGTGGTGAACCTTGTGGTGAGCCAGGTAAATAAATGTCTATACTGCTTAAGTGCGCACACCGCGATCGGTAAAATGAATGGCTTTACTGATGAACAGGTCATAGAGATCAGAAAAGTGAATATAACCTTCGATCCAAAGCTTAATGCATTGGCTCATCTGGTGAAAAGTATTGCCAAAAATCAGGGACATGCAAGTGACGAAACATTGGAAGCCTTTTATGCAGCGGGCTACGATGAGGGAAATTTAGTAGATGTTGTAATCGCGGTTGGGGATAAAATCATTACCAATTATTTATATGCGCTGACTGCAGTGCCTATTGACTTTCCGATAGCTCAAGAACTTTAGATTTCATAGTTTAGATTTATATTTTGGTTAAAGACCGGTACTTGGATAGGGCCGGTCTTTTTTGTTTTGATAAAATATAAGGAAAAAATAAAAAATGATTTTGCTGTAAGGAATTTTGTATTCCAACGACAAACAGATAAACAAAATAGAATAACATGAAAAATCAAATCTTAAAATCAGCAGGTAAACTGCTTTTAGCCTCATTGTTAACAGTAACCCTTTCAATTCCAACTTTCGCAGGCTCTTTTAGACAGGAAAAGGAAAAAATGTCTAAGATGAAAGAAGATAAAACAGAGAAAAAGAAAATGGACAAAATGGAAAACAATAAGATGTCAAAAATGAAAACCGATTCCATGAAAAAAGCCAAAATGGAATCCAAAATGGCAAAAGAAAAAATGTCAAAAGGCAAAATGTAATATCAGGGGTAGGAAAGCAATTAGCTTTCCTACCCTTCTTTTATTCCGGTAAAGAGTTTCTATCCATGGGAAGCGATAATTCTTAGTTAGTCATGTATTCAATAGTTAGGAAGCATGAATGCCACCTAATAAAAAACTCCATAAGTTAAGCTGCTCCTAAAATAAACCCTAATAGGATAATTCCTTTCCACTAAGCGACCGCGCTGGTAATGTATTTCTGCTACGTATTCCATATGCACCTCCCGCTGATATTTATAGGAACAAATGATAGAAATGTGAGCATTGTTAAAGGTTATAATGGCCCTCATTCCCTTAGCCTTGGAGGTTACAGAATTCAGAATGTATTTGATTTAATTAATTTATTGGTATAATAGAATAATCTGCAAGAGAATTCTGCTTTTAGATGCTGATAATTCCCTTAATATTGTACAAATTTGTTGAAAGAATATAACTGTTTGATAGATATATAGATGGAGATTAAATCGCTGGTTAATGAAACTGATCTGCTAGGGAAACTTGCGGCAAGTGATCAGCATGCGTTTCGCAGAATTTATGACGCCTACAGCAATAGTATTTATAAATATGCGCTTCATCTTTTAAAGTCTGAAGAACTCGCTGAGGAGAATGTACAGGAAACTTTTCTAAAACTCTGGAATGTGCGCAGTGAGGTAATGAACGTACAAAATCTGGAAAGTTATATCGTAAGGATTAGCCGTAACGGAGCATTAGATGTATTTCGAAAATCCAAGCTTATTTTGAGTTCTGAAACCGAAATAAGGGCAAGATGGGTTGAAGCTCATAATGAAACCGAGGAAAAAATAGTTCTCGATGATACCAGAAGGGTTTTGCAGCAAGGCATTGAAGAACTTCCTGTTCAGCAAAAACTGGTTTATGAATTATGCCATCAAAAAGGGTTGAAATATGAGGAAGTTGCCCTCAAGCTAGGTATTTCTATTAACACGGTTAAACTTTATATGAAACTCTCTCTCCGCTTCCTGAGAGACTACTTGTCTAAACACACTGATGTGGCCTCTATCCTGATTATCTTCAGGCTTTTCAGGCTTCTCTAATTTTTTTTATTCCCGCTATACCCTAAGTTTCCTTTCACTCGTCTATATAATAAATGAGTGTAAATGGATAAAGACAGAATAGCTTATTTATGCAAGCAATATCTCGACGGTATCGCCAGCAGGGAAGAGCTTTTGGAGCTCGAGGGGAACTTTCGTAATCCAGTGATGGAAGACCTCGTAAAAGCTGTGCTATTTGAGGTTTATGCGGAATTTTCGGAAAATAATTATCCGGATCTTGATGCCAGGATTAGTGAAGATATCTTTAGTCGGATAAGTTCACAAGTAAGTAGCAAACCAACCATTAGGCTTTGGCTAAGAATTGCTGTGGCCGTTGCAGCTGTAACAGTGATCGTTTTTAGCATCTGGATTTTTAATAATCAAGATGGTAACAGGGTCAAATCTGAGCGGATAGCAGCCAATAACGACGTTGCTCCAGGCAAACAGGGTGCTACATTAACATTGGGCAACGGAAAAAAAATTCTGATTAAAGATATATCTTCCGGAAATATTGCCAGCCAATCCGGGGTGAAGATTATCAAATCAAAAAATGGGCAAGTTATCTATCAGGTAACAGATAAAACACCAGTAGTACTCGAGTACAACACCTTGTCAACCACAAAGGGGGAACAGACACAGGTGCGTTTGCCGGATGGGTCTCTCGTTTATTTAAATGCTGCTTCTTCACTTAAATACCCCACTAGTTTTAGTTCGCTTAAAGAAAGAAGGGTAACCTTAAAGGGTGAGGGGTATTTTGAGATTGCAAAAGATAAAGCACACCCTTTTATTGTCACCACCAACAAACAGGAAACAGAGGTTCTGGGAACACATTTTAATGTGAATGCCTATGATGATGAAAGCAGCATTACAACAATCCTTATTGAAGGTATGGTAAAGGTTTCCTCAAAAAAGGGTGTGAGGATATTAGAACCAGGGCAACAGTCCAGCGTCACCGATAACACAATTCAGGTTGCCCAAGGGAATATTGATGAAGCTGTGGCATGGAGGAAAGGCTATTTCAGGTATACTGATGAACAGCTTTCCGTCGTGATGAGACAAATTGCCAGATGGTACAATGTTGAAATAATTTATCCGCAAGGCATTGTTCCCCAGGTAGCTTTAAATGGAAAAATCAATATGAACCGAAATATAAGTCAGGTATTGAGAATGCTTGCAAAAACAAAAGAGGTAAACTTTAAGGTCGAAGGGAGAAAAGTTTATGTACTGAAATAGCTACCCGACCATTTTTAATACATGTAAGACTGAAAAAAAAGATCAAGAGTGCTGGAAACACCCCTGATCTATGGTTCGGTCTTACCAATACATTGCTGGAAACAAATTATCAACAAACCAAACAATCAAATGTACAAATTTTACCCTAAACTATGTGGGAGGCGGCTAGCCTATGCCCAACAATTTTTCAGGACTATGAGAATACTGATCTTGCTTATGACAGCCTGCCTGATGCAGGTAAGCGCGTCAACATTTGCTCAGAAGATCTCACTCAGTGAAAAGAATGCTAACCTATCCAAAGTATTCGATAAGATCAGCGATCTGACAGGGCTCGATTTTCTGGTATCAACTAATGCCTTAAGCGATTCCAAAAAAGTAACAATCAATGTTAAGGGTATGGAACTTAAAGAGGTACTGAGGATACTCTTTGCAGATCAGTCGCTAGAATATTCCATCGAAGACAAATTCGTAGTGGTGTCGAAGAAAGATACCCCCATTCCCGATAAAGTAAGCCCAAACTTTTCTGATATCGATATTAGCGGTATGGTCGTGGATGAAAAAGGGATCGGGTTAAACGGGGCCACCGTTAAAGTTAAAAATACAAAAAAGGTGGCTGTCACCAATGACAAAGGTGTATTTGAACTAAGAAATATTGACAGCAAGGCCATTCTTGAAATCTCTTTTATTGGCTATCAAACCAAAGAAGTTGCGGCAGCGACCTCATTAAAGATAACCCTCAATGCCATTGATAATAAAATGGACGATGTGGTGGTTACGGGGATTTTCAATAAGAAAAAAGAAAGTTATACCGGTGCGGCAAAAGTAATAACCGATGTAGAACTAAAGCAGTTTCAAGGACGCAACCTGTTTACCACATTAGGTAATATAGACCCTTCCTTCTACGTAATTCCAAACAATACCTCAGGCTCTGACCCGAATAAAATTCCGGATATCCAGATCAGGGGAGCGAGGAACTTGCCAAATATTGACCAGCTTCAGGACCAGACTTCTGGTGCATTGAATATTCCGCTTATAATTTTAGACGGATTTGAAACCACGCTGCAAAGAATGATGGATCTGGACAATAATGAAATCCAGTCTGTTACCCTATTGAAAGATGGTTCCGCGACAGCGCTTTACGGTTCCCGTGGAGCAAACGGAGTAGTGGTGATCAAAACTAAAGAGCCTGAGCCAGGAAGTTTAAAACTTAGCTATAGGGTAGGCCTGAACTTAAGCGTTCCAGATCTAAGCAGTTACAACCTGCTCAATTCGGCAGATAAACTTGAACTCGAACGTCTATCCCATTTTTATGAAAGCCCGACCAAAAGCCCGGATGCCAATATAGGACTTGAACAATATTATAACCAGGTGTTGAGCCAGGTGAAAAAGGGAGTGAATACCGATTGGCTTTCGATACCCTTGCGTACTCAGGTTGATCAGAATCATAATCTGAAAATTGAAGGTGGCGATCAAACATTCAGATATGACCTTGGCCTGCAATATAACCAGCAAAACGGGGTGATGAAAGAGTCCGGAAGACGCACCTTCAATGGAACAATTAATCTATCTTACAGGTATAAAGAGCTAACTTTCCGAAATAATCTCGTAGTAGGTCAAACAAAAGCGACCCAATCCCCTTACGGGTCTTTTGCCGACTATGCTAAACTGAATCCATATTGGGCGCCTTACGATGCGGCCGGAAATGTGGTTAAGTTTTTTAGTCCTTATAATTATGATTATTCTTCATTTGGCAATAATGTCGGTAAGCCTTATGCAAATCCGTTATATGATGCAACACTGAACACTTTTGATATCCAGACCTACACTTCAATTACGGATAATTTTCAGTTGGAATGGACACCCATCAAAGGATTGTATCTGCGAAGTGGTGTCGGGGTAGCCGGGAATTTGAGTAACGTAGATGATTTTAAACCTGCAGAACATTCTTCGTTTGCTTCATATAGTGACGCTGATATTTTCAGGAAGGGAAGTTATGATTATTCCAGCGGAAAGGATTTTAGCTACACGGGTAATTTTTCAGCAAGTTACTCTAACCTTTTCGCAGGCATCCACAGGATATATGCAGGGATTAATCTTGATGTGTCTGAAAGCAATACCAAAAACTATACATTTAATCTGGAAGGTTACCCCGATGAGTCAATTGATTTATTATCAATGGCGCTACAGTATAAGCAAAATGGTGCGCCAAGTGGACTTGAATCTACCAAACGCAGGGTTGGTGCGCTTGCGAACGTAAATTATGCCCTAAAAGACCGTTACCTTATCGACCTGTCCTACCGCTTGGATGGCGCTTCCCAATTTGGGGTCAACCGCCGTTTTGCACCTTTCTGGTCCGCTGGTTTAGGCTGGAACATGCATTATGAATCTTTCATAAAAGACAACCTGAAGTTTATAGATTACCTGAAGTTAAGGGGATCTTATGGCTCAACGGGAACAACACAATTTGATGCTTACCAGGCATTAGGGACCTTTAGCTATATCACCAATGACCGTTATAAAACGTGGCTAGGTGCACGTCAGAATTCATTGGGAAACCCGGATCTGGAATGGCAGCAAACCAATAAATATAACGTAGGCTTAGAAATGACCCTGTTTAAAAACAGGGTGAACGTGGTAGGAGATGTTTATCTGGAAAGAACCTCTAACTTGCTTTCTTCGCTGGATCTGCCATATGCCAATGGATTTACCACCTACAATGAAAATATTGGTGCGGTAGAATCAAAGGGCTATGAATTAACAGCGAGTGTATGGGTCATTAGGAATAATACAAAAAGATTCTCCTGGTCGCTGACTGGAAGCATGGTGTATAATAAAGATAAAATCGTTGAGCTGTCTGAGGCTATGAAGGAAGTCAATAGAAAGCTGGAAAATCCAACAGGCCCGGCTATGTATAGCTTAAATAAAATTATCAAAGAAGGTGCATCACAATACACCATTTATGCAGTACGCTCATTGGGTATTGATCCAAGTACAGGCAAGGAACTCTTCCTGAATAAGAACGGACAGGTAAGCTACACATGGAATTCTAATGACCGGGTAGATGTGGGTATTGATCAGCCTAAATATCGGGGTAATTTCAGCACGTTGTTCCGATACGGAAATTTCACTTTTAATGCTTCATTTGGCTTCCGTTTTGGTGGTCAGATTTACAATCAGACACTAATTGATAAAGTAGAAAATGCCGACAGACAATTTAATGTAGATGAACGGGTTTACTTTGACAGATGGAAACAGCCTGGAGATGTCGCTTACTTTAGGGGGATCAATGAAACATCAAAAGTTTTCCCCTCATCGCGTTTCGTGCAAAATGAAAACACGATAACCTGCCAGAATGTTCTTTTGTCTTATGAAGTAACGGATAAGAAAATCCTTAACCGCTTCGGTATGCGATCATTATCCCTTGCAGCGAATACCGGAGAGCTATTTTATATTTCGAGTGTTCGTCAGGAACGTGGTACAGGTTATCCTTTTACCAGGCAGTTTTCAATGTCTTTATATACATCGTTTTAAAAACAGAGTCATGAAAAAAGTATTTACAATGATAATGCTTGTAGGTATTCTATCTACAGGTTGCAAAAAATTCCTTGATGTAAAACCGCATGGTGAGACTACTCAGGATGAATTATTTAAAACACAAAAAGGCTTTCGTGACGTCCTTACCGGCGCATATATCCGCATGAAAAGCGGTAATATTTACGGAGGTTCTTTAATGTGGGGGAATATAGAATATATGGCTGGTAACTGGGACAATACCAATAGTGCCAATACAGCCATACCAGCTTTAATCGCTGGAAAATATACCGATCAGACTGTTCGGGAATGGAATGACGCCACCTACCAGGATCTGTACAAGGTTATTGCCGACGTAAACAGCATCCTGGAGAAAATTGATGAAAAAAAGGCTGTTTTCTCTGACGGAAATTATGCAATTACCAAGGGAGAATCCTTGGCATTAAGGGCCTTTTGCCATTTCGATGCCCTGCGTATGTTTGGTCCGGTTCCTTCCAGCCCCGGAATTGGCCTAGTTCTTCCTTATGTAAAAACAGTAACCAAAGATACCCACCTACCAATCTCATACCAGGAATTTGCTAAAGCTGTGCTTGCTGATCTGGATCAGGCAGAGACGCTGCTGAAAGATGTTGACCCTATCCGTAAATATTCGATTGCACAGCTAAATCCTGGCCCGCTTGATCAGGCTGTTATCAGCGACAACTACCTTGAATATAGACAGGTGCGAATGAATTACTACGCTGTTCTTGCCTTAAAAGCCCGGGTATACCTTTGGCTGGCGTCTTCTGATGCTGCAAATAAAGTGAATGCGGCCAAATATGCGCAGATGGTCGTTGATGCAGTAAATCAAACCGGAAAACCAACATTTAGGCTGGGTGAGGAAAGTGACCGTGCAGCCCAGGATTATACCATGCCATCAGAACATATCATGGCCCTAAGTGTATATAACCTCGAAGCGATTGCCAATTCACTGTTTGGAAACAATAGTGGCGGTCTTCAGCGATATGATTTTGCGGACCAGGATGGATTCTACTACCTAAATAACCTTTTTCCAGTAGCAGAAAGAACTTCAGACATCCGATGGAAGGGGCAAATGTGGACGTACAAAAGTTTTACAGGGCTTACCAGTTATGCAACCTTCAAAAAGTTTATCCAGAAGCCTGCCTCATCAGCTTCCCAAACCCTCCAGGTTCCCTTGATTCGTTTAAGTGAAATGTACCTAATCCTAACTGAATGTGCAGACACAAAGGCAAGTGCAGAAGCCAGTTATCTTGTTTTTTGCAGCAAAAAAGGAATTCCTTTTACGGCGTTTAACAATGCAGACTGGATGACAGACAGAAAAAATAAAATGATCAGGGAATATGTCCGTGAACTCTATGGGGAAGGACAAAGCTTCTTTACTTACAAAAGATATAATGTAACCACTTTGCCTGCAAGCTGGACCTCGGTGTACTATAACGCAACACCCGCCAAATACATTGTTCCCAAACCAGACCGTGAAATCAACTAAATCAAGAACTAATGAAAACTAACAGATTAATATATTTTATACTGGTTTGTATCTCGCTAGCGGTATTGGCTGGCTGTTCTAAAGCAGAGCTATTGGTTTATACCGATATTGACCGGCTACAGATGACTGATACGGCCACGATAAATTCAACTTTTGTTTATGAGCCGGCTTCAACAATAAAAGATACCGTCTACATCCAGGTAAATACAATAGGGAAAACTGCAAACTTTGATCGGGAGGTTAAACTGGTACAGAGAACGGAAGCTGGTGAACCTAATCCCGCTGTCCCGGGGGTACATTATCTGGCAATGGACGATGCCTCCTTAAAATCTTCTATGATAGTAAAGGCAAATGCAGTAAAAGCAATGATCCCGGTGGTGCTGCTGCGGGATCCGAGCCTGAAAGCCAATAGTTACCGTTTACGTCTGGAATTGGTTGCAAATGCTCAGTTCGGACTTGGAGAAGTTCAAAGTAGATCTGTCGCCATACGATTTTCCGACAGATTGGAACGGTTTTATTCCTGGAGGGTTGATGGGTCGCAGGCAGGCGCTTTCGTTGCATTTGGAAAATATAGCATACGTAAACACCAGTTTATGATAGATGTATTGCAGGAGCGCATTGACGATGCTTGGTATCAGAAAGCAGCAAGCATTTCGGCCACTCTTAATTACAAGAATCTGCTAAAGCAGGCCTTGGTCACCTATAATAATGACCCTGCAAATATAGCAAGTGGTAAAGCACCAATGAGGGAAACAGATACACCCGGAAGTCCCCTGGTTACCTTCCCATAATTGCTGATAGGACAAAAAAATAATCTCTATTAATGATTGACTATCGACGGTTAATGATAGCCTCATTGCATTAAACAAATAAAAGATAGAAAGATGAAAAAATTATATATGCTAGTACTAGGCCTGCTCCTCCTGTTTAGTTACTCTTGTGTCAAAAATAAAGGTAATGACTTTAAGCCTGATTTGCCTTTACCTGTTATCAAAGGATATGAAACCTCATACAAGGTATTTACCTATCGTGATATATTAAAGATAAGCCCCACTGTAGAAAACGAAGAGCAGTACAGTTATTACTGGACTGTATTTTCAGGCAATTTTAATGTACAATCCGGAACTGTTCCCAAGGGTGATACGATATCAAGGACAAAAAACCTGGATTATAACGTGCAGTTAAATCCTGGCCAGTACACGCTGGTATTCAACTTAAAGAATAAACAAACTTCAGTGACCCAATTGATCACCAGCTCGCTTACCGTATCTACCTTAACAATGACCGGATGGTATCTGCTCAAAGATGACGGCGCGGAAACTGATTTCGACTTTATCTATTCGGGAGGTAGGATTGACAACTGGATCTCCAATTTCAATGGAAGTAGTCTGAAAGGCAAGGCCATAAAGTCGATTTTTGCAGGATCATTTAAAAAAGGCCTGACTTCTTCTGATCTTTATAGTGTGCTAGCTGTAGTATCTGATCAGGACGCCGCAATTTTCAGAATAGATAACGGAAAGAAGGTAATGGGATTTGAAGATATGTTTTTTACCAAGCCGACAGTCAAGAAGCCTCAGAATATCTTCCAGCCTACCGCCACCAACCTGCTGCACATTATTAATGACGGCAAAATATATGCTATGAACAAGGGTTCATTATTTGCCAATCTTCCCGCATCCTCTTATCTTTTGTCCCCAATAGGGGCCGTAGGTGCTTGTACAATTGCTTTTGATGAAAACTCAAAATCAGTCATCACCATCGACAATACAGATTATAAAACATTGGCAAACTCCGGTCCGGCTATAGGTACAGCGTTAAAGAATATGAACGCAGAGCCTATATGGATGGCTGGTTATGCAGGCTTTAGAAGCATTGCGCTGGTTCTGTTTAGAAAGGCAAATGGCGATGGATATCTGGCAAGGCTGAATGCAACTTATAATCCTTTGGCGGGATCAACATCTACTAGTACACCAGCGTTAATACAAGATTCAAAACCAGTTCCCGTAACACATGGTTTAATGAATGCGGATGTGATTGGCGGAAACCACGATTCCGACTATATCTATTATGCAAAAGGAAATAAGGTATACATGACCGATGTGGCCTCTCTTCCTGAAAATTTACAGCTTACCCTGCCTGATGGCGAAAATGTCACCAGTATACAGCACATCAAATACCCGCAACCTGCAGCAAATGTTACTTATTCTGTGGATTGCCTGGCAATTGCTACTTATAAAAATGGAGACTACAAGGTATATCTTCATAAGATCAGTTCCATAGGAACCATACAGGCCCTCTCCCAGGCAAATTTCACCGGACACGGCCGCGTGAACTGCGTGAATTACATAGAGAATGGAAATGGAAATCGGACGTATTGACCGCTGCTATCCTTTTTGGCTTTAAAAGATCAAAAATGAAATCAAAGAGAAACATTCCCCTGTTGGTATGGATGCTAACAGGGACTGTTTTTTGCGCAAGCCGGCCGGGGTATTTGCTTTACGGAATCAAAGTAGAACTTAAAGTTGCACCCGCTAAAATAACTGTTAAAACAATGACTGGCCTTCCCATACCTGTTCCAAACCTTTTAATTTCTAAAATAAGCAAATTCTTAATTTAAAGTAAACACACAATGTTAAAATTCAAAATTGTTATTTTGGCTTTTTTAGGGCTTCCTTTTGCCTCAATTGCGCAAAGGACCTCATCAAAGCCTGTAATATCCACCATAGTTGCTCCTGTTCAGCAGGTTAAAAAGGAGGACAGCCTTGGTGCGGTAAAACCCTATAAACAGGTTATTACCGAAAAGACGAAAACCACCTCAGGCATGTTTAAAGTCCACCAGATAGGACAGCGCTACTATTTTGAAATCCCCGATAGTATACTTAACCGGGATCTCCTTGTTGTAAACAGAATTTCAAAATCAGCAGCAGGCCCAAGACCACAAATGATCGGCTATGCGGGTGATGAGATCGCCGAGAACGTAATCAACTTCGCAAAAGGACCTAATGAGCGCATCTTTTTAAAGCTCATTTCCTTTAATGAGCGATCGGCAGATACTACTGGCAACGGTATGTACAGATCGGTGATCAATTCCAACTTACGGCCGATTGTCGCCAGCTTTGCCGTCAAAGCTTTTGGTGGGGATTCATCAGGAGTGAAAACATCAGTTATTGATGTAACAGATTATTTAAATACCGAGAATGAAATCTTTTATTTTAACGTGGGGATAAAAACGCTGCTTGGTGTTGGCGCCCTTCAACCGGATAAATCTTATATTACTTCTGTAAATGCCTATCCGCTAAATGTTGAAGTACGTACGGTAAGAACCTACAGCAGAGGCGCTATAGCAGGTCAGCCGCAACTTTCCACACTTCCGGTAACTTATGAACTCAACAGTTCAATAGTAATGTTGCCAAAGGTGCCGATGAAAGCACGTTTTGCAGATGGTAGGGTAGGATATTTTGGTCAGGGCTATATAGATTTCGATGCTGATCCACAAGGGGTGAAACAATCGGTAATGATGGTGCGCTGGAGATTGGAACCAAAAAATGAAGACATAGAAAAATATAAACAGGGTGAACTCGTTGAGCCTAAAAAGCCTATTGTTTATTATATCGATCCGGCAACACCCAAAAAATGGGTGCCTTACCTGATCGCCGGGGTAAATGACTGGCAAAAAGCTTTTGAGCGTGCAGGCTTTAAAAATGCAATCATTGCCCTGCCTGCCCCGACGGGTGACTCCACCTGGAACATGGATGATGCAAGACATAACGTAATTGTTTATAAACCTTCCTCAATTGCCAATGCCAGCGGACCGAATGTTCATGATCCGCGAAGCGGGGAAATTATTGAAAGCCATATCAACTGGTACCATAACATCATGCAGCTGGTCAGGAACTGGTATATGGTCCAGGCTGGAGCAACTGATCCCAAAGCCCGTAAAATGAAATTTGACGATCAACTAATGGGACAATTGATCCGTTTTGTTTCTTCCCATGAAGTTGGCCATACATTGGGATTGTTGCATAATTTTGGCGCCAGCTCTACCGTGCCGGTTGAGAAATTAAGGAACAAGGTATGGGTAGAAGCAAATGGACATACACCTTCTATAATGGATTATGCACGCTTTAATTATGTTGCACAACCAGAAGATAATATTGGTGAAAAAGGGCTCTTTCCCCGTATTGGTGATTATGATAAATGGGCAATACAATTTGGTTACCAGTGGATGCCGCAGTTTAAAACTGCTGAAGAAGAGGGTGTATTTCTTAATAAGCAGATTATTGACAGCCTGGGCAAAAACAAACGGTTATATTTTGGAAATGAACAGGAGTATACAGATCCGCGTTCTCAAAGCGAGGATCTTGGAGACAACGCAATGTTGGCCAGTACTTATGGCATTAAAAACCTGAAGAGAATAATTCCACAACTTAGAACCTGGACAGCAGAACCTGGTGAAGGTTATGGTAACTTAAAAGCAATATATCAGGAGGTATTTAAACAGTTTCAGACTTATTTGGGGCATGTAACCAGAAATATAGGGGGGATATATGTAACGCCAAAAAGCATAGAACAGGAAGGTCCTGTTTTTGAGAACGTTTCTTATTCGAAGCAAAAGGAGGCAATGCGGTTCCTTACGGATAATGTATTTATCACGCCAAACTGGATACTGGATCAGGATATTATGTCGCGTACCGGGACAAATGGGGTGATGTGGATAAATGTTTTTCAAAGCCAGGTATTAAACAGGTTGCAGGGATCTGATATACTTGGAAAGTTGCTAGTTGCTGAAACAAACAAAACATGGAAAAATTACACCGCCAGTGAATTCCTATCGGATTTAAAAGCAGGTGTATGGGGAGAACTATTTACTCACCAACCCATAGACATCTATCGTCGAAACCTCCAGAAAACCTACATTTTAAATGCTTTGAAAGCCTTCGTGGCCACAACAGAAATTGTGGTAACCGCACAAGGCAGTGGTCCGCTGGCTTACGCAAACCCAGACCCGACCAGGACCGATGTTTCCAGTATGGTCAGGGCCCACCTAATAGAACTGAAGAAAGATATTCTTAAAGCTATTCCACTATCCAAGGGGATAACAAAAGCGCATTTGCAGGATATTTTGGTACGCATAAATAACGGGATAGCGGGTAAAGATAGTTTACCTGGCAAATAACCGAGTTAACATGCGCTTTTATTGGATTTATTCGCGAATATATATTCTCAAACAAGCGATCGCAATAAAAAAAGATAAAAAATAATTGAAGTTTTAGTTAGTTAAGAACATTGGCCGGATGGATGTCCGGCCTTGTTTTACCTGTTGGATGCCAAAAGGATGTTTCTATAATTAGCTTTAATACTTCTTATGAGGCTAAAAAAAGTCTTTTTTTAAAATATTTAGTTTTAACCTTTTTTTAAGCATTTTTTAATGACTCACATTATGTTTGTTCTATTGTTGACCAAATAGGACTTGTGCTGAAATATTATTATTAGAGCTGATGGAAATCATAGCGTCAACCACCTTTATGTAAAGGTTTAAATATTTTAATCCCAATGACCAGAAGAATATCAATTAAAGACATTGCTGATAAGCTTAATATCTCCATAACAACTGTTTCATTTGTGATCAACGGGAAGGCCACAGAAAAGCATATCAGTCAGAAAGTAACAGATAAAATCCTCAAACTGGTTGATGAGGTTGGATATCGCCCAAATTCATTCGCCAAAGGCCTTAGGACAGGAAAATCAAGTACGATTGGCTTTTTGGTAGACAACATAGCCGATCCTTTTTTTTCTACGATTGCCCACTTTCTGGAGGAAAAAGCAACATTGTATGGTTATAAGATTTTATTCTGCAGCACCGGAAAAGAAAAAAATAAGTTTTCTGAACTTATGAATGTATTTATGCAACGGCAGGTTGACGGTTATATTATTGCCACTGCAGTAGGCTTGGAGGACGAAGTCAGGTTACTTGCTGCATCAGGGGTTCCTTTGGTGCTCTTCGATCGTTATCTCCACGATATCCCTGCGGACTACATCCTTGTGGATAATTTTGCAAGTACCTTCAGGGCGACAGAACATTTAATAAATAATGGGTATCGCAGATGCGCGTTTATAGGGGCCGAAACAAAAGAACAACAGATGATAGACCGTATTGAGGGTTACCGCCAAGCTATTACAGATCACGGCCTGGACGAATTTATCTTAAAACTGAACTATGTTAAACCTGGGAGCACGGTGGCTGCGATTCAAGATTTTTTGAGCAGTTCAGATAATATTGATGCTGTAGTGTTCGGCGCAAACTATATTACTTTGGAAGGGCTCCGGGCACTTAAAGGTGCCACTGAAAGGGTCAGAGGAGATCTTGCACTGATTTCATTTGATGATTTTGAACTGCTCGAGCTTATTTCACCAACTATAACCGCTATCGAACAACCTTCGGAAGCAATAGCCCAGCAAATTATGGAACTTCTCATGACAAGATTGACGCAGAAAAATGATAAAAAGATATTTTCAACCTTAAATATTCCGTGTATTTTTAAGCAGAGAGCTTCAAGTCTACCAAAACAAATGTCTGATGGGGATACTAACAATACATTAGCCCATTCCGAGACCAACTCATTGAATCCTTAAATATATTTATCTAAATGAAGATGCTGCTTAAGAACATTACACCAAATGAATCTGCTTTAAAAATATCATATTTGTGGGACAGGCGTGCCAGTTTCCAAAAAATAAATGAAGCGGTTATGGTTTTTTATCATAAACTCAAAACATCCCTTCGATTGTTAGCAATCAATTATTCAACTCTTATAATGCCACTCAAAATGAAGAACTGTTTATTTTTTCTCTTGTTTATTTTTGTTCAATTTTCTTTTGCCCAAGAAAAAAAGGAACCTAACAAAAATGAGATCACCATTCTACGCAATAAATGTAGAGATTTTTTACGCTCTGAGACTACTTATGGCACTGAGCAGAGCTATATCCTCACAGACGATGTCATTTTTAAGACAGATGCTAAAGGATATTTTGAAAACCTATCCCAGGATGGCAGCTGGAGCGACATAGATTATAAATCACAGATGCGCGGCGCATGGAGGCCATCTTGGCACCTTTATCGGACTATGTTACTTTACCGGGCATATCATAAAAATAAGAATCCAAAGTATCTTTCTGCAGTACACAATGCCATTGCATTCTGGATAAAAAATGATTTCAAATGCGAAAACTGGTGGCAGAACAATATCAATACACCGTTTGCATACACCAGTTTGATGCTAATGTTGGACACAGACGCCTTGTTAGAGGAATTGACATTTTTAGACAAAGTAATTATTGGCCGTATACCCGTTTATAAAGCCACCGGTCAGAACCTGATCTGGCAACTTGATAATGAGGCCAGGGTTGCCCTGATCAAAAATGACATTGAGGTATTTGCCCAGGTGATGAAAAAGATGCAGGAAGTAATTTCAATATCGGCTAAAGAAGGTATCCAACCTGATTATTCGTTCCAACAGCATGGTCCTATGCTTCAGTTTGGTAATTACGGCATGCACTTTACAAATAGTTTATTATTCTGGATGACCATAACTTCCAGTTCTTCTGTTGCTTTTGCCAAGAATAAGCAACAGATTATTTTCGATTATGTATCTAAAGGCTTAAGATGGAGTATTTATAAAAAACGTATGGATATTACCGCTATAGGCAGACAGCTTAGGGAAAATAGTGGATTAAAGAGAGGAGATAACCTAAATGTGAATTCTAAAATGATCCGCTCATTCGACAAAGGCGATGGATGTAGATATATGATCAGTGGTTATCCTGAGAGAGCGCTTAAAGATTGTAAACTTACAGGTATCAATAGTTTTTGGAGGAGCGGATATCTTGTTTCCAGAAATCAGGATAATTATATGATCAGTGTAAAAACGCATTCCCCATTAGTGAGCAGGATTGAATCTATCAATACGGAAAACTTAAAAGGCCCGTTTTTAAATGACGGGGTCACACTCATACAAAGGAGTGGAAAGGAATACAGCAATATTGAACCTTTATGGAACTGGTCAATGCTGCCCGGCACAACAGGTGACTTAACCACTGACCCTAAAGGAAAGGTTGCTGTTTCATCAGCAAACAAAGGGCTTTTTACCGGACAGGTAAGTAACGGAAATATAGCGTTGAGCACTCTTGATTACGATAGGGCAGGTATAAAAGCACACAAAAGCTACTTTTTTTTTAATGGGTTAATGATTGCCTTGGGCGCTGATATTAACGCGCCGAACAGGGAAAACTTAATAACCACTGTTGACCAGAAACTTTATGATCTGGACAAACCTTTACTCAAAGGCAAAAACAAAGAGGAAGTAAGCTGGATGTGGCAGGACAGCGTAGCTTATTTCTTTCCCGATAGAGAAACCGATCTTATAATTAAAACTGAAAAACGTGATGGCAACTGGAACCTGGTAGATGAAGCATCAGGAAATAAGCCAGTATCTGGAAACATGCTAACGGCTTATATTTCTCATAAAAGCTCAACAAGTTACAGCTATATTATTAAGCCTGCATTGAGTCTTGTGGAAACTAAATCAGTCAAGGTAGGGGATTTGGTGAAAAATATTATCAACACCGAAGCGACCCAAGCAATAATGACAGATAATCTTTTAATAGCTGCTTTCTTTAAAGCTGGTTCTGTTAACATTCTTCCAGCAGTTGCCTTTAGTACCGATCAATCCTGTATAGTGATCATTAAAAAAGAACAAGGGAAATACCACCTCTGGATAGCGGATCCGACAAGAAAAATGGAAAATATAAATATTATGCTAGGTGGGATCAACAAAAACATTATTTTGCCAAAAGGTGACTTATCTGGTTCCACAATCGAGGTCGTGCTCTAATAAGTTTTACTCAAAATTCAATGTTTCATCCAAGCCCCAAGATTGTCTGACATTTTTGGGGCAATTCTCATGTCTTTTTAACTTTTTTTAATACTTATGCCAGCTTATTTGGCGTTAGCGCAACTCAAGAGAGCATCGACAGTATCATAATATACTTTATCGATCATATCTGATCTGTCCAATTTTTTGAAGGTACATTTTGATCCCATCTGTAATTTCGTTAAATCAAAGGAAACTGAGTTTAAATGGTTGTGTGGGTGTTATTGGTGCTATTCGATAACCCCAACCACTACTTTAATTTCTTGGGTGATAAAAATATTCGAAAATTGAAAAATTATTTCGTGCATTAATTCTTTTTTAAGCTTTTTTTAAGCCTTTGGAATAAGTTTGGGCTGTATAATTAACCAAATAGATTCAATGTATAGCAATAAGATTGTATTGAGTGCAGATGTAGGGGGCTCTCATATTACCTCCGCAATAATTGACCTTGAAAGGAAAACTGAAGTAGATGGAACCTGGTCAAGGACCAAACTCAATTCGGCTGGATCTCCCACCGAAATCATCGATACCTGGGCAAAAAACCTAGAAAATTCATGCCTTGAATATGACCTGAAAGCATTGAAGATCAATATAGCAATGCCTGGCCCTATGGATTATGAAAAGGGTATCTGCAAAATCAAAGATCAAGGAAAGTATGGGGCGCTTTATGGCTTGAATATAAAAGATATGCTCGCAGATCGATTAAATATTCCCGGGTCTATGATCAATTTTATAAATGATGCGGCGTGCTTTTTAAAGGGAGAGGTTTTTAGTGGGAGCCTGGATGGATATGAGCGGGCTATTGGGCTGACCCTTGGTACTGGACTTGGTACCTCACACATTGAAAATGGCAAAGCAGATGACTCAGCACTCTGGTGTATGTCTTTTTTAGAGGGTATCGCAGAAGACTATATTTCAACCAGATGGTTTGTTAACAGATTTTCAGAACTAAGCGGATCGAGGATTAAAGATGTTAAAGATTTAGTGGATAACCATTTACAGTCCCCTTATTTTGATACGATATTTGCAGAGTTCAGTTTAAATCTGGCTAAATTTTTAAATCAGTTTATTGATAAAAAAATGCCTTTGGCAATTGTCTTAGGCGGCAATATTGCAAATGCGGATGCTTACTTTTTAGAAGATACATGTAAACACCTCAGAGATATCCTAGGATATACATTGCCTGTGAGAAAATCTTCTCTAGGCGAAAAGGCGGCATTGCTGGGAGCAGGTTCAACAATTTTGTCATAAATATATATCCACAGATGTACTGGATATTTACTCAATACGCTCCTGTTAGCATGGAAAGAGTATGGTTTTGCTAGATATCCAATAAGACCACAGAAAGCTCACAAGTGTAGTTATGGCCTATTTTGACAAGTAAGTACTTGGCGGGCGATTTTAACTTAGCCTATTAAACTAAAAAATCATTTATGAATTCGAAAAAATTATTATACATATCCACATATATACTGCTCTTTATCCCACTCTACGGGAATTCACAGTCGAAACATAGTAAGCTAACCCAATATCCCTCTTATAAAGGCCTTGTAATGGCTGGCTATCAGGGCTGGTTCAGGGCTGAAGGAGATGGTACAAAGTCAAAACGGTACGCCTATGGTGATGAAAACCGTAGCGGTATTGATATGTGGCCAGATGTAAGCGAATATCAAAAAACATATAATACACCCTGGAAATTAAGTAACGGGCAGGCCGCTAAATTTTTCAGTTCCAATGATAAAAGTACAATTGATCTTCACTTCAAATGGATGAAGGAATATGGGGTGGACGGTGTATTTATGCAGCGGTTTTTTAATAATGCCAAAAATAGAAATCAAGACTCTTCTAATATTCTCAGAAATGCGTTTGAAGCCGCTTCAAAATATGATAGGGCAATTGGTATCATGTATGATCTTTCAGGTCTGAACGCTACAGGTGAAGACTGCTCGGTTTTAATTGAGGATTGGAAATATCTGGTCGATCAACTTGAGGTCACAAATCAGACAGGAAAGAAAACTTATATCCATCATAACGGCAAACCGTTGGTAACGATCTGGGGTATTGGGTTTCCTGATAGACCTTACAACATGCGCAATATCGGACTGGATAAATTTATTGATTTTCTTAAAAATGATCCTATATATGGGAATTGCGCTGTTATGTTAGGTGTTCCCATGGCTTGGCGTACCTTAAATGCGGATTGCATTAGTGATCCGTATTTACATGAACTCATCAAGAAGAGCGATATCGTTTTGCCCTGGTCAGTACAGCGTTATTCTCCATTGTTGCACAATGACATGGACAGGTTACGTGATAATACCATTGCAGATATAAAATGGTGCCGTGATCACCATATCGATTATGTTCCTTGCGTTTACCCTGGTTTCAGTTGGCATAATCTGAGTAAGTACGAGTTTCCAGAGGATGTTAAACCGATAGGGTCAATTCCAAGGCAAGGAGGACGCTTTTATTGGCAGCAGATAAGTACTGTTGTCAATGCAGGTGCTACGATGTTATATGTAGCAATGTTTGATGAAGTAAACGAAGCAACCGCAATATTTAAAACCACCGATAACCCTCCGGTAAGCACAGTTACTTCTTTTATTACCATGGATGGGAAACCCTCAGATCATTATTTATGGTTAACGGGAGAAGCTGCCAGAATGCTTAGAAATGAGAAACCGCTAAGCCTTAAAATGCCTGTGAGAAAGTAGCATTTCCGGGCAAAACTATCTTCATTTATTAAAATATAATAATAACCTCAGCCACCACATGTTTAATTTCAATTCGCAATATATTGTTCGTACAATATTTTTTCTACTGATTATGCTCGGTTTTAATAATGCCCGGGCCCAAAAGAAATCCTACGAAGGAGCCGGTAATTTAAAATATGTAGATCCCCTGATCGGTAATGTTGGACAACTCTTGCAACCCACCCGTCCAACTGTTCAGCTTCCGAATCAGATGATCAGGATGTTTCCACAAAGAGCAGACTTTATAGATGACCAAATTTCGAGCTTCCCGCTAAATATCGTTTCACATAGGTTGGGCCAGGTATTTTCGGTTAAACCGGCCGCTAAGGCTTTAACTGAAGAAAGCTGGAAAAAGAAGATGACTTATGATCATGATCTGGAAATTAACCGTCCGTGGTATTATTCTACTTATCTGGTTGATCAGGAGGTAAAAATAAGCTATACCGTAGGGAAAAAAACCGGGATATATAAGTTCGAATTCCCTGTTGGTAGTCCTAAAGCACTTTTGTTTGATGTCTATAACGAAGGGGAAAGTTCCTATAAGTTTATATCCGATAAGGAAATAACAGGCGTAGAAACTTATCATGGAAATATCAAGGTATATATGTACGGTGCTTTTACAAGTGGGGCAGCTGTTGGTGTTTTAAAGGATGGAAAGCTTTCCAATGGGCGTAAAATTGATGGGAATAAAGTAAAGGCGTGGATACAGTATCCCCAGAATGTACACCAGGTTGAATTTAAGTATGCTATTTCCTATATCAGTGAGGTGCAGGCAAAGAAGAACTTTGACAATGAAATAAAAAATGTAGGCTTCGATCAACAGGTAAAAACGGGTGAAAATGCCTGGGCTGCAGTAATCAATCAGATTCATGCTACTGGTGGAACTCTCAGTCAAAAACGGTCTTTCTATACAGCGCTTTACCGATGCTACGAGCGAATGGTTGATATCACCGAAGATGGTCAGTATTATAGTGGATTTGACAGTAAGGTTCATCAGACTACACGCCCGTTTTATGTGGATGATTGGGCCTGGGATACTTATCTGGCACATCACCCACTCCGTGTGATTCTTAATCCTAAGCAGGAAGAAGATATGCTAAACTCCTATGTTAACATGTATGAACAGAGTGGTTGGATGCCAACCTTTCCGGTGCTTTTTGGAGATCATGCCTGCATGAACGGTTTTCATTCCACAATAAGCTTTTTAGATGCACACCGCAAGGGACTGAAAAATTTTGACCTTGAAAAAGCGTATGAAGGGATGGTAAAAAATGCAACCCAGGCTACCATGATCCCATGGCGAAACGGACCCAAGACTGAATTGGATGAAATATATCACAACAAGGGATATTTTCCTGCGTTACAAATTGGTGAAAAAGAATATGTACCGACTGTTGACAAATTTGAAAAACGCCAAGCAGTAGCAGTTACCCTTGGCCATAGTTATGATGACTGGGCATTGGGGCAGCTTGCAAAAGACTTGGGGAAAGCGGACGACTACAGGAAATTTAATTTGCGGGGCAGCAATTATAAAAACTTGTGGGACAATAAATCCCAGATGTTCATGCCTAAAGATAGTAAAGGAAATTGGGTAAATATTGATCCGAAGTTTGACGGGGGAATGGGAGGAAGAGAATATTATGACGAAAACAATGGCTGGACTTATTTATGGCAGGTGCAACAGGATGTAAATGGCCTGGTTGGTCTATTTGGTGGCAAAAAGGTTTTTGAAGAAAAACTTGATCAACTTTTCAGAGAGCCACTTGGAAGGAGTAAGTATGCTTTTCAGGGTACCTTTCCGGATGCCACTGGTCTGGTTGGTGAGTTTTCCATGGGTAATGAACCAAGTTTTCATATACCTTATTTGTACAATTACACAAATGCTCCCTGGAAAACCCAAAAACGTATACGCTTTTTGCTGGACTTATGGTTTAAAGATAGTGTATTCGGCATTCCAGGGGATGAAGACGGGGGAGGCATGACCGCTTTTGTAGTATTTTCTTCCATGGGATTTTATCCCTTGAGTCCCGGTACTCCTGTATATACTATAGGAAGCCCGGTATTTGAAGATGTTAAAATTGACCTCTCAAATGGTAAAACCTTTCAACTTGTAGCCAACAATAGTTCTGTGGTAAACAAATATATCCAGAGTGCAAAGCTTAATGGGGAAGTGCTGAATACGCCGTGGTTTACACATGAACAGCTAGTCAATGGTGGTAAGCTGGAATTAGAAATGGGACCTTTTCCCAATAAAACTTGGGGATTGGGACAGACTGGTAATCAGGAGACGAAATAATGAAAGTATATATTTTAAAATGTTGGCTTGCGCTATGTGGGCTCGGGCTTGTTGGGAGTATCGGCAGCTATGCACAGTCGGGCCAAAAAACGCAAAGAAAGTTTGTCCATCCGGGTATGTTACAGAACAGCCAGGATCTGGACTATATGCGGCAGAACATTATTTCAGGCAAGCAGCCATGGAAGAATGCTTTCGACACGCTTAAAAAGAATAGCCACCTAGACTTTAAACCTGAACCGGTAGCGCATGTCTCTGTTGGTCCGTATGGGGCAAACAGTGTTGGGGGCCGGGAGTTTTCAAAGAGTGCTTTAATGGCATATAATTTTGCATTACTTTGGCAGATTACCAGAGAGCGGGTTTATGCAGATCGGGCAATCCGGATAATAAATGCATGGTCAGGTGTGCTCTGGGATTTTGACGATAATAACGCGAAATTAAATGTCGGCCTAAGCGGGCCTTATTTTCTGAATGCCGCCGAACTGCTAAAATATTCTGATGCTGGTTGGAAAAAAGAAGATCAGGATGCCTTCAGACGAATGGTGCTTGCTGTCTTTTATCCAACCATAAAAGACTTTTTTACCGAAGCAAACGGTAACTGGGACGCATCAATTATCAATACATTACTTTGCATCGGGATATTCACTGATAATACAGAAATATTTGACAGTGCAGTACACCGTTATCGCCTTGGACCCGGCAATTCAGGCATTACAAAGTATATTTATCCCAGCGGCCAGATACAAGAGACTACCCGCGACTGGGGACATGTACAGCTTGGCATTGGAGAGTTCGCAAAAGCAGCACAGGTCGCCTGGACCCAGGGGGTTGACTTTTATGCTACAGCATCAAACAGGTTAGCGCTTGGATTTGAATATACTTCCAGGTTTATGACCGGGGATGAAAGCATACCTGTTTACGGTGTCCTCTCGAGACGGGCACTGGATAAGTTCAGTGATATTTATGAATCGGTAGTTGATCATTATACAATTGAAAAAGGCCTTGATCTGCCTTACACCAGCAGGCTTATCCGAGAACATACCCGTAATTCATCTTCTATTGGGGTATTGAGCGGACTTAGGTACCATTCGCAAAATAAACCGGCTAAGAAGTACCCAGAGTTAATTCGTCACATACCGGCTGTGACCGGTTTAGTTGGTGCATCTGACAAGCTTGGGATAAAACCACCGTCGGACGCGATTATTTTATCACCCGGCGACGCTATACAGCCGGCCCTTGATGCAGCCTCAAGAACGGGAAAATGGGTCGTCCTTACAAAAGGTGTCCATACATTGAAAAAGGCACTCTCACTTCCCAGTAATGTAACCTTGGCAGGTCAGGGCAAGGAATCTGTTCTGATACTGGCAGCAGAGGTTAGGGGAGCGACTATTATCAATGCGGAGCTGAATATGAGCGATATATCGATCCGGGATCTTTTAATAGAGGGAGCGGTAAACCCTGTAGCTAACAACGATCCTAATGCAGATCGGAGATTGCGCTCTTACATGAGTGCGCCAAGCCGGGAAGGTATATTATTCTCGGGAGAAAAAGAAGGTCAAATCCATAATGTTCAATTAGAAAACCTCACCGTGCAGAATTTTACAAAAAACGGTGTTTCTATACGTGGTGCAAAAAAGGTAATCATCAATAACTGTGATTTTAGTGATAATGGTGCAAGTGTTGTGCCCGGTGCCGGATTTCATCATAATCTGCATCTTAATCACAGCTCAGCTATTCTGGTGAAAAACAGCCGATTTGATACCTCACCGTGGGGAAATGGGATTGATATATCTTTTTGCCGCGAGGTGCAGCTATCTGATAACGAAGCCGCACGTAACAACCGTTCTGGTATCCGGTTCATGGAAAGTAATATGGTCAACATTACCGGAAACCTTTTGGAAGGTAACGACGGTTATGGCATTTTTCCAGATAACCTGACAGGTAGTTCATTTCATGCCGATCTTATAAATAATTACCTGGATTATAATGGGAAAAACGGCATCAAGATAGTTGGGTCGAAAAATCTGGTTACACAAAAGGGGAATGTGTTCGTGGGGAATGGGTTTTAACATTTTACAGCGCTAATAAAAGGCTTAATGAACCATCTTTGATGCAGGAAACAGGTTTTTTATCTGATTAGCTAGCCCGTAACAAATAGGTAATTGTGATGTGGAGATTTCGGAAATTTCGGTCCGTTTTTTCATCGGATATGCAGGCAAAGCGCCTCTACGGGGGATTATTTTAGAATATTTTGTGTAATGATAATTTGGAATGTAAAATTATTTTTGAAAAATCACTAAGTAATAATATGAAAAGTTCGGTATTAATTATTAGAACCATTGGTTTAGCAATCTTGCTGCTCACTTTTTTAGGTGCAAAACCACAGAACATAAAAGTAGTCTGTATCGGCGCAAGTATAACATATGGCGCAAGAATAGATGATAGGGAGAGAAATGCTTATCCAGCCCAGTTGCAGGCCATGCTGGGACAATCATACACTGTTTATAATTATGGAGTCAGCGGTTGTACTTTATTGAAAAAGGGGGATCGGCCGTATTGGGATACCAAGGAATACAAGCAGGCGCTCGATATGAATCCGGAAATAGTAGTTATTGATCTGGGAGGAAATGATAGTAAGCTGATCAACCGTATTCATGTAAATGATTTTGAAGAGGATTATCGGGATTTTATCCATTCTTTTTCGAATCTACCCTCAAAACCCAGAATCATATTATTATCAGCAATGCCATCTTTTATTACAGATACTGCAGGGATTTGGGAACGGGAAATAACAAGGGAAATAAATCCAAGGATTCAAAAGGTTGCTTTTACTGAAAATAGGGAAATTATAGATATGCATTCACCTTTTGTTGACAAAGAAAGTTTGATGCCTGACAAAATTCATCCTAATAAAGAAGGTGCAGGTATTATGGCTAAAGCTGTCTATTCAACCCTGGTAAGAAAACGTGATAAAGAATATGATATCACTTCTTCATTTGGATTCCCAATAAAAAAATCATCTTTTTATGGCTATGAATGTATTGATTTTTCTTTTAAAGGAAGGTCATGTAAGGTTGTAAAACCAAAATTTGCTGCAAAAGGCCATCCCTGGATATGGCGTGCACGTTTTTGGGGACATGAGCCACAAACGGATATTGCGCTGTTGCAAAATGGGTTCCATGTTGTTTATTGTGATGTGGCTGAATTATTGGGGAATAGCGAGGCTATAGCTATATGGAATGACTATTATGCTATGTTGCACAAATCTGGCCTGGCAAAAAAAGCGGTGATGGAAGGCATGAGTCGTGGAGGGATATATGTATTTAACTGGGCTGCGGAAAACCCGGATAAAGTAGCGGGAGTCTATGTAGACAACCCATTGTTAAATGTATCAGATTGGGCAGCCACAATGTTTAAAGTTTCAGATGGAAAAAATCAAATGCTGCAGGCTTTTATGAAAGACTACGGTTTAAAAAATGAAGGGGATGTGAAGGTTTTTAAAAAAAATCCCGTTGACCGGATAGAACAGATTGTTAAGGGAAGATATCCAATACTCATTCTTTGCGCAGATGCGGACGAGGCTGTATCACCTAGGGAAAATACCCTTTTATTTGAGCAAAGAATAAAGGAAGCTAAAGGAAATATTACTGTTATCCATAAACCTGGCTTCAAACATCATCCGCATAGTCTTCCCAATCCCGAACCGATCGTGAACTTTATACTGAAAGCTACAGGTCACCCCCTTTGATAAATTAAATATTAATTCACTAAGCAAGATGGGTTATTTCATTAAGCTTTTTAATAGTGCAGGATTCATATGCAAAACCGTCAACTAA
The DNA here is from genome assembly GCF_003315595.1 of Pedobacter miscanthi. Lineage (GTDB taxonomy): Bacteria > Bacteroidota > Bacteroidia > Sphingobacteriales > Sphingobacteriaceae > Pedobacter > Pedobacter miscanthi. Next base: position 125,885 of record NZ_QNQU01000007.1, on the reverse strand, counting down.
CTTTATTGATAATCGGGTGCCTGTTAAGGGTAAGCGCTTATTGCCAAACTATAGGTGAAAACGCTAAAATCAAAAACAATATTGATTGGCCTACATTCTTAAACCGTAGCGATATGGTATGGAAGAATAAATTGCCCGATAATTGGGACAGGGGTATTTTTCTTGGGAATGGCTGCCTGGGAACTATTTTCTGGGTAAATGATAAGGGAGCTTTTAATTTTGAGGTTTCAAGGGGCGACCTGTATGATCATAGAAACGATATTGACGGGAAAGCTGTACTTTATTATAACAACCGATTGCCAAACGGACATTTTGAATTAAAGCTTGGTGGGGATAAACCGGCAGGTTCGATGCGGCTTAATCTTTGGGATGCAGAAGCTACAGGGAAAATAAAAGGTGGGGGAAATGAATATAGCCTCCGTTGTTTTACTGTGGCTGATCGAAATGTAATTATTTTAGAAGTAACCGGTGATGCTAATCATGAGATAAAATGGGTTCCCGATACAGCCAAGTCAACACGTAAAAACCCTCCTAAAGGATATCTTCCATATCCTGCACAGATAATTAAACATCAGGGAGATATTTCTGTAAGTATACAGGAAATGCCATCGGATAATCAGTACAATACATCAGGCTTACTGGAGGGACAGTATGCCACCGCTTGGTCCAAGCAGGTTCAGGGAAATAAAACAACTTATTATATAAGTATGGGCTTATCCTATTCTGGTAGAACAGCTGATGCAGAAGCAGTCAATCTCATCAGAAAAGCAAAAAAAAGCGGTATATCAGTTTTACAGGATGTCCACCGCAAGTGGTGGCATGATTATTATCCAAAAAGCTTTATATCTGTACCTGATGGCGCCATGGAAAGTTTTTACTGGATACAGATGTATAAAATGGGATCTGCTTCCAGAAAAGGTGGCCCGATATTAGACCTGATGGGGCCTTGGTTTAGGCCAACAGTTTGGCCTGCCATTTGGTGGAACCTCAACATACAGCTTGCCTATTGGCCATTTTATATGTCCAATCACTTGGATGAGGCTGAACCTTTGGCGAGAACAGTATGGGATGACCGGTATAATCTGGGGAAAAATGCCATACCGTACCAAAGTGATTCCTATGCGATTGGCCGTGCCACTGGGCCTAACGGACGAACGCTTGTTGGTAGTGAGGTCGGAAATCTACCCTGGGTGATGCACAACCTCTGGATGTATTACCGAAGTACTATGGATGACCGATACCTTAAGGAGCAATTGTTCCCACTAATGAAAGGATCATTTAATTATCTCCGGCATATACTGATTGTTGCCCCGGACGGAGCTTTATCATTACCCAAGACAGCCTCTCCAGAATATACTGATGGGGTAGAAAACAGCAATTACACGCTTGCTTGTCTTCGATGGCTTGCAAATACTTTAATCATTGCAGATGATCGCCTGAAGCTAAATGATCCCATAGTAAAAGACTGCAGACAGACTTTAGACAGGCTTACGCCCTATGAAATCGAAGATAAAACAGGGTTTATGGTTGGGAAAAACATGCCATTTGTTAAATCGCACAGGCATTGGTCCCATTTATTTATGATCTATCCGTTTCATGAATATACCTGGAACAATCCAACCCATGCACCATTGATAAAAAAATCATTGGAGAATTGGATATCAATGCCAGAAGCGTTTGCCGGTTATTCTTGGTTGGGGGCCGCTTCTATTCTGGAAGCGGGCGGCAGGGGCGATGAGGCTCTGGGCTTTTTGCGTACCTTTCTTAAAAAATCACCTCAGGCAAACACGCTTTACCGGGAAGGTTCGCCGGTCATTGAAACCCCATTAGCCTATGGAAGGACGTTGCAGGAGATGTTGATGACCAGTTATGGTGACACGATAAGGGTCTTCCCCGGAGCACCGTCAGTATGGGAAAATATTTCTTTTGCTGACCTAAGGGCAGAAGGGGCGTTTCTTGTTAGTGCCCGAAGGAAAGCAGGAAAAACGGCTTTTATTGTAATAGAAAGTCTTAAAGGGGAGCCCTGTATCATTAAAACTGGTTTTCAAGAACCTGTTAAAGCAACAAATACAAAACCTGGAACTATTGTCGATCTGGGTAAAGGCACGGTTCGAATTACCTTGAAAAAAGGTGAACATATTCTCTTATATACTGGGGAACATATTCCTGATACCGACATAAGGCCAGTTGAACTTACTGGTCAACAGGTGTCCTGGGGAGAAAGGAAACCCTGATAGTATCAAATATAATTGATAACATGATATTCAAGATTATCTTTTTCTCATTTGATAGCTTACTTAAAGGCACAGAATGCGAACCCCGATTGTGATCATTTACCCATAGCCTTATAAATGAAAATGAATGAATTAAAAAGAACAAAAGTAGCATTTACTGATAGAAAATTTTTGCTCACAATGATTTTTGTTACCTCACTCTTTATGTTTTGGGGCATAGCCATTACTATGGCTGACGTATTGAACAAACACTTTCAACACACCATGAGCCTGACCAGAACACAATCGGCCTTTGTGCAATTTGCTGTTTTCGGAGCCTATGCTATAATGGGCATCCCAGCTGGATTATTCATGAAACATTTTGGCTATAAAAACGGCGTGCTACTGGGTTTATTACTTTTTGCGTTTGGAGCCTTCCTTTTTGTTCCGGCAGCGAATATATCTTCGTTTGCCTTTTTCGGTATTGCCCTGTTTATAGTAGGCTGCGGCCTGTCTACACTGGAAACCGTAGCACACCCATTTGTAGCTTCACTTGGCGACCAGCGTACCAGCGATTTGCGCATCAATTTTGCCCAGACTTTTAACGCTGTTGGAACAATGCTTGGGCCCGCAATCGGAAGTTTTTTTCTGTTAAGCAATAATGTTACCGGAGGCACTGATCTCACCTCTGTAAAAATATTGTATGCTGTGATAGGGGCAGTAATTTTACTGGTTGCCATAGCCTTTTCTTTTGTTAGGATACCTGCCCTTACAGACCCTCACATTGGTGCAGTTAATGATGCAGTAAATGTTGATTTGGCGCCTGATAAAAAGTTATCTGAACATAAACACTTTATATGGGCTGTTGTGGCCCAGTTTTTCAATGTTGCCGCACAGGCAGGAACATGGGCGTTTTTTATTAATTACGGGCACGAGAAAATGGGTTTTAGCGATTCCCGGGCAGGATATTTTATGATCGTTTTTATGGGTATAATGTTGGCCGGCCGTATATTAGGTACTTTTTTAATGCGGATCATTGCACCTAACAAACTGCTCGCCGGCTTTGCACTTGGTAATATCGTGATGTGCATTATAGTCGCGCAGAGTTTTGGTCTGATATCCTTCATTGCCTTATTGATGATCAACTTCTTTTTCAGCATTATGTTCCCCACTATTTTTAGCCTTGGCCTTAAAAACCTTGGCCGGCGTACACAGCAAGCTGCCTCATTTTTATCCATGGGGGTAGTTGGTGGGGCATTCTTCCCTTTTATCATGGGAGCGGTAGCAGATCGGGCAGGAATTGCCAATGCCTATTATACGCCTATTATTTGCTATCTGGTAATCTTCTGGTTTGGCCATAAACTTTATAAAGTAAACCACAGGTAAATTAAAGAATAAGGTTATAGTCATAAAACTGCGGGCTATATTTGTAGGCCACTTGGTAAAAGCTTGAACTAATAATTTGGTGAAACCGGTATAATTAAGGATTTATTAAGCGCGAATTAAGGTTACGATCTTTCTTTGCCCAAAAATAGCTCTTTTAATTTAACCAATTTTATGAACCAAATATCTAGAAAAAAAAAATGCGGCAGGATTTAAACTTTGTATAGTCGTTGCCATTTTATTACTTACGGGAAACACCGTTGCCGCACAACGGCTAACATCATTTGTGGATCCTTTTATCGGGTCAGGTTCCCATGGACATGTTTTTGTTGGTGCAAGTGTTCCATTTGGAGGTGTTCAGTTAGGACCGGACAATTTTTATAAAGGCTGGGACTGGTGTTCAGGCTATAATTACCAGGATAGTGTGATCAGGGGCTTTGCGCATACCCACTTAAGTGGGACTGGGATAGGCGATCTTTCTGATATACTCATAATGCCTTATACCGGGGCAATAAAAACAGATAAGGGTCAGGAAACCTTACCTGGTAGCGGATATGCCTCTTTATTTTCACACAAAGATGAACAGGCAAAGCCCGGGTACTATTCCGTTAAACTTGCAAACGGTGTAAATGTGCAGTTAGCTGCCACAGAACGTGTTGGTTTTCATCAATATCACTTTCCCGCAGGAAAAGAAGGCCGGGTAATCATCGATCTTAAAGAAGGAATTAACGACCGTTCTACCGAAACCTATATTGAACAGGTAGATGATTTCACTTTTAAAGGGTACCGTGCTTCTTCGGGTTGGGCGAAAACCCAGCTGATTTATTTTGCAATAAAGTCCTCGATAGCAATAAAAGATTTCTCAGTGTATAATGGCGACAAGCTGATCCAGGGAAAGTCCGGTAAAGATAAAGCCATTAAAGGGTTGATAAGTTTTGAACGAGCTCCTGGACTGCTGCAACTAAAAATAGGCATTTCACCCGTGAGTGCAGAAAATGCACTTGCCAATATCACCGCTGAAGTTCCTGACTGGAACTTTGACCATGTAGTTAAAGCAGCCGAAGATAAGTGGGAAAAAGAACTTGCAAAGCTTAATGTGGAAACGCATAATATCGCAGAAAAGAAAATCTTTTATACTGCATTATACCACACCATGATCAATCCCTCACTATTTGATGACCATAATGGAGACTACCGTGGAACAGACAAAAAGGTTTATAAAAGTATAGCGTTTGCAAATTATAGTGTATTTTCTACCTGGGACACCTACAGGGCGGCACATCCGCTTTTCATACTCACGCAGCCAGAGCGGGTGAGTGATATGATCAATTCTATGCTCGCTATTAATGACCAGCAAGGGAAATTACCCATATGGCATTTGATGGGATTTGAAACAGGCACGATGGTAGGGATGAGCAGCAGGCAGATTGTTACTGAAGCCTATTTAAAGGGGATCAAGGGATTTGATGCGGAACGGGCTTTTAGGGCACTAAAAACTTCCTCTATGATCGATACTTTAGGACTGCAGTATGTAAAGGATTTTAAACCGATACCAACAGATAAAGAAAGCAGGGCTGTGGCCAAGGGACTCGAATATGCAATAGGAGATGGAAGTATCGCCCTGATGGCAAAAAAAATGGGTAAGACAGAAGATTATAATTATTTTAAGAAAAGATCTGAAAATTATAAACTATATTTTGATCCATCTGATGGATTTCTCAAAGGAAAGCGATCAGACGGTAGCTGGGCGCCAGATTTTGATCCACTTAAGTCCAAGAATAATTTATATGCTGAAGGAAATGCATGGCAATACATCTGGTTGGCACCTCAGGATATACCCGGTTTAATCAAATTGCTTGGTGGGGAAAAAGAGTTTAACCACAGACTGGATAAGTTTTTTAGCCTCCCCTATCAGGAGGAAGGCGCCTTAGCGGATATGACCGGACTTATCGGACAATATGCACATGGAAATGAGCCTGGGCACCACATTCCTTACCTTTACAATTATACAGGAGAACAGTGGAAAACGGCTGAAAAGATAAGGCACATCGTAAAAGATATGTACCATGACCGTCCTGATGGGATAATTGGTAATGAAGATTGCGGACAGATGTCAGCATGGTATGTGTTTTCTTCACTGGGTTTTTATCCCGTATTTCCTTCATCAGGGATTTATGCTATTGGAAGTCCAATATTTGATAAAGCGACAATTCATTTGGAGAGTGGAAAAAAATTTATTGTCGAGACATTAAACAATAGTGCAAAAAACATTTATGTTCAGGGCATTTCCCTGAATGGAAAAAAGTATGAGAACAGCTATATAACGCATAAAGATATCGTAAATGGGGGAAGAATGATATTTACGATGGGGGATAAACCCAACTATAATTTTGGAAAACCAACAAGTAACCGGCCTGTACAATAAACTGTTCAAATCGCAAATTTATTGAGCAAATGATGCATAAAAGCATGCTGGTTTTTGTGACATTATTACTGGCATCCTATGTTAGAACCTATAATCCGTAGCTCGGAAGGCCCGCTCCGATAAAAGGTTTAATGCGTGTTTATCTTTTGGACTTTATAGCAAATTGTGCCTTGGATACAAGATAACAATTGAACTAAAGGATTTTAACCTGAAATATATATGAAGCGTGCTTAATTTTTTTAAACGGGCAGGAGTAGGCCTATACTCCTGCCTGTTTTTATAAGGATTTATGAAATCATAATCTTAAAACATATGCTTACCCAAGCAGTTCCTGAAAAGTCTTGTTGAAGCTCTGGTCATAAATCGATTTGTATTCCTTATTGAAATTCTCGAAAATGGATTTGGCAATCGAGTGTTTGCCCAGAAAGACCAAAGTTTTACATTTGATGGCAATAGCATCCTCGTTAACTGGGTCACAGTTTAAAACGCAGTTTGCGATGCTGATCAGGAATTCAGGATCATCGGCAATATTTATTCCTGCCGCTGTGCGCAGGCAGGTGTCAATGATCTCATTTGAGATTTCTGACTTTAGTGTATCCGCCCATGAATATTCGGTATTGGAAAGAAAACTTCCACGGCTTATGATCGCCGTTAGGTCATGTAAATTTTGCTTGCTGATTTTCTTCTTTCCCATCATGATATTCTGATAGTCGGTATAATCGATCCTAAGTTTACTGTGATCGATTTTTATTTTCCAATAACCTGTATCCTTTGAGATATAACACTCACCCAGGCCCTCAATAAGGGTTTTGACTTTAGCAATATTTACAGACCTGTTATTCCTCGCGCTATCAATTGGCTTATCAAACCAAAGCAGTTCTTCCAGTTTTTCGGAACTAATCCCCCTTTCCCACCTTATTGTGAAAAGCAGTATCAGCAGGAATAATTCCTTAATAACAGGGGTAAATTGTTTGGTAATGTCTTTGCCCTGGTTATCAAATAATTGCATGTTGCCAAAAAGAAAAATCGTATTCCTGATATCTTCGGCCTCTTGCTGAACAGTCTGTTCTTCATTTAATTCCTCGTTTTCTTCTATTAGCCGTGAGATTGCAGGCGTGGTACCTAACTGTTTGGTTTTATTATTTTTAAACTTCTTCCTGTAAAAAATAAATGCTAAAACAAGCAGGGGAACGAGAGAAAACAGTAGATACCATTTAGATTTGATTAAGGCAGATTGACTCTCTGCGGATGAAAGATAAGCCTCCGCTGGTACCTGCAAGCTGTAGATTTTAACAGAAGTGCGGTTCTCTGCCGGATCGTAAAAAAGCAGTGCTGACACGAGTTTCTTGTCTGCGGGAGAATAATAGAGATCGGCAAATGAATTTATATCATGGAATGTATACGGGATTTTGTTTCCCACAAACTCAAATTTAGGTGAGGTTAATGATCCTTTGATAAGCCGCAATGATGAATTATAAACATGGTTCGCAAAGGTGAGTGCATAATAGGATTTGTCCTTTTCGTCGATTATCATTGAATTCGCAAAAGCGAACTCGTCTTCTTTAGGCACAAAATCATATAATTTCTTAAACGTTCTTTTTTTAACATCGAAATAAGTCAGGTCATAAATGTTTTTGGGGTTTAAGATCTGTTGTCCCGTAGAACTGCCGTAACCACCCAGAATATACGCACCGCCCTGGCTTGCTCCCAGGGCAGCAAGATACCTGGGGGTAAATTCCCCTTTGACATCCGGTCTCTCCCAGGTTTTAGCTTTGAAGTTATAGCTTTGTACATCTTTCTTATACATGTATTGCCCGTAACCACCTATGATATAAAGCGTACTGTCCATCTTGGAATAAAAATAGTTTGGATGCCAATAATTAGTTGGTACATCCGGGGTTTTAATTCTTTTGTCCCAGTTTTTCGAAATGAAATTAAAAACACTGACCATTTTCTGGTCGGTGTAGAAGTTTATGAGCCCCCCCGAATTTATATCATAATAGGATCGGTTCCCGGGTAAAAGAGGACGCGGACCACCGCTGTATTGAACGATCTCAGTTTTATGGGTATTGAGGTTGTGGATGTATAATGAACGCTCTGTAACCACAAATAAACGTTCCTGTACAGCATCAAATGCTACGCTTGCAGGACCTGTGATAGAAATCTCCTGCATTAATTTCCAATCATGGTGAAGTCTTCTGATCCACACCGGATTATCCACATCCGCACTCTTTTTTTCTATCACCTCAGACGGGTTTTCCCCATAATGTTCGTTCAGGGGCCAATGATATAGGAGCCTATCATCATCTGTTATTTTAATGTCCTTCAATTTCATCGGGGGCACATCGCGCACCTCATGTTCCTTGAAATCGGTTGCCCCAAAAAATATCTGGTAGCAATCAGCTTTTAACTTGATCTTTTCCCTGTAAACCTTGCCGTCTGCAGAAAGTACGAGTTCTTGTTTATCTAAATCAAACCTGAGTTTAATGTTATACCACTGCTTGAAGAGTTTATTGATTTTTATATCAAAAGCAATATTGGAAACTTTTTCATCAATGATTAATTTCAAATGTTTGTTTTCTAAAAAGCGCTTGTCATAAATGAGGTCTATATTGCGCCCCTGTTTATCTATCACCCTGAAAATGTAACCGAAATAATCGGTATATCCTGTCATAAAGGAGAGATCGAACGAAATCTCAAAATTTTTATCAAAACATAATGGTGTCGCAGCTCCCAAATCCAGACCGGTCCTTTTTTCTGGAATGGTTTCATGACCTTGAAAAAACAGTCCATAATTTTGTGCAAGCAGAGAGGAAAATGGTAAGAAAAGAAATGTAAAACAAAGTATGTAGAATTTTAATCCCATAATAATAAGGTAAACAATATGTTAAGATGTTTTTGTTGTTTGATTGGTTAGTTTGTCTGAGATAGCACACTGCAATTTCGCCCTTTTAGCAGTTAGCGCTAAGATAACTATTTTTGGCTAATTCATAAGGGGAGTTTTGCCGATTATAGAAATTTCTATAAATGGACAACCAATTAACAATATTTTAAGCATTTTTTAAGCATGTTTTCTTTTTTCGCAGGCTAGACCGATTATAGAATAATATTTAGGTTCCGTAATCTTTAAGGTCTGCTAAAAAAAATAAATATGAAATTAAAATTCTCAAATCAAATTTTTACTTTCCTGACCGGACCTTATTTCTATAAACTAATTATTTTACAGGTACTTATTTTTTGCTGTAGCGGTGCCATAGTTTACGGACAAAATCCCAAGAGTGGCCGACTGGATAAAGAATATTGGAATAGTAATTTAATGGTAAATGCTCTCCGGCTACCACCTCCGCCAATCGGCTATAAGCCAAAACTGGTTGATCTTGACCATGACGGCGATCCGGACCTGCTTTATTCGATCACAAAAAATAATATACCGGTGCTTTGGATAGATGATGATGATGATATGGCCTGGACTGATATGGAAGGGGATACAGACAGTGATTGCGTTCTGATTGATAGAAATAAGGATGGGAAATATGGGCACATGGGCGATTTTATCATTGATTGGACGGACAGTAATGGTGACGGGAAGGCTGATATGCAGGTCTTGGTTGAATATCCGGAAAGCAAACGTGACGATCCCTGGCCGAATGGACATTATATGTGGGTGCTCGATACGGATGAAGATAATGTGTTCAATTACATCGATTGGAATAGTTTTCAGATAAAGGCATGGGATAAGTACGGAATTTCTGATTTTTTTCTTGATTACAGTGGTAAGAGTACTTTCATAAAAATACACGTAGCAACTAATACCATGAAGGATCTCAGGCTAAACTGGGAAAATCCATTTCTGTTTTACGATCCGGATAAGGATGGGCTTAGCGAAATGGCGGTTAGACTTGTCGACTCACCTGATATAAAATTGGGGGAGCAAAAACCTGGTTATTATCAGGTTAACGAAAAAGGGACAATAGACTGGGTATCGATTAGTATTGATAGCGATAATGATAACGGACCTGGAAATGAGTTTGATTTTGATTTCACCATAAATTTTAGGGGAAAGGGGTTTAATTATATGGATCAGGTGCACAAAATAAAGAATATGCGTGGACTACCGGCTGCTGACTCACTTTTTCTCGATCCCCGCTGGCGGCAGATGAATGAGCTGATCTATGCAGATCATGATAAAGCACTTGACTTGACCTTTAATAAGGGAAAATGGAGTAAGGTCTATTTTGTCTACGATGAAGATGATGACTGCAACCGCTGGGAAAGGGTTGAGCTACTTGATCCATTAGATCCATTTAAGTCCGGAACAGGAAAAGGTGGGCTTGATAATAATGTTCAGGCGGATGTTGCTGGTGATAGGGGAGAATGGGATATGGACAACTCTGGTAATGGGAAACTATATATCAGCAAATTTGATGGTAGGATCCACTTATTCGGTGCGGAATGGGGTGCCTGGAGAATTGATCAGAATGCATCGTTATACCAGGGATGGGACCGTAAATTTCTGAACAGGGAAGCTGGGAAATTCGCTACCGTTAAATATGAAGATACTGATAATAATGGTTTCATGGATAAAATGCTCTTTGATCTCGATGGAGATAAAGTATTTGAAGATTCAATTGAACTGAGTGTATTGGGACTATCCGATTCTTCACAGGTAATCGATATTTCGAAATTTAAATATGAAGATTATGTACAAATGCAAAAAAACGTTTCAGAAGGAATGTGGAATAATGCGCAGTTGGCAATATCTGTAGCAAAAAAGTATGGACTGAATTTAAGCTGGTATGCAAAATGGATGGTGGCTGTATCCTTGAGTCAAAAATACAACAATGGGTATTGGCTCCAATTCTATATTTATCGAGATTTGAAGGATTTGTTTTTGAGGGAAGATGGGAAACAGAATATACAAAAGCTTGAACGTGCTTATTACGGTTCTAACTGGAAATTGATGTAAGCCGATGTTTTGGTGGATTCCGGAAAGCGATCTATATGCTAATTATTGAAAAAAAATATGCATTCCTATATTATTAAGGCTTTTTTAAGTCTTTTTTAATCAAAAATTTTTATTTAGCCAAATCAATTAACCAAGTATAAATCAATACAAGTATGAAGAAACAATTATTTCTCCTGCTCGCATGCTGTATCGCGACATTTACATATGCGCAGAATATCGCTGTAAAGGGTAAAGTGACTGATGCCAAAGGTGGGCCACTTATCGGAGTGGTGGTAAAGGTAAAAGGAAGTACCGGAGGAACCTCGTCAGGAACCGATGGTGGTTTTTCCATTTCAGCGCCGAATGGGGCAATTTTGATATTTTCCTATGTCGGATTCGAAAGTAAAGAAATCAAGGTTCCCGGAAATGGATCTGTGAACATTACATTGTCCGAAAACAACAATGCCCTTGGGGAAGTGGTCGTGGTCGGGTATGGAACACAGAAAAAAGCGACTTTAACGGGCTCTGTATCTTCTGTTTCCAACGCTGAGATTTCAACTACGAAAACCCAGAACCTCCAAAATATGCTTACCGGTAAAATTCCCGGACTGCGGGTAGTCCAAAGAACATCCGAACCCGGTGTTTTTAACAATCAGTTTGACATCCGGGGATTTGGTAATCCATTGGTTATTATTGATGGTGTACCTCGCGATAATATTACCCGCCTTGATCCCAATGAAATTGAAAGCGTTTCTGTCCTTAAGGATGCAGCCGCGGCCGTATATGGTGTAAGGGCTGCTAATGGTGTGGTTTTGGTAACAACAAAAAAAGGAAAAAGCGGACGGCCCGAGATCACTTATTCAGGTTTTTATGGTACCCAGACCCCGATTGGCCTGCCAAAACCTGTAGGAGTGATAGACCGGTTTACCCTAATGAACGAAAAAAGTATGCATAAAGTTGACGGCCCTATACTTACCTATAATGATGATGACTTTGCCCCATACCTTAATGGAACCAAAATAGGTACGGACTGGTATGATGCAACCATGCGTGATTATTCGCCCCAATATCAGCAAAACCTTAGTGTGAGCGGTAGTTCAGCTGATCGCTCAATAGATTATTTCATTAATTTGGGATATGCCAAGCAGGGGGGGATATGGAAAAGTAATTCGTTAAATTATGACAGGTATAACCTCCGGTCAAATCTAAATGCCCAGATTTCAAAACGGTTGAAAGCTTCCCTTAAATTAAATGGTATCCTGGAGAAAAAAATGAATCCAAAAGTACCATCATGGCAGCTTTTTTCCCAACTTTGGAGAGCGCAACCAAATGAACTATTCTTTGCCAATAATAATCCTGATTATCTCAATAAGCTGGCATTCGAACATCCTACAGCCAATTCGGATAGTGAAATTTCAGGCTACCAAAAGGATGAGAACAACTGGCTTCAAAGTCAATTTTCATTGGATTACCAGGTGCCCTTTATTGAAGGGCTAACTGCTAGGGGAATGTTTTCGTATGATGCAAAAATTAACAATAACACCGATTATGCGAAATCATATAGTGTTTATGACTATAATGCCGCGAGTAATACATACGCCGCAACTACTAAAAATGGACCTGACCAGCTACGCAGAAGTTTCAATACGACACCTAATTCTTTAATGCAGCTTTCGCTGAATTATGTTAAAAGTATTCAAAAGCATAATGTAAATGCACTCGTTCTTTATGAAGAAAGTAATTCTACAGCTGATAATTTTTTCGCGCAGCGTGAATTGGCCCTGCCTTTGGAATATCTGTTTGCAGGAAAGTCTAAAAACCAATTGGCCAATACAAACCAAAATGGAGTTTCCAAGTTTGCTACAAAAGCACTGGTAGGCAGGTTGAATTATGACTATGCCGGAAAATATCTTGGGGAATTCAGTTTCCGATACGACGGCTCTTCAAGATTCTCTAAAAAAGATCAATTTGGGTTTTTTCCGGGCGGGTCTGTGGGATGGCGTATATCTGAGGAGCCATTTATGAAAAACAGTTCTTCATTAGCTTTTATCAATAACCTTAAGATCCGTGCTTCTTACGGAAAAATGGGGGATGATGGCAGTGTTGCATATCAGTTTCTTTCAGGTTATAATTATCCCTTTGCTGGAAATTTGCAGGCATTGGGCGGAGGTTACATATTTAACGATGAATTTATCAATTCTGTTGGCTTTAGAGCAGTACCCAATCCGGATTTAACATGGGTAGAAGTTAATACAACCAATATAGGTTTAGATGCAGATTTATGGAAGGGAAAACTCGGAATCACATTTGAGGCTTTTAAACGCAGCCGAACTGGACTGTTGGACAACCGTCTTGTAACTGTGCCAGGATCTTTTGGAGCAAATATGCCCCAGGAAAATCTAAACAGTGATGAAACAAGGGGCCTGGAACTTGCCTTAACCCACAAGAATAAAATAGGAGCACTCGGATACAATATCAGTGGGAACGTAGGGCTTACAAGGACAAGGATTATTTATGATGAGCAGGCAAGAGCGGGAAATTCTCAGCTAAATTGGAGAAATAGTACCCTAAACAGGTATAATGATGTCTGGTTCGGATTTGGTTATTTGGGACAGTTTCAGTCTTTCCAGCAAATCGCTACCTACAACCAGTTCACAGGTCGTGGTACGCTTCCAGGAGATTATATTTATGAAGATTGGAACGGAGACGGCACGTTCGATGATGCTGACCGACATCCTATAGCAACGGCAATCAATCCAAACAGTACAAGTGCTGATGGGGATGGTGCAAGGCACAATTACCCACTATTGAATTTTGGATTGAATATTGGCCTTGATTATAAAGGTTTTGACCTTAATTTGTTATTCCAGGGCGCAGCAATGTCTTATGTTTCTTTTCCCGAAGCTTTAAAAGAGCCGCTTGCATTTGATGGTAATGCACTTGAATTGTTCCTGGACAGATGGCATCCTGTTGACCCTAAGGCTGATCCTTACAATCCTGCTAACCAATGGATACAAGGATATTATGCATATACCGGTACGGTGATAAATGAAAATTCAAGAAGGAGTATCCAGAATGGTGCTTATCTGCGTTTAAAGAGCGCAGAACTTGGATATTCACTTCCTAAAGCGATGCTTCAGAAAATTGGGGTACAGGCGGTACGGGTTTATGTGAATGGATATAACTTGTTTACCCTGACCAAAGTTAAGGGTTTAGACCCTGAGCGCCCTTCTGAACTTTATGGATACATGTATCCGATAAACCGGACAATCAATTTTGGAACAAGTATTAGTTTTTAATAAGATTTGGACAAAAGAATATGAAACAATTAAAATATATCGCGGTAATGCTCCTTGTTGGAGTGATGTGCGCTTGTAATAAACTGGATATAGATCCTGTAAATATTATTCAGGATAAAGATTTGTTTAATGATGCGGGTATGCAGGCCTATATGGCCTCACTTTATAGCCGCATGCCTATAGAGGATTTTAAATATAGCGCCCTTACAGGTGACGATGGATTCAATACCTGGGACCAAATTGCTTTGCCGATGCTAAACACCGGTGAAAATGCCAACAGGAATAATGGTGGTTTTGTAAATCCTGCTAAAGCTTACTGGAAAAATGGCTATTTGGTTATCCGATATTCAAACTATTTGATAGAACAATTGCCAAAATACGCCGCAACACTGACGCAGCCCAAGGTAGACAGATGGATTGCTGAAGCTCGTTTTATCCGTGCTTACACCTATTTTGCATTGGTAAGACGTTATGGCGGGGTACCCATTACTACCCAGGTACAATCTTTGAATGCCAGTGTCGAAGAACTGCAGATTCCACGCAGTAGCGAACAGCAGGTTTACGACCAGATTCTTTCTGATCTTGATTATACGATTGCAAATATGGGTGAAACGAGTGAGCAGAAAGGCCGTGTTAATAAAAATATTGCTGCTGCGTTCAAATCAAGGGTAGCTCTTTTTGCCGGATCAAAAGCCCGTTACGGAAAACAGTATATTGTAGATGGGGTAATGCTCAATGGGATTCCGGCCGCAAAAGCGAATGATTACTTTAAATTGAGCTACCAGGCTGCTAAAATGATCGAGGGCAAATATTCCCTTTATAAGAAAACCTGGTCACCTACAGATAAAGTGGCAACTGCAGATAATTTTGCGTCTCTTTTTCTCGATGCTTCGAGTCCCGAGACAATTTTTTCAAAGGGATATTCTGTTCTTGAAAATGTACATAGTTTCGATGCGGTTTATTCTCCCCCTCATATGACCTCAACCTACGGAGACAGGTATAATCCGACCCTTGATTTCGTGGAGCTTTTTGATGGTTTACCCAAAAATGCCAAGGGCGAAATCCAAACCACAAAGCCTGACGGAAGTTATATCGTCTATAATTCTGTAGAGGCGCTTTTCGAAAATTGTGAGCCCCGTTTAAGAGGTACGGTACTATTGCCTGGCCAACCATTTAAAGGCCTGCGCACTGATCTCCGCCGCGGTACATTCATTGAGAGCGTTGATCCTGCTGTACCGATACAAAAACTGGTACCGGAGGGTTCTACGGCCGCCTACACCTCAAATCCTTTTTATAATAATGTAAAACAGGCCGGAACCTGGAACAGCCAGACTCCGATTGTACTTTCAACAGGCCAGTCAATAAATCCTACAGGCCTTGACGGACCAACCTCGGCCAACAATGCCACGGTTACCGGGTTTCATGGACGTAAATATCTGGATCCGAAAATGCTGGCTGCGGATACTAAGTTGCATTTTTCAACAACGCCCTGGATCGAAATTAGGTATGCGGAAATATTGCTTAACCGTGCAGAAGCTGCATTGGAACTTTACCAGAATGGAGTATCTAATGTAGATGGTGTTGATCTTTTAAACGATGCTTACCTTCAGATTAATGCAATTCGGGACAGGGCTGGGGCTGTTTTATTAACTTCAGCTGGGGAATTGTCATCATCAGCACCCTTGGCTCCTGGGACGGGGGTAGGATCTTATGTACTTGCACCGACACGTGGCTTGCAGATTATCAGAATTGAGCGGAGAAAGGAGCTTGCTTTTGAACACGGCCTATGGTGGGACATGCTTCGTTGGAGAACCATCGATTTGGAGGTTAACCAGAGGATCTGGAGAAAACTAAATCCTTTCCTTTTTGCGAAGGGATCTGCGCCACTTGCACCTGATTACATCCAGGGTAAATATATTTTCGATGCCAGGTATGATGAACGGAATGCAAGGTTTACGGTTGCAACCAAGTATTATTATGAGATGATCCCAAGCGCGGAAATCGCCTCAAATCCTAAATTGAAACAAAACGAACAATATTAACCATTACGAAAATCAGGTATGAAAAAGATATTAATTATGCTGCTGTTTTTTGCTGGGATGTCATTACTGCATTCATGCAAAATTGATGATTTCGAGGCTCCGGCTGCAACTTTGCAAGGAACAATTCTTGATAACAAGGGGAGAAACATGCAAGCAGAACAAGGGCAGGGAAATACCAAGGTCAGGCTGGAAGAGCTGAGTTGGAGTAGTGCACCAGTGCCGCAGGATCTAAATATCAAGCAGGATGGATCTTACATCAATAACAAACTATTTGCAGGTAGATATCGTCTCAATGTCATTGAAGGCCCATTTTATCCGACAGTTGCGCAAGAAGTTGAAATAAACGGAACAACAACCCATAATTTTCAGGTAACGCCCTATGTAGATCTTGATTGGATTGGGGAACCGACCCTTACAACAGATAAAAAAATATCGGTGAAGTTTAAGTATGTAAGAAATGAAGCACCTAATGGAGTTACCAAGCCAGCTGCTACTGATTATAGGTTATTCGTATCGACTACACAATATGTGGGGAACAATAATTTTGATCCCGGAAATTCTTTGGTTACAGTCCTTCCTGCTGAGAATACTGAAATCACATTAACTACAAATTCCCCAATGAAATATTCTACAACCTATTATATAAGGGTTGGAATGAGGGTAAATGATACTTTTAAAAAGTATAATTATACCACTGTAAAAACAGTTACAGTACCATAATTAGATTAAGATTTGGGATCATGGCTGATCCCAAATCTTTTTTGAACTATAATTAAGTCGGCTCGTTAAAAAAACAACCAATTGTGTGGGACGGATAGCGTGAAATTTTGCAATTCTAATATTTCCCTCAATTTTATGTGTTACAAAAAGAAATCCATCCCGATTTTTAGTCTTGGTAAGAAATTAAAATAGTAAAAATGATATATAGGGTCTTTTTGTCTCCCATAGTAGGCATTATCCTTATCACATGTGTGCTTGGGTTAATGAATAATCCTGTTTGTGCGCAATATCTTCGCATAGAATATCCGGCATTGAGCAAAGAAAATACAATGAAGCTGGCTGTTAGCTATGCCTTGTGGATTCCGGAAGGGGTTAAAACTATCCGTGGTATTGTTGTGCATCAGCATGGGGCTGGAACCATCGCTGCAAAGACTTCTGAAGATGGCGTCCATGACCTTCATTGGCAGGCACTGGCAAAAAAATGGGATTGTGCATTTTTGGTACCGACCTATCATGTGCTCAGCAATGAAACCGGTGTTGCTAATGGAGGCGCAATGCTTTGGTTCGATCCTAGAAGGGGATCCGAAAAAACTTTTTTAACTGCGCTCAAGGAATTTGCCGCAAAATCAGGTCATCCTGAACTGGATAGAATACCTTGGGTATTATGGGGACATTCGGGAGGGGCAATTTGGTCTGACGTAATGACCATGCTACATCCGGATAGAGTGGCCGCCCTTTGGCTCCGGTCGGGTGCAGCATCTATGGGAACAAACTGGACTGAATTTCCCGAGGTGAGCATACCCGCCGCCGCCTATGCTGTTCCTACAGTCTGCAACTCAGGAATACAGGAAAAAGCTGGTATCGGTGCCAGCCAGATGCAGAAGTTTATCGATTACCGTAAAAGAAATGCGCCCATTGCTTTTATCAGCGATCCCCTCACAGGGCACTGGACAGGAAATAGCCGTTATCTGGCTATTCCGTTTTTGGATGCTGTTATGAAGCTCCGTCTTGCTGGCCCTGGTGATATAAACCAGACACTTAAGCCAATTGTGATGGAAAAATCCTGGCTTGCTCCCGTTAATGGTGGAGACGTTATTTTGAATTCCAGTTTTAAAGGTGACCCAGTCTCTGCTATTTGGTTGCCAAGCCAGACAGTGGGCAAGCTTTGGGATGAATTTATCAAAACTGGCGGAGTTAGTGACACTACCCCCCCTCCAGCACCATTTGACCTAAAGATAAAGGATCTTGGCGATAAGGGAACCGAAATCACCTGGAGCGCGGAAGCCGATTTGGAAAGCGGTATCCATCATTTCATTATAATGAAAGATGGACAGGAATTAGCAAATCTCCCTTCAGTAAACCTGGTGAGGTTTGCTGTACGTCCTATGTTTCAGGCTGGATGGACAAATTCGTATAACGATGCACCTGCAAATCCTGTTCCCGAAATGCGCTTTGTGGATTTTTGGCCCAAGGATAATGTTAATCATATATATTCCGTAATTACCGTAAACACTGTTGGATTAAAATCAGCACCCGCCCACTCAAGATAATTTTATTTGGCTATTAAAGTTATAAGGAGCCCCTTATACTGACAAATTTGGCGAATCGATAGGGAAGGCAATAATCTTCTTTGGCGAGAGCAATCGCTCCCGCTAAAGAAAATTTAAACGAAATTATTTTAGGGAAAAGTCGGTTTTGACCGGCCACTAGTTGAATAGCGCCTACACATGAGGTATTATAAAGCGACATTTTTGTTTGAATCCAGTATCTGGTTGATCCGGTTAAGTTCGTCATTGTCGAAATAACTATTTTTAACAGCCCCGACTGCTTCATCAATTTGTTGGGTACTGGAGGCACCAATAAGTACCGAGGTGACCCTTTGATCTTTCAGTAACCAAGAGAGGGCCATCTGTGAAAGTTTCTGATCCCTCGATAATGCAAGCTGGTTGAGTTGTTCCGCCTTTCTCATGTTCGACTGGTTAAGGTCAGATTGTTTGAGAAAAATCCCGCTATTTGCAATCCTTGATTCCGCTGGGATACCATTAAAATATTTGTCTGTTAATAGGCCCTGTGCAAGTGGCGAAAAGGCAATACAACCAGTGCGTTCTTTCTCTAGCACCTCCAACAATCCCTTCTCAGCCGACCTTTCCAACATGGAATATTTCACTTGATGGATCAGGCACGGAGTTCCCATTTCCCGTAACATGGAAATAGCGTCTTGGGTTTCACTTGGACCATAATTTGAAATCCCAACATAAAGTGCCTTACCCTGCCTTACCAAAAGACTGAGTGTAGCCATCGTTTCCTCTAAAGGTGTCTGCGGATCGGGCCTGTGGTGATAGAATATATCCACATAATCCAATCCCATTCTTTTTAGGCTTTGGTCTAAGCTGGAGACAAGGTATTTTTTTGATCCCCAGTCCCCATATGGCCCATCCCACATAGTATAGCCTGCTTTACTGGAAATTATCATTTCATCTCTGTAGTCTTTAAATTCTGAATGGAGAATCTTTCCGAAAACCTCTTCTGCAGAGCCTGGCGGCGGGCCATAGTTATTTGCAAGGTCAAAATGGGTTATACCTTGGTCAAATGCAGAGGTGATGATCTGTTTAGCTTTTTCAATTTGGTTGACATGTCCGAAATTATGCCAGAGTCCTAGGGAAATTGACGGCAGTTTAATTCCGCTGTTACCACAACGGCGGTATTGCATCGATTCATATCGTTGCTGGGATGGTGTTTTAATCATGAGAATTATTTTTTATTAGACTTTTATCATTTTAGGCAATGAGATTAAACTTTTCACATTATCAAGATCAGCGTTAAAAGAACCCGCACTCTATCTAAAGTGCAAGTATATGCTGAACCATTAATTACAACTTAAAAATGGCCTAATTACTCGGAGAATAGCATTTTTTATCGCAAAAAATCCTTTTTGTAGTAAAATCGTTTCCTGTTTTTTTAATAAAAACAAATAATATTTCTATGCTGGGATAAGCTGAAAAGGGGAAAAATAAAATTAAGAGCATAAAAATCTATGATTAAATGCCGATTATTTTTTTTTTAAGCTTTTTTTAAGACTTGAAATTAGTTTTGTGTTTTGGCAATACGGTTCATTGCCTTTAAAACATAACCAAATATGATAGACAAAATTACAAAACCACATGGGGGATGGCAATTGCTGTTTCCTGGATTCGGACATCTCTGTTCCAGACCAATTCAAGTTGTCAAACAAATGGTCTTTCAATTATTCGCATGCCTCTCTATGGTCACTTTATTATGTAACTGTAGTAAAATCTCTCAAGAGCCGTCAATGGCTTCCCCTGGGATAAAATCTATTTCAGAAAGCAGTACCAAGCAAGCTTTATCTGCCCTGGCCGGATCTGGAGATCCTAGTGATTCAAATATCAGATATTTTGGAAGATGGGATTCGAGCAATTCGTCTCAATATGTAAGTTATTGGGGCGGAGCATATGTTCGGGTAAAATTCACGGGTACGACTGTTAAAATAAAAGTAGGTACGGCCACTAATTATTACGCTAAAATTGACAATGGTGCCTGGATAAGCTACCTGAATGCCAATGGTACGATTAACCTGACACCCAGTCCACTGGTTAATGGTACACATACGGTCACTGTTGCCCAGGGAAAAGACTACAACTATGTGTTTAATTTTCAAGGATTCATATTGGATGCGGGTGCAACTACAAGTGTTCCCGATGTCTCTGGAAATATTATCGAATATATCGGCGATTCAATTACAGCGGGATACGCTGCAGGTTCGGGCGGTCAGGCTAATGTGTCAGCCTATGGCTGGGTGTGTTCAGAAGCCTTGGGTGCCGAGCATACACAGATTGCTTATCCGGGTGTCACCCTTGTAAGTGGTTATACTACGAATCCAGGTATGGATGTTCAGTATTTTAAATTGCAAAATCCTTCATATCCATCTTCTTCAAACTGGGATTTCACAAAATATACTCCAAAATTGATTGTTGTAAATCTAGGTACAAACGATAATAACCAATCTGTGCCTGATAACATCTTTCAAAATAATTATACTACCTTTTTGGCAAATATCCGTGCTAAATTCGTCAACGCAGAGATATTTGTGATGAGAACTTTTATTGGCGTAAAAGCTACCCCGACACTAGCGGCTGTGAATGCAAGAATTGCAGCAGGGGACACTAAAGTCCATTACATAAATACCACTGGCTGGTTAACTTCAACGGATTATTCAGATGGGCTGCATCCTAACGTCAGTGGTCATATTAAAGCAGCCAACTTGCTGAAACCGATTCTGGCGCCTTATTTAGGTGGAAGCCCTGCGCTTGCCAATGGAACTTACAAAATAATAAACCGGAACAGCGGTCTGGCAATCGATGCCCAGGCACAGGGAATAATTAACGGAACATCGATTCAGCAATGGACGTATAATGGTCAGAATAATCAACGCTGGACGGTGACAGACCTTGGAGGTGGACAATATAGGATTGTAGGGCTGCAAAGTGGAAAGTCACTTGATGTTTCTGGTCAATCTTCTGCGGATGGTGCAAAACTTCAGCTTTATACTTCTACAAGCGGTAATAATCAAAAATGGATTATTACACCAACTTCAGGAGGTTATTACACCGTTAAAGGTGTTCAAAGCAATAAATTGATGGAGGTAGCCAGTAATTCAACAGTTACAGGCGCCCTTATCCAGATATGGAGTGATGCAGGTACCAATAGCCAACAATGGGCTTTTCAGGCACCTTAAGGGCCTATTGATATTTATCGGTTATATATCGGATTAGGTTTATTGGTTAATGGTTAGGATGGGCGGAGTTATCCGTTCATCCTTTATAGATAAGGTAATTCTAATCTGTGGTTTGATTTTTTACCAGAATTAATCTGCCACCACAACCAGAGCTTATTCCACCCGTTACATATCTGTCTAACCATTTATAAATTTAGAGTTTGAAAAATGAGACCATTCAACATCTTCGTTTTATCAGCTATTTTTTCTTTACTGGCAGGCTGTGCCAAAACTCAACAAGAAAAAGAAATTAGTGCGGGACCATCGTCCGATTTGAAGTTAGCCGAAGAATCATCTGGCGATGTGGACAAAGATGTTGTCGCCACCCAATTTATAGGATCTGTTGTTGGTTTTAACGGGACGGTACGTTCTGGTGGAGGCCAAAATCCAAGTCCCGCCGGTAATATACTTTATAACCTCCCTTTGTATAAGTCCTCGGCAACAGAGAATGACTGGTGGGATAATCTGGTTGAAGAATTCGCTTATAGTGGACAGGATTTTCTGGCGGCGAATTGTCGTGGGTATAGCCCCAATGTTCCCACGGTTGATCATGGTGATCCCAGAAAGCTTGTCAATCTGGTCCAGGCAATGGATCGCCGTGGTGTTGCAAACAAATTTAAGCTGGCAATTTTTGATGATTGCCCATCTTCATGGGCCGCAAACCGGAATGTGGATAACGGTCAGGGCTACCAGCCAACCAGTCCAAAATTTGATTGCGGCAATACTGTCAACTACAAATACATCTGGGATCTTAATATTAAAACTGCTTTCCAAAATATACCTGATGCCAAACGGTTTAAATATAATGGCAGACCTGTCGTATTTTTCTGGAGTGTAACTACAAATTGGGCCGATAATTATGGTAATGGTAATTTAAAAAAGATCTTACAATATATACGGGCTCAGTTTCAGGCGACTTTCAGTCAGAACCCCTATCTGGTTATTGACAAGTCATGGATTGACCGTGATCCTACGGTTAATGATCCCGCTGTAACAGATGCGGTGCACAATTGGTTTACGATGGCAAACCCCCATACGCTCTATACTTTTAATGGGGTAAAAGTAGGGTCAGGAGTTCCTGGTTTTCGGGTGGTCCAAGGTGCTACCAATATGTTTATCGACGCCAATCACGGTCAACGCTTCATTACCACACTAAATGGTACTAAAGGTGCTGGAGCAGTATTGACATTACTGGAAGGGTTTACCGATGTTTCGGAGAACGCGGCGATCTTCAGGAACAAGGATGTTACTTATTATGATTATCCAAACCAGCGAATCAATATCGTCCGGGGTTATTCCAATGATCCCTTTCCGACAACTTTAAAGGTGGAAGCGGAGGGTTGCGACTTTTATAGTGATGTTACTCCCGGGAATAGTGGAGGAACTTTCCGTGATGGTGATATTGATGTAGTCAAGACAGGTGATGTCTTGGGGGGCTGGCATGTAACCGCCGCGCAGGCCAATGAATGGATGGAATGGAGAGAGATACCTTTTAGAGCAGGTAATTCGAAATTTCAGCTCAGGTATTCTTCAAACCAGGCTGCTACAATTCGGTTTAATGTCGATGGTATAGATTTGCCGATAGTTAACCTACCGGTTTCTGGTAGCGGGGTATATACCACGGTCGATGCTGGGACGAAATCTATAACAACCAATAGCGCACATACTGTGAGGTTGAAAATTATGTCTGGCTCCTTAGCGATAAACTATTTTAACCTGGTAAATTTTTAATAAACACAAGCTTTCCTGCAACTAATTAATTCAATCACATGAAAAAAAACTATTTAGCATTAATTTTCATATTTGGGCTGCTGTTGCTCATAAGCATGGCAACCAGGGTTTCAGCCCAAGGTGCGACTACACCTTTTAAATCAATCGAAGCTGAATCCGGTACCCTGGCGGGAGGAGCAACCATACGTACAATGACAACGCTTCCCAGCCAGCCTACCCCCGAACTGGAGGCATCAGGGCGGTCATTCGTTGAACTCAATTCTACAGGGGAGTCGGTAAGCTGGGTGAACGACACTGGGATCAGTGCAAATACAATCGTTATCCGGGGATCCATTCCGGATGCGCCTACCGGGTTTGGAATTGATGCTTCGGTGAATCTCTATATTGATGGTGTATTTCGTCAGGCAATCACCATGACTTCCAAATATAGCTGGCAATATGGGGTAGCTCAGAATTGGAACATTAATGATCCATCGGCAGGTACGCCACATCGCTTCTATGATGAATTCCGCGCCTGGATCACCGGGGCAGCCATTGCTCCCGGGAGCACGATTACCCTTAAAAAAGACGCTGCTAACACTGCCGCGTTTTACTATATCGATATGTTCGATCTGGAGAATGTTGGTGCTCCGCGGACCCAGCCTGCAAATACACTCTCTGTGATGGACTACGGTGCTACATCCGGTGATGCTACCGATGATTCGGATGCCTTCCTGGCATGCATCGATGACTGCGAAAGACTAAAGAAAGGCATGTGGATACCTGTTGGCAATTTTAAAACGAGTAAAGCCATTGATGCTTCCGAAATTACCATTAGTGGTGCGGGTATGTGGTATACAACCCTGCAACGGATAATAGGGGGACGTCATAAATGGAGCCTGACCAATTGCACGATACGTGATGTTTATATCTTCGGTAATGAGACCGGCCGCGACCTTGCCCATGGCCACGACTATGGTATGACCGTGCAGGGATCTGCGGGCTGGCTTGTAGAAAGGGTCTGGGTTCATAATGTAGGTGCTGGATTCTGGTGCAGTGGTACAGATGGAACTATCAAGGATTGTAGGGCATCAAATGACTGGGCGGATGGAATTAATTTAAATAACGGCTCATCGGTACAAGCTAATAATGCAGGGTTGAGATTGACCTGCCAGAACAACTATGTGAGGGGCTGTGCTGATGATGGCATTGCAATTAATGCAGGCAACGGTGGTGGTACTGCCGGAAATATGGTAGATACCAAAATTCTCAACAACTCTTCCATAGCCACTATCTATGCCAATGGTATCCGCGTCGCGGGTGGAAGAAATTCACTTTTGCAGAATAACCTGATCACCGATAACGCGGATCTTTCAGGTATTGTTCTCTCAACTTTTGGGGTTGATGCAAATCCCTGTGAATCGGTGACGGTCAAAAATAATCTATTGATCCGGTGCGGGGGATTTAGGAGCGCTGCACAGGGGGCTATATTTATCAATGATGGCACGACTGGTGTGGTTCAGGAGAATACGATTATTGATTGTTTTGCGAATAAAGCAATAGCAATCAAAAAATTTAATGTTACCCTAACAAGCAACATCGTTATTAATCCAGCGGCGACCGGTTTTTATATCATGTCCGGTGCCACGGGAAGTGCGGTAATTAATTACAATACGGTAACGCAACTTAAATCTGGCCAGACCGCTTTTAAAAATGATGGTACGGCTACTTTTCCATCCCCGTCCCTTACGGGTAATAGTTGGCAACAAACGGCAACCGAAGTGAGTTTTTTCCAGAATACCAATTATGGCGGCACTGCAGGTCAGGCAATGCCGGTAGGAAATTATACCCAGGCGCAGTTGGCATCAAAGGGGGTTGCTAACGACTGGGCTTCCTCGGCAAGAGTGCCGAGCGGGCGCAGGGTAATTATGTATTCAGGAGATAACTTTACGGGCACCTCTTGGATACTGACATATGACACGCCGGTATTTTTGAACCTGAGTCCAAATGCAAACGACCAGATGTCTTCTTGCAAAGTGGAGACTGCCCCCTCACAACTCGCCTTTAATACATTTGCAGCGAACAGTAACGCAGAGCGTATTACACCGCCTGAAACGGTAACGGGAACAGGAATCATGATTTACCCAAATCCGGTTAGCGCTACATTGAATATATGGGGATTAAAGGAAAGCAGTAACGTGGTCATCAGGGATTTCCGCACGGGCAATGTGGTGCTCAAAGCAAAGACTTCTGGCGCTGTGGATGTTAGTAAATTATCATCAGGGTATTATTTTATCAATATTGGTAAAGATAAAGGAATAAAATTTATCAAGGACTAGTAAGGAAAATGGGTAGTAAAACTATCACGTTGATTAATTGAGGTGCTTTCAGATATCCTTGGACCTTAACATATTACTGGCCTTTACCGACATTGCTAGAATTATATATTTCGGCAGCCATATTTACATCATAACCATAAACCCTTGGGAAAAAGGATTAACTCCCAATTGTGACGGTCCGGCAAAAATCCTATTGTTCCATGTACGTTAAAAATATTCAATTATCCTATTTTATAACTTAAATTAATCTTTATGAAAAACAATGAGCAGTATTCAAAACTTCCCGGTGGAAGTTTTATTGGTGCAGCAAAGAAATTTGCATTTTGCTCCACACTTTTTATAGGCTTGGTGGCCTGTCAGAAAAAAGCAGGAGTTGATGTTGTCCAGGGGCCTGGTAAAGTAAGCCTCAGCGGTGGTGGCCCGACAACCCTTGCCTCTCCCGTAGGTGACGTAGTTGGAAAAGTAACGACGGGGTATCAGGGATGGTTTGGTGCCGCTGGTGACGGGGCACCATTGAACTCTTGGCAGCACATGAATCTAGAGGCCTGGCCCGATGTGAGGGAATATCTTTATACCTATTCGGGAACGCCATTTAAGCAGAACGGGGTAACCCAGCCGGGGTATACCGGAAATCTCGGCAACGGAACTCCTGCCAAAATGTTCTCTTCATGGAGTTCGCAGACCATTGCAAAACATTTGCAATGGATGCAACAATATGGCATCGACTGTGTCGCTTTACAACGGTTTGGTAGTTATCTTGATGCCGGAGCCAAAAAAAATCAATTCGATCAGATCGTTGCCAAAGTGAGGAATTCGGCGGAAGTCTATGGCCGTAAATTTTATATCATGTATGATTGCAACAGCAATACACCGTGTGAGGCTGACTGGACGAATTCAATGCAGCAGCATACCGCATCCTCAGCATATGCCAAACAGAATGGCAAACCGGTCGTATGTTTCTGGGGAGTAGGAAAGGATGGGCGTGGAATCACAAGCGAGTGGGTAAATAAAATCAACTGGTTCAAAGCCCACGGTTGTTACGTAATCGGAGGTACAATGGGTGATTTCTCTACGGATACTGCGGATGCTCCTGCTTATCTGGCCTGCGATATGATCATGGCCTGGTACGTCGGAAGAACAGGAAACTTTCCGCCCGCCTATAGCGCTGATGTAGCTTGGTGCAATGCAAATGGAAAAGATTATCAGGCGGATATCTATCCTGGATTTTCATTTAACAGCGACAATCCCTCTAAACCGAAAAATGAAATTAAAAGATTGCATGGAGACTTTATGTGGTCCCAGTTTGCAGCGGCAAAAAATGCAAATGTAAAAAGTGTTTACATTTCGATGTTCGATGAGTTAAATGAGGCAACACAAATTTTTAAGACCGCAGAAAATGCTTCAATGGCACCAGCAGGTAAATATTTTCTTAATTTAGACGCGGATGGTGTTGCCCTTTCATCTGATTTCTATCTAAGACTGACAAATGATGGAGGCAAAATGATAAAGGGACAGATTCCCTATACTGCGACCCATCCCACTTCACATCAATAGTGATCAATAGGATACAACTTCGATAAGGCCTGCATTGGCTGATTCTCCAGAAAGTGTGCTTATCTACACAGCAAGCCTGGGAACCACATTGGTTCCCAGGCTTGCTTGTTTAAATCCTCTAATAACCAATTCTCCACTTAATGGGAAGATAGTTATTGTCAATCCGTATCTGTTTAGGGGATTCCTGATCAGGACTTTGCCCGGCCAGTACCAAGCCTTTAACCAGGGTTGGTTCTAAAAAAGATTTCTCTCCCGGATAAGCTTGAATTGTGGTTGCCAACTGTTCGATAATTGTATGTTTTTGTCTTTCTTCTCAGTCCAAATTGGAAAAATTTGTATTTTTTACCGTATTGAGCCTTCATAATGGCATCACTAATGAAAAAAAATATAAAATTTTCAAAATTGTAAATACGTTATTTTTTTTAAAAAAATGCGCCCTGATATTAACAGGCCACTTTTTTATGAAAACCACCTGAAGACTATTTTCTGCAGTTAAAAAGAGGTAAAAAAAAATCAGAGTTAAGACAATTTTAAGCTTTTTTTAAGGAATAATAATTGATTTGTGTTCAGATTCTAACCAGATCAAACAAACTAAAATGACCAAAGCAGATACTCTTACACTGAAAGCTTTACGCTTTAGGTGAAAATAAAACCGGAGTTCCATACCACCTGTATGGATCGACAGTCGATATCTATTGTCTCAATTTAACCAAATAATAATTATGAGGAAACAACTACTATTATTGTACTTTTTTTGTATAATCCTAAACGGATGTAAAAAGGAATATGGGAAATTCTACGACCCGCCACCCGGACAGGCAGCTCAGCTTTATCTCCAATTATCCCAAGATCCTACACTTTCGATTTTCGTTTCGGCAATTGATCGTGTGCCGGGCTTGAAGGAAGAATTAAACTCTTCTGGTCTATTTACCATAATGGCACCTGACAATGCTGCCTTTGCAAAATATTTTGAAACGCAAACGACCTATAAGTCAATAGAGGAGATGCCTGCCGAAACGGTAAAGGATCTTGTTAATTATCATATCATGAAATGGATGTTATTTCAGGGTAATTTTCTTAATCCGGGAATTACTAAGACGAATTACGAGATCTATAAATATGAAACCAAGGCAAGCAGTACCTATTATGATGCTGCTGCAAAAAAGATGATCTTTTATCCCAGCAAGATGCTCCAGGTTTACACCCCGCAGTTTTTTTCCTATTATAATGTCACTGCCCAGGATTATGCCGAGGTATATGGCCCGGGATCTGCGGTAGACGCAGCGTCGGGAATGAATGTAATGGCAGCCTCTGTAATAAAAAGAGATGTATCTTCCGGGAATGGGGTTATACATGTGCTGGACAGGGTACTCAGCCCTCCCAATAATATTGCGCAGGAACTCGATAGCAATCCTGAATTCAGCGCATACAATAAATTTCTAAAAAGATACTTTACCAGCTATACTTACAATAACGCGGCAACAATTGCACAGGGTAACCGCGGGGATATAAACGGAGACGGTATCACAGATTCTTTATGGACGCGCAACTATGCAACTGATGCCAATCTTGACCAGGAGAATCCGGTTGATGCTGCAAAAAAGCCTTTGGCACTGACAGCTTATATCCCTTCGAAGAGCGCGTTCACAGAATACCTGCAGAATAAGTTACTGAAGAATTTTTACAACCAGGAAGATTCTATTCCGATGCACACCTTACAGTTGTTGTACAAGTCACAGGTATCCTCGACTGCCTACTGGCCGTCAAAGATTGCTAGCGGACAAGCGCTTAGTGCGCTT
The DNA here is from genome assembly GCF_003315595.1 of Pedobacter miscanthi. Classification (GTDB taxonomy): domain Bacteria; phylum Bacteroidota; class Bacteroidia; order Sphingobacteriales; family Sphingobacteriaceae; genus Pedobacter; species Pedobacter miscanthi. The sequence continues at coordinate 96,664 of NZ_QNQU01000007.1, read as the reverse complement.
GGGGATAAGATTGTTCTTGAAAAGGGAGATATCAAATCCATCCAAATGAAAAGTAACGGGATTTTCTATACGACAAATAAAGTCGTTGAACCTGCCGCTTTTACTACAGTTGGAGGCCCATCATTTTTTGCACCAAAGTATTGGTATTTCGCAGAAGCACTGGTGACTACCAATTTAATAAATCAGTTGCTTTCCCCAACAGCAAAGTTCACTGTTTTTGCACCGACAAACGAGGCTTTTTTAAAACGTGGGATCTACTATACAACTACTCCACTGGCGGCAGGTGCAAAACCGGGCTTCTACAGGAAAAATACATCGAATGTTGAGGAACTGGTTTCTTTAACAGAATTATCAGCCATCATCGGTAACGGGATCATTCCCAATAATGAAATCAGGACAAGTGTCATAGGGGATGGGCAGGATCATTTTTATGCTACTCAGAATGGCAGCTTTCTTGCAATCCAAAATGGTTCATTACATGGTAGTGAGGCAGATACTCTTGTAAATGTGAATATCGATAAAGACTTGAAGCAGGTTAACGGTTATTTTCACGGGGTTGACAAACTGATATATAATCCAAGACAGTCTATTTTCGAACTGATCAATTCAGCAAGTAGTCTGATTACCGCATTTCCACAGGTTAATCCCCAATACCGTAAGTTCAAGGAGCTATGCACTGCTGCCGGCATTCTTACAAAAGATTTTGGAGGAACCATTACACAGGTAGATGCCAATAAAAAGCTGACTCTATTTGTTCCCTCTAATGAAGCTATTACCGCTGCCCAGAATTCGGGACTTCTCCCGGTTACACCGCTCCCGGCGGGAGTGGTTTTGACAGAAGCTGAAAGGAAAAGGATCGCCCAGTACATCAGCTACTTTTTTGTGTCCGACCAGCAAATTTTTACTGACGGAAAGATTACGGGAATTTATAATACCAGAAAGCAGTCGCCAAACTCAACGCCGGCAAACATTAATTATCTCAAATTGAATATTTCCTATTCTGGTTTTTTAAGAGTAACCTCTAACGGGACAGTTTCTGCTACAGTAATTAAGACCGATCCAATGCTTTATCCCCAGAACCGTATTGCCAGGGACGGGATCGTCCAGATTATAGATAACGCATTTACTTCACAATACTAACGATAGGGATAATGATTTTAAAAAAGTATTTTTTTAGAGCGGTGGCCTTCATTGCGTTATTGATGATGGCACAAAAGTTAAGTGCGCAAAGTTCCGCAGTACAGATAACAATCGTAAGAGGTAAGATTACAGAAAAAGCAACCGGAAAACCACTTCCAGGTGCTACGATAACCGAAAAAAACAAGGATAACCGATTGGTAAACGGTGTTGTTTCCGATCAGAACGGGAATTACCAGATCAAAATAAACGACACGAAAGATTCCCTGCATTTTGCAATGGTCGGACTCAAATCCGTATCAAGGGCCATAAGGGGAGAAGTAATCAATGTCTCCCTTGAGGACAGCGAAAATTCTTTGGGCATTGTCGAAATTACTGGCAATGTTAAGACCAATAGCGGTGGCTTTTTAAATATAGAACGAAAGAACCGGACCAGTGCTTCCTCCAGGATTGATATGAAAGATCTTGAAAATGTGCCTGCAACTTCTATCGATGCATTATTGGAAGGAAAAGCATCCGGATTACTCATTTCGATGAACGATGGAAGTCCCGGGTCGGGTTCTTCTATACAGATCAGGGGGGCAACTTCGCTTGGCCTGAATTCCCAGCCATTGGTTGTGGTAGATGATGTTCCGTATAAATCCCCTGCGGGCACAGATGTAGATGCAAATAATCCCCAGGGTCTTAGTGATCTGGTAGGGATTTCCCCCTCAGATATCGCATCAATAGATATTCTAAAGGATGCAGCAGCTACCGCAGTATATGGCTCAGATGGTGCCAATGGTGTTATTGTAATCAGAACCAAAAGAGGAAACAATTATGCCCCATCCATATCCATTAATTCTATTACCCAGATCAAGATTCCCCAAAGGCCTTTTCCCCTATTAAACGGCGATGAATATAAAACAATGATGCTGGAGGCTTATCAAAATAAGTACGGAACCACGGGTATTGATCTGGTTTCCAGTGCAATCGGGAAATTATTTTTAGAACGTGGGGCCATAGATTATGAGAATTATAATAACAATACCTACTGGCCGGATGTGATCAACATGAAGCGGGGTTTTTCCCAGAGTACAACGGCCAGCATTCTGGGTGGGGGGGAAGCTACCAGTTATAGCGTCAGTATGGGATATTTAAATGATACTGGCCCGGTAATTAACACCAATTATAAAAGACTCACGGGCCGCTTTAACTTTGATTATAAAATCTCGAATAAACTTAGGTTCAGTAGCAATTTTTCTTATCTAAATGAGAACAAGGCAAGTACGATAGAAAATGTTGGTGATATCGTAGTCAGAAAAGCCCCGGTATTGCCGGTTTATACCCAGGATCAATATGGGAATCCCCTAGCCACTTATTTTGTCCCGGGAACATCAGGATTTCAGAATGATTTAAAAAACCCGCTGGCTCTCGTTGATAACGGAATCAGTACCAATAAGGCAGACCGTTTGGACGCGAGTGTTTTTCTTCGCTATAACCCAATTAAGGGCTTGCAGATTATCAGTCAGGTCGCCAACTCTTTTCAGGGTGGGAGAAGTGATAAATTTTTACCTCTAACCGCCTCTGGAGCAGATTATTTCAGACGGACAAATCTGTTGCTGAGCGCTAGTGATCAGGTTAATACAGGAAGTGTTATTCCCCAGAATTATTCCCGGATCAATATAAAAAACGATCTGAATTATAGCTATTCGAGTGGCAAACACACTTTTCAGGGTTTATTTTCCTCGATCATCAGCAGTGAAACTACGACCAGTATCACTATAAATGGAAGGAATACACCCTCAGAATATCTGGAAGCAGGCTACTCTACTGATTACATCAATAATATTGGTTCGTATAAATTTACCAGGCGTGAGACCAAGCTCATTGGGCAGGCTGTCTATCAGTACGCTGATAAGTTTTCGGTAATGGGATCGATCAATCGTGAAGGAAGTTCTACTTTCGGAAAAAATAATATGTATGGTACGTTTCCTTCTGTGTCAGCATTTTGGAGACCTACTTCTGAAGCGTTCATGAAGGGAACCAAAAATTGGCTTACCGACTTAAAATTTCGTGGAAGCTGGGGCATTACCGGACGTGCACCACAAAATGGACAGTCCAATCTGCTAACCTATTCGGCAAATGCAGCTTTCGCGGATATACAGGGAGTTGTGCCTGATAATATTGAGCTTACCAACCTAAGATGGGAAAAATCAACTTCTGTTAATATTGGCTCTGATATACTCTTCTTCAATGGAAAATTAAGTGTTTCTGCTGACTGGAGCAATATCAAGACCAGGGATTTATTGCTCAATCAGCCAATAACCGGAACTTCCGGATTTGAAAGCATACAGACGAATTTTGGTGATATGGAGGGTAAAGTTTATGAACTTGAAGTTTTTACAAACGCTATCCGCGGAAAAAAATGGAGGCTTCAGGCTTCTTTTAATATTGCTTCGAGCAATACCAGGATCACTGCTTTACCAAACAATCTTCCGGTTATTAATGCGAGCGCCTTTGACAATGGGAAATTCATGTCATTGGTAAATGTTGGTGACAGGATAGGAACAATTTACGGCCTAAAATACAAAGGGGTTTATTCAAGGGATGAAGATGCATTTGTTAAAGACGATGCGGGTAAATATGTCACCGATTTTAACGGCCAAAAAATTCCGATCAGGTGGCTGAACTCTACAGGTGAAATTTTTACGGGAGGTGATGCAAACTATGAAGATCTCAACAAGGACGGTATTATCAATAAACAGGATGTTACTGCAATTGGAAATGCTGTCCCTAAAGTTTATGGTGGATTTATGTTCCGCTTAGGTTACTCGGATTGGGAACTGATGTCCACATTCACCTACCGCTATGGGGTAGATATTGTAAATGAGGCACAGATGAATTCAACTAATATGTATAATAACAATAACCAGTCGTCGGCAGTAATGCGGAGATGGAGAAAGCAAGGGGATGTTACCGATATCCCAAGGGCTTTGCTGGGTGCTGGACATAACTGGGTAGGCAGTGACCGCTTTGTAGAAGATGGTTCCTATGTGCGGATGAATACACTTTCTCTCACCTACAATATCCCTAAGAAGCTTTTAGCCAGACTTTCTTTAAGGACTGCAAGGCTTACTTTCACCTCTTCGAATCCTTTTCTGCTCACCAAATATACAGGGGTGGATCCGACGGTGAGCATGAATGGAAATGATCCGTTCAGTACAGGGCGTGACAGAAGCCAGACACCGAATCCACTGGTTTTTACACTGGCAGCTCTGATAACTTTTTAATGATTTTAATGGAATAGTTATGAAAACAAAATATAAAAAGACCTTTTTTTTGTTGCTTGCACTTTGCGCTTTTGCTGATATCTCGTGTAAGAAATTCCTGGATGTTCCCCCGGAAGGGAGGATCATTGCCGCAAATTTTTGGAAAAACAGATCCCAGGCATTGGGTGCCATCGGTGGATTGTACTCAAATTTGGGCTGTAGCAGGGACAACTGGACCGCTGGAGCCGTTAGTCCGGCCTCTGCTACAAAACTTGCGCCAATGGAAGCCTATATATATTGGGGGGAAATCAGGGGAGAGTTATTGACCACCAATGTTGGCGTAATTAGGGCCGAAGAAGTTTTCAAAGAAAATGTTGACAGTTATTTGGTGTCAGAGACTGATGTTACCACCAGCTATACTTCTTTTTACCGGATTATTAATGAAGCAAATCAAGCTATTAAGAATATACCCGGCATTCCGGATAAAGATCCCAACTTCACGGTTATAGAAGCCCAGCAATTTGTTGCAGAGGCTTACTTTATTAGGGCATTTTGCTATTTCTGGTTGACCAGGACATTTAAGGAAGTACCGCTTGTTCTGAATCCTTCTGAAAGGGACGATCAGACCTATAACATTGCAAAATCAACACAGGAACAGATTCTGACCCAGATTGTAAGCGACCTGACCATTGCAAAGAATACGCTTCCCACGATTTATGCAAATACCTCTTATCAGCATGTTAGGGCTACCCGTGGCGCTGCCATGACGGTTTTGGCAGATGTGTACCTGTGGATGGGGGCGACTGCAAAAGATTCTAACCTTGCGAATGGCTTTTATGACAAAGCGATCGAAAACTGCGATGCGGTAATCTCCTCAGGCAGGTATTTCCTTTTGCCGGGGCCAAAATACGGAGATCTTTTTAACGTTGGAGAAACCTCCGAGTCAATCTTCGAAACTTTTGCTGATGGTTCATTGAATGGCCAGAGTACGAGCATGTATGCGTGGTTTTTTAACAATGCCAAATACTGGGTTGTTAATACCACCGTAGATAATCTTTTTGATCCTATCGGTAGTCCTGATTATAGATCATCTATTAAACCTCCGGGGCCAATCCCAGCAACAGGTGGCGATTTCGTAAGCTACGATCCTACGACACGCTTGGTGAAAAAGTATTTCAACGCCAATGCTACATGGATATTTTACCGTTATGCAGATGTCCTGCTGATGAAAGCCGAGGCACTATCGCATCGCTACAGGGATGACCGGACCCAGCTTGATCTTGCGGCCGGATTCGTCAATCAGGTCAGACGCCGTGCTTTTGGGGTGGATGATTCGCAAATGGCAACCGTAAGTACAACCGTGGAAATGGATAATGCAATACTTGATGAAAGGGCGCGTGAGTTTATTGCTGAAGGAAAACGCTGGTTTGATCTGGTCCGTTTCGGTTTACGTGACAACACCGCACATCCAGAGCTACTTACCGAAAGGATATTGGCTTCCCGGTCAGGATCTGACCAGTTACTGATCGGTGCGAGGATCAATAATCCCGATAGCTGGTATTTCCCGCTGAACGCGGCTGATTTAGCTGCCAACCCGAACCTTGTCCAAAATTCTTATTACAAATAATTAACCTCACAAATGATGAATAAGTTAATAACAACTTTTAAGAAAATTCTTTTGGGAATGATCGTATTGCTAGCGCTTTCCTGCAAAAAAGAAGAGGCGCCGATCAACCTTACCCTGGAGACCAATGGTAACACAATTATGGTTTACCTGAGCGGGAAGCCATCGTATTCGATTCTGACTGAGGCCCTGGAAATAACAAAACTATCCCAAACCCTGAGGATATATGGCACGATGACTTTATTTGCCCCTACTAATGAGGCCTTCGAAAAGTATTTCAAAAGAAAGGGTATTGCAAATATCAGCGAAGTGAATCCGGATACCCTCAGAAATCTGCTAAAATATCATATTTATAATGAAAAATACATGTCTTCATTGTTCGTACAGGGATCATTGCCTACTGTTACGGTCAACGGGGCTTTTATTAAGTTTGATATATCAAAAGGTTTACGGCAGACGATATTGAACGGTACAGCTAAAATCGTGACCCTTGATATCCCGGCTGCCAATGGCGTCCTTCATGCAATTGATGATGTGCTGGAACCATCTCCATTGACCATGTACGACTGGCTCAGAACACAGCCTGACTATTCGATCATGCTGGAAGCATTTGAAAAAACAGGAAATGCTGCCCTGCTGTTGAAAAATGTTGAATATGATCCGAATACTATTGTTTACGGAAAGCCAGCAATAAAATGGCGTACTATTTTTCTGGAACCGGACGCTGTCCTGAAAAAGGAAAATATAACCTCTTTTGAGGCTCTAGCAGCCAGGTTTTCCCAGAATTATAATACAACAAAAAATTACGCCGATCCTACAGACTCGCTCAATGTATTTGTCCGTTACCATACCCTGGAGCAAAAATATTTCATTTCCGACTTTACCGATACCTACCTGGAGTCGGCAAGTAAAAATAACTTTTTGGTATTCTCAACGACGGGTGGCCTTTCTGTAAATAAGCATATTGTGGAATCACTCTCGGGTACCGACACGGTGAGAACAGAAGTTAAAGTGGGAGTCAACCTTGACAGGAGCAATATCATTACCAAAAATGGGATCATAAATTCTGTTAACGCCCTGATCCAGACTTATACTGTTAAACCGGTGGCGGTAAAAGTATTATTTGCCGGTCTTCCCAGTGAGAGAGGTTTAAAATTGCCTAACGGTACAGTTTCGACATTCATCGCACAGTTCCCGCTAATGGGGAATAATCCCGAGGCACAGAAAATTATCCCCTGGCTTAAATGGGGATATTCTACCGGTTTTGTACCAACAGCTCCTACCAATAGTGCCTTTGCTGGAGACAATGTAGTTCTCCTTTCATCCGGTACCGCTGGATATTGGTATGAACTCACCACCAAGCTTGTGTTCAAAGGCGAGTATGATATCTATGTCAACTACGTTGGGCTTCGGAGGGGGTCGGCGGTCACAAATGCCATATTTACCTGGGATGGGCAGCAGTTGGGGGATATTACAAACCTGGCAGACGCGAAAGATGCATTTGGAAATGTAGTAGCCGGTGGGATTGATAATATCTACCGCCGAAAGTTGGGTACGGTAGTGCTGCCGATAAATTCGACTCACGTGATGAGGATTGATGGCATAGCCAATAATGTTACATCTTGGTACAGCATGGAACTGGTACCGGTAAGAAATTAAAAATGAGTAAGATGATAAAAAATATAAAAAACATTCCATCTGCGTTTCTGGGCTTAATGCTGATTTTTTCGGTGCTCTCCTGTAAAGACAATAAATGGGACATGTATGAAAAAAAACCGGAATACCTTAAAGAGGGAAGTATTTTCAATCTTTTAAGCCAAAAACCTGAATTCTCTGAATTTATGGGGCTGGTCAGGAAAACGGGTTATGATTCGGTCCTGAGACGTACGGATCTGTTTACTGTGCTGGCGGTGAGAAATGGTGCATTTGGTTCAATTGATACAGGTTCCAACACACCGGAATTGAAAAAGCTAATCGGTATGCATATCCTGCAATCTGCCATCCAGCAGGAGAATATGGATGGTAGCCGTTATGTAGCTGTCAATGGTAAACATATTAACTTTTCCAAAAATACCACAGCGATAACCGCTAATGGTATAGCGCTTGAAGCTGATAAGTTCAAAGCGGTGAATGGGGTAGTATATATTCTTGGAGGGGTTATCCGCCCGACGAAGACGCTGAGGGAAGTAATAACTTCGAATTCCGACTTTTCAATATTCGATGCATATATTTCCTCCAGTTATATAAGCACGGTTGATATCCCTAAAAATGTAATCACCGGATATAACGCCAATAACCAGCCAGTTTACCAGCTTCCTATTATTTATAAGATCGCCTCAACTTATATGGATACGGTTAGGCTCGACGATGAAAAAACGGTCTCCACACTTTTTATCCCTACCAATCAGGTGATAAAGGATGTTCTTTCCCGTCTATTGACAGCCAGGGCAAACCAAAATGGCCTGATTGTGCCTAAAGTATACAACACTCGCAGGGATACGACCATAGGTTACTTTTTTATTCCCAAAAATGTTAAGTATGCGGGTGATACAGCGATATTGATGGATTACCTATTTAAAAACATCATCACCCGGTCCAAGGCACCCATACTGGCAAATGGAAATAATTCTTTTCCAAATGTGACCGGAGGGCAGTTCTCGATTGGTTCAGTTCAGGTCGGTAGTATTACCGGTGCTGTTGCAAGTAATGGTATTTATTATACACTGAACAGTATTACACTTCCAGAAAAAGTCTACCGCAAAACATTCATCTTCGATCCTAATTTACAGCATCCAACCGATCCTAATCAGATCGTTGTCAACCCTAATATGACTTTTACAATGGGAGCCTCACCAACCACGACAGCAGTACCGGTTGGGAATGCTACCTCAGGTTTTCCCAGACATGAACGGGGAAGACAATTCAATTTTACCAATGTAGGAGGACGTATCGATTTCACCCTCCCTCTGCTGACAAAAGGAAGTTACCGGGTTATCCTCCAGCAGGTGCCTCTTGTTACAGGAACATATCTGAATGCCAGTTTTGGTAACGTGCAGCTCAAACAGATGATCAATGCTTCCACCCAGTTTACACTTGGAGGAGACCCCATCAATCACCCCTTTGCCGATGTAGAACTCGGAAATATTACCCAGCCGGCTGACGGTGCCGCCACAATCACTTTGAAATGTGCTGGAACGGGACCTTTGGGCAATGCCAACTTTGGACTGATTATGTGCAACATCAAGTTTGTGCCGATCTAAGGTAAGCCAAAAGCAAATTGAAAGAATAAAGGTGATTGCTAACAATATTGATTATTTAAAAAAATACACATGTTAAAATATTTATACATTTTGATCTCATTGGTCTTCGTTTGCGGCAGTTCTTCTGCCCAGAGCCGACAGAAGATTGAGGGTCTGGTGATCGATTACCTTTCATCGAAGCCACTAAAGGATGCTAACGTATCCATTAAGGGCTCTGTCCTGAAAAATGTGAATACGAAAGCGGACGGTACATTTTCAATTGAAGTACCCTCGGCATACGGGACATTGATAATTTCCTATCCTGGTTATCAGCTTAAGGAATTTCCACTCGGGGGGCAGCAAAAAGTTGCTATAACAATAGTTCCCGAGAATGTTTATATAGGTGAATCTACTGTTAACCTGCCCTATGGTAACGTTAACGAAAAAGACCTGCACGGGGCTTATGGGGTCGTATTTAATACCAATGACCGAGCCCGGGATTTAGGGGAGTTGCTCCAGGGGAAAGTGGCAGGGCTGGAATCTAATGCCTATTCAGGAACGCCTGGGGAAGGCGTGAAGTATAATCTTCGGGGAATACGTTCCTTATATACCACCAATGAGCCTCTGATCATATTGGATGGCGTTCCGGTTTATAATCCCATCTTTAAGGCATCGGTATCTTCGGGCAATATTTACAACAGCCTTTCTGATGTCAATGTCAAAGATGTTGAATCCGTGACTATTTTAAAAGATGTTTCAGCGGCAGGTATTTATGGAAGCAGGGCGGCCAATGGTGCCATTGTAATTACCACAAAAGGTGGAACAAACGGAAAGACATTTCTGGATGTTTCAGTGCAGGCTGGAATAACTACCCGTTTTAATGAACTGCCAATGATGAGTTCATCGGAGTACCTACCATTCTTGTCAGGAAGGTTATATGCCCAGGGCCTCACTGCCCAGGATATCCAGGCCAGGTTTCCATTTTTTAATCTGAATCCCACCAGTTCAGAATACCTGAAGTATGGCAATAACACCAACTGGCAGCGGGAGATCACCCAGAATGCACTTACAAATGATTTTTATATCAACTTACGGGGTGGAGATGCAACCTCTAAATATTCTTTTCAGGTAGGGTACAATGATGCACAGGGAAATATCCGGGAAGTGTCGGCCAATCGCTTTACTTCCAGGTTTAATCTCGATTTTAAGATATTGAAGAATTTTAAGGCAGGAACCCATATTTCCTTTAGCAGGACAGAGAAAAATTTAATGGATCAGGGTTTTGATGAAGGTGTTAATCCACTTTATCTCAGTTTGGTAAAGCCGCCGATTACCTCCCCATATATCCAAAAGAGCACAGGGGTGAACAGTGAGTTTTTTACGGAGCCTACATTTGATAATTTAAGTAATCCCATGGCTGTAGTGAAAGGTGTCAAAAATAACCAAAAGAACTTTTGGATCATGGGAAGTGTTTACGGGGATTACAGTTTTAACAATTCTTTAAGTACCAAAGCTGTGATTTCCTTAGATCACAGGTCGCTCGAAGAAGACCGCTTTACGCCCGCAATTGGCCTTGTGCCCTTAAATTCTGACCCAAGGTTTGACCGTACTTCTGTACAGCAGATTATCGGTTATCAGGTACTCAGGTTTGAACATACCCTAAGCTATAATAAACAGTTAAGTGCAGAACACCGTGTGACTGCTTTGGCCGGCTATAACGCTGAGCTGGCAAGCGCTAGCAGCATTTATGGCTATTCAAGGCACTCAACAGATGATGCCTTCCAGTCGCTTGGAGACGGTACAAGGGTATTGGCGAACGGTTCGGATGACAAGTACCATAATATGGCAGTTTTTGCCAATGCAGAGTATGGTTTTAGAGAAAAATTATTTCTTAAGGCGGGGATCCGTTTTGATGCTTCATCGAAATTCGGGGAAAATGCAGGTGGACTAACCATTGGGTCTACTCCATTTGCAGTACTTCCTTATGTAAATATTAGCTGGAAATTAAAGTCAGAGCCATGGATGAACGCTTATACTTTTATTGATGAGCTGACGCTACGGTCATCTGCCGGTAAGACAGCAAATCAGGACATCCCGGTAAATGCCAGGTATTCTCTTTACAATAAGGCATTTTATGGCGCCTTTCCGGGTCTTGCACCTACGTCTATGGGCAATAGCCAGGTTAGGTGGGAGACCACTAATAGTTACAACGGTGGATTGGATATTTCCTTGTTCAAAAAAGCGCTTACTGTAAACTTTGATTATTTTAATACCACTACAGATAATGTGCTGGTGAGAAAGCTTGTCGATGGTGCTTACGGACAGGGATTTTATTGGGGAAATGAAGGTTCTATAAATAACCGAGGTTTCGAACTTGGGCTCGGTACGATCGGTTATTTTAGAAAAGTCCGTTGGACACTCGGGGTAAATCTTGCAAAATATAATAATAAGGTTCTGAGCCTACCCAACGGAGCAGTGATTGATGGGGTTAATGGTTATCAGTCAATTGCCAAAACAGGTAGCGCCGTAGGACTTTTTTATGGTTATAAATACCTTGGAGTGTTTTCGACCTCACAACAGGCAGCAGCTTCCGGACTGGTATCAGATATGGGAACTGTGGCAAAAGCAGGCGATGTGGAATATGAGGATATCAACCATGACGGAAAGATCAGCAATGCAGACAGACAGGTGATCGGAAACCCTAATCCCAAATTATTTGGTGGGTTTAACGGATCGGTTTCCTACAAAAACTTTGATCTGAGTACCATATTTTCTTTTTCCTACGGAAATGATGTATTCAATGTATTGCGTTCAAAACTGGAGAATGGTGCGGCATACGAAAACCAATCGGTTACCGCGCTTAGCAGATGGTCTGCCGAAGGTGATATTGCAGGTATTCCGGCAACCGCTTATGGCGACCCCCTTAATAACAGAAGGGCATCATCATATTTTGTCGAGGACGGCTCTTACCTAAAAATGCGTGCCTTAACGCTTGCTTACAATATCAGGCAACCTTACCATTTTATAAGAAGTGCACAGCTTTACCTGACGGGATACAACCTGTTGAGGTGGACAAATTACTCGGGATGGGATCCCGAGGTAACTGTGGGGCAGGATGTCTTTTCGAGAGGATATGATTTTGGAAATGTACCACAGTCGAAAACTTTTATGCTGGGCATCAAACTGGGATTATAAACCGAAGCTCAAAATTTTAAATTTTAAAAGATGAAAACAAATAAAATATTATTTCTGGTTGTTGCCTTCATCATACTTGCATCTTTCTCATGCAAAAAATTTATGACGGTGGAACCGGGCGATGCTGTACTTAAAAGTAACAGTATGAAAAATTCGACCGACGCAATCAATGTCATCAATGGACTTTATTCTTTGATGCAACCGCTTGTTGACCAGATGTATCTGGCTGGGGAAGCTCAGGCCGATCTGGTTGTTGCGGCCCGTGGGGCGGATAAATATGTGCGTGAAATTGCAGAGAACAGGGTAACCGCTTCGAATCCATATACGGACTATTCGAAATTCTATAGGTTAATTATTGCCTGCAATCAGGCAATCAATGATTTTGGAGAGGTTGCAAAAATAGATCCGGTTTACAACACAAACGTGTATTCCCTAAATATTGCGGAAGTCACCTATATCAGGGCATGGACCTATCTTCAACTGGTAAAAATCTGGGGGGACGTTCCGTATATAGAGGAGGGTGTCATTGATGCAACACAGATAAAAAGTGTTGCAAAAATGAATGGAGACGATATCATGAGAAAAGTTGCAGCCCAATGTGAGGCAAACCTTTCGAAAATGCAACTTCTGAGTCAGGAGACGGGTTATGGAGGAGGAGATCAGGCAAATCTTGCAGGACAGTTCAACCAGCGGAATTCACGGATCCTTTTGGCTGAACTTTATGTCTATGCCGGAAACTATAACCAGGCATGGATCACCATACAGCCTTACTATTCGGGGGCAGATCTGGCAAATCCCACTAGAACTACGGCGATAGAGTCCGCGCCTTTCAATATGTTCGCGGGGCAGTGGCAGAACTGGCATCAGGCATTCGACAGGGTCGATGTAAACGTTTATGGGAGAATGGTAGGACTGACCATAAATTTCGATGGTTCAAGAAACCAGTTTAATAGCCTGATCAAATGGACAGGTAATAAAAATGGTGCCGTATATGCTTTAAAACCTAGCACTAATGCTATTGAAGGTTGGAAGCGTGCCCCCTCGATATTACAGACCTACCAAAATACGCAGGCTGGATATTTCATAAATCCAAGTTACACCTTTGGAAATGGCCCACAGGACGCAGTAAATGCGGATGGCAGCCTGATCATCGGTGGATATGGAGATTATATCAGAGGAGCGGGAGGATCTTACTTTGTATCCGGGCAGGATACCCTTATTTTTAAGTTTTTGACCAAAAACCGGGTAAATGGGGTATCAACCATGAAAGATCTGCTCATAAATGATGCTTATAGTAACAATGATATGTATTATATCCTTTACCGCGATGGCACATTATGCCTTTTAATTTCAGAGATATTAAACAATATCGGCCTGCCATCACAAGCACTTCTAAATTTTAATGGCTTTGCGAACTATGCTTATGTGGCAAAAGGAACGCGGTACCGGGTAGGTGTATATCCATTAAGCCTGGATCCTAAAGGGGGGGATATGGTAAAGCAGGTTGATAGACTGATACTCGATGAGGGTGCACTGGAACTCGCTTTTGAGGGGCGCCGCTGGTTTGACCTGGTAAGATTTGCCAAACGGAGTACAGATCCGGATTTTCTCGGGAAACTGGTTGCCAGGAAATATCCCGAAGGGATGCGGGCTTCGATAATAGCAAAATACCGTAATCCTGCCAGTTGGTACTTTCCGGTATATAACGCTGGTATAAACCAATAATTGACATTTATTTCAGATAAAATAATTAAAATATAAGATATGAAAAGGAGATTAATTAACCTTGGTATTCTTTTGTTCATTTTACTTTTCGGTGCATGTAAAAAGGAAGAAAAGTCTTCAGTTTCCTTACAGCCACAGGTATTCCGGTATGCCGAAAAAAACACTGTCGTAGTTGGCGGACAGTCCATTCAGACAGGTCCTTTGAAAGATTATGAGCAGGGCAGCGATGTGGTCTACCAACTGACAGTTTCATCAGAATTACCGCTCACTAAATTCACTGTAACAACCAATACTGATGTTTTTTCACTTTTGTCGCATGTAATAAGGACAGAACCGGAGAATGCAATAGATGAGGCCGGTAATTTCAGAGCGGACATCAAAAAAGTCGTCGTTTATTATGCCTATCGGATTGATGACTCCATTATTCCGCTAACAACGGTAAATCCAGTCTTCACCTTTCAAAATGAGAGCAATTATGCAGGACAGAGTTATGACAACTTTCAGGTGATAAAAAAGGGGAGTACCAATGGTAAGTTGCTCAAAGTGGCTAATCTTTCCTGGTTAAAACAGGATCTGAACGGAATCGGCAATCAGGAAAGCTTCGATATTATCAGTAATGGGAGGCCTGACAATAATGTGCGTTACCAGAATAAAAGAGGTACATTTTATTCTTTGGACCTGCGGGCAGACGTGGGGATCTTAACTGATGCACTGATAAATGCCGATAAATTTGACTTTGCCGGTTATTTTCCAAGAGCGGCTTCGACAGATCCAAAATCAGCAATGCTTGCGGCTAATTACTATCTGGTATCTCCTGCAGATACAACTGTTTTGGGATACTCCTATATAGGTTCCAGACAAGCTGGTTTAGCCCTGCTTGGAACCAGTGGAACCGGAACAATTACGGTCGCAGGGATAACAAAAACGGTTACCTATGCAACCAATACCACAGTAACAGCGACTAACTTTGTAAACGCAAATAGGGCAGAGTTTGCAGCCAAGGGGCTTGTCCTTACAAGCACCACCAATAACCTGCTTTGGGTAGCATCGGTTAAGGGAGCATATTCTGATCCTGCTACATTTACCAACCTAACAGGTACGCTAATGGCTAATCCTTATTGGGGTGCGGGTGAAGGAGCGCTGACATTCCGTAAAGTATTAGATCTTAGGCAAGGTATCCGCCAGATGTGGCAGGCAGCAAAGTCTCTTCCCGGCAAATCGCTTAAAACCACTTATTTCCGCAGATTGGACAATGTAACAGGGAAGAACAAGATTACTGCTACCGACTTTGACCTGCTAACCCATGATAATGAGTTTGATGTCTTTTTACAGGGAATCAAGGAAGAACAGAATACGGTTGCAGGACCAATGAGTTGGGACCAGGTATATGGTTTTGTAACCAGTGACGGCAAACGGGGACTGATCAGGACGCTTCCAAAATCAGTTCTGATAAATGGAGTGTTGGTAGCTCTTAAGGCGCCAAACGATGGAACTTCGGATCTTAATTTATACTGTGTGATTAAGTATCAGCAGCAGTAAGCAACGGGAATATGCCCAACATATATGCTGGAACTTATACCGCGTAGGTATATCCACGAAAAAAGAAGTCTCTTTAAAAGACTTATCGGTGATTAACTTGATATGTACCCTTCGGATGACTATGGACTGAGAAGGTAAGAAGTTTTCGAGAGTGTAGACAGCCAATGTTTTGATGGGCATTGATTTTTAGATTTAAACTAATGAATAGCATTAAGAATACTCTGGTATGGGGCATAGCTGCACTCTTATTACCATTTACAAGTGAGGGGCAACAGAAACCTAAAACCTTCTCTGCTGAGTTTGCACCAAGCGACAATTGGGTGAAGACAGTTGAGAAACCATATAGGCAGGAGTTGTGTTTAAACGGCTCCTGGCAATTTCAGCCTATAGCACTGCCAGCGGATTTTGAAGAGGGGATCGATGCCCCTCCGGAGCTTACTGCTCCTAAGAACGGTGAGTGGGAAAAAGCAGTAATCAGGATCCCTTCCCCCTGGAATGTGAACAGTTTCGCTGATAAGAACGGACAGGGCGGGGATTTCAGAACCTTCCCAAGCTATCCGGCAAACTGGGAAAAAGTAAAAATGGGCTGGGTGCGCAGGAAAGTTAATGTTCCTGCTGCCTGGAAAGGGCAACGGATTATCCTTCACTTTGAAGCAGTAGCTGGTGATGCAAGGATATTATTAAATGGAAAAGAAGTAGGAGGACACTTCGGTATCTTTCTTCCATTTGACATTGACGTTACCCAGGCGGTATTATCAGGTAAAGAAAATGAATTGATGATAGGCATAAGAAAACCCTCATTATTTGATAAACGAAGTGGTTTTGGAAGAAGGACTTACCAGGCTGGCTCTTTTTGGGGGCAGCATATTGCAGGGATTTGGCAGGATGTATATCTTTTGGCTGTACCTGAAATCAGGGTAACAGATGTATATATCAAGCCGCTGTTAGATCAGAGGAAGCTTGAAGCAGAGGTAACATTGATGAATAATACTGACCAGAAAAAGAGAGTAACGTTAAATGCAGATGTGTTTAAATGGATTTCAAATACAGGTAAAGACCCGCTGACAATTATGGTTCCAAGTTCAGCTTTAGAACGCAAACCTGCGCTCACCATTCCAACTGTTTCGGTAGAAGTACCCGCTAAGGGAAATGCAAAGATTATTTTATCTGCTCAGGTGAACAATGAACTAAAATCCTGGACACCCTCGGCACCTAATCTATATGGCCTGGTCATAAAAACCAGTGCTGACAACAAAATATTGGATAGTAAATACAGCCGCTTTGGATGGAGGCAGACTGGTCTTAAGGGGAATGAGTTTTTGCTAAACGGAAAACCGTTTGTGATGAAAGGAGATTCATGGCATTTTATGGGGATTCCGCAAATGACACGCAGGTATCCATATGCCTGGTACACCGCAATGAAAGCTGCAAATTTAAACGCTGTACGTCTTCATGCCCAGCCTTATCCATCATTTTATATGGATGTGGCAGATGAGATGGGGATCCTTGTTTTAGACGAAACAGCGGTCTGGGCGAGCGATGGTGGACCAAAATTGGACGACCCTGCTTATTGGAGGGATTCTGAAAACCATCTTACCGAACTAATACTTAGAGACCGAAACCATCCAAGTGTAATCGGGTGGAGTATTTCTAATGAGGTAATGCCCATAGTCCGTGGTGTAATGCGCAATCCGCCCGGAATGAAAGAAAATCTGGTTAAATACTATAAAATATGGGCGGATATTTGCAGGAAAACAGATCCCACACGTTCATGGATCTCTGCTGACGGTGAAGACGATGGTGAAGGTAATCTGCCTGTATATCTTGTGCATTATGGCGGAAATGCAGCGATGGAGCGCGGGAGTAAAAGCGCAAAGCCATGGGGAGTAGGGGAAGCGGGTAATGCTTATTATGGAACACCGGAGCAGGTTTCCCAGACTAACGGTAATCGGGCCTATGAATCTTTTGAAGGTAGGATGGAAGGGGTAGCAGCGTCATCTTATAACTCCCTGGTTACACAGGCGAAATACAATGCTGCCTATAGGAGTGTATTTAACCTTGCCTGGTATGGGCTTAAGCCGCTTCCATTAGGTTTAAATGATAAAACAAAGGCACCGACATTGAATGATGGAATTTTCTTTACTTCTTTCATTGAAGGTAAGCCAGGCGTGCAGCCGGAAAGATTAGGACCTTATAGTACTACACTAAACCCCGGATATGACAGCTCCTTACCCTTATACCAGACCTGGCCACTGTTCGATGCGATAAGGGATGCCAGTGCCGAGCCGGCAAAACCGGCAAAATTGGCTTACCTGAGTAATGCGATGGCACCGAAAATGGCGCCAGAGCCGCTCAAATCTGTTAGTATAATTGGTTCAAAGGGAAGCACATTGGCATTAAAACTCAAATTAATCGGCTTAAAAACAACTTCCACTGAGTCTGGTGTTCCGGATCTGCTGATCATAGACGGAGCTTATCCTCCGGGGATTGAGAACCTACCTTTAATCAACAGCGTATACACAAACGGAGGTACTGTGCTTGTGCTGAACCCTGTTGTTTCCAAACAGAGGGAACTGAGTGCTCTTCTGCCTGCGAAACTTGAACTAAACAACAGATCAGCTTCTTCGCTGTTACCTGTTGTCAAAGATCCCGTGACTGCCGGGCTGGATGCCAAAAGTCTTTATTTTTCAGAGTTAAGACCATCTGATGCGGTAAATAATTGTTTAGCGGGCCCACTTACTGAGCAAAGTGCTGTTTTATTGAGGGCTAATAATACCGATTGGTTGAAATGGAATAAACAGGACGAATACGCAAAGACAGCGATGGTTTTAAGGTCTGAGCTCGAAGCCAAACCTTCTGGAGCAGTACTGATCAGGAAAAATATGGGCAAAGGCAAATTATTTGTAACCACACTTTCAGTAGAACCACGCACCTCAAAAGCAGAGGAGGCAATCGGTACTTTCCTTGGTAACCTCGGGTTAACCATAGAAAAAATTAACCAAACGGATAAACCCGTTCTCAAAACGGGAACCATCGTTTCAGGATTGATGCTGGGAAGTTTTCCGATTACCTCAATAAATGATGCTGGTGAAAAGGATAGCTTAGATCCGAGTGAGTTCGGCAAAGCTTTGGATGGTGCAAAAAGTCTGTCAAAAACATGGAGCAGGGTTAATAGTGAAAATGGGATTTTTGATTTTAAGAAAATGAATTTTGAGGGATCTAAACAGGATGCTGAAGCTTACATCAGTTTTTGGATGTTTAGCCCACGTCCTTTGGATAACCTGCTCATTGAACCAAATATGCCGGTTGTAGATCTGGAAGTGTCTGCAGATGATGCAGTTAAAGTTTGGCTCAATGGAAAAGAAGTTGCTAAAAACATAAGGACAGGGCCATTAGAGGGAGGGAAAGCCGTTGCGCACGCACTTAAACTTCATCAGGGCTGGAACCAGCTGGTGGTCAAGGTGATTCAGGGTAGTGGCAACTGGCAGTTTACAGGTCACTTCACCTCAAGTCAGCCTGAATTTCTGTTTGAAATGGACTCTGCACTAAAAGTACCTTAATGTGAAATAATTTAAAATAAGTTGTATATGTTGTTTACATGAACCAATGAAGTAGCAACATATACATCGGATCTATTTTTTTAGATGATAAAACCAAACCATACTCCATGAAAGGCTACTCGCTTGCTATAACAGTACTATTGATCAATTTTTTTACAATTGATGTTTTTGCTCAGGATACCGGTGGGAGGAGCAGTGGAAGGTCGTCGAACGAAATCGTCACAGCAGTACCGTTCTTAAGCGTTTCCCCGGATTCAAGATCTGGTGCGTTGGGCGATGCGGGCGTTGCCATATCGCCTGATGCGAACGCCCTATATTGGAATCCCTCAAAAATTGCATTCCTTGATCATGGAGGCCTGTCGGTTTCTTACAGCCCATGGCTTAGAAGCCAGGTGCCGAATGTATTTCTTTCTTACGGCAGCTATGTGCAGCCGTTGGATCAGCACAGCGCATTCGGTGCATCCTTCAGGTATTTCAATCTTGGTAGCGTAGATTTATATGATAATGAGAGGAATTCACAGGGCAGTATACGCCCTTATGAATTTTCTGTAGATGGCTCTTATGCCCGTAGCTTTGGAGAAAATTTCTCAGCGGGTCTATCATTGCGTTACATTTATTCCTCATTGGAAGGAACTGTAACTAATCAGGGTGCCTATAGTCAGGGAAATAAGGTTTTTGCCGCTGATGCCTCATTTTATTTTAAAAAAAATACGCTGATTTTTGGTAAAGAGTCTTTGTTTGCTATCGGATTAAATATCTCAAACATTGGCAGCAGAATAAGTTACAATCAGGATGGTAAAAAATATTTTTTACCGACCAATTTGAAACTTGGGACAGCAAATACCTGGTTTACCGATGGTTACAGTGCTATTACATTAGCTTTCGATATTAATAAATTGCTAGTGCCTACCCCACCTATTAGGGATGCAGAAAATAGGATAATTAAAGGACATGATGATGATAAAACATTGGTGGAAGGTATTTTTAAATCATTCGGCGATGCTCCGGGAGGATTAAAGGAAGAGCTCGATGAAATAAGCTTTTCTACAGGACTGGAATACTGTTATGATAATAGGTTCGCTTTACGGGCCGGTTATTTTTATGAGAACCCGAATAAAGGTAATAAAGGTTATTTTACCCTTGGTACTGGCTTCTGCTATCGCCAGCTTAATCTTGATTTCTGTTATCTTCAGGCTTCTCAGCAGAAGAGTCCTCTTGCTAATACAATCAGGATTTCACTTGGTTATAATTTAAAGACTAGAAGTAATTTCCACTAAATATTAATAGCAGATTAAGGATATCCTCAAATTGAAAATCAGATTTGGTTAGCAAATCAAAGTGATTGAGGACAAAGCATGGGTTTGCTCTAAAAATCATTTGAATGATATCCTGATTTTTTTGCTGGGGTCCACAATAAGCAAAATATGATAGTTGTTACTACTGCGGTGGGAGAACGGATAATTAAAGGTTGTGTTGATGATTATGGCAATATTGATCAGATTGTCAATTTTAAAAGAGCTTTAGACTACTAAATTTAGGTTTAGATTTGGTAAAAAGATCGGTGCTTGGATGAGGCCGGTCTTTTAAATTACGGCTCTCACCTGATTAAGATTTGATCTGGTGAAATTCATTGACTACCGTTTTGCGCAATCTGGTTCCAGAGATCAGGGGATACGCCCCATTGGCATAAGCACGTGCCAGCGGTGGTTGTGACCATTTTAATAAGGGGCCGTTTATCCTATCTATTTTTCAGTTTTTCTTCCTGCACATTGGGTGCATGAAATTTCAATTGAACTTACAACAGTCCAAAGACGTTTGATAACAACTGTTATTAACATCATCCCGATCAGAAAATTAATACAAGTATATGATGATAACAAAGGCAATGAAAGGATATAACCGATAGAAACATAAACTGCCAATCCCATTGCAGTTCCAAACACTACACCAGCAATGTAATACACCGTACCTTTCTGGTTTAACAAAAATTGATTGCATTTCAAATCTGATATTTGTTTTTGGAGATGCGGGAGACGGACATTAGATATGAAAGTTGTATGAATTCCCGCAAGAATTATGCATAAACATTGTGTTTGAATCCTTGAGAAGTGGAGTAATTCCGCCTTATCCGCGTTCAGATAGTGAATTGCGAGGGTGATTGTGCTAATTGTAGAAATTAGGATAACCAATATGTTCAATCCGGTCGCGTTAATTTTTTTCCTTGCCAAAATAAATGATAGTTTTGTTGTGATAATCTGGGTTAGAATGGAGGCAGCCCCGAAAAAAGCCATACCCAACTGATCATGGGTTACTGCTAAGCTGACCATTATAAGACTCGTAGGCACAAAAGGTATGGCCCGGATAAATGATTCCTTGGTAGCTGTTAAAAAGAATTCCGATCGATAGTTCATAGCCGTTAAAATTGGGATGTTTAGGATCATCGCGCTGTGTTTTGATAATGTAAAGATCCAATTTGACAGGTGAGTTAAAAATGGTTCCTTTTCCCGAATAATGGCCCAAATTTCCCGAATCGCATCGGTACATTGGTTCGCCCGGTACCAACATCGATAATCACTGATAATAATTCAGCATCCGCGTGCATCATTGTTGTATTCTACTTTGGGACTGGTTTCGAAAATAAGCCAGCCTGATATCGCGCGGTTTTCTCAATAATGCATTATAAAATACTCTTAGCGTTTTTGAAAACATCTAAGAGTACTTCTTTTCTTTCCCCATACCTAGTTTTTTTACGGCGGCCTATAGGTACATTGCATAATATTTTTTAACCGATCATAAAAGCCTTTATTTTTTCCGCAATATCCTGATGGTATTCTTCCAGAGCCAGGTGCGAAGTATCATAAACCCATAATTCCGCATTCGGGACATCCTTCTTAAAGGCCTCTGCTGCATCCAATGGAAAGAAAACATCGTTTTTACCCCAAACCAGTAACATTTCAGGCTGATAACGTTTTAAAAAATTCTGCCATTTTGGATATTCTGCAATATTGTTTCTATAATCATACAGGAGATCCAATTGAATTTCCTTTTGGCCGGGGCGTGACAGATGATAAATGGCTGTATTAATATGATCAGGATTTACAGCTTTCTCATCGCTTATCCCGTTTAAAAAAAACATTTCCATCCCTTCACGTTCAAGTAAGGGGGCCACGAGTTTTTCGGTTTCCAGATTCCTATCTGTCAAAAACGGTGCTGCGGCCACCATGGCAGGACCTAAGCCTTCCTCGTATGCGTTGGTGTTCTGCAAAATATATTTTTTGAATATAGCGGGTTGGCGTTGCGCTATCCTAAAGGCTATCGGTCCTCCATAACCGAGGGCATAAACGCTGACATCACTCATTCCAAGCTGGTTTATTAACAGCTCGATTACTTTGGACAGATTTTCAAAGCTATATTCAAATTCATTTGGCTTAGGTGTTCCGCTGTTCCCAAAGCCGGGAAAATCCGGAGCTATCATATATAGATCCTCCTGCAGATTTTGCATCAGTTGGTCAAACGCGCTCGATGAATTCGGCACTCCGTTGAGCAATATCAAATGGGGAGCATTTTTGTCCCCAGCCTCCCTGTAAAATATTTTGACCCCCTTAACAATTACTGACTTGTAACTTAACTGTTGTTTTTTCATAATCGACAAATTTCTTACGCAGTATTACTGCACTCTTATTACAATTTATATGTATCCTTCTATTAATCCGGACAGACCAAATTTAAAACAATAAAACAAAACAGACTGGTCTGTTTTGTTTTATTGTTTTTTAATGACATTTATTTATTGTCCACAAATTAATAGGTGGCAATCGGGCTTAATTGCTAAGGGATGGATGATACGGTAGATCGGTATTGATCCGGCAGATGTTTTACCCATTTTGGATTTAAGGGAAGATAAGGCTAACGGGATCAAAATAAATTTTTTCGATCCATAAGCTTTAGGTGGATTCCTTTATTGTTTATCTTGTATGCAGGCATTTCAATTTTGGGATGGTAACTTTAAATGTATGTTTATGACTCATTATGATGTAATTATAATCGGCGCCGGACAGGCAGGACTACCACTGGCCAGAAAACTTGCGAAAGCTGGCAAAAAAACATGTTTGATAGAAAAAAGATTTGTCGGTGGAACCTGTATAAATGATGGATGTACTCCAACAAAGACTATGATTGTATCCGCGAGGGCTGCTCATCAGCCAATCAAAGCAAAGCAATTAGGAATAGAAACCGGGCCTGTTTTGGTCGATTTCAAAGCTATTAAAGCAAGGAAGGATAAAATCGTGGAACAATTTAGGACAGGATCGCAAAAATCGCTCGAAACAATCGAAAATCTCACATTAATTTTTGGTGATGCGCAGTTCTCCGGTAAAAAGGATGTATTGGTAATGAAAACGGATGGAAGCCGGGAAACGGTTTCGGCGGAGTGGATTTTCATAAATACCGGAACCTCTAGTGCAGTTCCAGAGATCAGTGGGTTGAGTGATGTCGGATATCTAACATCAACTTCAATACTGGATCTGGAGGAAATTCCTGAACATCTCTTGATTATAGGGGGGAGTTATATAGCACTCGAATTTGGCCAGATGTTTCATCGTTTTGGAAGCAGGGTGACGATTTTGGAAAGGTCGGAACGTATCATGTCAAAGGAAGATGCAGATATTTCCTTGGAGTTGAGAAAAATACTTGAAAATGAGGGGCTTGGAATAATTACCGAAGCCAGGGCCGAGAAATTTACAAGGGATCATGATGGCGGGATAAAAGTAGAAATTCTTGCTGCCGGTACCATGCAAACTATAGCATGTAGCCACGTTTTGGTTGCCATTGGGCGACAACCTCAGACCGGTACATTAGCGCTGGACCAATGCGGGGTAATCTTGGATAGTAGGGGATATGTTCAGGTCAACGAGAGGCTTGAAACTAATGTTGCCGGAATCTGGGCATTGGGCGATGTTAACGGGGGACCGGCATTTACCCATATCTCATACAACGACCATATTATCGTTTATGAGAATCTTATGAACGGATCCAAATACTCAACAAAAGGGAGAACTTTGCCATATTGTATGTTTACAGATCCGCAATTGGGTCGTGTTGGGATTTCAGAACAACAGGCTAAATCCTCCGGTTTAAACTTTAAAGTTGTTACCCTACCGATGGCGAATGTAGCCCGTGGTATAGAAACGGGGGAAACTCTTGGACTCATGAAAGCTCTTGTGGACCCCGTTACAAAAAAAATACTTGGGGCGGCCATCCTTGCAGAGCAGGGTGGTGAGGTAATTTCAGTCCTTCAGATGGCAATTGAGGGCGGTATTACCTATGACCGGATCAGAAGTTACGTATTTGCCCATCCTACATATTCTGAATCCCTTAATAATTTATTTATGAAAATCCAGGATTAATCTGGCTTGTGTATTTTGACTTGACAAAATTTTCAATGAAACCTGGCCTGTTGGAAATCATAAAATTAAATAATGGGAATATTTTGTTTCTTTGGCGGAAATGGTGGTATCCGGATTCTTAGAAGATCAATAGGGGCAATGGTCGGCCGCTAAAAACGGCCATTCGTTCCCATCCATCTTAAGCCTCCTTTTTGGTCATTTGATTTCGTTCAAGAGTGCTTATTCAAGTCATTAAGCAGTTTTAGTTCCTGAAAAATGGTGCTGGATTCAAATATGAACTGTGCCCGAAGAAATCCAAATGGATGTCCTAATTGCTTCCGAATCAGAAATATATTTGTGTTCTGGTCTGCTAAGACGGGCTAATTTATGATAAACCATGTCCTGGAAGAGCGCTTTTCCTGCGAGATGATCTTCTTAAAGAGTGACAAATCAAAAGCAGGAATAATAAATCTTAGAATGAAGATAAAGAATCCGGGCAAATTGGGACATTGAGTTTCGTCTATGCTGCCTCATCAAAACCGGATGGTAAATAGCCGGAGTTCATGGTTTGGAATGAAATCCGTTGCACACTTTAGCGAAATCCTCAATTTGACATTTTAAAGAACAGAGAAGAACAAAATAATATATTGGAGTTTTTTTCTTAAAACCCCGATCGCTAAACTGATCTGTTTTTTGACGGTGTTGTCAGCGAGGTTCATCAGTTCGGCAATCTCACGGTGACTTAGATTAGCTTTCCGGCTCAGCTCAAAGATCCTTCTCATTTGCGGAGGCAACGATGCGACCTCACGTTCAATAAGTTCAGAAAGCTCACGCTCCCTTAATTGCTCATCGGTTATATTCTTTCCGGACTGGATGTGGTTTTGGAGTGATTCCACATACCTGGCCCGTACCTTGGAATATGCCATATGATTATATATCCTGTTTCTAAGCGCACGGTAGAGAAAAGATGCCAGGGGAACCGAAGAATCATATTGGTTTGCTTTTGTCCAAAGTGCAGCGAAGAGTTCGTGCAGTATATCCTCTGCTTCCTCTTCATTTCTCAGCATACGCAGGGCGTGCCGAAAAAGCGGGCCTTTATATCTATTGTAGATGGTCCCAAACGCCTTATGGTCGCCCGCTTTTAAGCGGGCAACCAATTCCTCGTCCTTCATCAATTCGGTCAGGATCATAATTTATTCTTTAATAGTGTTTAAGGGCTATATCTGCGTTTTTCCATAGGTCACGGTAGTTTGTTAAATTTTAATGTTGCACATTTTTGCCTTATATACCCCGGATTTCTCCACCATCCATCCTGATCGCCGAACCTGTCATCCATTGTGCATCTGCAGAGACCATAAAGGCAATCAGGTTTGCAATTTCGGCAGGTTCACCATACCGTGGAATTCCGGATTCTCTGAGGAATTTCTGTGATGCCTCCTCCACGGATATCTGGTTG
Organism: Pedobacter miscanthi; assembly: GCF_003315595.1. Lineage (GTDB taxonomy): Bacteria > Bacteroidota > Bacteroidia > Sphingobacteriales > Sphingobacteriaceae > Pedobacter > Pedobacter miscanthi. The sequence continues at coordinate 70,554 of NZ_QNQU01000007.1, read as the reverse complement.
GTCTCCGCAAGTTTGTTCAAAAAGTTTTTACGCCTATTACTCATTACCGCACCAGGAAGAAGGCTGTTTACCTGAATCCCTTCCGCTTTTCCAGTATCTGCAAATGCTTTCGCGAGCGCTACTATGGCAGCATTAATAACTGCCACAGCAGCAAAAGCTGCTTTTGGCTCTGCTGCCGAACTTCCCGATGTGAAGACCACTGAACCTCCGCTTTGCTTTAAAAATGGCCAAGCCGCTATTGTAAGTCTTCTGGCCCCATGTAATTTCATTTCTGCACCATCATTCCACTGTGCATCTGTCATGTCGAATACGGATATCTGAGGTACTGCACCAGCTATATTAATCAGTGCATCGATCCTTCCAAATCTTTGCACTGCCTGACCTACAACCTGTAAAGCTGCATCACTTTCCCTCAAATCTGCGGATATGAGTTCCAGTTCTGTCTGATCCCCGATCATACCTGCGGTTTTTTCAAGTTCTTCCATATTTCTGGCTACAAGGACCAAACCTTTAAAGTCTTCTGCCAGCCTAAGAGCTGTAGCTCTCCCGATTCCCTGACTCGCGCCGGTAATAATTGCAATTTTATTTTTCATGATTTATTTATTAACTAATTTGTTTTTATTTCTTTTTCAGAATCCACATTTATTTCTTTGTCTATTTTGCCCTCTTTTAATGGGAGTTCGGGGCGTACATAAAGCATCAGACTACACACAATCATTGTCAACCCCGAAAGAGGTGAAAAAAACGATATTGGAATTGATATTGTGAACATCATCACTGTAGCGATTGACCTTACATGTAACAGTGGGCTCCCTTTGCGTATAATTTTCACCTCATGCTTATCACATATTGTCTCATACACGATAAAAAGATAGGTTATATTTACTATCAGAAATATAAATGCATATACTGTTACCGGGATTGCTGCCAGCTCGGTTTCTGCGATCCAGGCCGTGAAAAATGGGATCAATGATACCGCAAACAGGTGTGCGAAATTTGCCCACATTAATCTTACGGATGCTTCCTTTGCATTTTTCATAAGGTAATGGTGGTTTATCCATACAATGGCAATGAACAGGTAACTCACGGCATAACTGATCCAGGTCGGCCACAATCTGAACAGTGCGTGAAATGTCGGACTTTCGGGCTTTTTAAGCTCGAGAACCATTATGGTAATCAATATGGCAAAAATCCCATCTGAAAAGAAATTTACCCGTTCCAACGAATTGTCGGTTTCTTTTTTTTCCTTTTTATTTTTCATCGTCATGCTCAAAATCTTCTGCTAAATGGCCGACCATACAGTATCTACAAACCATTTTTTTCGGCACAGGAAATTTTCTTCAGTTTTAAATCCTGCCAGTTCGCCCATTCTGCCGATTTCTTTCAGATCATATTTCTGGGAGATTTCCATGTAAATACATTCATCTTTTGCAAACTTGAACTCATACTCCCCACTCAGGGTCACCTGCTGATCCACTTTGCTGACCAAAAAACTTTTACAGCCGCCCGACTCAGGGTCATAAGTCGCGTAGTGACTGAAATTCCCGATTTTAAAATCCCCTGCGAGTTCTCTGTTTATCCTGCTTAGCAGGTTTAGGTTAAAAGCTGCAGTGATGCCTTTTTTATCGTTGTAAGCTGCTAGCACCGTATGCGGGTTCTTTTTTAGATCAATTCCTATCAGTGCCAGATCCCCCGGATTCAAATGGGCCCTCAATTCTTTGCAGAAAAGCCTGGCATCGGCAGGTGGCATATTTCCTAAGTTTGATCCCATAAAAAGTACCACTTTCCTTCGTGAAGATGCCTTCGCGGCTTTTTTTAACATGTCGAAATATTCGCCGTTTAGTCCAGTCACGTTAAGCCCCTGAATGCGTTCAGGTAGAATTTTATTTAAATAGGCTATGGTGTTATAGGATATATCTATAGGCATATAAGTGAAATCAACCTTTTCCCCAACCAGATATTCTAACAGATAACTGGATTTTGTACAATCTCCTGCACCCAGTTCTATTAAGTCAAAAGCGCCGGGTTCCCGGAGAATCGCCCCTGCAATCTCGGCAGTTCGCTCACTGAATATTTCCAGTTCACAATCAAATGGGTAGTATTCCTCACAGTTCATAATATCCTGAAAAAGTTTATCTCCCTTGGGATCATAAAAATACTTGCTCTGAAGATATTTAGGGCTGGATGCCAGCCCCTGCAACACATCTATTAAAAATTTCTCCTCAATTCCCTTCTGCGGGGGGAGTGGCATGACCGTTCCCTGTTTATTAAAATCTATATTTCCCATATCTATTTTTTTCTTCTTTCTATATTGTATTTAGCAACACCGATCAATTATCCTACTGTTCCTAATATGCGTTCCCTTTGGCTGGGCACCAGGAAAAAACCGGCTATTGCCATTACCAATGCCGCGCCAATCAATACATCAATTGGTAGTGTAAAATTCCCCGTCGCATCTCTCAGACTGCCCAATAAAAATGGGCCGATAGAGGCTACCAGATAACCAACCGCCATTACAAAAGCCGCCCAGCTGTTCGTCTGGGCCGGAGTTACCGTAAAATCAAGAGGTAATGTCATGCCTAGGGTGAATGCTGCTCCTAAACCGATCGCAGTCAGTGATATCCACAAAAGTGCAGCATCAATCCACAGATGTCCTATTCCCAATAATCCACAGGCTGCTAACAGGGCAGAACCAACTAACCATTTTCTCCGATCAGCACCTCTACTTACCAGACCGATAATAGGACTTGCCAGCATGAAACACAGCGTAAAACATCCCAAAAGCCACCCCGCACTTTCAGCCGAAATACCTCTCTCGGTCAAAGTTGCTACTGTCCAGGCCAGTAGGGAGTAGAAAATTAGGTTTACTCCGGCAAAGTAGACCGCAATTTTCCAGGCACTACCGTTTTTCCAGGGTAATAAGGCCCTCTTTCCAGGAGTTTCTGATGGGGGATTGCCTAATTCCCTCCTAGATATCAATTGCCACATTACTATGCCGGGTATGGCAATTATCCCCCATATTCCAAGCGAGATCCGCCAGCTCCCAGCATACTCTGCGATTGGGGTGGTTGATACCGCAGCGACTGTGCTACCAATCGAAAGTGTAGTGGAATATATACCGATTATCAGGGAAGTCCGGTTAGGAAACTTTTCCTTGATAAAGCCCGATAACAGTGTTCCAACTATTGCAATACCTGCACCTATTATAGCTGTAGATATAAATAATCCAGCTACATTTGTAGCCATCCCCCTGAACGCAGTTGCCATTCCGATCATTGCAAGCCCGACAAGTATCATTTTGTCGCGCCCGATTTTCTGTGCCAAATAGGGCATAGGCAACGCTAGTGCACCCATCAGAAAGTCAGGGATAGATATCAGCATGGCTACAAGTGCATGACTTAGGCCAAAACTGTCCTTTACTGCGTTGATGGACGGGCCTACCGACACCAGAGCAGGTCTTAGTGCCATTGCGATTAATACGATGCCGATTATATATAGCCGGCTATTATTATCGATCTTGATTGATTTGATCATTATGTTTTTATTGATTCTATTTTCAGTTTTCCACAAGTCGGATTCCGGTAAATTGCCAGCGTTGTTCAGGCTGGAAAAAATTTCTGTATGTTTTGCGGCTATGTCCCGGCGGTGTCACCTCTGAGCCGCCCCGCAGTACCTGCTGCCCGACCATGAATTTTCCGTTATATTCCCCGATCGCCCCGGCCGCTTTTTTAAACCTTGGATAGGGTAGGTATGCACTTTCAGTCCATTCCCAGCGTAATCCCCAATGAAATTGCTCAGAGGCTGCTTCCCATTCAAACTCCGTCGGAAGCCTTTTTCCTGCATATTGTGCGTATGCATATGCCTCAAAGTAACTCACGTGGGCCACGGCTTCATTTAAATCAAGCTTTTCGATTCCCCTGAAAGTATATGTATTCCATCCATTATCCATCATGTGCCAATAAAGCGGGCTGGATATGTTTTCTTTATTTACCCATTCCCATCCTTGGGCATGCCAGTATCTGAAATCTTTATATCCGCCATCGGCCATGAACTGTAGATACTCCCCGTTGGTCACCAACCTGGGGGCTATACTATATTCTTCAAGGTAAACTTTATGCCTGCCCATTTCGTTGTCCCAATGGAAACCTACTCCGGTAGCGCCTATCTCATATATCCCTTCCTGTTTTTTAATATTTTTATTGAGAAATTCATTTTCAGTTTTGAATTCTCCAGTACTTCTGTATTTGTAAGCTTCATTGTTTCCGTTTTGATAATGCAGGTACTTTTCATTACGATCTGTGGCAATTCTTGGTGACCGGTAATCTTTTAGGTAAGGCGGAAATAACGGGTTATGCCCCAGGATGTATTTGATGTCACTCATTAACAGTTCTTGATGCTGCTCTTCGTGATTAAGTCCCAAAATAATCAGTTCTTTAACGTGTTCTTCCATTTCCCCATTTAAAAACTCGAACATATCCGAATCCACATTCACCCTGTATCTCATTACATCCCCAGCAGTTGGCCTGCTCAGATTTCCCCTGTCTGTTCTGAGTACTCTTGTTCCGACACTTTCGTAATAACTATTAAAAACATAATTATAGTTTGGGTCAAATTCCCTATAACCTTTCACAAACTGTTTTAAAATAAAGGTTTCAAAAAACCAGGTGGTATGTCCCAGATGCCATTTTGGTGGGCTGACCTGATCGGCCGGCTGCACCACATAATCCTCTGTCTGTAATGGACGGCAGATTTCTATTGAACTGCGCCTTATTCTTTTATATAGGTCGATTAAGTCTTCCCTGTCAATGTTAAAATTGCTCATTCGGCATATTCTTTTTTATCTGCCATAAAGTTGCATCGCTCCTTTATGGCAGATATTTGCATTAATTACCTAGGTTCAGCTCTCCCAAAAAACCGAGGATTTCATCTCCGATTTCACTTACATGTGTTTCCAGGGCGAAATGTCCCGTATCAAAAAACTTCACTCTTGCCCCCGGAATATCATTCTTAAATGCTTCGGCTCCCGGTGGTAAAAAAAACGGGTCTTTACTTCCCCAAACGGCAAGCAATGGTGGTTGCGATTCCCTAAAATATTCGTGAAAAGTAGGATATAAGGCGACATTTGTGGCATAATCTTTAAATAGATCCAGTTGTATTTCTTCATTGCCGGGGCGGTCCAGAAAGAACTGGTCAAGTGTATAAGATTCCGGTGCTACGAGGCTTTCATCCTCAACACCAGTTAAATATTGCCAGCGCGTGGTATCAGCTGTAGACATGGTCCTTAATGCATTTCTATTTTCTTCGCTCGGGTCTGCCCAGTATTTTTGTATCGGTTCCCACCCGCCGCTTAAACCAACTTCATAAGCATTTCCATTCTGTGAAATGATTGCAGTGATCTTCTCTTTATTTGCTAACGCAATTCTATATCCTACAGGTGCCCCATAATCAAATACATATACCGCAAAGCGTTTTAGCGAAAGTATATTGATCAAACCCTGGATATATTTTGTCAGGTTGTCGAACGTATAACTAAACTCGGTATTAGCTGGTGCATCTGAATATCCAAAGCCAGGTAAATCTGGCGCGATTACGCGGTATTTTTCGCTTAGGATTGGAATTAGATTTCTGAACATGTGTGACGATGTAGGATAACCATGAAGCAATAATATAACCGGTGCATCAACCGGTCCAGATTCACGGTAAAAGATATTAAGGTCATCAACTTTGGTTTTGTGGTACTTTACTGTCTGTGTTTTCATTTTATTATTTTTTAATTGTGACTGATATGTATTTATTGGATATTTATTTTATTTCCTTTAGTGGTTAATTAACTGCTTTGAGATAACTTTTCATGATGTTTACTATCACTCGACTTCATCATATTGTCTATTCGATATATCAACTTTATTAGAACTGACAAGTCTGTTTTTATTTAAAAAAAATTTATAGCAATTTTCTAATTACGTTTTTAGCAGCCGTTATCGGCCAGTTCTCGTTATATATTTTATGGCCGACTAATGCTCCTTCAAAAAGGGTGTAAACCTCGTTGGCAACATCTGCCTTTCCGACGGGGTCTAATATTTCACGGAATAATATTCGCAGTTGATCTTTTTGATGGGTAACTTCCTTTCTGATTCTCTCTGCATCATGGGGAAGCTCATATACCATATTCAAAAAGTGACAACCGTAAAAGTCTTTCCTATGCATGAGTTCTTCCAGGTATTCAAAAATTCCCAATATCTTGCTCTCAGGCAATGAATGCTCTTGTGCTGCTGCAGTTAGGGCCTGGATTGTGCTTTCACCGGTCTCAGAGAGATAGGCAATTAATAAATCCTCTTTGGATCTAAAATATTGATATAATGAGGATTTGGCAATATCTGCCTCTTCAATTATCTGATTGATCCCGGTATTGCTATATCCCTGTTTATAGAACAGCAATGACGCAGTTAAAATTATTCTTTCCCTAAGCGCTGACTTTTTCATATTGTAAATATAAGATATAAATATTTAAAACAGACAAGTCTGTTTTGACTTTTTTTAAAAAAAAAATGCTGTTGTTATGCCAGCAGTTTTTTAGCAATCATTTTTGCACTTTCAACAGGCCACACCTCGTTGTGAACTTTGTTGGCTATAAGTGCACCTTCAAATAGTATGTAGATCTCGTCTGCCATCGCTTCCTTTCCAATTGGCTCAAGGATTCTCTTAAATAAATTTCTTACCCCATCTTTCTGCTTTTTAATCTGTTTATTTACACGTTCTGCTTCTCTTGGCATTTCTGATATAATGTTAAGAAAGTTACATCCATAATAGTCCTTGCGCTGAACCAAATCTGCTAAAAAATCAAAAATCGCCAAAATCTGATCTACAGGCTGACTGGATTTAATGCTCGCCTCGCGGAGTGCCTCATCCGTATCCCGTCCCGCTGTTTCCAGATAAACCATTAACAGATCTTCTTTACTTCTGAAATTTTGGTATAAGGATGATTTGGCAATACCGGATTCTTCGATAATCTGGTTTATCCCGGTATTGGCATACCCCTGTTTGTAAAACAGTCTTGCCGCAGTATCAATCAATGCCTGTCTGATGGAATTTTTTCGCATATGACAAAGGTAGAAATAATTTTCAAACAGACAAGTCTGTTTGATTTTTTTTTCATGATAAATTTTTTTGACTATTTTCAAGTTCCTACAACCATTCTCAGCAATGAAATGCCAGAATATTCTGAGATTCTAGTTCAGTTCAGATGGGTATGCAGAATTGGAGGGGTAGATCCGCTGGCGGAAGTTATACAGTGTGGTTTCTAGCTATATCTTCCCAGTGGACAGCATTTACAATTAAATTGCATTTGGAAACCTTGTTATTTAGTTTCACAGGGCTGTGACATCATGACTTAATGTAATTCATTGTCGCAAATATACAGTATGGATATAAAGACGCTGAAGGATAATAGATGTTCAATGAGGAGAAGCATCAGGACATGAATAGAAAGCAAGGAAACTATATAAGGGGCTATAAATTTTCAGATGCTTCTTTTTAGAAGAATTAGGCCGTTGTATGGCTATCCGGTGAAGACCGGACAGCCATAATGGGATAGGAATTAAAGATGGTAAGCTGTCGAATGTTTGGTTTGAGAAAGTACAAGAAAACTTTCTACACTTCCCACATTTTCCAGTGCACCAAGTTTTTCCCTGATAAAGGCGTTAAAGGAAACCATATCAGGCATTGCAATCTTGAGCATATAGTCATAATGGCCTGTTAGGTGATAACATTCCAGTACCTCAGGAAACTGGGTTACCTCATTCTGGAATTTTCTCAGCACATCTTCAGCGTGACTGATGAGTTGGACATGGGGAAACGCAACGAAAAGGGTCCTGATCTTTTTTAAATCAACAAGGGCTACTGTTGAAGAAATGTAGCCCATCTCCTTAAGATTTCTGACGCGTTCAGCAACATTGGTCATACTTTTTCTGGTTTTACCCGAAAGTTCTTTGTATGTCATTAGTCCATCTTGCTGCAAGAGGTTTAGGAGAGCGAAATCGGTCTGATCTAGCTGATAGGCTTTCATACATGTTGGTTGTTTTAGTGATTGTTGGTATATAATTGTCGATGTACAAATATATTAATTCAAAGCAGATCATAAGGGCAAAATTTCTTCGGCTTAAAAACCAATAGCCCATTTTGAATATTTTGAAGCTGGAACTCGGTTTTAATTTTATGAAAAATTTAATTCCGGCATGCCCTGTTGCTTTTTGTGAAAACCGAATATTGTTTCGCGGATAGATTTAAAAAGAGCAAATTTTATCTTTTTTAAGGTTGCAGGCTCAAACTCATAGCCAAAGGCTTGAACTTTATCTAAGTAAATTATCGACACAACCAACTTTCATGCTAATGAATCTAATCAAGGAACAAAATTTCGGGGCCTGCTCTTGCACGGCATTTCCCCAGGGCAATGATGACAGATGTGCGCTGTCCAAAAATCTAAAAAACGTCGCATTATTCGGGTACCGACAGCCCGATGTTGTAATTGGTGAGCGTATTCCCATACAGATGGGAAAGAAAACGAAGCCGTTTTATCTGCTTGCAGCTCTTTCTGCTTACCAGCGAAGTTTTTCCGTAAACGTTTCAGTTTTTGATCATGGCCAGGATAAACACAGTTAATGCAGTAAGGTTGGCAAATAGCCTTACTGATCTTGATCGCGCTCCCATAGCTGCCAGCGATGAGGAAACAATATTTCCCCTAGGACTTAAACAGCTGGGGACCGAGTGCAGCGCACTTTGGATCTGCGAGATTCCGGGTAGAAAGAAAAAACATATGTGCCTGTGGGCATTAACAGATCTTGAAGACCTGAAGAGAGGATGTATAATTCCCCATGAATCAATAATTGCTGACAGGGTGCGGCCGATGATCAATAGGAGGCTGGTAGAAGATAAGGAGATTTCCCCAGTTGTTCTCTGTTATAGAGCTAACAGGAAAATAAGTGAACTACTGGAATATGGAAGGTTTGGGGACCTTCCTGATGAGGATTTTGAATGGCATTGGGGTTTGAGGGTATGGAAGGTTAAAGATCGCGAAACTGTTGAAAGGTTTCAATCTGCTTTTCGGGAGATCAATAGGGTTTATATAGCAGATGGTCATCATCGTTTAGCTGCGGCTTTAAATACCGGTATAGATGATAAATGGATATCTACGATCTATGTACCGGATGATGAGATGGAAATAGCTCCGTACCATAGACTGCTTGCATTGGCAGGGACGGTAGATTTTACTGGAATTCTGGATAAACTTCAGGTTTATTTTAATATTTCGCAGGTTCAGGGTAATCTTCCATATAGGCCGGAGAAAAAAAACGTCTTTGGCTTTTTCATTGATCATACCTGGTTCAGGATAGAATTAAAGCCGGCTTTCAGTGAAATGAACCTGCCAGATGCATGTTTTTTACAGGATAAAGTCCTTAACGGGATTTTTGGCTTAAAGAAGTCCGAAGATGACTGTCGGCTTGAGGTGTTCTCTGATACATTTTGGGACCAGTATATCCATAGGCTGTCCGGATCCGGCCATTGTGCAGGATTTACATTGTACCCCATCAGCAGTCATGAATTATTTACCAGGGCAGACAGTAATGTTCTCCTGCCTCCGAAATCGACTTGGATAGAACCTAAAGTCCCTTTAGGCGCTTTGGTCCACTTAAAACAGGGAAATAATGGGAGGGGTCGCAGGGGATGAGAGCATTGAAGCTGGATACAGCCATAACAAGACGCGATGAGGATTCGCTCAACAGATACCTTGTGGAGGTTGCCCGGATTGAACTCATCGCCCCTGAAGAGGAAACTGAACTTTTTTTAAAAATCCGGCAGGGCGATGAACAGGCACTTGAACGGATTGTACGTGGAAATCTGCGGTTTGTTATCAGCTGTGCCAAAAAATATCAGCGTATGGGGCTTCCATTGAACGATCTGGTAAATGAAGGTAATATTGGATTGATAAAGGCTGCAAGGTTATTTGATCCCACAAGGGGATTCAAGTTTATTTCTTATGCGGTATGGTGGATCCGGCAGTCAATACTTGCGGGGCTTGCCGAACAGGTGAGGATGATCAGGCTTCCAATGAACCAGGTGAGCAATATAATGAAGGTCAGGGCAATTTCATTAAAACTCGAGCAGGACTTGGAACGGGAACCAACCGTTGAAGAGCTTGCAGGACTTTCAGGGATTGAAATAGATGATCTGGCATTTCAATTTGCATTTGATAAACCTCTTTCTTCACTTGATGCCCCGGCCCTGGACGGGGAAAACCTCACTTTGTCCGGTAGCCTTCCTGATTACAGTTTTCCTGAAACAGATGCATTGTTGATGACAGAATCAGATAATTTCCTTGCAAAAAGCCTCCTTGGCAGTTTACCCCATAGGGACCGTAAGATCGTTATGGAAATTTATGGTTTCGGAGAGGCGCTTCCCTTGTCTATGGATGAAATCAGCCAGAGGAATAATATTTCCCATGAAAGGATAAGGCAGATATGGCGAAGGGCTATTTCCGGGCTCAGGGCAAGGTCGGGGGCGGTGGAAACACGCTTAATCCTCAAGAGGAAATGAGAAACCTAATAAACTGTTTATTTTGCCCTAACATAGAAATCATGGTAGAACTTATGTTATCGGAAACTTCACACTGTGGCCGAATAAGTCATCTATTTGTGTAACGGCTTGCCTGGCTTCAGGAAATTGCGCACTCAAAAGTGTTGAAGTCATAGGGTGCGGTTCTTATAGATAAAAACCGCACCCTGTTTTAAATTTTTTGTAATGCCCTTTTACATTGGGACAGGCCTGCTAATGCTGACTCTCCATGATAACGGTAATGGCTGGTTAATTCATTAATGGGGGCTATTACTCTTGAACAGTTTTGTATATCCTCACTAAGTTTCTGGTTTCTCCAGCTCGTTTCCTAGAATATGGTACTTTGAGCGGAACCAAAGTAGTGGTTTACTGTTGGCGCACTGGCGTATATGTTCAACCCTGCCTAAGACAATTATATGGTCATGGCGGTCTATGGTTTCCTCTACCGAACAGTCAATGGTAGCAAGCGCATTCTCCAGTACCTGTGTTCCTGAAGGGAGCTCCATCCACTTTGTACCTTCATACCGGTCTTTCCCTTTTATACCCCCAAAACCTGCAAACCTATCAGCAACTGCCCAGTCTTCATCACGCATAAAATTTACACCAAACCGGGCCGTTTCACGCAAACTGTTCCAGGATGAGGATGACTTATCAATGCATAAGATCAACACCGGTGGCTCGGCAGAAAAAGATGATACAGAGGTAGCAACAAAGCCGGTTTTGCTATCTCCCTTACCGACTGTAATAACACATACTGCCCCTGTTAGCTCCCGCATTGCCTGACGGAAATTAATAGGCGATACCTGACTTAAGGCTGAATTATCTTTTAGGATCATTTTTTTATCTAATTATAGGTTTATACATACCTCTATTTTGCTGCAAACTGGTTTACTGGTCTTGGCAGGTTGAGACGATCACGAAGTGTCCCGGGGCCATATTCCTTGCGGACTAAACCTCTTCTTTGCAATTCTGGCATAACCTCTTTCATGAAACGCATCCAATCTTCCGGGATTGTCGGAAACATCAATGCAAAGCCGTCGGCGGCGCGCACCTTAAACCACTCTTCGAGCTGATCGGCAATCTCTTTTGCGTTTCCGCCCACTGTAGGAGCGCTTCCCGCACTTGAAACAATACGGGCTACCTCTTTGAGTGTCAGGCCCTCTGATTTATATTGTTTTATCTTAACCAGATTTGTCCGCTGACCATTGAAATTGGTTTCCTCCGGTAATTCTGGAATGGGTCCATCCAATGGGTATCCAGATAGATCCATTCCCACCCAGCTCGAGACCAGATCAATACCAACCTGTTCTGGCACAAGGTTCTCCAACAATGCCTGTTTTTCCGCTAATTCATCTTTTGAATCAGTGACTATTGGCAGGATACCGGGTAGGATTTTTAATGATGAGGGTTCCCTGCCAAATTTAGCCAGGCGCCTGTCAAAATCCTCACGGTACAGAATACCCTCCTTAATCGAGCGTAATAACGCGAAATTCAGGTCGGCATGTTTGGCTGCAAGGTTTCTTCCATCTTCTGATCCTCCCGCCTGAATGATTATCGGGTGGCCCTGAACTGGTCGCGGAACATTGAGTGGCCCCCTCACTTTAAAAAAATCCCCATTATGGTCAACATGGTGTACCAGGTCCTTATTCGCAAAGATGCCACTGGCTTTGTCCATCACCAACGCCTCATCTTCCCAACTGTCCCAAAGCGATTTTGCCAGCCTGATGTATTCTTCTGCCCTTTGGTACCTGTTGGCATGCTCAATGGTTTCGTCCCTTCCATAGTTCATTGCCTCTTCTTTCATCCCTGATGTAACTACATTCCATCCTGAACGCCCATTACTCAGATGGTCCAGGGAAGCGAGGGCCCGGGCAAGGTTATATGGTTCGGAAAATGAAGCAGATATTGTGGATAACAGACCGATTTTACTGGTCACAGCAGAAAGTGCGGAGAGAAGGGTAATTGGCTCCAGGCGTGAGTTTGCGTAGTGCGTGATATTACTGGGATAGGAGTCCCATATTCCGACATGGTCAGCCAGGAAAATAGCATCCAGACATGCCCCTTCTGCCGCCTGTGCGAGTTTTTTATAATAATCGAGACTATAAATCTCTTTTCCCGCAGCTGAAGGGTATCTCCAGGACATCCTGTTGTCTCCTTGGGGATTGAAAAAGAATGCCGTAAGCATTAGATATTGTTCTTTCATTTTGTTTTATGTTAATGTCTAAAGTTCATTTAGGGTTCCAGCTGTTCTGTATACTCCGTCTTTAAATAGTGTAGGCTGTAGGCTGGGAAGTTGGATGGTTTAACAGTACATCTGTGTTACTCAAATATAAAAAAGAAATTAAAAACAAACAAGTCTGTTTTTTTTGCAAAAAAAATTAATACCAGTTATACATAGGTTTTATTAGAGATCGAGTACGATATCTGTCACTGGCCTCGAACAGCATATCAAAACCTGACTCTCCGGAAGGGGGCTGAGCGGCTCAATTGCATAACTTGTTTCTCCACTTAAAATCGATGTCTGGCATCTTCGGCAAATCCCGGCCCTACAGGACCAGTTTACCGGTATCCCATAGTTTTCTGCCAATTCAAGTATACTTTTAAAGCTATCCTCCCATGCTATTCTAAGGTTGCTTTTCAGAAAACTGATATTCTTAGCTGGTGAGTTATTTGGCTGGGCTATCAGGTCACTGTGATTTCTCTTTGTTTCTTTAAGGGGGATAAACTGCTCTGAATGGATCTGTGAGGGGGATATCACATTCGGGCTGAGTGCTTCTGTTACCTTGTCATTATAACCTAATGGCCCGCAGATATAAATTTCAGTGTCTCCAGGCAGCTGCAGATCATTTATTGCCTCAGTATTTATGCGTCCTTTTAAATCATAATCACTGCCCAGAATGTCTTTCTCCAAGGGTGAACTATAAATCATGAGGCGCTGGAGATTGGGAATTTGATCGTTCAATGACTTGATTTCCGTTCGAAAGGCTTCATTATCACTGTTCCTGCATGAATGGACCCACCAGATTTTTTCAGGACCTTTAGAAGAGGCTATTTTGTAAAGCATCGGTAAAAAAGGTGTCACGCCCACTCCTGCACTAAAAAAGGCAATATGCCGCTGCATGGGGTCCATGGTAAATGTTCCTCTGGGCATGCTGATACCTATCGTGTCCCCGATTTTTAGTTCTTCATGCATATGGCGGCTTACCTTTCCGTTATCTATCTTTTTCACCGCAATACGTAATACCGGATTATCACTGGATCCACACAATGAATAGCTACGGATTAGCCCGAGATTTTCCCCTTTTACATAGATCAGGGCAGCAATATATTGCCCTGGAATAAAAGATATCGGTGCGGAAACTTCCTTAGGCTCAAGTTCAAAAGCACGGATAGTTTCCGTTATCCGCTCTGTTTTGGAAATTTTAAAATCCCTGAATCCCGACCATTCGGTTTTAGGAACCGAAAGGCCAGCCTTTCCATCATTCTCGTTTATATCAGGCTGAATAGCTGTTTGTAAAAGTTTTCGGAATGAATCCTGCCAACCCCAGCTCAACGCCGGGATTTTCAAGGCCCTTAAAAGTAACTCTTGTGGATGATCATTTAAGTAAAGTAGGTCACTGATCTGCGCTACGGTCATTCCTTCAGCTCCTGGTTGGATTTTATGGATGGTATCTCCCGCCTGCACATATCCCTCAATGAGTACCCGGAGGTAAAAACCTGGACGCTTATGTTTTACCATCAGGAATGGCAAATCGTCGGCTCCAAGACTGATCCCTACCTTATAACAGGTTACCCTGGGCTGGGTGACTTCAAATAATGCAGTACCAATCCTATAACGGTCCCCTATACAAACCTCGTTGTCAGGGAGATCTTCAACCGTAAGGTTCTCTCCAAACTGCCCGTACACTATGTTGTCACGGCCCAATAAACTTTTCCAAAAATTATATGCTTCTTTCTGGTAAACCATCAGGGCGCGGTGTTCACCTCCATGGCCGATGAGATCTGCCTGCCCATCACCCTCCAAGTTTAATCTACCCGCAAAAATTTGTCCGCTAACCGGTTTTTTAAAAATTGACGTCCTTACGGTTTGGCCACGCCATTCAATTTCCTGCGGCAGGCCTACATTTACAGAAATTAGTCTCATAAATATTCCCCCAAATTGACTCTACAGACTTTAAAGCCTTGTAGGATCTGTGTTTTACCCATTCCCGGTTGCACTGCCAATGGGAATGAAAGATGATGTAACAATAATGAGAATTACCAGTTATAAAAACAAACTGGTCTGTTTATTGTATTGTGTTATATTTGTATTCGATCAAAATGTAGACTATGGAAGATACAGGAGTTAAACAGTCGCTTACAGACTGGAATGAACGGATCCATCATCTCTTTTATTTGGCTTGGGATGAAAACTCTTCGGTAGATATAACAAATTATATCCATCGGATCAGGCACCATTTTAAGCTTGAGCTGATTATAAACAGACTTGAATTTTATATCGGTTTATCAGAAGACAAAGAGAGGGAGGTGAGATATCATACCAACAGACTCAAAATTCTGGCCAGGGCGTATGTGGTGGCCTTACTAGAACTTTCCGATGATGGAAAGATGCTAACCAGCCATAATATTGAAAATGCAAGATACGTGTTCTCCGGACAGAACGGATGTGACTATGAACAGCAAGTAGTATAAAACAGGTTATTGCATGATGACTCCTATTCAAATTTTTAAAGGCTAACGTCAGAAAAAATATCTTAGGCTGTTGCCTGTTTAATATTCTCCTTGCTCCAGGTTGATAGCGACTCCATAATTAAGATAAGCGATTTTCCCTTTCCGCTCAATGAGTACTCTACCCGCGGTGGCACCTCACCATATGAAGTCCTGATGATTATTCCATCGCTTTCTAGGTCTTTAAGTTGCCTGGATAATACTTTCAGCGACATGCCAGCGATATTCCTGTGGATTTCTCCGAACCGCTTGGGCCCGCTGATCAATCCCCAGATAATTATCGGTTTCCATTTGCCCCCTATGACCTGTATGGCCAAAGTGATGGGGCATTCCTCGGCGGCCCCATATTTTTTTTCATTTTCTTTCATTTTTAAATGCTTGAAATACTGCAAAAGTAACTTATTTGTCAGTAGTACACCACAAGGTAACTACTTGATTGAAGTAAAGCTATACAATAGCTTTGACTATCAGAAGGGGGTAAGCCAAATCTTTATTTGGCAATATTAAAACAAGCCTTGCTTCTGTGGTAAACTTTATTAATCAGAATGTTATGAAAACATGGGAAATTCAGGGCTTTGGGCTACACAACCTCAAACGGTCCGACAGGGAGATACCTAGACCCGGAAAAGGGCAGATATTGGTAAAAGTGGCTGCGGCCTCTTTGAACTTTAGGGACAAGGCAATAATTGCCGAAATGTATCTTCCGCACCTGATGAAAATGCCGATAATCCCACTGTCCGATATAGCTGGTACGGTGGTCGAATTAGGTGATGGGGTTACTAAGTACAACGTGGGAGACCGGGTCATGTCACACTTGTTTCCAACATGGAAAAGTGGCGTACGCCATCCGACCGATGTATCTGAAAATGCATTAGGAGGTCCAGTGGATGGTGGCTTGGCAGAATATATTGTGCTGGATGAAAATGCAGCGGTAAGATCTCCTGATTCACTTACCGACATAGAGGCTTCAACGCTTCCTATTGCAGCGCTTACGGCCTGGACAGCTCTTTTCGCCCACAGTCCGCTGAGAAGTGGACAGACAGTGGTAACCTTGGGAACCGGTGGGGTAGCACTTTTTGCAGTGCAATTCGCAAAGGCTATCGGAGCAAAGGTTATTGCACTTTCTGGTAGTGATGATAAATTAGAACTTCTAAGAAAGCTTGGTGCGGATGAGGTTATAAATTATAATCTAAATCCAGAATGGCAAAATAAAATACTGGAATTGACAGACGGGATTGGTGCTGATAATGTGATTGATATTGTGGGCGGAGAAAGTATCAGTAGGTCAGTACAGGCGGTTGCGAATGGAGGACAGGTCTCAATTATCGGTTTTCTGGGCGGGACCACGGCTTCGATTGATCTTTTACCGGTAATATTTAAAGCGGTTCAGATCCGCGGAATACTGGTCGGGGGCTTGGATGCATTTGAAAAAATGGTCGATTTTATCGAAACTCACAATATCAAACCGATTATCGAAAAAGTTTATCCATTTGATGAAACACTTGAAGCATTTGCACATGTTGACAGAGGGCCTGTCGGTAAACTGGTAATTGAAATTAATTAATCGAACTTTCACAATTGGACGGATGGACCTATAATTCGATCCGTTCAGTTGGAAATCCACCAGATTCTATAACTACATTTAATAACTTGTTATACAGTTTTTTGGTTCTTCTCTGATAAGGCCTGAAATCGTCGACATATCGCTCTGTAAATACTTTTAATAGGAATTCTAATGTAGTAAAATAAAATTTTCGCGCTCGCGAAACGATTTGTGAAAACTATCCTGACGCAGGAAGGTCTGCAAACTTTCTAGTATCATAACGATGAACTCTCGATGAGGCTTTCTCGCAATTTGCATATAATGACTTTTTATTCTTGCTTGAAATATAAATGATAAAGCTATCTGTTAGGCTATCTACTGCAATGTTAATTTGACTGGCATTATTGAAAATTACTTTGCTGGCATTATAAAATCACTCACAAAGGAAAGCCGGATATTTCATTTTACTACCACCAAAAGTGGAAAGGAGCTACTTCAAAGCGAAATGGAGTGACACCTTAAACGAGGAACGGGCTGCAATTTTGCCGAAATACCTGGATTAAATTCAATATGCAATCTCAACACACAATTTTATTCATCTGTTCGCTCTAAAAAAAACCTTTTTGCAAGAAACGCTCTAGGCTTTTTTCCACACTTTTAAAACGATTGTTAACCCAATCTTCATTTTGATTGTTATACAAGGTCACATCTGAATAACCAAATGATTTTTGAACTGCAATGAACGGATTGATTACTAAAATATTATTGGTCAAAGTGGACATGGTCAAATCAACTTTAGATCTTAAATCAAAATCATGTTTAATTATTTTCTGGAAGAATGGCCTGAAAACTATTATAAAGTGATTACACCAATAACCATCTAATTTAATTAGGTGCTTGGTTAAAATTTTTGGCAGTTTAAATCCACCGCTCACCCCACCGCATAAAATATCTGCCCCATTTATACTCGCTACTTTAATGCAATCATATAACAAATGTTTGTTATAATGAGCTGTAAACTCTAAGTCGTCTTCACATATCAAAACAAATTCTTTATTTGCATCTGATGCTTTTATTATTATATCTCTGATACTTTGCCATAAACCATAAGCCCCTACAGAATGTTCGATAGCATTATATATTTTTACATCAAATTCTTCTTTACCTTCGAACTGCTTTAACACATTGTTCAATCTTTCTGTCCGTTTCTTTAAATTAATGATGTTGGCAGTTATTTTAGCATTGTTACCCAATATTGCCTTAAAATTGTTTTGTTTAACATCATTTTTATGTAGATAAATAACCCTAATCAATAATTGGTTAAATGAATTAAATAATAACTTTTTATCAAATGCGCATACAATTTCATTAGCATTGAGCAACTTATTGAACCAGACGATTGCCGAATCTATTTTCTCACGGGTCAAAATCTGCTCGGATATCACGCTCAAATACAATTTAAGATCTTTTTTAGTATATCTAATTTGAAAAATATCCAATTGCCTGCCCCTAATTTCTTTTGCAAAACGCTGTTGTTCTCGTTTTTTTGCCGATGAAATTTGACTAGGATGAATGCGGTATTGAACTAAAACCTTATCAAGGTTCACCACTTTGAACAATTGGATCATACGGGCAACAAAATCATAATCGCCAGCATACATGTATCTTTCATTATACCTTAAATTATGCTTTTTGATTAGGGTGGATCTAAACATCAATGTGCTTTGCGTTAGGTAATTATCTTTTAAGAAAGAAACCTTAATTTCTTTATAACTCAACGGCCTATCTATTTTCCCAATAAGTTCACCGTTATCGTCAATGACCTCAGACAATCCGCCGAGACAACCTATGCTTTTATGTTTCTCTAAAAAGTTAAATTGAATTTCGAGCCGATCAATTTTCGCAATGTCATCAGCATCTAACATAGCTATGTATTTACCCCTGGCCAACTTCATGCCTATATTTCTTGCGGAATAATTGCCTTGGTTTAATCCTAATTTATGATATTTTATCCTCACATCTTTAAATGACCTTATAACAATCTCTGTTTTATCGTTTGAACCATCGTCAATTATTATAAGTTCGAAATCCGTGAGGGTTTGGTCTAAAATACTCTGAATAGACTGTGCGATATGCTTCGCAGCATTGTAGCACGGCATCACTATAGAAATTCTCGGGCGATTATTTTTCATTTCTTAAAATAGCAGTAAAATGTTAGACCTAGGTCAGTAATAAAAATCTATAAACTGTTCTTAGTAATTTTATTCCATAGAAAATGTCCATTATTTTATCAGAAATTCATAATTACAATAAGTTTTGTATGATTTGATCCTTTATTGCCATCAGAGATTTTCTATTACATTTTTCATTCAAAGTTTGCGATGAAAATATTCTATCAAGCCAATTATTTATTCCTTCAATCTTCTCAGGGGTGTTAAAAAATCTGCCTTCCAGACCAAAGGTAATAGCAGCATGCAATACCAACTCTTCCTGCGAATGTCTAATGTTCAATTTGTTTAGTTCCCTGGAAATGAGTTTAATAACGCTCTGTTTCATTATTCTACTATTTTTAGACGAACTATTCAGTTCATGAACCCGATATTCAGTTAGCATAATGGGTAAGTTTTTTACCTTATTTTGTGCGGCAATCCTAAACCATAAATCATAATCTTCACAGTATTTAAAGTGAGTGCTGTATTTGAGTTGTTTCACAATTTCGGTGCGCATAGTTACAGCGGGGTGGGCAAAGGGGTTACGAAATAACATCGCTATTTTTAAATCGTCATTTTCAGTCATCAATTCTGTTCTATTTACAGGCATACCAAAAGAATCAATTATGCTGATCCAGCTACCAACCATGCCGTATTCTTTATTATTTTCCAAAAAGTCAACCTGTAAATTCAATCTGTTTTCCAGCATCCTGTCATCTGCATCTATACGTGCAATGTATTTTCCATTTGCATGTTTGATAGCTTTATTCAAACTATAAGTTATACCTTTATTTGACCTGTTATTCAGGTAGATTAGTCGCTTATCTTGAAAGGAATGGACGAGATTTGCTGTATTATCCGTTGAACCATCATTAACAACAATTACCTCAAAATTTGAATAATTATGGTTAAAAATACTGCTTAAAGTTTCACCTAAATATTTTTCTGCATTATGGCACGGTAAAATAATACTAACTAATGGTTCATCAACGATCGCATTTAATTTTTGCTTTTGTATCTCATTATTATTTTGCTCGGCTATAACTTTATTATAAACTGCAGAAGTTTCCTCAACCATTCGCTCAGCTGTAAAATGCTGAAGGGCATAATTTCTCGCATTGTCGGCTAAACGTTTTGCTTCGGCTGGTTTTTTTAGATAGAAGTTGATTTTTTCCTTAAGATTTTTACTACTGATGGACACTCCGGTTTTCCTATAATCAACTTCAACTTTTAATCCGCATTCGTTCTTCACCATTTCTTTTAAACCATCTACGTTGCTTACTATGATAGGTAGGCCGCTGTGCATCATCTCTATACATGTATAACTACATTGCTCTGCATAACTAGGTATGATCCCAATGTCTGCTAATTTGTAGAATTCATACAGCATATTTTTGTTTAAGCTGCCTGTTAAGGTTATTTTGGCCCAACTTCTTTTTGCAGTTCTTAACACCAAACTATGATCACCCGGTCCTGCAATGACCAAACGTAGATTTTCAAATCCTTTTCTACCCGCTACTTTATCAAAAAACCTGACTACATCAATTATCCCCTTTCTTGTGTGTACATTGCCAGCGAAAAGTAATATTTGGTCATTTAAGCTGAAACCGTTTTTCTTCCTTAAACTATCCTTCGTGTCAAGTTGAGTTTTGAGCCCTTTCGGATTTATACCGTTTGCAACAACCGTTATTTTATGCGCCGATATTTTAAATAAATGGGTTAGAGAAAATTTAGCACAATCGGTTACTGTTATTATATGATCTATATTTTCATAACCTAATTGCTCTTTTATCAATTTTGAGTTGCTGATTGTTATTGGTTTAACTTTTGTGTAGGCCTCATTTAACTTATAAAAATCTTTATAATTGATGTATAAAAAATCTCTCCAAGGCAAACAATGCTTGGTTAAAATAATTCTGTAAACTGTTTTTTGTTTTAAATGCCAGGCTAAACCTAAATGATTAATCCAATTTAAATGAATGATTACGTTTTCTTTAACCCCAATATCGTTTATCAAAACGTTAGTCAAAAAAAGGTCAAAAGATAAGTCCTTTTCTCTAGAGGGATTAAAAGTGGGCACGAAAAGTTCATTCTTTTTATTGTTTTGTTCTTTTAATAAAGTTGTATTTTTACAATTGATCCAAACATGCGACAAGAGCACATTACTACGATTTAGTAGATCTTTTGATAGCTCATTAACATAACTGTCCAATCCGTTATCTCTTTCATCCTTATAATAATCTATAAGGTAGACGTGTACTAGCATATATTTGTTTTGTTGTATAATTTGAAATGGTTGATTAGGTTAACTCGTTGCAGAGCCACCTTTGAAGATTTGATAGGATAAGAATACTGAGGGATGGTGGTGTAAAATCTACACTTCAAAAAAATATAAACAAATTTTCTTCAAGCAAATTCAGTATGATACCTACTCGCAGATATCAATTATTTATCAATGGATTTCTAGATTGCGATTGTAGTATACTGCTTATAATGCTCCAATGCCGCTTTTCTGCTAGCTATTTTTAAGGGGAACTTTTGTTTCCGGATTTTATATGACTTGCAAAGTTGTTCTGGAGGTTTTTGATTAGAATACACCATTTCGTACTATAGCAATGCCTAAACCTATCTAATTTTATAATCAGACAAGTTTAAGCCTTGATATAGCCGCCTTGTAAAAGTAAATTAAGGCCAGCCAAATTTAAAAAATGTGAAAGCAGCTATATTAAATACTTTGGATCTACATAAACCCCTCCAAAATCCTTGGCCTTTTTAAAGTAATCTTTAGCTATCTCGTGTTGTTTGTTTTCATAATATAATATCCCCAACATGTAATATGCATCCCCCAAAAAGTTGTTTTTTTCTCTGGTGTAAAGATCAATTGCTTTTTTTGCATATTTTATGGCTTTTTCATATCGCAGTAGCTTTCTGTTTATCAACAATAGCGTGTAATACGATTCACCTTCATCGGGATATTTGGCTCGATAGCTTTCGGCTAAATGTTCACTTTTATTGTAATCCAATTTATACAAATAACAATAAATTAAGTGATGCAGAGACCCCTTATCGTCCTTATAAAGCTGAAGGGCTTTATTCAAATAAAAGATTGAAGAATCCAACTTCCTTAACTTCAAGAATCCAAAACCTATAGAGCGTAATATATAAATATTGTTTTCGTCAATACGGTTAGCTGATATAAATTGACTTAGACCTTCTTCATATAAAGACATTTCATAAGATATGTCCCCTTTTACACACAAAGTGTTGGCCGAATCGATCTTAGAACGAACTACAATTACATTTTCTTTTCGGGTCGGAGCCTTATAGGATGTATCTAACTTCTGCGCTTTAGCAATGGAAAAGCTTAACAATAATATGAGAAAGACTTTCATCGTAAAGTCACCAATAATCCACTTACAGCTGCTTTAAAAATATTACTTCTAAGTTGTGCTTCAGTCCACGTTGGATGGGCCGCGGCCAGAGCAATTCCATAATTATTATTCCTTATGTCCATATTTCTTTCAGCAACAGGGTTATCTGGGCTACTATTCTCATGTGCCAGCCCGAAATCACCAGCCAGTGTCGCATTTTGACTGCGGGCGTTTAATGCAGACCAATAAGCATGTCTAAAGGCATCACCTGCACCATTCCATAGGCTTTCAGCATTACCGCTAAAGAGCGTTGCCGCTAAATTCTGTGCCGTATACGCATTACCACTAAATGACAATGCAGCAATTGGGTGGGCAATTGACCAAAGCGTTTCAGCATCAATATTTCCAGATGGATCTATAATAACACCAGTAGGATCACCGCCGCCTTTAAAGCTTATTAATTGATTTCTTTCAATCATTTCCATCTCGGCTTCCAATTGTTCAAAAGCCATGATCTGTTTAGTTTTTTTCATTTCGATTACGTTAATTTGATATTTAATTTTTTTTGTTTTATAAAGAAATAAAATAAAAATTACTTTTCAAAATGTTATTTTATTTAAAAAAATAAATGATTTGTCAGCATATAAACCTAAAAATTCTTTTATACAGATAGATATTTAGAGTCAGATTTATCTATTCTTTGCAGGCTTATGTTAATCTAAAAATGATACTCATGAGTCTACGCTACCTGGTCATTAGGAAAATCACATTTCCTGCTACAGACATTTCTTAATAACAATACTTCCTGAAATAGCTAGCTATTGGTTAATCTTTAAATCAGTTATCCTTTCTGAACTTTTAACGACAATGATAAAATGGAGCAAATATGATCTTAACAATAATCTTAATTATTTGTTCCATTCCCATGTTAAAACAATAATCAAAAAGATTTATTGCCGAATTAACAGCCAAGATTGATACCTTAAAATTTAATGATAAATGACGCTATTATATCAACGGGATAAATTAAAGATATATAGAAATGGAATTTGTTATCAAAAAATAAAATATGATAGTTATTGTTGAGCAATTGGTATAACGCATTTTTTCCTCCCATACATCATATAAGCTTTTAATTGCTCAAATCCGAAGGTATGTTTTATTATTTTACTTTATGATTGCGACAATATGTTAATCATCTGATTTTTAATATCATAAATAAAAAATGAAGACTATAAAGTCTTAATGTATATTTTTTCTGAAAAAAAACATACATTGGCAAAGTTTTGTAACGCTCTAATGACATTTAAAAAAAAATTCCCAAACGACAGGCAGCTGGATATAATGGACTGCGGTCCGGCCTGCCTTAAAATGATTGCCAAATATTATGGCAAATTTTACTCACTACAATATTTGAGGGACAAATGTGGTATTACCAAAGAGGGGGTTTCTTTTTTGGATATGAGCCACGCTGCCGAAAGTATTGGGCTACGAACCTTATCATTAAAATGTACCATTAATGATATCCTATTCAAAATACCCTTGCCTGCCATTGTTCATTGGAACAACAGCCATTTCGTCGTTGTTTATAAAGTCTCAGCTCCATTTAAGCCTATCCAGGAGGGTAAGGAGCCCGATGGAGCAATATATATATCCGATCCAGCAAAAGGCTATGTAAAATATACCTACAAAGAATTTGCTACTAAATGGCTAAAGAGAGGTAGGGAAAAAGGTGTCCTCATGGCAATTGAACCTCAAGCAGATTTTTTTGAGCGCCAAGCAAGCGAAAAAGTAAAGAGGGGCAAAACTTTCACACATTTCATTAATTATTTTCGACCCTACAAAAAAAGCTTTTACAACCTGTTTTTTGTGATGTTAATGGTAACCATCTTGCAGGGTTTTTTGCCTTTCATAAGCAAGGCTGTTATTGATGTGGGCATACGCACACATGATGTGGATTTCATTAATATTGTATTAATAGCAAATGTTGCCATCTACCTAAGCATCTTATTAAGTAACCTAGTGCGGGACTGGATTTTATTGCATATTACCTCCAGGGTAAACATTGCCTTGATTTCTGATTATTTGATAAAGTTGATGTTGTTGCCGATCACTTTTTTTGAAAACAAAATGACAGGTGATATTTTGCAGAGGGCACAAGACCATGAAAGGATACGTAGTTTTATCATGAACAACTCCTTAAATATGATATTTTCCACCCTTACCTTTGTGGTGTTTGGTGTCATTTTGCTTCTTTATAATATGGTTATCTTTGGTATTTTTTTAACTGGAAGCTTACTTTATATCGTTTGGGTAATGGCATTCCTGAAAGTACGGAAAAAGCTAGATTGGGAGTACTTTGAACTAGTCAGTAGAAACCAGAGCTATTGGGTAGAAACTATTGCCAGTATACAAGATATCAAAATTAACAATTACGAGAAACCCAAACGCTGGAAATGGGAAGACATACAGGCCCGACTGTATAAAGTCAACTTAAGAGTTTTAAATATTACCAATACCCAAAATTTAGGCGCACAGTTCATAGACAATTTGAAAAGCCTGTTTATTACTTTTTTTTGTGCCAAGGCAGTTATTAACGGCCAAATGACATTTGGTGTAATGATCAGTACGCAATTTATCATCGGCATGTTAAATGCACCGGTGGTGCAGTTTATACAATTTATTATCTCGTTTCAATCCGCTCAGCTTTCCTTTCTCAGGTTAAATGAAATCCACCAGTTAAAAGATGAGCATGAAGATGTGGGAAATAACCCGATAGAATTGCCTGAAAATAAAAGCTTGTTTTTGAATGATGTAGCTTTTCAATACACACCTACTGGCCCAATAGTTTTGCAGGGCATAAGGTTGGTTATTCCTGAAGGTAAAGTTACGGCTATCGTTGGCGATAGTGGTAGCGGTAAATCTACCCTATTGAAATTACTTTTACGATTGTATAAACCGAGTTTCGGAAACATATTGATTGGCAATATGAATGTGAACAATATTGGTTTGAAACAATGGCGGGATAAATGTGGGGCAGTAATGCAAGATGGTAAGATTTTTAATGATACCATTTTAAATAATGTAGTTCTGGATGATGAAAAAATAGATTACCTTAAACTGAAAAAAGCATTAGATACAGCTAATATTGCAGCTGAAATTGAAGCATTGCCATTGGGCTATCAAACTAAAATGGGGGAGCAGGGGCGTGGTTTAAGTGGTGGACAGAAACAACGTATTTTAATCGCCCGGGCCTTGTATAAAAATCCAGATTATCTGTTTTTTGATGAAGCAACTAACAGTTTGGATACTTTAAATGAACAGAAAATCGTTCAGGCTCTAGATGATGTATTTAAAGATAAAACCGTAATTGTGGTAGCACATCGTTTAAGCACTATTAGAAAAGCCGACCAGATTATTGTAATGAAGAGTGGTATGGTAGTAGAAATTGGCAATCACAATAGCTTAATGGAAAGAAAAGGTAGGTACTACGAACTTGTGCAATCACAAGTCGAGATAAGTAGTGCAGTTGCTTTAGAAAATAGTCCTACTATTCCGTTCATCTAGTCTCTTTTTTTACATATGACCGAAGAAGAAAAATTATATTATCGCAACCAGCGCACTGAAGAGGTGCAGCATATCATAGAGCGCATGCCAACCCGATTCGGGCTTTGGATAAGTATGATTGTTACTTTTATTTTTATCTCACTTTTTGTTTTCGGCGTTATTATACGCTATCCTGACGTTGTAAATGGACAAATTACCATTAATGCCAACAATGCTCCTTTAAAACTTGTCGCCAATGTTAGCGGTAAACTAAAGCTGAATCCAAATATTCATTCATTGGATGAGGTTCAAGAAGGTGAAGTTTTGGCATATATCGAAAATGCAACTAACCCCGGTCAAGTAACATATATTGATAGTTTACTTAAACTTTATAATCCAAATTCTAATGAAATTATACAATTAAGGCGTAAACTTCCGCATAATGTCTCTTTGGGTGAATTGAATGGTAAATATTATAGTTTCACGAACAACCTGCAAGAGTTTATAAATTATAAACAGGATAGGTTATTGGATAAGCAAAGCAATAACTTTAGAACTTTGTTACTTGAACAGCAAAATGGAGTGTCAAATGCTGTAGCACGGATAGAAATGGCACGTAATTCTCTAGACTATTTTCATAAATTCTATTCAAGGGACTCAACCTTGTTTTTGAAAAAGGTTATCAGTGAGGCCGAATGGGACAAAACACAGATGGGCTATCTCAATAGTAAGGACGCTTTGCATAGTGCGATGAATAATTTAATCAACGCAAAACAGACTGTGCAACAAACAGAAAGCAAACTGCAGGAATTGGGAATACAGACTCCTGAAAAGGAAAAGGAATTGAGCATAGCATTATTGTCAACATACAACGATTTGATGGATAACATAAAAAGCTGGCAGCAGAAATATGTATTTAAAGCATCATTCCGAGGTAAAGTTCAGTTTTTGAAATTTTACAATGAAAATCAGTTTGTCCAAGCGGGAGAGCAGATATTCACCATAATACCAAAAGATGATAAGGCTTATGGGCAGGTAATGCTTCCTGCCGAGGGCAGTGGTAAAATTAAGATTGGGCAGGAAGTAATCGTAAAATTAGAAAACTATCCTTACATGGAATATGGCTCGGTTAAAGGTGTAATTAAGGCAATTTCATTAACAACCAACATTACAAAAACGGAGCGTAGTGATGTAGAAACTTATCAAATTTTAGTAGATTTTCCCAGTCAACTTAAGACGAATTATGGTGCTAGTTTGGATTTTAGAGCCGAAGCTAAAGGAAGTGCTGAAATCATAACCAATGATAGGCGGCTAATTGAACGGCTTTTTGACAACATCAAATATGCTATTAAAAAATAGACTGCTTATTCGGTAACAATAGATATTCAAAAACAATTCAATGGGAAGAGAATTTTAAATGACATATCCTGGGAATTAATAATTATTTTCAGTCAAACTTTTTTTTGAACAAGTTAATATGATGACAAACGAAGTAAATAATGATAGAACGTACTGGTATGAATTACTTTATAAGATAGCAAATCCAGTAATATCTAATCTGGCATTTGGCACACTCGTTAAAAATATGCCCTTGGCCAAATCACCTATTTACGATTCCAGATCACCTAAAGTATCTTACCTCGAAGCCGTCGGGCGTACCTTTGCAGGAATCGCACCCTGGTTAACCTTACCGGATGATGATACCCATGAAGGGAAACTTAGAAAAAAAATGAAGACGGAGGCCGTGCAAGGCTTAGAAAATTGTTTTGCCGAGAACAGTCCAGATCAGTTATTATTTGCTAAAGAACATCAACCTATAGTTGATTCAGCGTATTTAGCCCATTCTTTTTTAAGAGCACCCAATGCTTTATGGAATCCTTTAAATTCTCAAACAAAGCAGGCAATCATAGCGGCGTTCAAATTGCTTAGAGATAGAAAACCGTATTACAACAATTGGTTGTTATTTGGCTCGATAACCGAAGCTTTTCTTTTGTCAATTGGTGAGGATATCGATAGAGCAAGGCTTTTGCAGGGAGTTGTGAGACTCAATAAGTGGTATAAAGGTGACGGTTGGTATGGCGATGGTCCAAATTTAACTTTTGACTATTACAATTCTTTTGTAATTCATCCAATGATGGTAGATACTTTAGGTGTTATGCTTGCCAAAAAAATGGTTGAAGCGCCTGCATATGAGGTTGCTTTGGAGAGGATGCAAAGATATGCGGTAGGACAAGAACGTATGATTTCTCCAGAGGGTACTTATCCACCTATTGGTCGTTCAATAACTTACAGGACAGGTGCTTTTCAAGCTTTAAGCCAAATCGTGTTGATGGGGAAATTGCCAGAGGAAATCAATCCTGCCCAAGTTAGATGTGCACTGACGCTGGTAAAAAAGAATATGTACAAAAAACACACTTTCGATGAAAATGGTTGGTTACAATTGGGTTTTTGTGGACACCAGCCAGAAATCGCCGATTATTACACTTCTACCGGAAGTTTATATATGGCCACTACTTCCTTTCTACCACTTGGCTTGCCAGCAAATGATGAGTTTTGGGCATTTGAAGATGCGGAATGGACTTCAAAAAAGGCTTGGTCTGCACAAACATTTAGCAGGGATTATCACATAAATTGTTGACGAATTACTTAACTGTGTATTTCTGTGAAAGTGATTCTTCCCAACTTTTGGTGGTAATGGTGGATAAACTAACTTAATGACCTTGTTTCTCTAATTTTGAGGTGTGGATAAGTCACATAAACCAGTAGGTTATTGCTTTCTTATTTTTGGTAACATGGGCTCAATACCTTCTGGTTTTTTCATGCAGCGCCACAATACTGTTTACGGTTACCTACTACCATGAAGATGGCAGGGTCAAGGAAATGGTAGCCAATAATGCAAAGTGAGGTAAAGACCTTAATGTAAACAGTTATAATTTTGCAGGTGAACTTACCACGAGCTTAAGAACACATAATTTAGGCAGGGCATTAACCACCATTGTTTCGGGTTTCTTCTACGACCATGTTGGCCGAAAAGAAAGCATTAACAAACAAATCAACACTTTCATGTTGATTGGCTTAGACAATTTGTTTTTTTGGATTTTTAATTATAAATCTATGTCGCGTTATTTCTTTTATGGGAATGGCAAACTTCCACAAATTGACCTTTCGAGAAGAGTTTTGAAATTAGGAATAAAAGTGGAATATAATAATCTTTGATTTTTTGTCAAGGATTTTCCGAGTTGATTTCGCACCATTTTTGAACAAAGCCCTGAATATTTCACTGAAATTGGTCAATCCATTTCGAACCAAACTATACGCCAATTTGATTGCCGGACAATTGCCTAAATTGTTTCTTCCATTCTGAACGTATAGGATCACCAAGTTCAAATTTCTGTCCTTTGTAAAACTCCCAGCTTAATCAAGTTAAATAGGATATTAGATCCTTTTCACTGCGTCTGCAAAGCATCATATTATGAAAGCATAGCTGAACACCTTCAAAAGAACACCTTAAGACGCTCAAAACCTACCACAGAGACCAAAATCTTATCAAAGACGATTTAGTCGCCTGAGCCCTTATTCTGGCCTGAGCTTAAACAAAATAAAAAGAACTATTAATAGAGAAAAGTCTGATACTTCGATCAGTGCATACATTTTGGTCCGGAAAATACTGAACAGTTTGCAGCGAAATAGGCGTCAGTTTAAATGCGGAGTGAACGTAAACTTACGCATTATTTCAATCGTTAGAATTCTTCATAAACCAATTAAATGATACATTTATGTGGTATTAATATTATGCAATTTGAAAATTAATCTTACTTTGATGAGCGGTAAGCTACTGGAAATAAGCTATTAGGCCGCTATATGTATGGTCCTAAAAAAGTAATTAGGTCTTTAACTAAGTCCAACCTAGTCTTCATCCGTAGCATTAGCAAATATATAATTACATCATTCACTAACCAATTAATTAAATCTATGAGAAATGCAACAAAAACCTGGCTTGGTACGCTGCTGGCCTTAACAGTTCTTTATTCCTGTAAAAAATCGGAGATGAATCCGGAAAATGAATTACCTAATCTATCTAAGGGGCAAGAGGCCGTTACCGAGCTCATTCCAGGCTCATCATTTAGGGTAGTTGGCTATATGCCATCATGGGCTGGTGCGGTTAGCCAGATCCAGTTCAGCAAACTTACCCATGTAAATTATGCTTTTATACTGCCAACTTCAACCGGTGGATTGCAGGCTTTACCTGATCCATCCAAACTGCAAAGTCTGGTAAGCTCGGGCCATGCCGCAGGTGTTAAGGTATCGATTGCTGTTGGCGGATGGAATAACAGTGACGATAGTGCATTTGAAGCATTTGCCGCAAATTCAACCTATCGCACGAATTTCGTTAATAACATAATGGCGTTGGTAAACCAGTATAACCTCGATGGGGTAGACATTGACTGGGAATACCCTAATACAGGTGCATCGGCCAATAACTTCACACTCCTGATGCAGCAATTAAGTACCCAGCTTCATAATAACGGGAAATTGCTTACCGCAGCCGTAGTTTCTGAAGGTGGCGCAAGTATCCAAAATGCAGTGTTCAATGCTGTAGATTTTCTTAACCTAATGGCATATGATGGTGGTGGTGCCAATCACTCTACCTATAATTATGCCGTAGGTTCTTTGGATTATTGGCAGGGCCGCGGACTTTCTGTTGCCAAAACAACGCTTGGCGTACCTTTTTATGGCCGTTCGTCTAATTCTTATGTCGATTATAAAGATATCTTGGCCCAGGGTGGAAGCCCTAACTCCGATACTTTCGGCAATGTAGGTTATAACGGCATTCCCACTATTAAAAGTAAAGCAAATCTATCATACGACCGTG
Source organism: Pedobacter miscanthi (assembly GCF_003315595.1). Classification (GTDB taxonomy): domain Bacteria; phylum Bacteroidota; class Bacteroidia; order Sphingobacteriales; family Sphingobacteriaceae; genus Pedobacter; species Pedobacter miscanthi. Next base: position 39,675 of record NZ_QNQU01000007.1, on the reverse strand, counting down.
CTGGCGGAATCATGATCTGGGATCTGAATGCAGACGCAACAGGCGGTAATTCATTGTTAAGCGCCATTTATACAACACTTGTTGACCGCGTAAACAACGGCGGATCGAACATTCCGTTCGGCACAGTGATTTCACTAAAAGGTTTCAACAACAAATATGTAAGCGGACAGAATGGTACTGCTGCCATGACCTGTACCACTACCACAGCCACATCAACCGAAAGGTTTACCGTTATAGATGCGGGTGGTGGTAAAGTAGCCTTGAGAAGCATGGGCAAATATGTATCATCAGAAAATGGAACACAGGCCATTACCTGCAGCAGGGCAACCATAGGCGACTGGGAAAAATTCGACTGGGTTGTTGCCGCAGATGGGAAAATTGCTTTAAGGGGTAATAATGGAAAATACATTTCGAGCGAAAATGGTACCCAGGCCATGACCTGTACCCGTGCAACAGCATCGGGCTGGGAATATTTCGCTATCAATTAAATTTAATTATTAACAAGTTTTAAAAACCGTTTTGAATTATAATCAAAACGGTTTTTATATTTAGATATGAATAATACTTTAAGGCGATAAATACCCGAGCTTCTGAATATTATTAAATATGATCGCTGGCGGGCCGATTAAGTACCTACTGAGTTATATTTGGATGGTTTTTACTAAATTCATTCAGGCTTTTTTTTTGTGATCCGATAATCCGAACCGATCCGCTCGCCGGGTAAATAAGCTGACTCGGCTGCTCGGTAGGCCTGGTTTAAAAGGTCTATGGGTTGGCTTTTACTCTCCTGGGGAGCTATGTTCTGTGCGTCGAGTCCATTTGAATGGATATCCTGCTGGCTCTGCTGATCCTCTTGATCCGCATCTTGCTGATCGTCGAAGGGAAGGGGTTCTTCATGTCTGTTCATAATAAGATATTGTTTTAATTGATTAAGCTAGTAATGATGTTTCGATATGAACGGGTAGACTTAAAGTCTGGTGTACCGGACACTTTGCAGCTATCTCACAAAGACGTTTTTTTTGGGACTCATCAAGGTTACCTTTAAAGAGAAGCTTTTTTGAAAACGTTTCCAGATGAGCGGGCGCAGCTGATCCATTACCCATATCCTGCTCATGTTTTCTTGCATAGGTAATGTAAACGTAGATTTCTTCAAGCGGCCATGATTTTCTTTCAGCATACATCCTGAGGGTCATTGTCGTACATGCTGCAAGTGCAGCGCTCAGATAATCATATGGTGATGGACCTAAGTCCTCGCCACCGATAACAACTGGTTCATCTGAGATGAAAGAATGATGTTCAGTCTGTAAGGCTGTTGTAAATTTATTTTCTTTAAGGTTTAAATGGCCAACAAGTTGCTCTCCAGATGTTGTGAGCATTTGATTATGCATTTCAGGAACATACCTGGACACCCATGCTGCAATTATTTTTGCAGCATACAGGCTGTCTTTTCTAAGACGAAGCAGATGGTCGGCATTGTCCAGTGATATAAAACTTTTGGGATGCGAAGCACTGGAATATAAGACCTGGGCGTTATCAATCGATACAATATTATCCCCCGGAGCATGCATAAATAATATCGGCTTATGGAGGCGTCCAAGTATCGCCTGCAAATCGGTTTTTTCCATTTCTTCAAGAAAGGTCTTATTGATAAGAAAAGGACGTCCCCCGATATTTACCTCCCAATCCCGATCATCCTGCCCAGCTGGTTCCTGCAAGGTTAAAAGTTTTCTTACATGGTCCACTTTTGAGGGGGCACCGATGGTTGCGACCGCCCTTAATTCAGGAAGCCTTTCGGCTGCGGCGATCACTGCGGCACCTCCAAGTGAATGCCCTATCAATAGTACCGGTGGCGTATAATAAGTTTTCATGTGCTGAAAAACTGCTATCAGATCACTTACGTTTGCGGAAAAGTGGCTTTCTGCAAATGTTCCCTCACTCTCTCCAAGCCCAGTAAAATCGAAACGTACGACACCGAATCCATTTGCTGCCAGTTCCGCACTGATGTGCCGGACTGCGTTTAAATTACTGTTGCAGGTGAAACAATGGGCGAATATCGCGTAATGAGCCGGTTTCTGATTGGCGGGCAGATCTAGGTAGGCATTGAGCTTGTAGCCTTTATCATTTTTGATTTCTAATCTATGGTTCATTGGTGATTATATTTCTATTGAATATGGTATATGGATTAGTTATACGTTTTATACTGTTTTCTCCCAACAAGTCATGGCTTTCCTTCAGTTGGGTGATACCTAAGCATAATCGCCGGCACCACCCTTAATTTTTACCATGGCATTATCTCACTTATTGGAGATGCTGGGCTATTACTAACTAATTTGTCATTTGGGCTGAATCTCCAATTTGTCAATCACAGTTGATTCAGCAGCTAATAACACAAATATAATAAAACAGACCGACTTGTTTTATTATAATTTTTAACTTATACTTGTTCGTATAGAAAGGTAAAGGGGGAAATTATTTACAGTACAGACTTGTCTGTATTATTTTTTTTAGGCATCTTTGAATTCAAGAAAAAAATAAAATAAGTTTATGAAAAAAGTAGCCATAAATGGGTTCGGACGGATTGGCCGGGCAGCATTGAAAATAATTTTTGATTCCGTAGATATGGAATTGGTGGGGATCAATGACCTGATGAGTATTGAGAATGCCGCTTATCTGTTAAAATATGATAGCAATTATGGGAAATATGAAAAGGATGTTAAAGTGGACGGCAATATGCTTGTCGTAGCTGGCAAAAGTATAAAGTATACAAGTATCAGAGAGATCGAGAATCTGCCATGGAAGGCGTTGGGTGCTGAGGTAGTAATTGAAAGCACGGGGTTTTTTACAAACAATGCAGATGCTGAAAAGCATTTGATGGCAGGGGCGAGGAATGTGGTTATTTCCGGACCTACAAAAGATACACCAACTGTTGTGCACGGCGTGAACACAGAAGATGGTAAGGTTGCGGTGTTCTCATGTGCGAGCTGTACCACTAATAGCATAAGTCCTGTAATTGAAATACTGGGGAGGAGACTGGGTATCAAAAAAGCGATATTGAATACTACCCATGGTTATACTGCTTCCCAGACCTTAGTTGATGCGCCTTCAAAACGGGAACCGAGGATGGGGAGGGCAGCCGGTATTAATCTGGCGCCTGCAGCGACGGGTGCTGCAATTGCAACTACGAAGGCGCTTCCACAGTATGCAGGGAAATTTGACGGAATAGCGGTAAGGGTACCTGTTCCGGTGGGTTCAATATCTGACATTACTTTTATAGCGGAACGAGTAACAAGCGTGGAAGAAATCAACCAGATCCTCACTGAAGAATCAAATACAGAAAGGTATAAATTAGTGCTTGCCGTTACCGATGAACCCCTGGTTTCCACTGATATAATTAAAAGCCCGTTCGCAGCTACGATTGACCTGGAGATGACTCGCGTTGTTGATGGTGATCTGGTGAAAGTTATGGCATGGTATGATAATGAGTGGGGCTTTACGAATCAGATGATAAGACAAATATCTTCATTGTAAATCGCTTTCTCATAAGCTATTGGCTTAAGAACTTAACTTGGCCAGGACTGGCATTTTTGGGATTTAAATGGTATGGAATAATTAATATTATAAGCTTTTTCAAGCTTTATTAGCCGAAAAGGTCTTGGGATGTTGGTGATATGTGAGAACCTTTAAGATAATTTTATGGAAAAATTCAGTAAAATAAAAGAATTGATTGTTTTAATCGAATCAGATGCACAAAAGTTTTATAAGGCTGGGAACGGGGCGGCAGGTACGCGCCTGCGCAAAGGGATACAGAAAGTGAGGAATCTGGCACAGGAAATCAGACAGGAAATTACAGCTAAAAAAAACAGTAAATAAATGTCCCTAGCTATGGGTACTGCCCATAGCTTTTTTTCAAATGATAGATGCTTTGGCCGTTGACTGACATGTTTAGAAAGGAACAGCATTAATTAACCTTGACCCGTTAAATATTCCTCAGTATTACCTGGGTAGCAAGGAAACAGCATTTGTGAAGTGCTATAAATTGCGATAAGGCTTATTTGAAGAGAACTTTAAAAAAGAAACCCGATAGTTCATATTTCTGATTTTTTCATCCCTGGAAATATCAATTTAATTGCCGGTAAATATCCTTACTTTATGTCATAAAGGATTTATCATCGATAATGAATTCAGCCTTACATTCTGCTCATAACCGGTTTAATGTACAAATATCGTAATCCATTTTAATGGATGTCATTCTTTATTCAGGTTATTATTTCAATCGTTAGAAATATTCCCATGCCTGATTTTTATCAAAAATACCTTGTGAGTTTGAAAAAGAAAACAAACAAGTTTGTATTTTGTGTATATCAGTTAACCGGAACTAAACTTTTGTCAAAAAAACATTTTTAAACCAACAGATTGTCTAAAAAACAAAGCTGGTTTAATGCTAACCAAATTCTTAAACTAAATATTTTAAAAAAAAATGAGCCAAAAACTTAATTTTCCTAAATTACTAGGGATAGGCATGACCTTTATTTCCCTTTCGATCGCGGGTTGTTCCAAAGATTCGACCGAAGTAACAGAAAACAATGGTTCAGTTGAAAAGCTGTCCGTTAACAAAACCATGTCCGCATCTGCTGCTGCCCAGGTTTGGCCCAGTAACATAAACACACAATTTAATCATCCTGATGGTACATATGATTATAATGAAGCAAGTGCTGACTTCGGCGGTGGTACGCTTACTGGCTGGAATTCCGACCGTGCATGGATTTCGGGAAATAGCGCGAGGGCAACCCTGATGCCTAATTCTGTCTCAAATGGATTGATTTCAGAACTTGATCTTTCAGATGGATCGGCTTATGAAGCCACTTATACAGTTAGGTTCCATAGTACATTCGATTGGAGCAGGGGTGGCAAAGTGGGTTTTGGATTTCTTATCGGAGAAGGCAATACTGGTTGTGATATTGCAAGCGACGGTAATGGTGGTAGCTTCAGGCTGATGTGGTACAATAATAACGGGAGGGTTTATTTTCAGCCCTATGTTTATCACAAAGATATGGCAGGGCCATGTGGTGATGATTTTGGCAAATCATACCCGGCCAGCGGAAGCCTGGTAAAAGGCCAGACCTACACGGTACATATGTATGCCAAAAGTAATACAGGTAGCAATAAGGACGGTTGGATACAATTGCAGATCAATGGTACCTATGTTATTAACCAGGCAATCAGATGGACGACCAATGATGCCCAACGGTTGATCAAAAGACTTTCCTTCCATAATTTTAGGGGAGGAAAGGATGTAGGTGTCTGGGGCTCAAGCCAGACAAGTTATATCTATTTTGACAACCTTGTGGTAAACAAAATCCAATAACGGATCGGGTGTATCAATACCTGGAAATTTGTGATAAACGGGGTTGAAATTTATGGTTAACTGATTTGTGGTCCTTACCGGAATGGTAAGGACCACAATTGCAATAAGGGCAAAGATTTGTTACGGACAAACATCCATCCTGTTATTTAAGTTAGGTTTGCTAAGGTTCGAATGCTGGTTTTATTTATGGCTTCGGACATGAAACGCAATTCTGGGTTTGCTTATATTTTTCATCAACCACATAGTGAATGCCATTTGATCTGATACTTAGATTTCGGGATATGGGATTGTTGGTCGGCAGCTACTGGAGCAGGCTGGCTATTCCCAGGCCCCAAAGGCTGGAAGATACTGCACATTAAGCTTAATTCTCCTTTTCTCATATTCAGGGACGTTTTGGGAACTGCCCTTTAAAAACAAGCACTCTGGTACATATTCTTGTGCGGCCTGAATGGCAAATAAATACCAAATCAACAATGTCCTGCCAGTCTTTGAACAACAGCAATTCTGACTTTGTTATTCCCCTTTTGATATCCGGAGGATGGAAGGAGAAAATATTTTATGGTCGGTTACTACCTTGACTGTACTCAACTGTCTTCATACAAGAAACCAACATTTTAGGGATACTGGGAATATGCTTCCGCTGATTATTAAGACTGCATATCAGGGGCAGCGAATTAAAAGCCGTGGTTCAGATTGATCAGCAATTAGGATAAGGGCAAATATTGTATATATATACGCTGGTATTTACTCAAATGCTGTCGAGTTTTATTTTGATCATGTCTGGTAAACACTATTTAGTCCGATGCTTTAAAATGTTTTTAAAACTATTTATAAGAAAAATTTTTACTTCCTTTTTACTGCTTATTTTGACAGTTACCGCATTTGCACAAGAAGGTGAAATCCATGGAGTTGTCCAAAGCTTACAGGAAAAGGAAAACCTGCAGTTTAGCAATGTTGTCCTTATCCGAAAAACAGATTCGATAATTGTAAGGAATACCAGGGTCGATCACATGGGGCACTTTACCTTGAATGCTATTAAAAATGGGGGGTATAGCCTGATCATTTCCTATCCCAAAATGGCGGATTACCTAAAGGATGTAATAATTAAGGACGGATCAAAAATCGAATTGGGGGTTGTCAAAATGGATCTAAAGGCGAATTTGCTTGAAGAAGTACACATCCTGGCAGCCAAGCAGGCGATCAGCCGAAAGGGGGATACAATTGTTTATCAGGCAGATAGTTTCAAGGTAGCAGAACATGCCAATGTGAAGGAATTACTCAGGAGATTGCCGGGAATAGAGGTTGATATCAACGGCAAGATAACTGCGCAGGGAAAAGATGTGCGGAGAATTCTGGTTGATGGGGATGAATTCTTTGGAGATGATCCGGTAATGGTTATGGAATACCTAAAAGCAAAAGGCGTCTCGGAAGTTCAGGTTTATGATAAAAAGAGTAAAGAGTCTGATTTGACGGGTATAGATGACGGTAAAAGGGAAAAAATAATTAATGTAAAGCTCAAAGAAAATGCAAAAAACGGGTACATCGGAGATGTTGATCTAAAGTCCAGCTTCTTCAAATATAATGATGATGCCGCTTTGGGAGCTATATACCTGAGAAAATACAAGGCGGCTGTCTTTGGGCAAAAGTCCAATCTGAACATTGGTAGTTTCAGCGCATCCTCCTTTCAGGGATTTACCGGTTATGATGATTATTATCGCATAAACGCTGGGGATGAAGGCATTCCGGGAGCCGGAAATAATATGTTCGGTAGCTCACCGGGATCAGGTTTGCCGGATAACCTAAGTTTGAGTGGGTATTTTTCAGGAAAATGGAAAAACCAGAGTGAAGCGAGTTTAAATTCAAACTATTTTGACAATAGTAGCAAAAATTTGCAGTCCTCACTTACCGAAGTGCTCTTACCCGGTGGTTCCGTTTTTAAAAGCAGTAACTATAATTCAAATGAGTCCAGAAATTCGGGGACGGATATCAAAACCAAGTTCTTTCTCAACCTTGATTCCCTGAGCTCCCTAAAAATAGACATCCGGGCCAAGCAGAACCGCAATGAAAACCAGGCCGAAATACATAATGAAAGTTTCAGGCAGGGGGACCATTTGTCCAGTAAGAATTTCCAGAAAAGTTTTGAGACAGGGAATGCAGATATATTCAGCGGAAACATCAATTACTCAAAAAAATTCAGGAGAAAAGGCCGGTCCATAACTATTGACCTGCAGCCGGAAAGTAAAAATGGTAACGGGACCCAGTCCAATTTGAACAATACGAGCTATTACGATGAAGATGGTAATTTTCTTGAAAATTTGGATTTCAACTTGAGAAAGGAAGAAAAGGGAACTGAAACCTCCTTGGCTGCAAGGGCCGTTTTTACCGAGCCTTTGTTCGCTGGCCTATCCCTGCAGACAGCATATAGTTTTAAGGCGTTGAATGCCAGAAGTATTAAAGAGACTTTCAATAATGATGGGGCAGAGAAAGTGGCAAAACGGATTGATTCTTTGAGCAACGATTTCAGGTATAATAGTTCAAACCATATTGAACGCACAGTCCTGCAGTTTCGCTCCGGGAAAGTGACTGCTTCTACCGGGATTGAAGTAACACTTACAGGCTTTGGACTTAAGGATCTTGATACGCATAAAAATTTCGACCGGAATTACATCAACTTCTCACCAAATACCTATTTTAACTTCAGGACAGAAAATGGGACGGACTTAGCCATACAGTATGATGGAAAAACGGTACAGCCAACCATCGCCCAATTACAACCTATCAGGGAACTGGATAACCCTTTATATGAGTTCGTTGGTAATCCGGGTCTGAAACCCGCTTTCCAGAATGATTTTAGTATATCGTTCAGGAAATCTTCTGTGCAGCGTTCTTCTTTTTACCTGAATATGTATTATTCATTCGTCAAGGACGCAATTACTGTCAACCAAACGGTAGACCAGTTCAATAAACGTACAACGGGATATCTGAATCTAAATGGTAATAGCCGGCTGGGAATCAGTGCCGGTTATGACTTTAAAATAAAAAATACGGCTATTTTGGGCAATGCAGGTCTGAATTATGGTTTAAGTAACCGGGTAAGCGTTCTGAATACGGTAAACAATAAGGTTACCAACAATAATTACTCATTGCGTGGGAACCTAAAATATTCCGTTAAAGACATTTACCTCTCAATCTCATCATTTTTAAATACATCCATAGGGGTTTCATCCATTGGCAGTGTCAATAGCAGCCGCACTTTCACACATAACCACCAACTGGCGGCAAATTTGAAACTACCATTGAAAATCGAGTTCAATGCAACTGCCGCTCTCAATTTTCAGCCTTCGGATGCTGCTTTTAATAATTCGGTCAACACCTACCAGTTAAATGGATACCTTTCAAAAAAATTAATGCGTGGGGAATTGCTGGAAATAAAATTCTCAGCGAATGACATACTTAACCAACAGACCGGCTATACAAGGTCGGTCAGTGGTTATTCAACCTCTGAGCTGACCTATAGTTATATCCCGCGGTTTTTCCTCTTAGCTGTAAGGTTTAAATTGGCTGGCAATTTTATCACCGATAAAAAAAACAATTGATATGAAATATATTATAATTAGTTTGATACTATATTACTGTTTGGTCCAGGATGTGCTGGCACAGGACCTTTTTGTTAAACAGGCAACGGTCACCTATGAAAAAAAAGTGAGGCCGGAGAAAGGGTTTGATGATCCTAAACTTGCGGGTTTTCTTGCCGGGCTTAATTCAACCTGGTCGCTGACCTTTAGCGGGGATATAACCCTTTATAAATCCGTTGCGACAAATGATGAGGGAGCCATGAGCCGTGCTCTTATTGATAAAAACCTAAAAGATGAATTTTTTTTCGACTTTGGCGGTAAGAAAAGGATTAAGAAGAAAAAAATCGGGAACGAATATTTCCTGGTTGAAGACAGTATACCGAATCTTAAGTGGAAATTGCTTCCCGATGTCAGGGAAATAGCAGGTTATGAATGCAGGAAAGCTTTGACCAAGATAAACGATACGGTTTATGTTGCTGCTTTTTACACAGACAGGATTCTTGCCAGAGGAGGTCCTGAAGGGTTTAATGGCCTTCCGGGCATGATACTGGGACTTGCAATTCCCAGGCTTAAAACTACGTGGTTTGCTTCAAAGGTCGAACTAAAACCAGTAGACCCCAAGATGAGTCGGGAATCTTTCCTGGGATTTGAAATGTCCGGTTGATGTCGAGTCTACATTCTCGGGATTAAATTAAAAAAATGTTGGCTGCTATCTGTTTTTGGACTAACTGGACGATGATTCCGGTTTCCGGTTTTCCTTTCAGCTTAATGTTAAAGGAAGGGTCAATATCCATGGCAATTTTTTTAATGCAGGCATATTAACAAACGCATAGCATATCCTGAGTAGTGGGCTAGTTTAATTCGTGTAGGGACATCCCATCGCTCGGGACAACCACCAGTTTGGCTTCAGCCATATTTGTCCTTACAAGGTAAATATGGCTGAAAAAAGATGTTCTTTCGTTCAATATTAATGTTTCGCGGATATATTATCTGTCCGGTACCGAACTGAAAAGCGTGATCAGGCCTTCCGCCATTGTAGGGTGCGGAAATATCATATCCCTTAATAATGTATATGACAGTCCTGCAAGCATTGCAACCTGGACCGGGGCCATAACAGCTCCTGCATCTGCACCGAACGCTGTGAATCCCAGGATCCGGTCACTTTTGGTATCAACTAATGCTTTCATGAAACCTTGGGTTTCGGAAATCGTCTTCGCGCGCAGGATAGCGCTGAATGGAATTTTGGCAAGGCGGTAAGGTATATCCTGCTTCCGCGCCTCTTTCTCACTCAGGCCAATACGCGCCAGCTCAGGATCGGTGAACATGCAGAACGGAACCTGTCTTCCGGTAGTAATGCTGTTCCCGCCAAGGAGGTTATCTGCAACCACATGGAAATCATTCTCGGAGATGTGGGTGAAGTGCGGGCTGCCTGCACATTCACCGGCTGCCCAGACACCGGCTGCAGTTGTTTCCAGCCGCTCATTTACTTTTATATACCCACTGCTTGTGACTTCAACACCCGCAAGCTCAAGATTGATACCTGAGGTATTGGGAATGCGTCCGGCGGCTACCATTAGATGTGATCCCTCCAGGACGTGATCCCTACCGTCCTGTCTGAAGTTTACCTTTACTGATTCACCCGAAAATCCCTCGATGCTGGTTATATGGGCACCTGTAACTAGTCCGATGTTCTCTGATATAAATAATTGATGCAGGGCGTCAGAAACATCTTCATCCTCATTATGGACAAGCTTTGAATTGCGTTCAATCAGTGTCACCTCAGCGCCAAGACGCTTAAGCGCCTGGGCAAATTCGATCCCTACAAACCCACCGCCCAGTATAATCAGATGTCCGGGTATTTTGTCCAGTTCCAGGGCACCTATATGTGTGATGGGATTCGCTGCTTCCAGGCCGGGCGTTTTTCCGATAGCGGCACGTGTCCCCGTATTGATCACTACATGTTCACCCTGGAGTATACGTGCGGTTCCATCCGCAGTTGTAACCTCCAATGTTTTGGGGGATATAAACCGGCCTTCCCCCATAATCAGATCTACACCGGTGTCCCTGTATTGTTCAAGATGTATGTCAACAAGCTCGGTGACCATTTTTCGTTTGCGCTCACGGACATCCTCCATACTAATTTTCCAATTGTCTTTGGTAATTCCAAATTCCTCGCTTTTACGGAAAAAGGAAGCAACCTTTGCACTATGTATTATATTTTTGCTGGGCAAGCATGCGATATTGGGGCAGGCACCACCGATGTATTCTCTTTCAATAACGGCTACTTTCATGCCTTTTTTGCCCAGGGTCCACGAAATTAATTTTCCGGCTGCGCCACTTCCCAGAATGACAACGTCGTATTTTTCTGTTGCCTGTCCCTGGTACTGGTTGTTTTCTTCTTTCATAATGATTTTTCTATATCTGGATGCTTTGATGGATATCTCAAAGATGACGAAAAAAGGGCCGCCAAAAAAGGTTCGGATTTCCCGAATTGCATCGATTCCGAAGAAAATTTAGAATCGGCCTTGAGCAGATACCACTGGCAACACAGGTCGGGAAATTTGTATTTGACCGCACTTTTATTTTTAATTAATGTCCTGCTGAACATGGTATATCCATGGATCAAGAGGCCTTGGATTTAAGCAAGGTTTAAAAAAAGCCGACCGCATTATTGCCTACAATGCAATCAATTTCAGCATGGATTATATGTTTGTGCGCCTCTGTGGATTACAATTGTGCTAGGGTCATATACTATTTGCTTATAACGGACGCAGGGCACTTTTTCTTATACCTTTTAATTCCGATTTGATAAATTCTTCAAATTCATCGATATTTAATACCCTTGGCAAGTCCTTAGTCAGCCAGTATCTCGGCTCGAAGGTGTGTATATATTCTGTAAAAGGCGAAACTACAAGTGGTAAAATATGGGAAATACCCGTAAGGTCATAATTTGTGCCTTTGGGATGCAATGCCAGCCATTGGGCTTTTTCATCGACCTCAGACAAGCCCTTTTCAACTACATTTTCCGTCCGGTGCGAAATTGCATTTACATCGCCGTTATTTATGCCAAAAGAATGGGCAACTACCTTACATTCTGCGATTACCAGGATATCTCCAACTACAACCGAAAAATCAATCTGTTTACTGGTATTATCAATTGCCTTACAGGGCGTTACCGGTAGATAACTTTTCTGGCCATTTAGCGCATCTTCAAGGGTTTTTCCTCTAAAATTGTGGCCACCCATTGATACATTGTGAAAAAGATTATATAGTAAATAAATTGTCACCGAATGATCTATCAGGATGCCGCCTTTTTGGTCCAATGGCAGAAATATCTTTAGTGGACCTGCCGTTGCCAGGCGGATGTTACGGGCATTATCTTCAGCGAGTGTGAGGAAAGCAATAGCCTTATCAATCTCATCTTCATCATAAGGTACCGAGATACCCGTCTGTTCCATCACTGTGGTCCAGTTTTCTTTGATTGAAGGACGATATTCATCGATCTTAAAAAGCTGGTAACTTCTTTGTACCATGTTAAAATAAGTCTTGATATCCTTTTTGCCAAAAAAACTATTAACAAAAGATAAACAGACATCTGAAATAACCCCCATTACGTATTCAAAACTGACATTGTTTTTCAATCTAAAATCTTGACTTAATGGAAGGTGGGCCTGGGTAAAGGCCCGGATATCAAAAAGTGCAAAACTGAAATTGGGACTGAAATTTTCCTCAAATTCAATTTCCAGATGCTTCGCGATCGGCTCCTTAAAATCTGTTGCATTTTTTCGATCAAATATCTGGGTCATAAAGGTCGTTCCGGTATCTCGTGTCTTTTCCTGAAAAACCGTACCTGTCGCTGTAGAATGCATACCTCTTTTCCGGTTATCAAAATTCAGGACAAGTTCATCCAGCTCCTTACTTCGGTTGTCATCTATGATCTCTTCAGTCTGATGGTTTACGGTAAGATCGGCTCCTTTGGATACAATTCTTTTTTTCGCCCCGGACAGCCATATTTCATACGCAAGAATGCCGATAGTAATAAATTCCCAAAGGTTTTCGTGGTCAAAATCGCCAAGCATTATCTGATCCTTACATTTTTTTAGAAGAGGCAGGGCACTTTTAAAAGTGTCGGTTAAGTATATTCCTTTCAGAATTTTATCCAGATTATCTTCATTTACCATTATCAGCTCACTGTTCTGCTTTTTTTTTGCAAACTTTTGTATCGCTGCATTCAGAATATTGGAGCAATAAATTATGGTTGCATACCTGGTATCTTCTCCCATTGAAGAGGGGGCAATTCTTCTGGAAAGGTGTAACCAATAACCAATTGAATATTTTTCGATAATTACCCTCATTTTCTCCTCAATAAAATGTTGGTAGTCATTCAAAAGTTGTAACCCTTTTTCTTGTTTGTAAACGCCATTAGGGATGGTTTCCCAAAATTCCTTCCTGTATAATTGCGGCTTAAGAAGCCTATCCCTTATCAGTTCCATGTAATGGTTAAATGGTAGGGAGTGATAATCAAATAACAGCATTTTTTCATCATTTGCCACCCGGCCTTCAAGCCTTGCCCTTAATTTATCTGAATAAGATATTTTTTTTTCTTTACTTTTTGACCTCACACCGGTCTGTCGGATTTTCATCGGTTATTGTTGAGCGTTAATGGATCTTATTTATTTAAATGTATTTTTTAGAGATAAAGCTAGTTATTAATATTTAAAACACTAACCAAAACTGAAATATGAAAACTTTCCTGGGAAGGGTAAGTAACCGTATGATATCTTAGCTGCATTGAACGGGGATTTGATCCGATTGATTTTACAGTACCAGATCGGACTCTAGGTAAAATGATGCCAAGATTTTTTCTGGGGTTACTGGGAAAAGTATACGCTTTTTAATTCAGCCATTAGTAGTGGATACCGGCTACTTTTTCCAGCTTTGCCGGATTTGAGTCCGGAACTGGAGATTTATCTATCTGTGTGAAATTTTTGACATAGTCCGCACGGAGGATAGGGGGAATTTGCTATAGGGTAATCGAAAACCTGACTGTATCGGTGGATCATAGTCAAAGGCGGTAGCGTAAGGCGATATTTTTTCCAATAGCCCTGAGCAGGCCAGGGTTATCCATTATTGTCTTATCAAAGACATCCCATTCCTTGTCCAGCGTACGGACCAGCGTGAATTCTTCTCCCAGTAAGCTGACTTTTATTTCTATAGTATCTTTGCTGATTGCCTTGGTAAGAATATTATAGATATAATCTTTGTTCTCAAAGTTGATGCGCATGGGTAGACTCATTGATACAAAGATAGAGGAATATAAGTTAGGCCAGAAAATTTTTTATTCGATGCTTACCATGGAAGTGGTTGAAATCTTTTTGCACCAAAAGAACAAACAAGCAGGAATTCCTTAAATGATATTTAATTCAAAGATTAAATTTTGGGTTTCTTTGCTGTTTTGTTTTAAATAAGTTGGGATGCATGGAATTTATTGCATGTTTACGATATAAGGTTATGCATGGAATAAAACAGAATGGACTTTAGGTCTTATTCTATGGGTAAGCATACATTTACCGTGAAATGTCTGTCTTCCTGTTTTCGATAGGAGATATTGGCCCGCTCACCATAGCTGTGCCGCAGTCTTTGTTCTATATTTACCAGACCAGTGTGCAATCCACTATCGTTTATTCCGGTGCTGATAAGATTTCTGGTTTCAATAAAAAGCCAATTATTGCGGACTGCTACATTTATTTCTCCCGGATCGGAGGAAATGCTGAGATTACCATGTTTAAGCATGTTTTCTGTCAGTGAGGGGAGGATGAAAGGAATGAGCCTTATACCCCAGTCTTTTTCATCGTAGAGTAAGTTAATAAATGTCTTTTCTTTTCTGATCCGGGTGATATTCAACAGGATTTCTGCCTGCTCGATCTCTGCCCGTAATAATGTTTTTTCAGAACCCCGTTCTGTATCCAGTGCATAACGAAGGACCTTGGAAAGCTGAAGTACTGCCTGGCCAGCTTTTGGGTCGGTAATTCTTGTACTATCATGTATGAAGCTAAGGGTACTAAGCATAAAATGTGGATTGATCTGTGCCCTGAGATAAGCATTCTTTGCCTCTGCCAGTTCTAATGCCAGCTGGGATTGATGGAGGTCTTTTTCTATGGTTTGTTTTTCAAGTCTTGCAGATTTTTGGTCGCTCCTTTTGCTATATTGGTATAAGAATAAGGTTACACCAATTCCCATAAAATATATACCTCTCCACATCGTTGCGCCTACAAAAATGTGATCAAGTTCAAAATCCCCAAAAAAGGTTCTTCCGTTAATCATTGCCAACAGCCGGTCTGCAAAATTGCTGAATATCAGGAAAATTAAAATGGTCAACAGGATCAGCAACATCAGTAGCGGGATGTTCCGCCGGCCTGGTTTGATCGTACAGGGAAGTATCATTCCGGAAACAAGATATGATATTGGGATATTGATGAGATAGTGAAAAAGATAGTTTTCCGTATTTGAGAATTTCCCTCTGACAGTCCAGATTGCGAGGGTTTCATACACAATGAAAGAAAACCAGAGAATAAGGTGCCACCAGTAATATTTGATAAATTTTTTCATTTTTTTCCTTGACGGTTTTAGGTTTGGCCACGGTAATCTGGCATTTGGCCACGGGCGGTCTTTTTAGTTTTTTTCTGGGGCTAGTTTCCTTTCATGAAAACGAAAAAAAGCCCCAAATTGAGTAGGAAAACGGTATTTGTCTTCCGCTCTTCAGCAAATAAGAGTAATCTGACTACTGACCCCACAACCGATACGATCACGTTGATCACAACCTCCCATACAAGCCAGTCAGGTAATCAGTAGCACTACTTTCTGCTGGTCTTTAGCCACATGCTATTGACCCAGTTCATAAATAGGGAGTTATAATTCGGGGACATCAACACATCGTATTTTCCGATGTTGACCATGTTGCCCGCAATTCCCTTGACATGGCTGGAGTTGATGATATAGGAACGCTGGACACGGAAGAAATTCGTGTTTCTGGATAGCTTTTCCTCTATCTCTGTAAAAGTCATGTAAACGGAATAGTTATTTTGTTGGGTATAAATGTGGATATGGTTGTTCGAACCTTGGATATAGCTGATATCTCCTTTCATTACCCTGGTCAGGGCATACTTTTCTGGGTCTGTACGGAAAAAGAAAGAATCCTCTGTTTCGTATTCCAGTTCGAGCTGTGAAAAAAACTCTTTGAGTACTACTTCTGTTCCTTTGACAAATTCTGCAAGACCGAATGGCTTCAACAGGTAATTTCGTATACGTAAAGGAAAAGCACTGAGCGCATAACGCTCATAAGAGGTTGTGAATATAATGTGGTGTGGGCCGCTCCTGAGACTTTCAGCAAAATCGATGCCGGTGAATCCGGGCATGTCTATGTCACAATAGATCAGATGCGGAATCTTTAAAATGGAAATATCGGCCAGGGCTTTTAAAGGATCTGTGTAGGTTTCAATCAGGTAAAGGCACGGCATCTGCCTGACATAGTCGCTGATGGTACGGATGGCTCCTGTTTCATCATCTATGATGATACAGGGGGTGGGATTTTTCATGGTATGTTTGATTAGATATAATCAAGATACTCACTATTCTATAGAGGAATGTCTTTGTAATAACATTGATATATGATCTGTAGTTTTTACTCAGTATTGAGTAGTCCTGTTGCACGAATGGCAGAAAGAAAAGTTGCCATAGTTATCTGGATTGGGGAAATTATTTAACTATGCAAAATAAGTTAACCCAAGAAGTACTGAAACCCGCGGTCCATTGGTAAATTTTAAGGTACATCAACAAGTTCATTTTCATTCTCTGCTGGAAATTGATTGGAAATCTGTTATTTGGTTCCTGGAATTTGTAACTATTTTAGGTTACATTTCGCTTAAGCACGTTATCTTTTGCGCGATTTAGAATACATAACTACTAAAGTTGTAGTATACAAAAAGGGTAACCAAATTAATGGTTACCCTCAATCTAAATTAACGCTCTCTGGCTCTCGCCGGATGTAGGGCTCTCACCCCCTACAATACAATTATACGCAAAAATCCGATAAAAGGTTTTTCTATGGGCGCTTAATTGCAATATTTGACTGAGTGCCGTTGATCTGTTTCTGGTTAGCTTCCATCGCTGGCAGCCATATTTTTCGGGGCGCTCTTGTAGGTTTTAAGCTGATATTGTTCTGTTTTTTTTTACAAAAAAAAATGGCTAAATTGAAATTAATGGTATCGATCGAATGCTGTTTTTATGGCGACACGTGTAATGGACCCCATTAATCTCCAATTCCGTCCTGATAATTTTTTAAGTATTTTTTTAGCATAAGCCTTGCTTGGTGTATGTGGGTTTTTACCGTGCCGAGTGGAATATCAAGTTCAGCGGCAATCTCTTCGTATTTATATCCTTCAAAATAACGTTGGAAGGGGTAACTATAGGCTTTGGGCACGCTCGCAAGTGCCTTTCGGATATCTTCCATCATAAAGGTTGATCCTGATGCATTACGGGTGGAACTTTTCATCAGCCTTGGACTTGAGAGTTCTTCTTCCTGCACGATCAGGCTTTGTTTCTTCTGGTCTTTGCGGTAGTTATTGATGAAGGTATTGCGCATAATTACATAAAGCCAGCCCCTTACATTGGTGCCACTATCGAAGTTTGCGCAGAAACGCACCCCTTTTAGCAGGGTATCCTGTACAAGATCCTTTGCTTCGTCTTCATCATGGGTGAATTTCATTGCATGGTTATGGAGGGCACTGGCATGTTTGTCTGCAATCAGGCTGAATTCATTTTGGTCCATGTTTTTCCTTTAAGTTAAGTCAATCGGTAGGAATGGTTAACAGACAGGGTGTCTTTTTGGTTTGCAGAATTCAACCAAATATTGGTGAAATTCCGATATTCTCCACCTAAACTTTCAACAGTCTGACAAACAGCTAGATAGCTGTTTGTCAGCAGCAAAGTCTGCCAAAAGTCTGCCACCGGATAAGAAAATTATCCATCAAAATCGCCGTCACGCAAGAAGAAAGACGGATCCTTCAGATAATAATAAGGTTAAAATCGTTGAGGAGCCCTATCGTGATAGTGCTATAAAAAATATTGCTCCCATAACTTTGGATGTTATGGCGATTCCTGAGTTACCTTATACAATACCCCGCATTGTAAAGGGCAGAAAAAAATCCTTAAGTATTGCTGCGACCCCGAAGAATGAGACCAAGCAACGTTGGTACGTGGAGTTTTTTTATTTTAGTCCGCTATCTGAGAGAATGGAAAGAATCCGGGTGACCAAAAAACTTAACCGATTAAAAGATCCAAAGGAAAAACAACGACACTTCAGTAACCTTTGTGAGGCCTATAAGGTAGCGCTAGAAAGCGGTTGGAACCTATTAGATCAAAATGCCAATATCAAACTCAAGAAAGAAATTATTGGTATTAGCCTGAAAGAGGGATTCGCCAAATTTGAGGAATATCACGCTGCCAAGGGCACCCGGCCAAAATCAATCAGTACTTATCGTTCTACCATTAATGTGGAGATTATCCAAAAAGTGGCCACTTGTTTTACATTAAAATGGCCACTTTTTTCGGCTTAAACTGATCACTTTTTTTGCTTCAAAATGGCCACTCGGCTGATTTTAAGTGGTTTTAAGCCGTTTTTAATGGTGGCTGGATTCTATGGGTGTTTCCTGTCGGATAAACTATTTAAAGAAGCCCTAAGCACCTTAAATTAGAATTTTTTTTCAGAGTTGTTAATCTGATTTTCAGAATCAGTTTTCTGGTGTGGAATATGGTATTCGGGAGCTTGTTTCAGCTCCAAATCATGATTTGGAGTTCAATTTGGCCAAAGCCTGGGAGTTTGGAGGATAAAAACACTTGGGATCTGGATTTCCCAGGTTTTAGCAGGAATAAATATATTTGGGCCTTTTCTTAGCTTGCCCTTCTCCAAATTGGGTAAATCCCCGGGTGCACAGTTTGGAACGGAATCTGGTGTCTACTATTACCGAAATCCCCAGATTAGCCGTTGATCTTGTAATATATGGAAATAATGAAACATGGTTGAAAAACGAGCAAATTGCCGGTTTAATTAAAAAAGGAGGTATCTTGATCTCGGACTTCGATCAAAGCGCAGAAGAGCTGGAAAAAAGTTGGAGCAAGTCTATAAGTACCCGGAGTTCAATTGATGATCGGACAGGTGAACCAAACCAGATACCGATATTATCAGCTTCAAGTGAAGGAGTTACAAAATCGATGCCTTCAATGAACAAGAGTATTGAAGAAGATGAAAAAAAGTTAAAGAACGTTATTTTAAAATTTATATGCTCATAAAGAAAACACTAATCCTATTTCTTTTACTGTTCCCACTTTTGGTGCTAGGACAGTTGAATAACCGCCAGATCAGGAATTTAACGGCATTTGCCAAAATCTATGGCTACGTCCAATATTTTCATCCTTCAGACGAAAACAAACTGGAAATATGGGAAGGGGTGGCGATAAACGGAAGTAAATCCATGATGAAGGTGGATAATGATGATGAACTTATTGTTGAACTGAGAAAAATATTTCTTCCGATTGCTCCCACTATCAGAATTACTTTAACCCGTCAAAAAGAAAGTTTTAGTATAGATAGATTAAAGCCGGATATCTCTGATGGCTATAAAGAGATATCATGGCAGCATCTTGGGTTTAATCTATACAGCGGTATCTCAGAAAGACCTTATAAAAGCATTAGATTAAATCGTACTCCGGTTGTAGGAAATGATCGCAATATGCAGATTCCGTTGACCGGCACGTATGATGTATCGGCTTACCGCGGACTGAAATACGACTTTAGCCTCACAACACGTGTAAAGAGAAAAGATGGCGGACCCACCGAATTAAAAATAGTAAGCGGAAAGGATTCGATAGAACTTAAAACCACGGAAACTGAGGTTCATCATTTCACGGGCACTATAAACAGTTCAGCTGAACTGATCGCATTTGAACTCGCTGCAGATCCCAGTATTCCACTTTCGGTGGATAAACCTGTTTTTAAGATTATTGATGGAGAAAAATCCTTAAGCCCTCAGGAAATTTCAACTGCAACCAAGAAAGCATCTGGCAAACTAAGAAAGGTTACTTTTGAAATAATAGATCCAAACTATGCCCTTTATGATCAAAAACTTAAATTCGGTGAGTACCTCGATAAAGAAGTGGTTAAGGGCGTTAGTATTGTAATGCCTCTTGTTCTATTGGGTAACAGGTCTTCCACTTACCCTGTTGCGGGGGGTAAAGTGAATGGTAGCACCGATCTAAACTATAACAGGATTTCGGCATTTGAACATAATGAAATAAGGATTGCTGATGTAATTATGCTCTGGAACATACTTAAACATTCCTTTCCATATATGGACGATGTAAAAATTAACCAGGAACATCTTCTGGCCAAAATACTTCAAGAAGCCAGTTCAGCTAAAACCCATACAACATATATAAAGGTGATAGAGAGAATGTGCTCATTTTATAACGATGCACATATGTTTATTTCAATTAAGGGGATGGAACCTTCTTATACTATCCCAATTTCTCTAATTCGGGCAGATAATAAAATTGTAGTTAAGGATGTTTCTGATAAAAGGCTCATGGATAGCATTTTTCCAGGTGACATTATTCTCAAGGTCAACGGAATTCCTGTCGGCAAACAGGTTGATACCTTAATTCAATACGTATCGGGATCAAAGCAAAAAAAAGATCTGTTGACGATGAACCGCCTGCTTAATGGGAAAAAAAATGAGAAAGTAGAGGTTACTTTACTTCGGCATGAAGATACACATAAGATTGAAATTGAAAGGACAAAGGTGGCCCAAGATTATACGGCAGGGAATGCAGGTTATTTACAAAAGGAAAATGGCTGGGCTGCACCTGGTACTTATTATTTTGATCTCACAAGAAATTCTTTGACAGATCAGAATTTTGAGCTTTTAAAGACTGCCAAGTCAATAATTTTTGATCTCCGGGGATATGTTTTCGATCAGACAATCAGTACAGATCTGGTTCCTGCGCTATTAAGGGATACCCTCAGTACCGTGCGGTTCTTTAACCCCAAAATCTTATATCCTGATCTTGAGCATCTAAGTTTCCATCCGGGCCCCGAAACATATCTTCCTAACATTAAAAATAGACTAACACAACAAGTAATATTTTTGACCGACGCATCAGCCATAAGTGCATCGGAATCTTTATTGGGACTGATAAAAGATTTTAAACTCGGGACAATTATAGGGGAAGAGACAGCAGGTACAAATGGAGATGTAAATATAGCGTATCTCCCGGGTAACTTGATTGTGTACTTCTCAGGGATGTTGTTTAAAAATTCTGATGGCAGCAAGCATCACCTAAATGGGGTTTTGCCGGATATTCATGTTGGTCAATCTAGGAAGTCAATTGAAAATCGGGAAGATTTGGTGTTGAAAAAGGCTTTTCAGGTTATTAGAGAAAGATGGAGTGGGCAGAAATGATGTATATTGATAGAATCAAGCATTTTTGATTCCAATAGGACTTAGTTTGTTATTTAATTAAAAATCATTACCAAAATCCAATGGGGTATTGCTGCATGTCATGATAAAATAATATTTGGTACCCAAGAGAATTAAGCGGCAATTTATTGGCAATTGTATGGAAGACTGATCACCCAGCGGGTTGTTTAAATTATTGTTAATAAGCTTAATATCATAGGGTCGTATATCCCCTGAAAGAGCAACCTGATTATCAATTAAAAGAAATAGCGGGTTTTAAGGGCGTTTTTTTTCTTATTTCCATTTCGATATCGTACTGAAGTTGCCTATTGATATAATAGTCGTTATTTTCATGTAGCCTGTAAAAGTAAATTGGTACTAAATTGGCAAATGTACGCTCATAGCCAGAGATTTCCAACAAAGGAAACATCAGGGCAATATCTGAGTGGGGATTTCGGCAATAGTATCCACCTGTTTTCGCGCATAGTGGCCAGCTTTTTCGGTCTATATTGTTCACTCTATTTCGCTCCAAAATGCCCACTCGGCTCATTTTAACCGGTTTTATGCTTTCCGAAAGCCTGACCGTACTCATTGATTGTTTTGTATGGAGAAATTAAATTGTCGATGCGGTAAAGGCCTTAAAATCGAAACTTATAAATCTTTTGTTGGAGTATTTTTTATCGAAGGTAATTTTCTGTTAGTCCAAGTCTAAAATGTCCTTTTAGACGCTGATTATTGTCTTCTAAGGAATCAGGCGGAGTCTTAGTGGACCAACAATTACGAATACTGTTTGAAAAATGACCAAGTCAGATTGGGCTGGATTGGATATATTTGGGTCAGTCTTTAGGATACCATCAAGACCAGATGGTAAAAAACGGGGTGTACAGTTTGGAATGAGAATCACTGCACACTTTTAGCGAAATCCCCAGCTAAAGTTGTTTTCTAAAATTATCGCTTTACGTTTTTTCTCTTGGCGTGCCCCTGAAGGGTCGCGTCTTCCGCTATATCTCCCTGCGGGAGGATGCCGCTGCAACCGCTCACGCGCTTTTGGCATATCTCTTTAATGGGCAGAAGAATATGTTCCTATCTTTGTTGTGTCTTTGATTCTCCAGAATTCTTCGCACTTTCTCCAAGGATCGTTTCTTCATTCCCTTTATTCTACTGATATTGGTAATGTTCCCATGTTTGTTGTGGCTTTGATTCTCCAGAATCCCTCATACTTTCTCCAAGGATGTTTTCTTCGTTCTGTTTGGTCTACTGATATTGGTAATGTTACTGTGTTTCTTGTGTTCCTGATTCTCCGGAATCTCTTGTAATTTCTCCAGGGATGTTTTCTTCGTTCTCTTCAGTCTTATGTTATGGGTAATGTTACTGTGTTTGTTGTGACCCTGATTCTCCTGAACCCCTTATGATTTCTCCAAGGGTTCCTCCTTTGTTCCATTGTACTAATACATTTTGCCAGCGCCACTTTTGCCATAAAACGCGGCGTAATTTTTAATATTGAGCATGTCAGCTACTGCCTGTTTTTTATCGGTTGCCTGATCGTAATAAGATTTGCATATCTGATAACCTACCCAATAGCCTAAGTCAGCAGGTTTATCGGCTGCCTCCTGGTCGGAGTTTGCAATCCAGTTTTTGGCCCGGTTTAAGTACATTTCCTTTTTAAAATCCGTCCAGATTTTTTTCTCTTTACCCTTGGCCCAAATGTGGAGCCGTTCATTGACGGTTTTCCCTGAAATCAGTTCGCCTAGAAAATCGGCCATTCCTTCTATTAAAACAGAGCGCAGCAGGGTAGTATCCCGGGCCATGCCATTCTGGTTAAAGTGTATCAGCTCGTGTGCAATAAGATGGGGCAGATCAACCAGGTTATTGAAGTTGTTGCGTTGCCATAGGTTCAGCTCATTGGTGGGGATATCCGGTGTACGTACGCCCTGGTCAAGTCCAATGAGCAGACCGTTATCTGAAGAAGTGCCGCCGGATGAAAAATCACCGATAATAAAATAAACATCGGGAAATGTAGCTTTGCTGTAGACCTCTTTCAGTTTGATGAAGCTGGCCATCATCTGTGGTTTCTGTTGCTCTACCGCATAGGTGTTTTTGCGGATGGCTGCATAGAAATTTGGGCGCTTATCATGTCCCATAACGAAATATTTCAGTTCAAATATCTTATAGGTAAAATAATCCTGCAGGCCTGGTGTGCCGGGCTGGATATAATATTTGCGGTAGATGTTTAAACGGTTGGCTGTATATTTCTGTGCACGGTCGTAAGCATCCCAAAAACGGTGGATGTCGGAGGTGATTAACCGGGCCTTGGCCGGATCATGGGTGCTTTTTATCCGTGGATGCAAACCTGCAATCACTTTTTGCCAATCGGCACGTTTGTGCAGCTGGTACAAATCGGAATCTTCTTTGATATGCCCGGCATTATCATTGCCAAGTTTGACGGATAGTTTCAACAGTAACATTGCACTATCTGCCTTTCCCTGCAAAGCATAACAACATGCCGCATTGTAAAAAGCTTCTTGTTTTGCCCGGGAAAAATCACTTGCCTTTCCCGAAAGCTGGTAATAGCGTGCTGCCAGATCGTAAGCCTTTGCAGCATACAGGCTATCTGCCAATCTATTGTAACGCAGCTGCGCGTCCGCCTTTATATATGTGAAAAATAGAAGGAGTGCTAAAAAAACGTGTTTAAGCATACACGAAATTAAATATTTCAAAAAATAAGCTGGGTTAAATCCGGCTTTTATTTCGGTTGTCACGTGATTTTGACACCCACTCATCACCTCCTTGTTTATTTGACCTCCCGTTAAGGTAATCTGGGGCAATGGGAACGTACTTACAAGTTATTTTAATAACTTGCAGAATAAACACCTTTAAGAAAAACAGTTATTATGGCATCAGGTAAAGTAAAATTTTTTAATGAATCAAAAGGATTCGGATTTGTGGTGGAAGAGGGAACAGGCAAGGAGTTTTTTGTCCATATCTCAGGTCTCAAAGACGATGTGAGGGAAAACGACGAAGTGACATTTGATGTCCAGGATGGCAAAAAAGGGCCTAACGCCGTAAATGTGAAATTGGTATAATCCCTTCAGGGCTTAAGGTATAGTGCAGGAAGTTTCAGCTTCCTGCACTATTTTATTTCGGGACAGAAAATGCTGTCCGGTCATTCTTTCGCTGGCAGCCGGCTTTGAATGATGTCTTTTTTTTATCAGTATAGCTCAGAACCAGGCTTATCTTCCGCGACATTCATTACGGACCGGACTTTTTTAGTTCTGTCCCATACGTTTCATTCAGGTAAAATGCCATCCAGGGAATGTGCTCCTCCTTTACCCGATTGTAGGGTTACAGTACCTGTTGGTTTACCGTAGGTATAAACCATCTGGAATAAAAACTCCTTATTTTTTATCCCTTTTTCCCACGGACATCCGTTTTCGGGAAATTACAAGAAGTGTTGCTGCAATCATGATAAGCGGGATTTCCCTATCTATTGGACAGGGTACCATTGTAAATGTATTTCTTACCCCGATCCCAAGTACCTGCGGGGACGGGCCTGTACAGGATCCAACCCCGTTGACAACAGATACGCCGGTACCGCAAACTGTGCAGGAGGGTCCGGTAGCAGGTGTCCAGCTGCAATAGTCCGGACTAAGAGGGGTGTTAAAACTCTGCGGGTAATATCCGCTTCCGGCAACATTGAACGTGTATACGCGCTTAGTAGATGACAGATAACATCCGGTAGCTGAACCCTGGGCGGATCCTTCGACCGGGTAAAATGTGCATATGCACACCAGTACACCCATTAAGAGTGACAGTTTTTTTTCCATGAATAGACGACTTGACTTGACTAAAAGTTGTCAAAAATATTAAATATGGTATTATTAATCATACTCATTTATGGATAGAATGTATAATCGCCCCTGGCGTTGATTTACAACGATTGAAATTGCGGCATGGCTACCTTAACGCCTGGCCTTTTAATTTGGAACGGGCTTTTGTGTTTGGTCAGGGTATGGGAACAGTTTATACTTTAGCCTGTAATCAAAATGGCGGAACGGCGAAGATTTGTCCTTTAAGGAATATCCTATAATATTGCCCGGAAACTGGTATACGGGAAGGGTTGCTATCGGATGGGTTCAGGGCATATTATTCCGCGGAGCTGTTCATATCAAGCCGCCTTAGAGAGCACTAAGGGGCTTTAGATCTTCTTGTAATAACCTGCGTAATCAGCAGCCTGGTGGAAAGCAGTTATTATGGCACCGGGTAAAGTGAATGTTGATAATGAAACAAAAGGATTTGGACTTATCCCACCGGAGGGTGTAAATGGGGAGCTTTTTGTCATGCCGATCGCCTGATAGACCGCCTGCACCAATGACAAAGTGATTTTAAATATCCCGGGGAGGAAATGGCCAATGGCTATGGATATTAGATTGCTATGGCCCCTTTTTTTAATTTGGCTGCAATGATTGATACCCCCTGGGACTGACCTTGGTCGGGGCATTGCCATTCAGGGATTATCCCGCTAGCTGTGTTTTTAAATTCCTGCGATCCCATGCCAGCCCGGGGTAATATCGTTGGGCCTGGGCAATGTGGAAATATCAAAAGCCTCTCAGGTACTGAAAGGCTTTTGATAAATTGCTCTATTAAGCGTCTGTAGATTAGTTTACGGTAAAAGGGGTAGGTTCATGTTCGGTATAGGGAATCTGGCCCTTGATCATTTTTACACCGTCATTGGTTAACCTTAAATAGAAATCCGAGGAAACATGTACACCGTCTGCATCCAGGTTTAGAAAATATTTTCCGGCCGGTGCCATCGATGCATCTTCGGCTACCTTGAATATCGAGGTGGCCTCATTCAGCTCATCGAACATGGCAACATAGACACTTGGAACACCTGCTTTTTTGAAGGCCGCAAACTGTGACCACATGAAATCCCCATGTTTTCTCGCAAACTCGTTCCTTGGTGAAACGTTCTGTCCATTGCTGTTCGAATAAGCGGTGCCCGGGTAGGCGCAGGGCTGGTAATCTATCCCATTTGCCTTACAGAAATCCCTGTCACCCTCTACCCAGGGTGCATAACTGGCATCTACCGCACGGCCTACAGGCCATGCCGATATCATGTTGAATGCCTTGTAAACATTTAAGAAGTCACCTCTTGAGTCACCCGTTCCGGTCCGCCACTGTCCCGGGCAGGAGCCTATCACATAGCAGCCCCTGGCTTTGAACCAGTTGACCAGGTCCAGCGCATCAGCCGGAGACGTGGTGTGCCTGGCATATCCGAGCCCATAGATGGAGACCACGATTTTGCCGTTCTGACGGGCATAGGCATTTGAAGCGGTGAGTTTCAGCTGGCCGACTATGGTGTTTGTCCAATCCGCTTTTATTGCGGCCAGGTCCGTGGTTCCGGAGAGATCATAATTGATATAAAATTTACGTCCATAGGTTTCGGCAGCATTTTTCAGGCGCAGGGCAACGCCGTCACGCTGCGCTTTTAGTACTTCGCCGGGAGCGATTTCATTACCAAAACGCTGCAGTGCTGCGCAGTCGATCCCATACTGCTGCATCCATTTGAAGTGCAGGTTCAGCGTGGACTGGTCATAGGAGGAGAACATCTTGGCGGGCTGGCCGTTTCCGAGGTTTCCGTAAAAAGGTCCGACCTGTACCCCGTCCTGTCCAAAATACGTTCCGGTGTACAGGTTCTGGTATTCCCGGGTATCCGGCCACATTTCCAGGTTGCCATGGTACCATTGATTAAAAGGTGATGAGTCTCCCAGGGCAGAGAACCATCCCTGGTACCCGACGGTTACTTTTCCGACAACGTCTCCCTGGGCCGCGCCCTGGGGATCTATAATAACATCGACCGGTACATCTTTATAACAACCGGAGGTAAACAGCAGCAATAGCGATGAGTAATAAAGGAACTTTTTTTTCATGTTTTTAGGTAGTTATCTTTTGTAAATGTTTTAATATCTCTACTTACGCTGGGCTGTTCGGGATTATCCGGTGGGATATGATTTTGAAAAGTGTGACCGGCCGGTACGTTATTTTTCCTTGACCTTCTAAAAAGGTGGGTAGCGGGCTTACGGCATTGCAGGTGGCTCATTAATAATCTTTGGCTGTAATATTAAAAAAGCCGGTCCTTATTTTCGAAATCGATAACCTGGTAAACTTAAACAGTCGCGTTCGTAAGTTTTGACGATGCAATTTAAATTATTTCCAAATAAAAACAAACCGGTTTGTTTTTATTTGGGTTATTTTTTTTTTCTGTTGGTTGTTTTCATTTGGTTTGGTGTTTTCAGCATTTGTAATCTGTTAGGTGAAGATATAGGATACTGCGGCTAATTTTTATTTGTTTAACAGGTTTACTGCGGGTTTTGGCCTGCTTTCCGTGGCCATTGTCACATACTGCGGGATTTGGTTTGATTTGATGCAATCGGTTTCCTGAAGGGCGGTCATTTAATGCCTGCTTGCCCTTGTTGGGTATCCAGACTGTGGGTTAAAGAGTTTTTTTATTAAATGGCAATTATTTATGCTGCCCGGAATCCATTTCACCACGGTAATCACCTGTTTCACCACGTTGACTTGGGGTTTTGGTTTTGGTTGGTTAATTTCTTCGGCTGGAGTAAATGGGATAGATTCCCTGTTGATTGATTTTGTTTAATTCATATTATTATGAACTGGTTCGGGAAATTTATATTGACTGTTTTTGTTAGCTTCTGCTGTATGCTCGGTTCGTTTGGGGCTAAGTACCCGGTTTCGATTTTATTGGTGTTTATGGCTAAAGGGTGCTGGGTGCTTTTTGTGGTTGCTGTCTTTTGGAACAGGGATAAGGGGAGGAGGCGGAGGAAGGAGTTTGAGGATTTTATGCGGTGGAGGAATAGGGGGAGGTGAGGACTAGGTTGGCGGGTTTCATGGGATTAGTAGTTGGGTTTGTTCCAATAGGAACGAATTTAGATTGTTTTTGGCTGTCCCCTGCGGGCCGGGCCATTTGCTATATCTTTTGTTCCAAAAGGATGCCGCGTCTGTCCCTGACAGGGAAGCTTGATGTCATTTCAAAAGATAATTTGAATAGCAGTCTTTGATAAATCAAGTTTGGAGGGAATGAAGCTGTAGTAACATAATGAAATATTTATAAGAGACATATAAAAGTTCTGATAGAATAATATAAATACTTTTTTGAGTAAAGAAAAAAAAGAGAATATGAGCTTACCGAATACACCAAAGCGGAAATCAAGCCATATGATCCATCTTCTTTGTCGATAAAGCACATTTTAACAACAGATTAAAATAGAAAAACTCAAAATTCTTGTCCGCTTTTTAAGACTTTGATTATGCGAATTAAAATCGGTATGTTAGCAATTATTACCTCTCAATATGACAATTGACCTAACCATCGCACGCAATAGAATAAAACAATATTACGATCTGTTATATCATGCCGACCCACTACATGCATACTTAGAAGATATACAAAACTGGAATAATCTCTGCGTAGATTACTTTATCGTTTTAAATAAACAGGGCAATAACTATAACTATATGAAGACTATTCAGTCTAGTTTTCATGAGTTTATCGAACTAGTGCCTCAGATGACAGAAAACCAATTGGAAAGTCAGACCTTCATCGATAGCCTCCTAAACGCTACCATCAGTGAAGCCAAAAGTGCGTTTGAAAAACTTGAATTCAACCTGAATTTTTTTAGACAACTTAATTATTTTAGCGATAACATTGTAGCAATCGGCGCTAATGGTAGCGGTAAAACTTCACTTGCTAATAGCCTGAGAGAAAATCTGAATCACAATGGCCTGGTTATTTCCGCCCAAAGAGTTCTGTTTATTCCCGAGCTTGACAGTTTGCCATCCCATAAAGTTGCTGAAGAGAAGTGGGTTGCTATGAACAAAAAATCCAGAACCTTTAAGGATTTCGAAGATTTCCTTGAAATCAAAGAAGAGTTTGGATACGTGTTAGGAAACTTGATCGCAAAACATTACAAAAATGCGCTGAATTATTATCAAACTTCGGTTGGCGGTCAAAGTTTTGTAAATTCATGTCATTCTGAGCTAGAAACAGCACTTAAAATCTGGAACACAATATTTGACTACCGTTCATTGGAATTGAGTGAGGATCTTAATCTGAGGGTACACGTGAAAAATGATCAGACCTATGAACCAATCAAAATGAGTGAGGGGGAAAAATCTTCTCTATACTTAATTTGTCAGGTCATTCAAGCACCAAAGGATGGTTTTGTGATTATTGATGAACCTGAAATGTACCTTCACAAAACTGTCATCACAAAACTTTGGGATCAACTGGAAGCATGTAGAAAGGACTGCATTTTTATTTATCTGACCCATGACTTGGACTTTGCAACAAGCCGGACAGATGCAAAAAAAGTCTGGCTTAAATCTTTTGCTTATCCATCTAAATGGGACATACAGGAAATACCAAATAATGAAATTCCGGAAAGTCTTTTTTTTGAGCTCTTAGGCAGTAGAAAGAACATTCTTTTTTGTGAAAGCGAAAAAGGTCATATAGATGAAAAAGTGTTTAAGATTTTGTTTCCTCAGTACACAATAGTACCAGTAGAGAGCTGTCGTAACGTAATAAATTTTACTAAAGCTTATAATAAGATTCCCATTGTCAATACCCGTGCATATGGGATTATTGATTCCGATTACCACGATCCAGAGGTACTAGGCAGATACGCCAAATACGATGTCTATAGCTTTCAAATGGCAGAAATTGAAAACATATTTCTGCAAGAGGATTTCCTAAAAGATATTTCTGAAAAACTTTATGTTGATAATGCAGATTTGGAAAGATTAAAGGAAAGTGTATTGAATGAACTTGAAAAAGATAAAATTATGCAAGCGTCAAAATATATTTCGAGTAGGATAAATGATTATTTTAAAGATTCGCATATTCACGATGGGAAGAATATGAAAGAGGTGCATGCTAACTACGAAGAATTCAAGGTTAAGATTGAGATAGAAGCATGGTTTAGCGAAAGACTGTCTTTGATCGAGAATATCATAATAAGCAAGGATTATTCCCGTGCCATCAGTATTTACAACAACAAGGGACTGAAAAAGTTGACCAGTCGGCATATGAAAATTCAGAGTCTTACCGATTATAGTTTAAAACATTTAGCTTCGAACGAAAAGGCAAAGGATATTATTAAGAAAGTATTTCCAAAAGAGTTACTTTAAGTTCACTAGACAATCAACATCCAACACAAATTGGCAAAAGGTATGGGGAGATAAGTTTGCAATAAATCAAAAGTAGGAAAGAATTTGGGTAGTGATATCGGAAGTAAGGTTTTAAGATGTAGATCGATTAGTAGTTGTTTAGATTTTGAATATTCTAAAGCAATGAAAGAGAAAGCGGTAATAAGCATCGAAAAGATGACATTTTAATACATAGATAAACGTGATTTGTAACGAACTTGTAGAAGTTTATTAACAAAATAGAGCTGGAAGATCACTCTCCTTTAGGAAATATTATAATTATTTTCTACCATTAATCATGTTCATGTTGTCCTCCGGTTTTTAGCGAACTTAGATAATTAAGTTCTAACATTTTAATATATTAAATATATTGACGGAACGCGAAAGTTTCAGATGAATGATAAATTAAAGATTAATGAAAATCACTGATAAGCCGTATGTTATAAAGGTACCAATTCGGGTTCGTGGTAATACGTTAGGTTATGATTTCATATCTAACTTAGCCTTGGACACCTATCTTCTTGAAGATAGCAGTGTAATACTGGACTTTAGTGATACAAAATGGTTTGATGGAAATTTATGCTCCGCTTTAGGAACCATACTGGACGACGTAAAAGCTCGCAGAAACACAGTTTTTTTACGCAATTTACAACGCCATGTACATCAGGCGTTCACAAAAAATAAATTTTTAGACACATTCGGTGATATACCAATATCTGAAGATTCATTAACTATACCCTATAAAAAAATAGGTATTAATGAGAATGAACAAGAAGCGAAAGACTTTTTCAACGATCAATTGTTCAATAAACCGGATATGCCCTTGATGAGCAACGAAGCAAGAAAGAGAGTTCTTGTTGCTCTTTTTGAAGTTTGTGTAAATGCGTTGACACATGGAGAATGTGAAAATGTGTATGTTTGTGGCCAGATTTTCCCGAATAAAGAGATACCTGAAGTTTCAGTGACATTTTCAGATATGGGACGGACAATAGGAGCAAATGTGAACGCGTTTTTAAAAGCTGACTTGTCGGGTAATAAAACTATTTTATGGGCGCTGGAAGATGGTAATACTACAAAAGTTAATACAACAGGAGGGATTGGGCTAAAACTATTACAATCGTTAGTTGTTCTCAATCATGGGAGCTTACAAATTGTCTCAGGAGATGGATTTGTTGAGTTTTTAGATGGCTATAATAAAGAGTATGAGCTAGATGGTTATTTCCCAGGAACTATAGTAACAATCAAGCTTAGGCTCAAAGATTCTAATTTTTACGTATTATCAAGTGAAATTGATATAAATGATATTTTTTAACTAAGTTAGTGATATGGATTTAATGATTAGTCAAGTGATAGATGGCAACACAGCAATTGCGCCATCAAAGGGGGAAAGTGTTCACGAAAAGATTAAACAGGCGCTCATTGATCAGGAGACAGTGATTTTAGATTTTACCGGCATGGAATTGATGACTACTGCATTTTTAAATTCAGCGATCGGACAATTATATGCTGAGTTTTCTACCGAACTTCTTCGTGACAAATTAAAGATTAAGTGGATATCCCAAAGTGATGCTGTGCTTTTGAAAAAAGTTACGGATACGGCCAAGATATATTTTGCTAATCCGGCAGACTTTGAAGGAAACATCAACGAAAGAATAAATGGCTAAAAATTTTACTGCTCTCAAAGATTTCGAACCAAAGGGAAGCCACTCATATATAATTGATACTAATATGTGGGTTTATCTATTCTCACCAATTGGTTCTACCCAGCTAAAACTTCAGGAGTCAATAGGGAAGTTTATAGAAAATTGTCAGAGGGTAAATGCAAAGCTTGTTATAACATCTTTTATAGTAGCGGAGTTTTTTCATGTTACTCTAGGATTTAGTTTTGATGATTGGGTTAGGGAACAAAAATCTTCTTCAACCTTTAAGATCAAAAAAGATTATCGGCCTACGAATGAATATAAGGAAAGTATCGAATTTATAACATCAACTATTGGTAAAATCTGTGAGATAGCCACTCCACAACAAGATAAATTTGAAACAATTAATTTGAATAACATATTGAAAAATTGTTTCCATGCCGAATTTTTTGATAATCATACTTTAGAATTGAGTAATGAAAATGGATGGATTATAGTCACTAATGATCGTGATCTATTAGACCATCCAGATAGAAAGGCAATGATAGTAATGCCGGGTTGATCATGGGATGGTGGGCAATTTAATCTTGCAACTCCTTTAGAATGTTTAGCAAAGATAAGTTCAAATGGATTTTTTTTTGTTTTAGCTGTTCCCTATGGATCGGATCACCTTCTGTACCTTTTGTTCCAAAATGATGCCGCGGCTCTTCCTGACATGGGGAGAAAATATATTTTTTATTCTTACTCGAATTAAGAAACATGTATTCTCATGTACTCAAAACCATTATTGTTCGCTATGGTAAGCAGCGGCTGGATATTCTCTAAAAATCTTCCTTTCAGATCTGTTTCAGACAATTGATGGGCATTGGCTTTTGGAAATATACTTAGGTAATCATCCATTATTGGTTCTTTGGGATAATTTTTACTCATCACTTTGATTGCTGTTTTTTGTAGCTGATAAAATCCATCAAAGTAATCTTCAATCCTTGGAAGCCTGTCATTCTTGCGGCTGTTGAAAGATGGATCGGCTGGGATCAGGTTCCAGATGAGGTCATGGGAAACAAAAGCGTAGGGAACAAAATGTTCGATGGCAAAGTTGCCATGGATAAGCTTTTTTTGTGTATAGATGCAATTCAGGGGACCGGTATGGTCAATAACGATGTTCCAGAACCTGCGCTGGTTCAATAGGCTGTTCCTTTTTGCTGGTTTGATCAGTTTATTGGGGATGTCTGGAACATTGGGATTGTGTTTCTGGAGGTAAAGGCTGAGGTGCCAGTAACAGAATGCCTTTAAAATACCTGCATGTTCCACGAGGTAGGCTTGCCAGAGCGGGTTTATTGTTAGTTGCTGTTCATCCAGGGCGTATGGGCAGTTGTTTTCGAAATTTGTCGAACGTCGGTGAATTTCTGAACGGTTTCCTTTGGATTCTGGAAACCATGGACTTAGGTGCCGGTGGGGAACTTCGTTGTCAAAATATTGGATTGCTTTGGCTGTTAATGGATTTAGGCTGCCGATAATTTTACGTTTAACGGCCTGCTGTTTTTCATCGATGGTAATCCCTTCCAGCTCTCGGATCTGGCTGATGGCACGCTGCAGCTGGTCCTGTTTGCCAAAAGATATATGAAAATAATTTACTGTATATCAAGCGGATGAAACCATGCCTGCAAAAAGGCGGTGTTTTGGTATTACGGTGTTTCCTTCTTCCAGTTCGGATAGGATGGATAACAGCCAGTAATATTTATAGGTTGCGGAGGTGTTGTTGAAACTCGCAGCCAGTAGAGCGATCGGAAGTCCGGGACGTTGGGGGAGGGGAAAGGTCATCTGGTTGGAATTGTTTTATTTAATGTTGACTTGTCAATCAGATTGATTGTCCACTTAGTTTTAGGTCGAAGCTGGAAAGCTCCAGCAACCTTTTCAATTTTCCCCTCGCGGCCCTGGCGGAGCATTTCTCTGAAGTTAAACCCCGGTTTTGGTCCGATATCGTTTCTTAGGACGGAGTTTTTGGCGAGAAGTTCTGCTGCCTGATCGGCAGTTAAGGAATGTATAGCTGATTGGGCCATGTAGTTTTGGAGGAACTGGGACACTTTGTCTACTTCTTTCCTGGTGTATTTGGATTTGAGCATTTTTATCTTTTGTAAATTTAGGTGAAAGTTACTGTTGGTGCAAACATATGGTGCCCGCTTTTTCTTCGCGTGCGTAGGTGTATTTAAAGTTTTTTATTAGATTTATATATCTATAATTAATCTCAAAGTATGTGTCCGAGTTTAGATGGTAGTCAAAACACCCTACAGTTTACGATGGATTTTGACAAGCCAAAATGGCCTGATCAGGATGTATTTCCATTGAATCTTAAGTCACCGTCAAGGACTGTGCGGAATGTTATATACCCAGATATTGAAGACAGCGCGGAATATATCATTGTTACAGGATTCACTTCCCTCTCAAATCTTATTGACCTGTTCGGTAGCAAAGATTTCAAAAATAACCGTCTTGTAAGAGTACTTATAGGATTTGAGCCGAACATAAAGGGGCGCAAGAAATATCAGAGACTTGGCCTTGACAAAGAAATTAAAGACTATTGGTTAAAACATGGCCTTTCCATTATGCAAGGAGGTGCAGTAATGCATCTTATTGATAAAATCAACCGCGGGCTAATAGCATTCCGCTTTAGGGATAAACTTCACGCCAAGATTTATGTAGGTGATAACTATGCCATGCTGGGTTCATCGAACTTTAGCCATAATGGACTAACAACCCAGGAGGAAGCAAACATACGGGTAAAAAATGATGATAAAAATCCTTTTGAACAACAGCAATATCGTGATATCAAGCTGATCGCAGATAGCTACTATGATGATTCGTTGCCGTATAATGAAAAAGTAATAGAGCTGCTAAAAGATCTGATCAACGAGGTGAGCTGGCAGGAGGCATTGGCACGCGCGATTGCTGAGGTTTTGGAAGGCAGCTGGCTTAATGAATACAAGGATATTATCAGTAAGCTGGAGCTTACCAAACTTTGGCCGACTCAGTGGAAAGGGCTTGCCCAGGCAATTTCCATACTTCAGAGCCATTCCAATGTGCTTATCGCGGATCCAACGGGGGCTGGGAAAACCAAACTTTGTACTTCTTTGGTATTGTCATTGCAACATTGGCTATATGATATCGGAAGAAATTACAGGACTGAATCACTGATTGTCTGTCCTCCATTGGTGTTGGATAAATGGGCTTCGGAATTCAAAGCTTTCAATAGGATCAACCACGCCCAGATTTCACATGGTTTACTCAGTAACTCATCGGGAAAGAATAGGAAAAAACTTATTGAAGATCTTAATCTGGCCAATATTTTGGTCATAGACGAGGCCCATAACTACCTTTCGGCTGATTCAAACCGCACGCATTTGATCAAAGATAATAAGGCGGACTATAAAATATTGGTGACAGCAACTCCGATAAGCAGGAAGGTTGAAGATATCCTGAGGCTCATCGACCTGCTGGATGTTGATAATCTCACAGATGAGGATTTTATAATCTATCAGCAATTGGTTCTCAAGCCTTATCTGGGGAACAGGCCTGAAAACATCAAAAGCCTCAGGAAATTTATCAGCAAATTTACGGTCAGAAGAACAAAAAAGGCATTGAACAGGGAGATCGAAAAAGATGAAAAAAAATATCTCAACAGGCTTGGAGCTACCTGCAAGTTTCCGCGCCAACAGGAAAAAATCTATTTTACCAAGGAGTCCGACAAGGATAAAGCAATAGTAAAAGAGATAAATGAGCTGGCAAAACAGATTAAAGGGATTACTTATCTGACTAAATTCCATCTTCCGAATTATGAGGTGTCAAGTGATGAAAGCCTTAAGTCTATAATAGATCAAAGGCTTCACGGTGGTAAACAATTATCAATCTACACGGTAAGGGCGAGGTTAAGGTCATCGAAGGTGGCATTGATCGAGCATATAGAGGGAACAAAAAAGGCCATGGATGAATTTGGCTTTGAGGGAAAAAGCAATGACTCGGGAGATAAACTGGGTAGTATAGAAAGGATCATGGAGTCTGGGAAGCTTCCCTTCCGGCATCAAAAATTCAAAAGTGAATATTTTCCGGAATGGCTGACCGACATGGAAAGTTATCAATTGGCGTGCCGGCAGGAATATGGTGTTTATGAAAAAATCTCCCAATTGGCAAAGCGGTTGTCCAATAACCGCGAGCTTGGGAAAGTTGAAGAGCTGATCCGTATTTCCGCCGTCCATGAAAATATCCTGGCTTTTGACAGTGCGGTAATTACGCTATACTATCTGAGGAAGCTGTTTGAAGAAAATTACCCGGCCAGTAAGATTCTGGTAGCCTCAGGGAGTGAGACAGACGCTGGTAGCGGCAAGGTACTTGATATTTTTAGACTGGACTCGGATGTCGGCGGGAAATGTATTGCACTGTGTTCGGATAAAATGTCGGAGAGTGTTGACCTCCAACGGGCTTCATGCGTATTTCTTTTGGATACGCCCAGTGTGCTAAGGGTTGTCGAGCAGCGTATCGGCAGGGCGGATAGAATGGATAGCATGCATGAGTTTATAGATATTTACTGGGCGGTAGATTCCGATGAATATGCCATGAAAACAGATGAACGGCTTTTTGAAACCAATAATATTGTTGAGCAGATATATGGTGCAAACTTTGACCTGCCGGAGGAGCTTAAGGGAAGGAAATTTGAGAAGCTGTCGAGTACGAAGGAATTAATAAAGGAATTCAAGGAATTTGTTGATAAGGACGAATCTTGGACTGGTATTCATGATAGTTTCCAGTTTGTAATCAATTTAAAGGAAGGGAAAACTGCAATTATTAAAGAAGAACTTTATGATCAGTTTACGAATGTATCTTCAGCGGTTAAAACAAAGGTCAGTTTTATCCAAGGTGAGCGCAACTGGTGTTTTATTGCATTACGGGGGGACAAAAACAAAAGTCCCCGATGGTACTTTATTGACGAGCTGGGTGATATCCATACGGATTATCCTGATGTCTGCCAGAAGCTCAGGGACAATATTATGGGGGAATCTAAGGGGTTATCGTGGGATCAAAATAGTTTGGAGCATTATGTCAGTCTTTTTCAAAGTAAGGAGCGCGAACTGTTGCCACCAAAAAAAAGGCGTGCGCTGGAGGTGGCGGAATATATTCTGACCATGAAACTGAAAAATAAGAAGATCGACAGTGAAGAAGGGTCGGCCTATCAGGAAATGATCGGTGCTATGAATGGCAGTTCTGATGAGGCTGTTGATTATGAAAGGCTGGCCGAGGAGTGGATTCAGATTCTGCAACCGGCGCTCAAACTTAAAAGGGAAAATAACAGGAGAAAGAGAACGATTCTTAATCTTGCCAATCTAAAAGGTGAATATAGGAATATGGAGTTTGATGTGCCACAGCTTTTAGGTATGCTTGAGCGTTGTGTTCTTGGTAAAGATATTGACAAACGTATCGCGGCCTGTATCATCGGTGTGGCAGCAGGTGAATAACGATCAGAGCGCTTTTCCAATTATTTAAGAAGATTTAATTTATAAACTTAATGTCTTAAATATTTCCGGAAGATTTTGGAATAAAAGAGTATGTTAATCGATATTAAAAGTCGCATATTAGCTAAAATAATTTTTAATAATATTAACCGTATATATGTCTGAGGATCAGAAGAAACAACTCGAACAGCAGCTCTGGAATATTGCCAATACACTCCGTGGAAAGATGGATGCTGACGAATTCAGGGATTATATCTTAGGTTTTATCTTCTATAAATACCTGAGCGAGAAAATGGAGATCTTTGCCAATGAAATTTTAAAAGAGGATAAGATTTTTTTCAAGGATATTTCTTCAAAATTAAAGGAATATGATGAGTATATAGAAGCGATAAAGGAAGAGGCGTTAGCAAAGCTAGGTTATTTTCTTAAACCAGAAGAGCTGTTCGGGCAATTGGCAAAACGAGGCATGGGCGGAGTATATGAGGATGAGATTTTCGAAGAAACCAATGCTGTTTTTATACTTGGTGATCTTCAGAAAGTGTTGATCAATATACAATTGAGCACTATGGGAACAGATAGTGAAGAGGATTTTGACAACCTCTTCGAAGACATGGACCTTAACAGTACTAAGCTAGGTAAGACTGCAGAAGCTAGAAATACTATCATTTCAAAAGTGTTAAGTCATTTGGATAAAATTGACTTCAAACTTGATCATTCCGAACTTGATGTTCTTGGCGATGCATACGAATATCTTATCGGACAATTTGCCAGTGGTGCCGGGAAAAAAGCAGGTGAATTTTACACTCCGCAGGAAGTTTCCAAAATACTTGCGAAAATCGTAACCACAGGAAAACATAAACTAAAATCCGTTTACGATCCAACATGTGGGTCCGGATCGTTATTGCTCCGTGTGGCCAGGGAGGTGAAGGATGTTGCTATGTTTTATGGACAGGAAATGAATAGAACAACCTACAACCTTGCCCGGATGAACATGATCCTTCACGGCGTTCATTACAGGCAGTTTGATATTAAACAGGAGAATACCTTGGAATATCCCCAGCACATCGATCACAAGTTTGAAGCCATTGTTGCCAATCCACCGTTTTCTGCACAGTGGAGTGCAAACCCACTTCACCTGAGTGATGACCGTTTTAGCCAGTATGGTAAATTAGCACCTTCTAGTAAAGCTGATTTCGCCTTTGTTCAGCACATGATTTATCACTTGGCTGAGAATGGTATTATGGCTGTTGTATTGCCCCATGGTGTTCTGTTTAGGGGGGCTGCTGAACTTCATATCAGGAAGCACCTAATTGAGCAGAAAAATTATCTCGATGCGGTAATTGGGCTACCTGCTAATATTTTTTATGGTACAAGCATTCCAACTTGTATTTTGGTATTTAAAAAATGTAAGGAACATCCTGATAATGTTTTGTTTAT
This sequence comes from Pedobacter miscanthi, assembly GCF_003315595.1. Taxonomy (GTDB): domain Bacteria; phylum Bacteroidota; class Bacteroidia; order Sphingobacteriales; family Sphingobacteriaceae; genus Pedobacter; species Pedobacter miscanthi. Next base: position 420 of record NZ_QNQU01000007.1, on the reverse strand, counting down.
TGATGCGAGTAAAGGATTTGAGAAAGTCAAAACCCAAAACGTACTCAGGGATGAACATATTGATATGATCGTGGATACCTATCATAACAGATCCGTGATAGAAAAGTATAGCTATTGTGCATTGTTAACAGAGATTGAAGAAAATGATTACAATTTAAACATCCCAAGATATGTTGATACCTATGAAGCTGAAGAAGAAATCGATATACAGACAGTAATGTCCGAGATTAAACTGTTGGAGGCAAAACGTGCAGAATTGGACAAGGAAATTAATGAATATTTTAAAGAGCTTGGCCTAGTTTTTTAGCTTTCTCAATCCTCAATGTATTCTGGTAAGATATAAAATATTAAAATGAAAGTAAAAAGAAAAACCGTAGCTAATGTTCCAAATTTGAGATTTCCGGGGTTTGAAGGGGAATG
>NZ_QNQU01000069.1 GCF_003315595.1 Pedobacter miscanthi | reverse complement strand
ACCCAAAGCAAAATACTTTTACATTATAAATCCTTAATTAAAACTCTAAGAAGTAGATTACTCAAAAGAAGTATGCGATTCAAAGACGGTTTAGATGAATATCCAACCTGGAACGAAAAAAAGATTAGCGAAATTCTAAAGATAGGCAGCGGCAAAGATTACAAACATCTGAACGCAGGAACAATTCCTGTGTTTGGCACTGGTGGATTTATGATTTCAGTTGATGACTTCCTTCACAATGGTGAAACAGTTTGCATTGGGCGGAAAGGTACTATAGATAAGCCAATGTATTTTAACGGTAAAATATGGACTGTGGATACGCTGTTTTATACACATTCTTTCAACTTTTCAAGGCCCAAATACATTTTTCACCTTTTTCAAACAATTAACTGGTTCGAATACAATGAAGCGTCAGGTGTACCAAGTTTGTCAAAAAGTACAATTGAACAAATAGTTGTCGAGATTCCTACAGTCGAAGAACAAGATGTTATTGCAAATTTTCTTTTCAAGCTAGATTCGAAAATTGAAATTGAAAATAGTATCCTTTCAAGGCTTGAAAAACAAAAGAAATTTTTACTACAGCAAATATTTGTTAAATAGGAATTGTAAAGCAGGCGTAGATTGAGCGCATTCACAACAAATTAGCTAATGACTAAATCAGCAATTCCTGCATCAAGAATTTTTTTTGCAATTCTAGTTTTTTTAATACCCTCGTTTCAACTTGAATTTTCGAATTAATAGAGAATAAAAATTTACTTATTTTATTTTGTTCTGAAATACACGGAGATTTGAACTTTGTTAGCTTTAAAATATTATTGTATAATCTTTGAATCGTACCACCTTCCGTATTGTAGTTTACAATTTGTAAGATATGGTAAAGAAAGTCATTGGTTACCAATTTATTGTCATTATCGATCCAAACAATATTTGAATCTTGATAATATGCATCTTCTCCATTGTAAATAACCGTTCTGCCAATTGTTCCCGCGGCTGATATCAAAACATCACCCTTTTTAGGGTATGAAAATCTTTCTTTGTAGTCTAAATATTTCGTTCTGGAAATAAATGCATCTGGTTTCTTCCCAAACGAACCAATCTTGAAAAAAGGAATTTCACCTTCCGCTGAGGTTTCATCATTAAATATTCTTTTACACATCTTTACACTTCCTAAATCTCCAAGCAAATGATTTTCCCAATAGGGAAAGTCTCTTCCATTATCATCTTTAAACCGTAACTCTTGCGAAAGTAATATTCTTCTATAAAAAGTTTTTTTTAGGACATTAATCTCCTCAATTATTTTGCTTTGGGT
>NZ_QNQU01000068.1 GCF_003315595.1 Pedobacter miscanthi | reverse complement strand
GAAACCCAAAGCAAAATAATTGAAGATTTAGAAACTCAATTTAAGAACCTGGTCATCAAACTTCTTTCTAGTGAGATTACATTTAAAGACAAAAATGGGAAAGACTATCCTAAATGGGAAATCGAGAAATTGGGAAATATTGCAACATTCCGAAGGGGAAGTTTTCCACAACCATACGGTTTGCCAAAATGGTATGATCAAGCTGAAGGATTTCCATTTATTCAAGTATTTGATGTTGGGGAGAATATGCGTTTAAAGAACAAAACAAAAAACAAAATCAGCCAATTGGCTACAGAGCAAAGTGTGTTTGCAAAAAAAGGAACTTTAATCCTCACAATACAAGGTTCAATTGGACGTGTAGCAAAAACAGACTTCGATGCCTATATTGATCGCACATTGTTAATTTTTCAGTCTTTCCAGAGAGATATAAACATCGATTTTTTTAAATATGCCATATTTTTGCTTTTTGAAGTTGAAAAAGAAAAAGCACCAGGTGGGATAATAAAAACAATTACTAAAGAAGTCTTAACTCAATTCACTGTTCCTGTTCCGTCATATGATGAACAAACGAAAATCGCAGAAGTTTTTACTTTAATGGAGTCCAAACTGGAGGTTGAAAAAAAAATTTTGAGCAGTTATAAATACCAAAAGCAACATATTCTCTCAAATTTATTTATATGAAGAGATTCTGCAAGAAGTATTTTTTTTGACACTTAAGGTGATACAAAAGTTTCTCTTCTAACGTGATTTTTTCGGTGATGAGATTTAAAGTTTTGGCAATAGAGATAATTTCATTTTGAGACGTAGGAAGATTTACTTTGTTATTGAGGAAATTGGAGTTGGTAATGTTGATGGTATTTTTTGCACCTTTTTGTACCAAGCTATGTAAATAATTATTTGCACTAATTGGATTATCGAAATAATAATGAATAATATTTCCAATATATATACTTCTAGGAATATAAACACCATATAATGGTGAAACTGCTACTTTTTTGTTTTGAAAACTTTGTTTTATGATACCGTAGGGGAACTCCCCAGTTGGACTTTTCGTGTAGACAACATCACCATTGTGAACTACGTTATAGTTTGATGTGTCCTTTGCAGCAAAGGATCTTCCTAAATGTTCAATTTGGTTAATTAGACCTTTGCTTACTGATACGGAAAACACAGCATTTTTAGCAACGTTTCGTTCATTTCGCTCCACAAGTATTTCGCGCAGAAAAAAATTTCTCCAGCCCCTTGTGCTGCCTTTTGCTTGCAGACCTTTAAGCACACACTTAATTTGAGATTTTAAGTTGTTAATTATTTTGCTTTGGGTTTC
>NZ_QNQU01000067.1 GCF_003315595.1 Pedobacter miscanthi | reverse complement strand
TCCGATAGATTCTGTGTTAATTTCCAAATAAAATATTTTATTTTTGTTTCGTAGGCAGTCAAGAACTAGCCAGTGTAGCGTCCTGATCCTTTAGGTTTAGTGCGCTACTTTCTTTTAAAGCTGAGTATTCTTTTTGATATTCTTGTTTGTTTTTATAAATCACATGTACCATTTCTAATAGCTTTCTTTGAACTGCTACAAGTGCTTTCATTTTAATTCCATCTTTTGAAACTATTCTAAGATAGATTTCTCCAAATTTTTTATCATGTTTAACAGCTACTAAGGCAGGTAAATACATTGCCTTTCTAAGATGCCTATTTCCCTTCTTCGATATTTTTGGTTTCCCTTTTACTGATGTTCCTGATTGTTTTTCTTTCACGTCCAAACCGGCATAACTTGTAAGTTGCTTTTTATTTCTGATCAGCTCAAACCCATTTGTTTCAGCCAAAACAATTATTGCGGTAAGTTTCCCAATTCCTGTTATACTACAGATACGTTTTATTTCTGTGTTTAAATTAACATCACCATTAACAATCATCTCCAAATCAGCTTTTATTTCTTTCTCTTGCTTATTCAACAGATAAATCCTTTCATTAAGTCGTTGCAGGCTGCGTTCATTCGGCTCCACTTCAGACTTCTCGGCATGGACCTGGTTCTTTACAGTAACCCGTTCACTTACAATCTGATCACGCTCTCTTGTAAGTTGTTGAAGCTTATGAAAGATTTTCTTAGGCTTATGCCATTGATCAAGATTTCTTTCCAATCCAAACTGTGCAATCGCCTCAGAACAACTTTTATCTGTTATGGTTTTGTTTTCAAGTGTTCGAATGTAATTACTGATTTTATTTGGCAGAACAATAGTTACTTCACGACCATGATTATAGAGGTAAAAGGCAAATTTTTGATGATAGATACCAGTAGCTTCCATTACAAAACGAACTTTAAATTCATTACTTGTAAGTTTTTTTATCCAATTTAATAAAGCTACAAAACCAGCCTCATTGTTTTTGAAAACTTTATGCGCATAGAGATCAATACTCAAATCATCGAACATTCTGCCAACAGTAACTACCAGTTCCTTTTGCGCAATATCTACACCTAATACTTCCTTTAATATTTTTTTCATCATTTTAAGTTTAATTATAAAGTGATGAATCCCCCTTCGTTTTTTCTCCTGGTTGGATATCCTGGATATTATGACATGCATAATTCCTTACATTCTGTTCAAACTCTAAGAGATAAAAAGGAAAGAGGTAATATCTATCGGTCAATATACTTCATGAGTTATTTAGCCATCGGTCTACTCTCAATCCTTTTCACTTTATGTTTACTAAATTAAACATTGTAAACATAGGAGTTATCGGA
>NZ_QNQU01000066.1 GCF_003315595.1 Pedobacter miscanthi | reverse complement strand
TAAACCTCCTATGAATAAAACTCTTTTCAAGTGGCTTTGGAAGCTTTTTCTTTTTTTATTGGCAAAAGAGGTTCCCTGTCCTGAGAATTTCCGGCATCTGTTTAGTTAAATTAACGCCTCTCAGAAGCTTTTTTTATAAAGGTATAAAACTTAGCTATATCCTCCTATTAGCGGTCTTAAATTTGCCGCAAGTATTTATTAATAACTCAGGTTAAAAGATAGCCGCACACTGATTAAAGCAGGTTTACCCCCTGCATGGTTTAGAAAGCAGTCTATCATATCTTTACAGCTAGTTTTGTTATTTATTTCACAAGCCCGCTCACATATGGTGCCCGGTCATTCCAGACATGCCTTACCCTGGAAAGCAGTTTTCTCGCTATCTTGATTATGGCCCGTCTGGCACCAACCCTTGCTGTCCATCTGCTATAGCATATTGTAAGGGCCGGATCTGTTCTTACTGCTACCCAGGCAGCCTCGACAAGCATATACCTCAGGCGACGGTGCTGTCTTGTGGTTATGCTTCCCTTTCTGTCGTTCTTGCCTGTGGAATGCTGCATTGGGCATAACCCTACAAATGAATTGAGCCTGTCGAATTTTTCAAAACGGGAGATATCACCGATTTCAACAATCAGCACAGCTGCTGTTACGGGGCCTATCCCCGGAATAGAGCAAAGTAGCCTTGAGATAGTATGATAGCGTGCTTTACCCATTAGTTTCCGCATCTCTCTTAGTGTATCCAGTTTTTGGGTTCTGATGGCTTCCATTATAGAAAGCTGCCTGTCCAGCACGATGCGAACGCTCGGCTCTCCACAGCTGGCCTCTTTTAGCCATGCCACAAATGCCTTACTCCAATTGGCCTTTGCGAATCTCTGCGGTATCTCAATCCCCATCAGACGAAGAAGGCCCTTTATCCTGTTTTTTGACCTGGTAAGGTCATTACTATATCGCTCGTTGAGCCGCACCAGCTGCCTGTCGGCTTCAAGTTCGGGGTCAGGAACATAAACCCCTTCCAATTGCCCGGCCTGAAGTGCTTCGGCTATCCGCCTGGAATCATTCCTGTCGTTTTTGTTCTTGGTGCCCTTATCCGTCCGGGGAACATCTGCAGCATTCACCGCAATACAGTTTACGGACCGGGCAGCAAAAGCACGCTGTATCCAGAATCCACAGAAACCGCTTTCGTAAGCGCATTCGTAGTGCGCTTGTGGATAATTAGTTGAAAGAAAATTCCACAGCCCTTCAACAGATGGAGGTGACTGGACGAAGCTTTTCAGGTACTGTTTCCCTAAATAGAGTGAAACAGTCCAGCTTTTGAGGTGCACATCGATGCCACAGCTTATCGTATGACCGCTAAAATCTAATTTTTCTGCTAAATTTGTCATGATCTTAGTTCTCTTGTTTGTTTAAATTTAACAATTGTGGCTGCTAAAGACCACTTGAACTAAGATCACTTTTATTACATAGATACTGAT
>NZ_QNQU01000065.1 GCF_003315595.1 Pedobacter miscanthi | reverse complement strand
GGCCAAAGACGATGCCGGGTCGGCAAATTCGGTAACCGGTGGTACGGCTGTGGCAGATGTACTGGCTAACGATAATTACAACGGAAGTACAACTGCTCCAACTCTGGCCAATGTAACCATTACCAATGGCACGAATGATAGCAATGGAAAAGTAACACTTGATCCTACCACCGGCAAAGTAAGTGTTGCGGCGAATACCCCGGCTGACGTTTATACTTTAACTTATACCATCACCGATAAACTTGATGCTTCAAAATTCTCAACCGCTACGGTAAAAGTAACTGTTGCTTCAGGAACTTTAATAGCTAAAGATGATGCTGGAAGTGCTAACGGTTTAATAGGGGGGGTAGCGGTAACTAATGTACTGGCTAACGATAGTTACAATGGAACTACCGCCTCAGCAACTTTAAATGATGTAAATCTTTCGCAAATTTCTACTTCAAATCCTAACGTAACTTTAAATGTTGCAACGGGTCAGGTAGTAGTGGCACCGAATACCCCGGCTGGTGTTTATACCCTTGTATATGAAATTTCAGATAGATTAGATGTAAGTCAAACAAAACAAGCTACTGTAACCATAACTGTTTCAGCACCAGCGATGATTGCTACAGTTGATTCAGGAAATGCAAACGGTTATACCGGTGGCACCGCTGTAGAAAATGTATTGATCAACGATACCTATAACGGTAACACTGCCACTTTGAACGAGGTAAAATTAACTCAGGTTTCGACTACCAATGCTAACGTTACCTTAGACATCACCACTGGAAAAGTAACTGTGGCACCGAACACCCCGGCAGGTACTTACGAAGTTGTTTACCAGATCGAAGATAAACTGAACCCTGGTCAGACCAAAACCGCTACCGTAACCATAACCGTTTCAGCACCTACTTTGGTCGCTGTAAACGATTCAGGAAATGCAAACGGTTATACCGGCGGCACTGCTGTAGAAAATGTATTGGCGAATGATACCTACAATGGTAATCCTGCCACCCTGAACGAGGTAAAATTAACACAGGTTTCGACTACTGATCCGAAAGTTAGCCTTGATGTGGCTACCGGAAAAGTAATTGTGGCACCGAACACCCCGGCAGGTATTTACGAGGTTGTTTACCAGATCGAAGACAAACTGAACCCTGGTCAGACCAAAACCGCTACTGTAACCGTAACTGTTTCAGCTCCGGCGATGCTAGCTGTAAACGATTCAGGAAATGCAAACGGCTATACCGGCGGTACTGCTGTAGAAAATGTTTTAGCGAACGATACCTACAATGGTAACCCTGCCACTTTGAACGAGGTAAAATTAACTCAGGTTTCGACTACCAATGCTAAAGTTACCTTAGACATCACCACTGGAAAAGTAACTGTGGCACCGAACACCCCGGCAGGTACTTACGAAGTTGTTTACCAGATCGAAGATAAACTGAACCCTGGTCAGACCAAAACCGCTACCGTAACCATAACCGTTTCAGCACCTACTTTGGTCGCTGTAAACGATTCAGGAAATGCAAACGGTTATACCGGCGGCACTGCTGTAGAAAATGTATTGGCGAATGATATCTACAATGGTAATCCTGCCACCCTGAACGAGGTAAAATTAACACAGGTTTCCACTACTGATCCGAAAGTTAGCCTTGATGTGGCTACCGGAAAAGTAATTGTAGCACCGAATACCGCTGCTGGTACTTACGAAATTGTTTACCAGATCGAAGACAAACTGAACCCTGGTCAGACT
>NZ_QNQU01000064.1 GCF_003315595.1 Pedobacter miscanthi | reverse complement strand
GGGGCTGACTAAAAAGGGTATAAAAAAATACAGCCGTTGCTTGAAAAGCAGCGGCTGTTTAGTAAATTTAAGTGCGAAAGAAATTTACTATATGACTAAGATACAAAGTTCAGCACAATTCAAAAGCTACCAGCCGCAACAAATTCTATTATTGCCGCCGTCGTTTGATGAGTTAATCGATGAACATGACCTGGTAAGGGTGGTTAACCGTGTGGTTGATTCGCTGAACATCAGCGGTCTGATCAACCAGTACAAAGGAGGTGGAACAACGGCCTACCATCCGCGAATGTTATTGAAGATACTGTTGTATGCTTACAGTGTTAAGATATACACAGGCCGTAAGATAGCTAAAGCTTTGCGGCAGGACATTCACTTCATGTGGTTATCAGGTATGAGCCGGCCCGATTTCCGAACAATCAATAACTTCCGCAGTTCAAAGGCAAAGGAAGTAATAGAACAACTATTTCAACAGATGCTTTTGTTTTTGATGGATCATGGCTACATCAAAATGGAGAATTACTTCTGTGATGGCAGTACGATCTCGGCCGATTGTAATAAGCATAAAATGGTGTGGAAGAAGAACGCTGAGCGGTTTAAAGCCGGCACAGAGGAAAAGTGCCGGGAGTTGTTCAAGGAAATAGATGCGCTTAATGCTACTGAGGATAAACAGTATTCGGGAACAGACCTGGAAGAACGCGGGTTGCAAGCCAGGGAAATAACGGCGGAAACCATCCGCGGGCAGGCCGACAAACTGGATGCAGTTATTACCTCATCTACCGGCAAGCAGCAACGCAAGGCATTGAGCCTGAAGAAAAAGCTAAAGCAGAAGGAAGTTATAATAGCGGCCTATGGGCAGCAGATCGAACTGGCTGGCAAGCGAAGCGGTTATAATAAAACGGATAATGACGCTTCGGCCATGCGAATGAAGAATGATGAGCTATTGCCTGCCTACAATGCGCTTGCAGGTTGCGAAAACCAGTTTATTTTAGCTGTCAGCATCCATCAGAACACCAATGACGGAAGCTGTTTTAAGGATCATCTGCAAAAGCTGGAGCAGCAGAGCCCTGTTTTACCACGGGCCATCGTTGCAGATAGCATCTTTGGTACCGAGCAGAACTATGAACTGCTGGGGAGCAAACGGATAAACAACTACCTTAAGTTTCCCTCTTATCAGGCCGAACAAAAGCAAAGCTACCGCCAGAACCCTTTTTTGAAAGATAACTTCAGCTATGATGCAAGTACTGACAGTTATACCTGCCCGAATGAAAAACAACTTACCTTACAATCCAGCTACTTTCAAACCCATAAACGAACCGGCTACCAATCCGCAATTAAAGAGTATCAATGTAAAGACTGCAAGGAATGTCCTTTTTATCAGCAATGCTGCAAATCGACTACAGGTGAGAACCGGATGATCAAGGTAAATGAGAAGCTGGATACTTATACGCATCAGGCCAGGAAGAACCTGAATAGCGAGTTGGGAAACGCCTTAAGGAAACAACGCTGCATTGAAATAGAAAGCTGCTTTGGTGACATCAAACATAACATGGGCTTTAGAAGATTCCACCTTCGTGGGTTAAAAAAAGTGGAAACGGAGTTTAGTCTAGTTGCAATGGCGCATAACCTTAGAAAACTTCAAATCAAACAAGAAGAAAAGGCTGCATAAGCCTTGTTAATCCCTATTTCTTATAGATCCAATCGAAAGTTCATCAAAATAAGTGAAGCACGATATTCTTTGGACATAAAAAAAGGAGGCTGACCAAATTAGTAATCTACCTTTTTGGTCAGCCCC
>NZ_QNQU01000063.1 GCF_003315595.1 Pedobacter miscanthi | reverse complement strand
GAAGATATTAGCGTCTTAAATGACGTTGATCTTCAGCTGCTTTATTCTATAATTACCCTATTTCAAAAAATTTAGTTCTATACAAATACTGATTTCCCGTAGTTAAATCATACTGCACTAATTTTAAATCGTAAGTACTTTATAATGAGCTGAATATGAAAAAATTTGAAATCCCCCTATACTATTATCATAAAAAGTATAGGAGGATTTTTTATACAATGGAAGAAACTGAAATTGTTGAAGTAAAACCAACTAAAAAACGGAAAACAGCAACTAAAATTAAAACAACCAAATTGAATTTAGATGCTGAAATTAAATTTGATAAGGTGAAAATTTTGTTGTGTCACGGAGTTGATACTGAAGTAATGAATGACGTCTGGGAGTTGATAAAGAAATATGTTAGTTAATTATCACTCTCCTAAACATGTATATATTGTTTGTGGCAACACTGATTTACGTAAAGGAATCGATANCTCCTAAACATGTATATATTGTTTGTGGCAACACTGATTTACGTAAAGGAATCGATACACTGGCAATTTTAATTGCCGATAATTTTGGTATGAATCTTTATAATGATTCAATCTTCTTGTTCTGTGGTCGAAGAAACGACAGATTTAAAGCTCTTTATTGGGATGGTGAAGGTTTTATACTACTCTATAAACGTTTCGAAAATGGTAATTTAACTTGGCCGAAAACTAGTGAAGAAGTTAAAGAATTAGATAACCAACAAATTGACTTACTTTTAAGTGGACTTAATCCTTTACCACAACCCAAAGTACATTTAGCACCAAAAGGTGCATTTTATTAAAAATTTTTCTTTACTAAAAACGCTGCCTACTGGTATGCTTTTAAGCATAATCTTAAAAGAGGAGGTGGCGAACTATGGATAAAGACAAAAGAATAGAGGAGCTTGAAAAGGAAAATCAACAACTTCATAAAAAGATTGAAGAATTGTCTGAAACTATTAAGCTTCTCAATGCCCGTATTTTTGGAAAAAAAACGGAAAAATTAGATAAAAATCAACTTTCATTTTTTTCAGAGGCTGAATTAGAAGAATTAGATATAGATTCTGATATTTCATCTAAAGAAAATGAAGAAGTTGAAGTAGAGCTTAGAGTAGTTTGCCACCGAAAAGTTAAACCACGTGGTCAACGAGCTGAGTTTCTTGATACTTTAGTACAAGTAGATGTCGTTCATGATCTTGAACAAAAAAATTGTGCTGATTGTCATGAAAAACTCACTCTAATTGGCAAAAAATGTGTTTATCGAGAGGTAGGCTTGAAACAACCTGAGCTTTTTTGTCGTAATCATTATCAGCAAACCTATAAATGTGAAAATTGCCACCCAAAAGGTGGCGATAAAATAGTTGCCGGTAAAGTACCTACTAGTCCTATTTTTCCACATAGTTATTTTTCCAGTAGTGTATTGGCTCAAGTAGTTACTTCTAAATATTTAATGGCTGTACCATTGAATAGACAAGCAATATATTTTAAACATATTGGCTTACCAATAGATACAAAGCATATGGCACGTGCCATCATTAAATTGAGTGAACAGTTAGAAACGGTTCACGATGAACTTACTAAGATTTTATTGAAAAATCCGGTTATTCATATGGACGAAACTCCTTTTCAGGTGTTGGAAGAAAAGAATCGAAGTAAATCGTATTTTTGGGTAATGAGAACGACAGAAGAATTTTCAAATCATCAAATAGTGGTGTTTAATTACTCTAGTAGCCGAAAGCAAGAAAATATTTCTAATCTGGTTGGAGCTTACACTGGAGCAATTATGTGTGATGGTTATAATGCCTATAGCAGTGAAATGTATCCACAAATTACATATGGTAGCTGTTTGGTGCATATACGCAGACATTTTGTGGAAATAGTCAAATCTTTAAAACAAGGAAGAGGATCATATGCAGTAAGAGCGGTAGAATTATTAAATCGTATTTTTAAAGAAGAAAAGAAGCTTGAGTATCAAAATGCAGAAGAAAAAGTACTGAAGCGGAAGCTTCATTTGAAAAAATATGTTGATGAATTCTACGATTTTCTGGATACTATCCCTAATCCTAGCAGTAAATTAAAGAAAGCTGTTGAATATGCCAAAAAATTTCAGCCTAGATTAGAAAATATATATAAAATTGGCGAACTCCCTCTATCAAACAATCCGATAGAACAAGTGATTAGGCTATCTACCTTAGTTCGTAAGAACTCATTGTTTGCGAGAAGCGTTGATGGTGCCAAAGCTAGTGCAATATTTTATAGTTTAGTTCAAACAGCCAAGTTGAATGGCTTAGATATATTCAAGTATTTCAACTACATTTTCTCACTATTAGAAAAACGAGAAAATGTCAAGGTTGGAGCTTATTTGCCATGGAATTCTAAAGTTAAAGAAATTTGTACAAAGTAAGGCCCTCAAAATCACTAGGAAAATGTGATTTTGAGGGCCTTTTTATCTGTAATGTCACACTATAGTGTGTTTAC
>NZ_QNQU01000062.1 GCF_003315595.1 Pedobacter miscanthi | reverse complement strand
GCAGTAAGGGTTACTGAAGCACCTGGTGCAAGGGTTGCAATAGGCGATCCGCTTACAGTTGCATTGGCATCAGTTACTACAATATTGCTCAGCGTTACATTACCCGTGTTGGTTACTGTTAAATTGTAGTTTAATGTAGCACCTGCAGTTGTTGGAACGGCTCCGTTAACCACTTTGGTAAAGGTAAACGATGGCGACGGCGTTAACGAAGTTACCGTTGGGGTATCGTTTGTTTTATCGGTACCAGAAACATCGCTTATTGTATTTCCTGCAGGGGTTTTAGCACTTAACGAAGCAGAGTTGGTTACTGAGCCGGCATCTTTATCTGCCTGACTTAGGGTGTACACTTCTGTATCGTTTAAGCTCTGACCTGCAGCCAGTGGTCCGGCTATTGTTTTATTTAAGCCGAGTTTGGTATCAGTTAATACGATGTTGTTTAAATCTGTGGTTCCTGTATTGAATACAGTAAAGATATAAGTAATACTATTTCCATCGGCGGCAACAGTAGCGGTTTTCACAAGCGCTGCCCCTCCTTTTAATACCGGCGTATTTACAGTTGCCGAATTGTTTGTTTGATCCGGATCGGTAGTTCCGGCGGCTGCAGTAATGCTTACCTGGTTGGTTAAGGTTCCGGTGAAAGTTGCATTTACATTTCCGTTAACTAACAAACTTGCCGATTGGCCAGCAGCCAGGTTAGCGGCAAGGGTAAATGTTCCGGCAGCTGCATTGTAGGTACCACCATTAGCTACATAAGTTATATTTTCCAATCCTGTTGGCAAGCTTTCAGTTAAGCCTATCGCCTTCCCGGCCAATACCGTTGCAGGCCCATTATTGATAATGGTGATGGTATAGCTGATAGCACTACCACTTTCAACCGTGGTTTTATCGGCCACTTTAGTTACAGATAAATCGGTAGTCCAGTTTGGTATAACCACAGTTACAATGGCAGTTGATGATTGTGCCGGATCTAACTTATCAGTAATCTTATACTGTAAGGTATAGGTTCCAGGTAATGTACCTGCAACTACATTAACACTTCCATCGGCCGGATTAATGTTAATATTTGTATTGCTGGTTGATAGCTGTGTGATGGTTACATTAGCAACCGTTGCAGCAGCACCATTATTGTAGCTATCGTTGTTTAACGCATTAGCTACCGCTACTCCACCTGCAAAGCCATTAGCTGTTCCGTTGTCATCATTTGCCAGAATAGTGCCAGAAGTTACCGTAACGGTTACGCTGGTTGTTTTGGTTTGGCCTGGATTCAACTTATCTTCAATCTGATAGGTAACAGTATAGGTTCCTACAGGGGTATTTGGTGCAACTATTACTTTTCCGGTGGTTACATCCAGTGTAACATTCGGGTTTGAAGTAGCTACCTGCGTTAAGTTCACATTGGCCAATGTAGCCGGGTTACCATTATAGCTATCGTTAGCCAATACATTTTCTACAGCTGTACCGCCATTTGCAGCGTTTGCAGTACCCGTATCGCTTGTCGCAACCAAATCAGGTGCAGTTATAATTACGGTTACAGTTGCATTTACAAACTGGCCAGGGTTTAATTTATCCTCGATTCTGTACACCAGGGTGTAAGTACCGGCTGGTGTATTTTGAGCCACGTTAACAGCTCCTGTTGTTGTATCTAAGGTAACATTGGCATTTGTAGTCGAAACCTGCGTTAAGTTTACCTGCGCAAGTGTTGCTGGTGCACCGTTATAGGTATCGTTTGCCAGTACATTGCTTACAGCAGTGCCTCCTGTTAAGCCATTAACCGTACCAGTGTTTGCATTTGCAACCATTACAGGGGCGGTAACTTCTACTGTTACGCTGGCCTGTTTGGTTTGGCCAGGGTTTACTTTATCCTCGATATTATAAATTACCGTATAAGTACCTGCCTGCGTATTTGGTGCAACATTAACAGCGCCCGTTGTTACATCCAGAGTAACATTAGCATTTGTAGTTGATACCTGCGTTAAGTTTACATTGGTTAATGTTGCCACACCACCATTGTAAGTATCGTTATCAAGTACATTGCTTACCGCTGTACCACCGGTAAAGCCATTTGCGGTTCCCGAATCTGCTGTTGCAGTTATTACCGGAGCAGCTACAATAACGGTTACACTCGCAGTAACGGTTTTTCCAGGATTTAATTTATCCTCGATCTGATAAACAACGGTATATGTTCCGGCTGGTGTATTCGAAGCCACATTAACGGCACCTGTTGTTACATTTAAGGTAACATTTGGATTATCTGTTGATACTTGTGTTAGGGTAACATTGGCCAATGTTGCGGGGTTACCATTGTAGGTATCATTAGCCAATACATTTGCTACTGCTGCTCCACCGGTAACTCCATTTATTGTTCCATTATCGGCATTTGCAACCATGCCTGGAGCATTTACGGTTACCACTGCATTAGCCGTTTTGGTTTGACCAGGGTTAAGGATATCCTCTATCTGGTACACTATTGTATAAGTACCAGCTGGTGTATTTGGAGCCACATTAACGGCGCCTGTTGTTACATTTAAGGCAACATTTGCATTATCGGTTGATACCTGTGTTAATATAACATTTGAAGTTGTTGCAGCCGCACCGTTATAAGTATCGTTTGCCAATACATTGGTAATTGCCGTGCCACCAGTTAATCCGTTTGCCGAACCATTATCAGCATTGGTGATCATTACCGGAGCAGTTACCGTAATGGTTACAGTTGCCGTTTTGATCGATCCCGGATTGATAATATCTTCAATGTTATATTCTACGTGGTAGGTTCCGGCTTTTGTATTTGGTGCTACATTAACCGCTCCTGTTGCCACATCTAAAGTCACATTCGGATTATCGGTTGATGATTGCGACAATTTTACAGTCGATAAACTTGCCGGAGCACCGTTGTAGGTATCGTTGGCCAGTACATTGGTAACTGCTACACCACCTACTAAACCGTTTGG
>NZ_QNQU01000061.1 GCF_003315595.1 Pedobacter miscanthi | reverse complement strand
AAAAACGGTACCGAATAAATTCCGTACCGTTCCATTTCATCGAAACCCTAAATAATGGTTTAAAAAGAGAAGTTAAGAGGCAACCAAGGGCTTTCTACACCAGCAGCGATTGTTCTCGCAAGAAGCTGGTAGGAGCCTGACTGGCTGATTGTAAATCTGTAAAGGTTTCTGGCAGAAGAAGCACTGAGCGTACTTCCATCAGGTAAATACAGCTGGAACTCATATGTAGCGCCAGAGGGTGCGGCATCTCTAAATACAAGTGTTGCAGTTGCGTTATCTCCGACAGCATTTGCCGACTGAAGCTGTATTTTGAAAGCGGAACTACATGGGCCATTGCTATCGGCGTAAATCTGGCCGTTAGTGCCAAGGTCTGCGGCAGCAAGGTTATCTGCATCCTGTTGAGAGACTATGCTAGAATATTTAGATGCGGGAACTGTGAAGGTTACCGCTCCCGATGCACCGCCATATTCTCCGCAGGCATTTGAATAAAAAGTTCCAGAAACTGCTGCGCTGTAATATATAGTTTTACATTCGCCAACTGTATTTGCATTGGCCTGCCCGTTATTGTTTAAATCGTTCGTTGCCAGTTGATCGGCCGCCTGTTGGGTACTGGCCGTATATTTGCCGGCTGGTACGTTATAGGTAACTTTGGTTCCCTGTTGGCCCGGTCCACAGTTGTTCTTGGTAAACTCACGGGACATTGCAACGTTGGGATAGCTGGCAGGAGCATCTGGCTTCACAGTCAGATCAACGGATACTGTTACTTCATTCTGATTGGTTAACAATAATCTGAAATAGAGTGTACAGGCAATGTTTACCGCATAGGTATTGTTCATTTTGAAGGAGAACTTGGTCGTTTTGCCTTGCCCAAAGTCATAATTTTGGGTCTTGTTTAAATCCGAAAGCTGTAGGAAATTGCCATATGAGCTTCCTGGTGAGGAAGTTGTTGTCAAAGTGGAAAGATATACAATACTGTTTACGTACCGCAGGGTATTTTCTCCGGAAACCGTTACGGTAACTGTGCCCCCATTGGCAACCTCTGTGGGGGCCGCGGTAAGGGCAATAGTTTGCGAAAAAACTGAGTAGCCAGAGACTAAGAGAATCAGAAATAGATAAATTTTTTTCATTTTGGATCTAGGTAATTAATTTAATTGATGTATGGTTAGTTCGATGAAACTAAGATTTAAATATGCGCCAAAAATTTGGTAAGTTCTACATCGGGACAGGAAATATGCTGTAATATCTTTATTTCATATTGTCAAACCGTATAGTTGCACCAAAAATGATATATCTGGAGAGATTTTCAAAAGTTGTGGATTGAGTATAGAAGCTACCAAGCATGTTATTTTGGTAACTGAATGAATTGAATATGTCATAGGCCCTCGCCCATACAAAACCTCTGCCTCCCTTTGCAAAAAGCTTAATCTCCCCGTTTACGGCCCAGTTAACTTCCTGTCCGAGTCCCTTTGTATAGGTTGCTACCGGGTACACATACACCCCAAGAACATTTGGAATGGAATAGGCGAGCCGATCTGCATAAGTAAAAGACAAAGTACGTGAGGAAGAGCCGGAATAGGAATAAGATGAAAGGTTGCAATTAATGCTTGATCCGGTTCCTATTATTCCAAAGAGCCTGGAGCTTAGCGATACCGCCTGTGTCCAGCTGAGACCGGAATTGTTTTTCAGATTCCCCAACACGTACGTCGGTGTTTTTTGAAACAGCAGGCTATTTCTGNCCAGCTGAGACCGGAATTGTTTTTCAGATTCCCCAACACGTACGTCGGTGTTTTTTGAAACAGCAGGCTATTTCTGTAACTGTAAGGGCTTTTATCAAACACGTTCCCCGAAATGGCGAGGACAAGCTCCAATGAGTGAGCGCCACCAAGATTGGCAATCGAATTGTACTGAATTCCTTGCTCCTGACTGTAGACAACAGCGCCGAAGCGTTTGCTGAAGTATTCAAGGGCAGCCAATACCGATATATTTGTGCCCTTTCTTGATTTATAACTATAAAAACCTTCTGCCCGGTTGCGTACCTCTGGGTCAAGTCCTATGTTACCTTTGGACTGAGATATCAAATCAAAGGTATTCTCTATCGAAGTTAGTTGACTGGACGAAGGAAAATTTGCTATTCTTGTAAGTTGTAAAGAGATTGTCTCATTTTTCGTTGGGTTGAAGTCGAGTTTTCCTTCAGCTTCCATGTCTAATGTACTTAGCCCACTTTTACCCGATCCCGAAGAAATTCCTCTTTTGCCCAAGATCCCCCTTATGCTGCCCTTAACAGAAAGTTTTGTGCTAATGGTACGTTGCCAGTCTAGCCCGGGATAAAGAAGCATACTTTTAAGTTCTTCAGAATCTCTGTTATTAAAGGAAAGGCTATCAGAATTTAGGGTTTCCGAATACAGCAACCTACTGAATGAGGTACGCAGGTTTGGTGCTAGGTAACCGTTGTCTCCGAGCGGTAGGGTAAGCCTTGACACCCAGACAATAGACCTATCACCAAGCAATCGAGTACCCTTGAGATTATTCCCTTCCGAAGCTGTACTAAACTGTTTGATTCTGCTGCTCTCCGATACATCCTGGTTCCGTTCCGTATATTCCAGGCCCGAGAAAAGATTTTTGCCCATATTGTTTTTGGAGCGCTGCCGGTATTCAAGATTCTCCTTCAATATGCTCTTGAAAGTACTGCGTTGTCTGTGCAAGGAAGAAACCGTCAACAGTTTGTTATCTATCACCTCGTAGTATAGGCTATCAAGACTTTTGCTGTGATCAACAGCATAAGATTGCAAAAAGACAAGATCTTTGAGCGGACTGGGCTTAAACGCTGCCTTGAGGGTGGAGGATTCGATTGAAAATGCCCGCGATCTAGCATCACTGGTTGCCTTGGAAGAGCGGCCAGTTTCCTGCTCCAGTCTGGTCATTTCATAGCTGGTCCCTTCATGGTGCAGACTTCCCTTTCCTTCTACATTAAGTTCGAGCCTGCTGTTAAAAAATACATCACGTAAGGTAAGTTTGGCGCTGCTCGAAACCCGATTGTTTCCATTTGATGAAAATCTTGGACTAGGGTCTGCGAAGGGATTATCGCTGAGGTCTATATTATTGGAGCTCAGAACTGCCGAAATCTGTCTTTTGCCAGAAAAAGCATAGAGGTCGGTCGCTCCCATGTATCTATTAGAGGTTCCATACCCCATTCCTATAGAACCGAATTTTCCTTTCCGGTAAGCTTCTTTCAGTTTCAGGTTTAGCTTAACAATCGGTTTGGACATAACCGTATTGCTGACGCTGTCCAAATCAGTTTCGATAATTTCCACACCTTCAAGCACCCCAGCAGGCAGATATCTGAAAATATCTA
>NZ_QNQU01000060.1 GCF_003315595.1 Pedobacter miscanthi | reverse complement strand
AACCCTGCCACCCTGAACGAGGTAAAATTAACACAGGTTTCTACGACCAATGCTAACATTACCTTAGACATCACCACCGGAAAAGTAACTGTAGCACCAAACACTCCGGCTGGTACTTATGAAGTTGTTTACCAGATCGAAGATAAACTGAACCCTGGTCAGACGAAAACGGCCACTGTAACCGTAACCGTTTCAGCACCGGCGATGCTCGCTGTAAACGATTCAGGAAATTCAAGCGGTTATACCGGCGGCACCGCTGTAGAAAATGTTTTGGCGAACGATACCTACAATGGAAACCCCG
The DNA here is from genome assembly GCF_003315595.1 of Pedobacter miscanthi. Lineage (GTDB taxonomy): Bacteria > Bacteroidota > Bacteroidia > Sphingobacteriales > Sphingobacteriaceae > Pedobacter > Pedobacter miscanthi. The sequence goes on along the minus strand of NZ_QNQU01000060.1, from coordinate 3,772 downwards.
CCACCCTGAACGAGGTGAAACTAACACAGGTTTCGACCACCAATGCTAACGTTACCTTAGACATCACTACCGGAAAAGTAATTGTAGCCCCAAACACTCCGGCTGGTACTTACGAAGTTATTTACCAGATCGAAGATAAACTGAACCCTGGTCAGACTAAAACCGCTACTGTAACCGTAACCGTTTCAGCACCGGCGATGCTCGCTGTAAACGATTCAGTAAATGCAAACGATTATACCGGCGGCACTGCTGTAGAAAATGTATTGGCGAACGATACCTACAATGGAAACCCCGCCACCCGGAACGAGCTGAAACTAACACAGGTTTCGACTACTGATCCAAAAGTTATCCTGGATGTAACCACCGGAAAAGTAATTGTAGCACCGAACACCCCGGCAGGTACTTACGAAGTGCTTTACCAGATCGAAGACAAACTGAATCCTGGCCAGACCAAAACCGCTACTGTAACCGTAACTGTTTCAGCGCCAACGATGCTTGCTGTAAACGATTCAGGAAATTCAAACGGTTATACCGGTGGCACTGCTGTAGAAAATGTTTTGGCGAACGATACTTACAATGGTAACCCTGCCACTTTGAACGAGGTGAAACTAACACAGGTTTCTACCACCAATGCAAACGTAACGCTTGATCCTGCTACCGGAAGAGTAATTGTGACACCGAACACCCCGGCAGGTACTTACGAAGTTGTTTACCAGATCGAGGATAAACTGAATCCTGGTCAGACTAAAACCGCCAATGTAACCGTAACTGTTTCAGCACCTGCAATGCTCGCTGTAAACGATTCAGGAAATGCAAACGGTTATACCGGCGGCACTGCTGTAGAAAATGTATTGGCGAACGATACCTACAATGGCAATCCTGCCACATTGAACGAGGTGAAACTAACACAGGTTTCGACTACTGATCCAAAAGTTATCCTGGATGTAACCACCGGAAAAGTAATTGTAGCACCGAACACCCCGGCAGGTACTTACGAAGTGCTTTACCAGATCGAAGACAAACTGAATCCTGGCCAGACCAAAACCGCTACTGTAACCGTAACTGTTTCAGCGCCAACGATGCTTGCTGTAAACGATTCAGGAAATTCAAACGGTTATACCGGTGGCACTGCTGTAGAAAATGTTTTGGCGAACGATACTTACAATGGTAACCCTGCCACTTTGAACGAGGTGAAACTAACACAGGTTTCTACCACCAATGCAAACGTAACGCTTGATCCTGCTACCGGAAGAGTAATTGTGACACCGAACACCCCGGCAGGTACTTACGAAGTTGTTTACCAGATCGAGGATAAACTGAATCCTGGTCAGACTAAAACCGCCAATGTAACCGTAACTGTTTCAGCACCTGCAATGCTCGCTGTAAACGATTCAGGAAATGCAAACGGTTATACCGGCGGCACTGCTGTAGAAAATGTATTGATCAACGATACCTACAATGGTAACCCTGCCACATTGAACGAGGTGAAACTAACACAGGTTTCGACTACTGATCCGAAAGTTAGCCTTGATGTGGCTACCGGAAAAGTAATTGTAGCACCGAACACTCCTGCAGGTACTTACGAAATTGTTTACCAGATCGAAGATAAACTGAACCCTGGTCAGACCAAAACCGCTACTGTAACCGTAACTGTTTCAGCACCGGCAATGCTTGCTGTAAACGATTCAGGAAATGCAAACGGTTATACCGGCGGCACTGCTTTAGAAAATGTTTTGATCAACGATACCTACAATGGTAACCCTGCCACCCTGAACGAGGTGAAGCTAATACAGGTTTCTACTACCAATGCTAACATTACCTTAGACATAACCTCTGGAAAAGTAAATGCGACACCGAACACCCCGGCAGGTACTTACGAAGTTGTTTATCAGATCGAAGACAAACTGAACCCTGGTCAGACCAAAACCGCTACTGTAACCGTAACTGTTTCAGCGCCTGCGATGCTAGCTGTAAACGATTCAGGAAATACAAATGGTTATAGTGGCGGCACTGCTGTAGAAAATGTATTGGCAAACGATACTTACAATGGTAACCTTGCCACTTTGAATGAGGTCAAACTAACACATGTTTCGACTACAAATGCAAAGGTAACGCTTGATCCTGCTACCGGAAAAGTGAATGTGGCACCGAACACTCCTGCAGGAGTGTATGAAGTTGTTTATCAGATTGAAGATAAACTGAACCCTGGCCAGACTAAAACCGCTACTGTAACCGTAACTGTTTCGGTACCAGTGATGGTTGCTACAGTCGATTCAGGAAATTCAAACGGTTATACCGGCGGTACCGCTGTAGAAAATGTGTTGGCGAACGATACCTACAATGGTAACCCTGCCACTTTGAACGAGGTGAAACTAACACAGGTTTCTACCACTGATCCAAAAGTTAGCCTTGATGTGGCTACCGGAAAAGTAACTGTAGCACCGAACACCCCGGCAGGTACCTACGAAGTTGTTTACCAGATCGAGGATAAACTAAACCCTGGTCAGACCAAAACCGCAACTGTAACCGTAACCGTTTCAGCTCCGGCGATGCTAGCTGTAAGCGATTCAGGAAATGCGAACGGTTATATTGGTGGCACTGCTGTAGAAAATGTATTGATCAACGATACCCACAATGGCAATCCTGCCACTTTGAACGAGGTAAAACTAACACAGGTTTCCTCCACCAATGCTAAAGTTACCTTAGACATAACCTCTGGAAAAGTAATTGTTGCACCGAACACCCCGGCAGGTACTTACGAAGTTGTTTACCAGATCGAAGATAAACTAAACCCTGGCCAGACTAAAACAGCCACTGTAACCGTAACCGTTTCAGCGCCTGCGATGCTTGCTGTAAACGATTCAGGAAATGCAAACGGTTATACCGGCGGCACTGCTGTAGAAAATGTTTTGGCGAACGATACCTACAATGGTAATCCTGCCACTTTGAACGAGGTAAAACTCGCACAGGTTTCTACTACCAATGCAAACGTAACGCTTGATCCTGATACCGGAAAAGTGAATGTGGAACCGAACACTCCGGCAGGAATGTATGAAGTTGTTTACCAGATCGAAGATAAACTGAACCCTGGCCAGACTAAAACCGCTACTGTAACCGTAACGGTTTCAGCACCTGCGATGCTTGCGGTAAACGATTCAGGAAATGCAAACGGTTATACCGGTGGCACTGCTGTAGAAAATGTATTGATCAACGATACCTACAATGGCAGTCCTGCCACCCTGAACGAGGTGAAATTAACACAGGTTTCTACTACTGATCCAAAAGTTAGCCTTGATGTAACCACTGGAAAAGTAAATGTAGCACCAAACACTCCTGCAGGTACTTACGAAGTTGTTTATCAGATCGAAGATAAACTGAACCCTGGTCAGACTAAAACCGCCACTGTAACCGTAACTGTTTCGGCACCAGTGATGGTTGCTGTAAACGATTCAGGAAATGCAAACGGTTATACCGGTGGAACCGCTGTAGAAAATGTATTGATCAACGATACCTACAATGGTAACCCTGTCACATTGAATGAGGTGAAATTAACACAGGTTTCTACTATAAATGCAAAGGTAACGCTTGATCCTGCTACCGGAAAAGTGAATGTAGCACCCAACACCCCTGCAGGTACTTACGAAGTTGTTTACCAGATCGAGGATAAACTGAATCCTGGTCAGACTAAAACTGCTACTGTAACCATAACGGTTTCAGCACCAGCGATGCTTGCTGTAAACGATTCTGGAAATGCAAACGGATATACCGGCGG
>NZ_QNQU01000006.1 GCF_003315595.1 Pedobacter miscanthi | reverse complement strand
TGTCCCTGGTTCGAATCCAGGTGGCACCACTTCCAGAAGCCCTTCAGAAATGAAGGGCTTTTTTGGTTTTATCGGTATTCTTTAATATTTAAGTGGGGAGATTTGCAGCGATTTTTCTTTTCTCACCAGCTAAGTTACCTGAGTGCACCTGAACTTCTTCCGCCAATTTACAGGCTGTTATTATGTTTCAATATGATCGTGCTGTTTTTCAGCTATTTCTTTAACCTTATCGAGTGCTTTAGGCCAGGTTTCATTAAAATATTCGATCCATTCTTTTGTAATGCCCATATCGATCAGGAGTTCTGTTTTGCCATCTTTTTCGTTCAGTGTATAGTTCTCTAGCGATTCGCCCCAATCCTGTAGTTCTTCTTTGCCATCCTTTATTTCACCGATATGTTTAACAGACATATATTTATCCGGGATATTCTCCCTGATCACAGCAACCATTCCATCACCTTTTCCATCGAGGAACAATGCTTTGCTTCCTTTTTTCCAATCGGTTTCTACACGCGATCCTTCAGCAAAAACAGCCGTCCATTGTGGGTAAGTTTTTTCGCCAAAAAGTACATCCCATACTTTTTTTGCAGGGGAATTAATGCTGGTTTTAAATTCAATCTTTTCCATTTTTTTTGTTTTTTATAAGGTTGTTATTGAGTTTTTATCAAGCTGATATAAATTTCCGGAATATACGCTTACCGATAGCGGTGCAAAGGCGACAATTTACAGGGGCAGCAGGGACTGATTTATTTTTGTTATTTTAACATTATCATCTGAGAATAAGAGAATTTTAATCGGTAGATTTACGTGATTCGACGATACTTATGTTCACCGATACCATATTTTGACTTAAATTTAGTTAGTTACTGGATAAATTTTATTTCCACACAACTTAAAGCTTAGCCAGCACGTATATACATTATAATGCTACAATAAACCTATGAGAAATAACAGATTTACCCACCTGGTTGTGCTGGGCGCTATCATTTTGGCTATGACCTCTGCCTGTAAAAAGAGCAGTATTACGCCTGAGGAACCGGTTATCCCCGTTACGCCTACACCAAGCGGAACCCGCGATGAGCTGACCAAAGATTCGATCTTTTTGTATGGCAAAGAATTATACTACTGGAATACTTCTTTACCAACTTATGATGCATTTAAACCACGCAGCTTTAGTTCGAATGAGGCAGAGCTTTATGCCATGACACAGTATTCTTCTGATCCTTTAACGGGTAAACCTTACGAATATGTAAGTAATTCAACCGAACCCAAATATTCTTTTTTTGACTACACAGCCGCAACTTCGGGTAAAACGGGTGCCTTAAAAGCCGATGTTAACGGCTCGGCCAATGATTATGGTTTTTCGGTAGGGTATAATACCGTGTCAGATTTAAGGGTAAAATATGTGTATCCCAATTCTCCTGCAGCACAACAGGGTTTAACGCGTGGTTGTAAGGTAACAGCGGTAAACGGAAGAACGAATTTAACTTATAACAACACCAACATCGATTTTTTAAACAGTGCCATTTTTGGAAGCAATCCGAGTGTAACACTGGCTTTTAACGATATCAGCGGAAATCCAAAAACAGCTGTTATCATCAGTTCATTCTATACCGTTAATCCTATCCTGTTTACCAATGTTTATACTGTTGATACCAAGAAGGTAGGTTATATTGTTTTTAACAGTTTTACCAATAATGCTTCTGCAGCACTAAATGCCGCTTTTGCGAGCTTTGCTACACAGGGGGTAACCGAACTGGTGGTAGATTTGCGCTATAATGGGGGTGGTTATGTATCAACCGCAACGCAGATCGTAAATTTAGCAGCGCCAGCCTCGCAAACAGGTAATACCATGTTTACTTCTTATTATAACAGTTACCTGCAATCGATTACTACCGCACAGCGGAAGGCATCCGTACTGGCGCATCAGCCATTGTTGGATGATGCAGGGAAACTACAGACTTTTACTTCTGGTGTAAATGGAAAATATGCTACTTATGCGGATTTAAATTATTCGCCAACGGCTGCAGATAATATCGAAAAATTTGAAAAATCAGGTTCGCTGGCCCTTAACAGAATTTATTTTCTGGTTACCGGGTCTACCGCGTCGGCAAGTGAGCTTACCATTAACAGTCTGAAACCGGTAATGGATGTAAAACTGATTGGTAGTACCACTTATGGTAAACCTGTTGGTTTTTTCCCGGTTAGGATTGATAAACTGGATATGTACATTCCTGAATTTGAAACAAAAAACCAGAAAGGGGTTGGTGGTTATTACTCAGGTTTAACGGTTGATAAATCGACGCCTGAGGATTTAACAAAAGCTTTTGGTGATGAAACCGAAACCTTACTGGCTTATGCTTTGGCTTATGCAAAAACAGGAACTTTTGTAATTCCTGCTGCAAAAACATCAAGCTTGAGTACCTCAACGGTTTCTACCGGAGCTAAGTTATCAACCGAAGAAATTAAAATGGTAGAGGAACGTTTGGATCCGAATGGATTTAAAGGAATGGTGATGACACCGCATAAAAAATAGCGATTTCCCTCTTGATAGGAAGCCCGGTTAGCCAGTAATGCNGCGATTTCCCTCTTGATAGGAAGCCCGGTTAGCCAGTAATGCTTACCGGGCTTTTTTAATGGGGATTGTAAATCCCCGGTTCAATGGTCGAGATTACAAATCCCGACCAACAAGGAATCCGAATGGATTTAAAGGAATGGTGATGATACCGCATAAAAAATAGCGATTCCCTCTTGATAGGAAGCCCGGTTAGCCAGTAATGCTGACCGGGCTTTTTTTATGGGGATTGTAAATCCCCGGTTCAGTGGTCGGGATTACAAATCCCGACCAACAAGGGACAGTTTGATGCTAAATAAGGTCGATCTCTGACTTATCTGGTGTCAATGAGGGTAAAATAAGCTCAAAATCGGAGCAAATAAGTGTCAAAGAGGGTTAGAAAAGGTCGGCGCCGAGCTTATTTTGTATCAACGAGGGTGAAATAAGTGTCAAAGAGGGTTAGAAAAGGTCGGCGCCGAGCTTATTTTGTGCCAATGAGGGTGAAATAGGTGACAATGAGGGTGGAAAAAGCTCCAAATCGGAGCAAATAAGTGTCAACGAGGGTTAGAAAAGATCGACGCCGAGCTTATTTTGTGTCAACGAGGGTAAAATAAGTATCAATGAGGGTTAGAAAAGGTCGGCGCCGAACTTATTTTGTGCCAATGAGGGTGAAATAAGTGTCAATGAGGGTGAAATAAGTGCCAATGAGGGTGAAATAAGTGTCAATGAGGGTGAAATAAGTGTCAACGAGGGTGAAATAAGTATCAATGGGGGTGAGAAAAGCTCGGCGCCGAACTTATTTTGTGTCAACGAGGGTGTAATAAGTGTCAATGAGGGTAAAATAAGTGTCAACGAGGGTGAAATAAGTATCAACGAGGGTGTAATAAGTATCAATGAGGGTAAAATAAGTATCAAAAAGGGTGAAATAAGCGCAAAAGAGATGCTATTGTGGTCAAAAAAAAGAAGTCAAGTTTTTAAAACTTGACTTCTTTGGTTATTAACTTACCATGGTCTGTATCTCCACAGACCGAGGAGAAGAATTTCATCGTAAAAAGAACCACCAATCTTTGTTAAATAAACCTGACCGGCAGCGTTATCCCGATTTAAGAACATGTTTAAATTAAAGATCATCTTCAATCGGGATTAAGCAGAGGACAGGGCTGCTGCAACCGAAGAGGCACAGGAATTGCTTTTCAAAAAAAGTGATATGCCTGAAATATTTTAAACCCCGCAGGTTTCGAACTTTGAACTATAATGTAGAAAAGAAGTCAAGTTTTTAAAACTTGACTTCTTCTATACCTGTTACAATAAAATTTTACTGCTGATGTCTTTATTGATGGTAATGTATCCCGGGTATTTAACCGGTGTATTACCCAGCATAAAGGTTGGTTTTATTTTAATGGTTAATAAACCCAGTTTTTCATCTTTAGAATTTGCTCCTTTTTGTGCTGCTTTGATAATATCGTTAAAAACGTTTCCGTTTGATACCAGGCCATAAATGTTGCTGACCAATTGCACCGGAACGATAACTTTTTGTCCCTGGGCAATGCTCACATTCTGGTTAACGGTACCCTCTGCCAAATCGGTGTTGTTTACCAATATTTTATATTCGAACTGGTTAATGGCCGCTAAATTGTTTGATGGGTTGGTGATTTCTAAATTCAGGTTGGCACTTAACGGAATATCTTTCCTTAATAAACCTAAAGCCACACCTGGTAAACTGCTCAGGCTAAAACTCTGCTGATCCATTAATCTTTTAACATCAGTGCCCGCAATAGATATATTTTGTACGCTAGTAATTTTATAGGTGCAATCTTCAAGCGCTTTTATCTGCTGCGCCTGTCTGTTAATGCCGCAACCAAACATAGTAAAGGTAAGCAGGCAAATCATTAGTGTGTTTTTCATGTTAATCATAACGCCAAATTACTAAAACTATTTCAGAGCGGATGGTTAATCGGTTAATTGTTTCGTGCGATTGTTGTATCGTGCGATTGGTATATCGTGCGATTGCTGAATTGTTCGATTGCTACATCATGCGATTGCTAAATTGTTTGATTGCGCTATTGTTACTGCAAATTGCCAACTAAAAACTGTTAAAGAGGGTTAATCGGTTAATTGTTTAAACTGGTTAATTGTATCGAGCGATTGCTAAATTGTTCGATTGTGCTATTGTTATTGCAAATTGCCAATTGAAAACTGTTAAAGAGGGTTAATCGGTTAATTGTTTAAACTGGTTAATTGTATCGTGCGATTGCTATATCGTGCGATTGCTAAATTGTTCGATTGCACTATTGTTACTGCAAATTGCCAACTGAAAGCTGTTAAAGAGGGTTAATCGGTTAATTGTTTAAACTGGTTAATTGTATCGTGCGATTGCTATATTGTTAATGTGAACTGTCCCGATGTAATTGCTAAATTGTTTGATTGCGCTATTGTTACCTGCAAATTGCTAACTGTTAAGATTGGTTAATTTTTTACTCTTCGACTACGCTCAGGTGGTAACTGACGAGTAAATTCCAGCAATTAAACAATCTAGCAATAAAACAATAAATTACAAGCCAACAATCAAACAATTCAGCAATAAAACAATAACAAACTACGCCCAATTAACCAGTTAACCGATTTATACAGTTAACCAACAATCAAACAATTCAACAATAATAAACTATGTTCAGTTAACCAGTTAACCAGCATTCCGCAATAAAACAATAACTTTGTCGGAAAATAAAACAACATGGCCGTTACCATCAGGAAAATAGAAGCAGCAGATAATAAAGCAACCGCAGAAATGATCAGGACGATTTTAAGGGAATTTAAGATCGATAAACCAGGAACCGTATATACCGATCCCACAACGGATGATCTTTCTACACTTTTCGAACAACCCGGATCAGCTTATTGGATAGCAGAAGAAGATGGGGAGATTATTGGTGGCTGCGGCATTTATCCAACAGCTGGTTTGCCTGATGGCTGCGCAGAACTTGTAAAACTGTACACCTCTGCTGCATCTCGTGGAAAAGGCATTGGTAAACTGTTGATGGAAAAAAGTATCGAATCGGCACAACATTTTGGTTATAACGAAGTGTATTTAGAATCTTTCCCCGAGCTTACTACGGCCATTTATATGTATGAAAAAGCCGGATTTAAAAAACTTTCGGCGCCGCTTGGTCATTCAGGCCATTTTGCCTGTAATGTATGGATGCTGTTGGTATTGTAGTCGATTATTGTAGAAATTTAATCGCTGCGTAAGTTTAGTGTAGGTTAAACGTCATATCAACTCTGATGAACTATACTTGGCACGAATAAAGATATTTTTGCAGCGTAGATTTTTATCCCTTTAGTTTATGGCTGATCACTCATTAAAAAATATACCTTATTCTGTTCTCGATCTTGCAACGGTTTTAGACGGTTATACTGCTGCTGATACTTTTAAAGCAAGTCTTGATTTGGCTCAGCAATCAGAAAGTTTGGGTTATACTCGTTATTGGTTTGCAGAACACCATAATATGGCAGGTGTGGCCAGTTCGGCTACTGCTGTGTTAATTGGTTATATTGCCGGCGGCACAAAAAGTATCCGCGTAGGTTCTGGTGGCATTATGTTGCCCAATCATGCACCTTTAATTGTTGCCGAACAGTTTGGTACATTGGCTTCACTTTATCCAAACCGTATTGATTTGGGCTTGGGCAGAGCGCCTGGTACCGATCAGATTACTGCAATGGCTATCCGTGGCGAAAATTTTAATGCTGCCCACAACTTCCCGAAGGATATAGAAAAATTACAGCAGCTTTTTTCGGCTTCAAATAACCGCTCCAGTGTAAGGGCTATCCCCGGTGAAGGTTTGGATATTCCGATCTGGGTTTTAGGATCAAGTACCGACAGTGCCCGTTTGGCCGCAGAAAAAGGTTTGCCTTACGCTTTTGCGAGCCATTTTGCACCAACCTATTTCGAACATGCCATTTCCATTTACCGCAACAATTTTAAACCATCGGCATTTTTGCAGGAACCTTATGTAATGGCTTGTGTAAATGTGGTGGCAGCTGATACAGATGAGGAAGCAGAACGTTTATCGAGTTCTGTAAAGCGGATGTTTCTAGGCGTAATTACAGGCAAAAGAGAGCTATTAAAACCACCGGTAGAAGATATTAATCAATATTGGGACCGCATGGAAAAAGAAGCAGTAGAGCAGATGTTGTACTATTCTTTTATCGGCAGCGGCGAAACCATTAAAGAAAATTTAACAGCATTCATTAATACTTATGGTGTGAATGAAATTATGAGCACTTCGCATATTTATGATCATCAGGCGAAACTGCATTCGAATAAGATTTTTGCAGGGTTGTTTGGGTAAAATAGGCCGTCATTGCGAGAAGGCTTTTTCAGCCGACGAAGCAATCTTACAACGATCGCTACCTCGCGTGCGCATTAAGATTGCTTCCCCGCAAAATCGGGGCAGGCTGTGCCTCGCAATGACGAAACTTTTTATTAATAATTTGTTCCCGCGGATATCTCTGATTTGCGCAGAATAGAGTTCCATATTCTATTATCCATCTTACTTTTTCCATTACCCTTATCACCCAAACCTCCGACTTCGGACCTCTGACTTTCGGACTTATTCCATCATCCCTCATCCATTTTCCATCATCACCTACTCTTTAAGATTTGTTAATACTAAAGGAATATTGAGCAGGTAGCTTTGCTGCGAAAAAGCAGCATCCCTTGAGCGAAACTTTACTTTCATCTTTACAGTGCGGAAGCCATCAGGCCATGGAAGAAATCTACCGGGTTTACTGGGAAGATGTTTTTGATGCTGCCCTTAAAAAAACTGGCGATGCTGCATTGGCACAGGATATTACCCAGGAGATTTTTATTTCGCTGTGGGAAAACCGTAAAACGATTAACCTGTCGGCAAGTTTAGGTGCTTACCTGCATGGGGCTGTAAAATATAAAGTAATCAATTATTTCAGATCGGGTAGCCTTAAAGAGCAGCATCAAGCGGCACTCACTGCACTCATGGACGAAAAAGACACCATTGCTGCTGATGATAAACTCATTTTAAAAGAACTCCATCTTGAGGTAGATGCCGCTATTGCGTTACTGCCCGAAAAAATGCAGCAGGTTTTTTCGATGAGCAGAAAACAGGAAAAATCCATCAAAGAAATCGCTACAGAACTGGATATTTCTGTTCAGACCGTGAAAAACCAAATCTCTGCTGCCTTAAAACTCCTCAAAAAAAGCCTTTCCTATATCCTGTTAATTGCTGCTTTAATCGGCTTAACATAAAGTTAATTTACTGATAACATTTTTGGTTAGTACCTCTTTGCTTTTCAACTGACATGTATTTAAATGACAGAAGAACAGGCAAAGGAACTGCTGCAGAAATATCTCAATCAGCAGGCAAGTCCCGAAGAACAAAAAAAGGTTGAAGAGTGGTATGCCACGCTCGATTTAAAAAATGTGGTTTCGGCCGATCAAAAAGCTGTCATAGGAGAACAGATGTTTGTTCGCCTTAATGCGGCTACGTACGAAAAGCCAAAAGCCAGTAAAGTATTAAAGCTTCAATATTTCGGCAAAATTGCTGCTGCGGTACTGCTTGTGGTTACCCTTGGTTTAACCGTGTGGAAAATTAATAACCCGACAATAGCCATTCAAAATCAAGTTACCGTAATTACCGGATCAACAGAACACAAGCGCATTACCTTATCTGATGGTTCGACGGTAATGCTTGGTCCATCGGCAAAATTAAGCTACCCTAAGGTATTTGCTGCCAACAGCCGCCAGATTGCCCTAAAAGAAGGCGAAGCTTTTTTTGATATCGCCCATCAGGAAAACAGACCCTTTACGGTACATACCGTATCAGGCATCGACATTAAAGTTTTAGGAACCTCTTTTAAGGTTAAATCCTATCAGGCCAGTAAACAGTTCGAAGTTGCTGTAGTTACCGGTAAAGTTGCCGTAAGCAATAAGGAAAGAAACCTGGGTACACTGGTTAAAGACGAGACTTTAACCTATGATAAAAACGCCGATCATGCCGCTATCCGTAAAGTTAAAGCACTTGCTTTTGTTGAGTTTGCGTTCGACGGTACAACACTCGATCAGGTGATCAGCAAACTCCAGTATGCCTACAGCATTAAAATTGTTCTGAACGACAGCACCTTGGCTAAACTTAAAACCACTGCTTCTTTCAGTAGCAAACAATCGCCGGAGGAGATTCTGGATATTATCTGCAGTCTCCACCACCTCCGGTTCAACGGATCAAAAAATCATAAAACATTTAATATATACAGATGAGATAAGGATAGGGTATAGCAATTATCTACGGTACCGGTCAGATCGGTTGCCGCAATCTTTCTTTCTGGCCACTGGGTCAGCATAATTAAAGCTTTACAAAAAACAAAATCAAACAAATTAAGCAATGAAAACAACCTCCGCTAAGAGGACACCAGCTCTTTATAAGATCATGAAATACTCATGTTTAACATTTACAATCCTCTGCATTTTTTGCAGCTCTATCCTCGCTTCGGCAGGTATGGCGCAAAAATTAGAGAAAACCACGGTTAGCATTACGATAAACAAAGGCCGTAAGATGACCGAGATCATCAAAGAAATCGAATCGCGTACCGGGCTTAGTTTTGTGTACAATCCCGATCAGTTACAACAGAAAAACATGTTCGTAAGCGGCGATTTCACCACAGAACCTGTCAGGTCGCTTTTAGACAGGCTTGGTTTACAGGTTTTGGAAAAAGGCGAATACGTGATCCTGAACAACGCGGTGATGAACAAACCGGACAGGATTATCACCGGGGTAGTACGCGATACTACAGGTTTGGTGCTTCCGGGTGTTTCGGTAAAAGTGTTGGGTACACAAAGCGGTACCATTACCGATGGAAATGGTGCCTTTCGTATTGAATTGGGTGCCGAGGCGGTGCTTTCGTTCTCGATGATCGGTTACCAGACCAGAGAAGTAAAAGTTGGCGAAAACCCGGTGATCAATATCATACTGAAAGAAGAACACTCAACCCTTGCCGATGTGGTAGTGGTAGGTTATGGTACCCAAAAGAAAGAAACCTTAACCGGTGCCATCAGTATTGTGGGTTTAGATAAACTTTCTTCGCGATCGTTAAACAGTGTAGGTGAGGTACTGGCCGGAAAATCGCCGGGTGTAATTGTAACCAATGAGGGTGGCGATCCAACTTCAGCACCACGCATCAACATCCGTGGCGCGGGCGGTATCAACGGAGAAAACGTACTTTACGTTATCGATGGATCTATCTTTTCGGGTACGCCACAGCTTAACCCTAACGATATCGAATCTATTTCGGTGTTAAAAGATGCATCTGCAGCCATTTATGGAGCAAGGGCATCAGGCGGTGTGGTGTTAATTACAACCAAAAAAGGTAAAAACGGTAAAATGCAAATCAGTTTTGATGCCAAAATCGGACAACAGAGCGCCTGGAAAAAACTAGAATCATTAAACGCACAGCAACGTTCGCAGGTGGCGGCAACAGCGGCCAAAAATGGCGGAACTACGATTTTGCCTTCTTTTGATGCCACTAAATATCCCGACGGACAAATTACGCGCACCAATTGGATGGACGAAGTTTTTAGAGATGGACTATTACAGGATTATAATGCTGCTATCAACGGCGGTAGCGAGAAATCTAATTATTACCTGAGTTTCAACTATCGTAATGCGGAAGGGATTGTGTTAAATACCAAAACCAAACGTTACAATTTCAGGATCAATACTGAACACGAAGTTACCGATTGGTTAAAAGTGGGCGAAAACCTTTCGTACAGCAGCACCAACGGAAACGGCGCCAATACCAGCAGCGATTATACCGGGGCTTTACTTTCGGCCATTTATTACCCTACAAATGCTACACCTTATAATGCCGATGGTAGTTTTGCAGGTTTGCCGGGGCCTTATGCAGGCGATTATGGCGATATTGTTAACCCTGTTGCAGATTTAATGCGTATCGATATCAACAACCCTGTAAATGTGTTGGTGATTAATCCTTATGCCAATGTTAAACTGGCCAAAGGTTTAACATTCAGATCGAATTTAAGCGTTACCAAATCAGACGCGGCATTTAAAAGTTTTACGCCTAAAAGACCAGAGGTTGGTAAACCGGTATTAAGCAATAGTTTGGTAGAAAGAAGCGATAAAGCCAACGACTTTTTAGCAGAGCAGATTTTAAACTATAAAACTACTTTTGCCCAGCATCAGTTAGAATTTACCGGTGGTTATACTTTCCAGAAAACCAAAAGCAGTGGTTTATATGCATCAGGAGCAGATTTTGATGACGAATCGGCACAATACAGGTATCTGGTAAATGCAACCGTAATTCAGCCATCATCAAGTTATTTTGATGCAAAAGCACTTTCTTCGTTGTTTTTAAGGGCTAATTATAACTACGGCGAAAAATACCTTTTATCGTTGATCGGTCGCCGCGATGGTTCATCCATGCTGGCCAAAGAAAACAGGTTCAAAAATTACGGATCGGTTTCTGCAGGTTGGGTAATCAGCAAAGAAGACTTTTTAAAGAACACCAGCTGGTTAAACGAACTTAAATTAAGGGCAAGTTATGGTATCTTAGGTAACCTGGGTAGTCTTTCTTCGTCAGCGGTTAATCCTTTGTTAAATGCTACGCAAAGTTATTTCGGACAAACACCAACTTTACAAAATGGTTATGTTCAAACGGTATTGGCCAACAAAAACCTTACCTGGGCAGAATCGAAACAAACCAACGTTGGACTTGATTTAGCGGTATTCGGCAGATTGAATTTAGTTGCCGATTACTTTATCAAAGAAACCAATAAAATGATCTTGACCAGGGCCCTTCCGGGTACGGCTGGTTTAAATACACAAACCATCAATGCGGGTATTGTAAAGGATAAAGGTATTGAGCTGGGTTTAACCTACAACAGTGAAAAAAATACAGCTTTTACTTATTCGGTAAATGCTACCCTGACTAAAATTAACAACAAAGTAGAGGAACTGGCCCCTGGTTTAGAAAACATTGCGGTAGGTACCAATTTCCGTAACGAGCTTGCTCCATTGGCCATAAGGGTAGGGCAGCCATTGTACAGTTATTATGTGTTAAAAACAGATGGTATTTTCCAGAGTCAGGCCGAAGCTGATAACTACAAAAACGCCAGCGGACAAAAAATCCAGCCGAACGCAAAAGCAGGTGATTTTAAATTTGTAGATATCAACGGCGATGGATCAATTGATAGTAAAGACCGTTATTTCGCAGGCAGTGCTTATCCTGATTTCTCTTACGGACTGAGTTTTAATGCCACTTATAAAAACTTCGATTTCAACATTTTTGCACAGGGTGTGCAGGGAAATAAATTATTCAATGCTGTAAAACGTACTACTTACAGCGCAAGCGGTCCTTCGTATAATAAACTGGTTGGGATTTTAGATGCATGGTCGCCGGAAAACCCGGGAGGTAAAGTGCCAATCATTTCGACAAGCGATGCCAATGGAAACTTTAACGCTTCTGATTTTTATGTAGAAGATGGTTCTTACCTGCGTATCCGCAACGTAACCCTGGGTTACAGTTTGCCAAAATCGATTGCCAATAAATTAAAAACAGGCGGTGTAAGAATTTATGCCACAGCAAACAACCTTTTCACTATTACTAAATATTCAGGCTTTGATCCGGAAATCGGGATGGACAACAACGGATTAGATGTTGGCCGTTATCCGCAGGCACGCAGCTTTATCCTTGGTTTAAGTGTAAATCTATAATCACAACAACAATGAAAACGAATTTAAAATATATGGCATTTGCCGCTCTTGCTGTTTTTTCTTCATGCACCAAACAGCTTGATATTACACCCGAAGGATCTCCATCGGCACAAAATTTCTGGAAAACAAAAGAAGATGCCCTTAAAGCCGAAGGCGGAATGTACGATAACTACAACTCCGAAGATTTTTATGGCCGTGGCATGTTCTGGTTTATCAATGCCAGCGATGATATGGTTACCGGACGTAACAAACCGGAGGCCGATAACATTAAAAACTTTAACCGCAGTTATATTGGTGGTGGTTATACCGAAACACAATGGAGCATGCGTTATGCCATTATCAAACGTGCCAACGATATTATTATCAATGTGCCGGGCATCAATATGGACGAAACCTTAAAGAAACAGATCATTGGCGATGCTTATTTTAATGCTGGTTTGGTATACTTCCAGCTGGCGGCAAACTACGGTAACGATAAAGCCGGTGTTCCGATTGTTACGCCCGAAACTGATCCTTCGGTGCCCATTGCCCGTGCAAAAAACGTAAACGAAAACTACGATTACATCATTTCATTATTGTTAAAAGCTGCTGATAACCTTCCGTTGTTTTCGGCAATGAAACCAGCCGATTACGGTAAAGCACATAAAACTGCAGCCTGGGCTTATTTATCTAAAGTGTACCTGTACAAAAAAGATTATGCCAACGCTGCAAAATATGCAGATATGGTAATCAATTCTGGTCAGCATGATTTAGTAAACACAGGTTTTGCAGATGTTTTTAAGGCAGCCAACAACTGGTCTAAAGAATATATCTGGTCGGTGGTTTGTACGCCGAGTGGTGGTGGTACAGGTTGGGGCAGTAAGTTACCAGGTGTAATGTTAACCAACAAAGCCTGGGGTATTTATAACGGATGGGGTTATTACCTGCCAACCAAAGAACTTTACGATTCGTACGAAGCCGGCGATCAGCGCAGGGAAGCTACTATCTTAAAACCTGGCGATAAATTTATGTTCTTCGGTGCAGAGCGTAGTTTTACCAAAGATGCAGGGGCGACTTCAAACTACCAGTTTAAAAAATATATGGAGCCTTTCTCGTATGCCAACCCGATACCCACACACGTTAACCCGAATGGGGATAACGGAACAACCGATTTAAATGTACCTTTGATGCGTTATGCTGAGGTATTGCTGATCAAAGCTGAAGCAGCTATAAATTTAAGCGGTACAGGTGCTGGTGATACCGAACTGAACAAAATCAGGGTGCGTGCTGGCTTGGGTACCAAAACCGGAATGACGATTGACGACCTAAAACGCGAACGCCGTAACGAACTGGCAGGCGAGTGGGCCGACCGTCACCGCGATTTGGTAAGATGGGGCGATGCACAGGCTGCTTACGCTAAACCGTTGCACGATTTTGATGGTAGCGTAATCTGGCCGGCAAGAATTTTTAACCCACAAATACACGATGTTTGGGCAGTACCACAAAGAGAGATTGATAACAGTGCAGGTGTAATTAAACAAAATCCGGGATGGTAAAATCAAATAAACTGATCCTCTTTTTATGGTTTGGATTAGGTATACATTCAGTTTCTGCCCAGCAGAAACTGAATGCCGGTAACGGGCACAGTCATAATGATTATAAGCAACAGATTCCTTTGCTGGAAGCTTATTATGCAGGTATGGGATCAATCGAGGCTGATGTATTTTACCGCAATGGAGAGTTGTTTGTTGCCCACGAAAGCAGCGAAATCGCACCCGGTAAAACCTTGAAGAAATTGTACATCGATCCCTTGGTGGCGTTTTTTAAAGATCATGGCAACCATCCCTATCCCGATCCGAAGCAAAAACTTCAGCTGGTAATTGATATAAAAGAAGATTATGAACACGTAATCCCGAAATTATTGGCCGATTTAAAAGGTAATGAAGCCGTTTTCGATCAGCAGATCAATCCTTCGGCCATTAAAATTGTAATGAGCGGGGCTGTTCCACCTGCCGGAAAGTTTAAGGATTATCCATCAGTTATCAGTTTCGATGGCCGTCCGGCAAATCAGTACACTGCCGAACAGTTACAACACATCGGGATGATCAGCGATGATATTTCCCATTATTCGGTATGGAACGGAAAAGGTACGCCAACGCCAGCAGATTTAGAAAAAATGAAAGCGGTGATTGCCAAAGTACATGCCATGGGTAAGCCGTTCCGTTTCTGGGCAACCAAAGATAGTCCGAACAGCTGGAAAGAACTGGAACATATGGGGGTTGATTGGATCGGAACCGATCATCCGGCACTGCTAAAAGATTTTTACCAGAACAGGGCAAAACTAGAATATACCAGTCCGAAGCCTTATCAGCCTTATCAGCCAAGTTACAAGAGCGACGGATTAAAAACCAAAGCTAAAAATGTAATTCTATTAATAGGGGATGGGATGGGGCTGGCACAGATCCAGGCAGGTTTGAGTGCTAATTTTGGTCAATCCAACATGATTACCATTAAACATCTTGGCCTGTCGCGTACCGAAGCTTCCAATTCAGATTTTACCGATTCTGCTGCGGGTGCAACAGCAATGGCTACCGGACATAAAACCAATAACCGTTACATCAGCGTCGATTCTACGGGCAAAGCACTTCAGTCTATTCCTGATATTCTGGCTCCTTATGGTATTACCAGCGGGATTATCAGCAGTGGTGATATTACCGATGCTACACCTGCGGCTTTTTATGCCCATCAGCTTGAGCGATCGATGACAAAGGAAATTGCAGCTGATTTTCAGAACAGTCATGTTGATATCCTGGTTGGTTCGAAACGCCAGAGTTTTACCGAAAATCCAGATCAGAAACTGATGGATAAAATTTCGGGCAAAGGTTATACGTTACAGAAAGACCTGAAAGGTTTTGTTGCTTCAAATGTGGCTAAACAGGTGGTACTTTTAAACGATTCTGCCACGCGGAAAATATTGGAAGGCCGCGGGGAAATGCTGAAAACTTCGTTTTTAAAAACGGTTGAATTGCTCTCGAAAAATAAAAAAGGATTTTTCATCATGGCAGAAGGAGCGCAGATTGATCATGGCGGACATGCAAACGACCTGCCTTTTGCAGTAACCGAACAACATGATTTTGATCGCCTGGTGGGCGAAGCCTTAAAGTTTGCCGATCAGGATGGCGAAACTTTGGTCATCGTAACTGCCGATCATGAAACCGGCGGATTATCGCTTCTGGATGCCTCCTACAGAAAAGGAAGCGTTCGCGGCAATTTCAGTACTGATGATCATACCAACATTATGGTGCCGGTATTTGCCTACGGCCCCGGCTCGGAAGCCTTTATGGGGGTATACCCCAACAACCAGATCTTTTATAAAATTATTGAAGCTTATCGTTTAGCAAAAGCTAAATAAAAAAAGAATAAGCCAAACAAATCCTCATGGCGGTGTCTGCATATACCACAGCACCGCTTTTTTCTTAATAATCTGAATTCAATAATTATTTGTTAAATTAATGTTTTAGAAACGCCTACTCCAACTCCAGGTCAGTTCGTCATGCTGAATTTATTTCAGCATCTTTTTAGCATGAAGGACCCTGAAATAAATTCAGGGTGACGAGGCGAGTTAAAAATATTTACAGAAGATTTTTAACACATATTATTAATCGAACTCATGTTAATACTAAAATAATATAGCCTTGCTATTTTAGCGAGTAAATAAAATGATAATGGAAAGAAGATCTGCACTCAAAAATATAGGCGGCCTGTTTTTGCTGCCAGCCTTATCAAAAGTTTCGTTGCCAACCGATAAAAAACCTGTTTTAAGGGTAGCGCATATTACTGATGTACACCTGAAGAACCAGTTTAATGCGCCGGCAAGGTTTACCAAATGCCTGCACCATTTGCAGGCCCAATCGCCAAAAGTAGACCTGATTTTAAATGGCGGGGATATCGTTTTCGATATGAATAAAGAAAATATCGATACCATAAACGGGCAATGGAAACTGGTACAGGAAACCATGAAAAACGAATGCATTATTCCGGTACGTTATTGTTTAGGTAACCACGATATCTGGTGGAACGAGGATAGCAAAGGGGATGTATTTTATGGTAAAAAATATGCCATGGATAAATTGCAGCTGGTTAAACCATATTACAGTTTGGTACAAAATGGCTGGAAAATTATCGTACTGGATAGTACCCACCTCGATATTGATAACACCTGGTACATTGGCAAATTGGGCGATGAGCAGTTAAACTGGCTAAAAAACGAGCTGGAAAGTACCGATAAAACGATGCCGGTGATGGTAATGTCGCATATTCCTATTCTTACTGCCCTGTTAATGATAGAAGATAATATTGTAAACAAATGGACCATGCTGGGTGGCGATATGCATACCGACACCGCTAAAATCATCAGCCTTTTTTATCAGCATCCAAATGTAAAACTATGCCTAAGCGGACATTTGCACATGCGAGATAAAGTAGTTTACAATGGTGTTACCTACCTCTGCAACGGTGCCGTATCAGGCGCATGGTGGGAGGGTAACAGAAGGGAAACCGCACCGGGTTACGGCCTGATCGATTTGTATGAGGATGGGAGTTTTGAAGAAAAATATGTTAATTATTAGATGGAAGATGGGAAATGTATAATGGATGATGTGTAACCTCGCAACCGTCATTTCGAGCACAGTCGGGATGATGTTTCTTCGCGGCTTGTCATCCTGAGCGCAGGCGAAGGATCTTTTCGGCGTATTGCTCCAAAGAAGTCAAGTTTGTACATTGCTTGTATACAAGGTAATCTCAAAACTTGACTTCTTTTAAAATAAAGCGGATAAAAGCTTTTTAATCCTTAATTCTTCCCAACCCTGTTCTCTTCCTCACTTGTTCCTGTATTTCTTTTTCTTGCGGTTTTAATTTTCATATTACCGAATTTATAGCTGAAACTCAGGTTTACCCTGCGGCTTTCCCATTCATTTTTCCAATAGGTTTTAATGTTATTATACTCCAGGTTTGCCCGAAATGCACTCGTATTAAATACATCATTAACTTTTAAAGCCAGCGTTGCATTTTTATTCCAGAATGTTTTTTTCGCACCTACATTAAGCTGGTAACTTCCCAAACTGCGGAACAGACCTGAAACCGATGGAGAATCGTAATAAGCATAGGTGGTGATGCTATAGTTTTTAGGTAGAGTAAACGTATTATCCATCATTACCGACCAGTTCCACGAGAAAGCATTATAACCATTACCCTGCACCGCCGATTGTGTGCGGTTAAAACCGGCTGAAACTTCGGTATTGTTGTTCCACCATTTCGTTATATCAAAAGGACTTCCGGTTGCCATATAAAAGTTGGTGGTGCGGCTGAGGTTTTCAGGTCTGGTGATGGTTTCCTTGGTTAGGTCGTTCTGATAAGCTACTTCCCATATCGATCCGTTGTTAACCGAATAACTCAACGTTAATACCCTGAAATTTCTGAATGAGTAATTAAATTCGAAGCTGTTGGCATACGATGGCTGTAACCATGGGTTCCCCTGTAAAGCAGTGTAAGGATCGGTATAAAAAGTAAAGGGATTTAAGCTGCTGTATGATGGGCGATTAATGCTTTTGCGGTAAGCTGCAGTAATTAGGTTGTTCGAATCGAGTTTTAAAGAAACAAAAAGTGTTGGAAAAAGCTTCCAGTATTTTCTGTCGATCAGTGCATTTGTTCCTGATGAACTGCCATTGCCCAAGGTTTGTTCGGCCCGTAAACCTGCTTTGATCTGTAAATTTTTGAAGCTTTGATCCAGCGATAGGTAACCTGCGTTAATGTTTTCATTGTATAAAAACAAGTTGGTACGGCGTGGGTCGGTAATCCAGCCTGCGGTTTTCAACGAGTCGAAACGTACATCACTTTCTGATCTTACCCAGCTGCTTTTCCAGCCCGTTTCCATTTTTAATTTTTTGTTCAGGTTCAGCGTATAATCTGCTTTGATAGAATAGATGGATACCTTGCCCATGCCGTTATTGCGGAGATCTATCGGGGCACCAATCAGCTGGTCGTTCGCATCAAGGTAATTGTTGGTAAAAGTTTCGTTCCTGCTGTTATCGTAGCGCACGTAATCTGCATCAATACCCAGTTCTCCACCCATTGTATCTGTTTTTAAACGATAATTTAAATTAAGGGCGTGGTTTTTTTCGGTGTTACTTTGCGGGTTAAACATACTTGTGCCACCCATTTTTGCCCCTGCTGCATTATAGTTTACCGAATTGCTGTTTACTTTCGTTTCTTCGGGCGCGTTGTAACCCTTTACCATAATTCCCAGTGTATTTTTATCATTGATAAAATAATCTGCACCGGTAGAATAATTCAAACTGTTGGTAACCGGATGCCAGAAATTAAGCTGGTTATATTGTTCTTCTCCGATAGTCCTGTTTAGCGTTAACCTGTTAAACGAATTGTAATGTCCTGCATCTAAACGTAAGTAAGTACTTACTTTGCCAATGTTATAATTCAGGTTAGTACCCCCATAAACTTTTTCGTAACGGCCATACCCACCGCCAAGGTTCATGTTGCC
Organism: Pedobacter miscanthi; assembly: GCF_003315595.1. GTDB lineage: Bacteria > Bacteroidota > Bacteroidia > Sphingobacteriales > Sphingobacteriaceae > Pedobacter > Pedobacter miscanthi. The sequence goes on along the minus strand of NZ_QNQU01000006.1, from coordinate 249,246 downwards.
ATTAAAACCCTGTATTTTATTCCTTTTCAGTTTAATGTTAATGATCCCTGCTGTTCCAGCCGCGTCAAAAGATGAAGGCGGATTAGAAATCAATTCTATTTTGCTCAATACCGATCCTGGTAACGATTTAAGGTAAGTGGTAAGCTCAAGGCCTGTCATGTAGCTCATTTTTCCGTCAATCATTACGTTAATTCCTTTTTTACCTTTTAATACTATGTTATCATCCTTATCCAGCTTTACACCCGGTGACCTGCTGATCACTTCCAGCGCATTATCACCCGCAGTATTCATTTGTTCTACATTAACAATTACGCGGTCTGCTTTTTGGTCGATTACCGGCATTTTGGATATGATATTTACCTCCTTCAGGTTCTGTGAACGGTCTGTTAAGGTGATTGTCGGTACTTTAACTGCGGCCTCTTTAACTTCGAAAGCAGCAGACTGATTTTTATCATAACCCATCATCAAAGCCTTAATTAAATAACGGCCGGGTTTTACGCTGCTAAATTCATATAAACCCTGTTGATTGGTAGCCTGTAGGGCAACCGAGGCCGAATCGGGCAGGTGGATCAGCGCTACAGAAGCATAATCTAGTGCTTTATTGCTTTTATCGGTAACAGTGCCTGATATTTTAACATTCTGTGCAGAAACGGTTTTAATACCGAAAAGGAAGAAGAAAAAAATGATGGTTTTAAGTAAGCGGTTCATCTTATGTTTGTTTTAATTGATGATCCAAAGATGAAAAGCCGACTTCGGCCTTTAAATTATATAATCCCAACCCCTTAAAATATTATCCCAATGCATTTTGGGGCTATAAAAGGCGTTGATCCCTAAAAAGTATGGGTTGGGATAATTATTTGCTGGTTTGGCATAAGAAAATAGGCGGTTAAAAAAGCTTTGTATAGTTTTAGGGCATGAAAACAATAAAAACCATTTCGATCCATATAATTTGCTGGTTACTTGTATTAGGTTATTTCTACGGAGGTGTTTTAATTTCCGGAACTACATTTATCAAAATTGCCTTTAATGTATCCATGAATTTTATCCAGTTGATAGAATTTTATATCTGTTACCTGTGGGTGTATCCAAAATTTTTGAAAAAGAATAAACTGCCGCAATTAATCGGGGGCATTTTATTTACCGTGATGGTATTTATATCACTCCGGTATTTAATAGAAGAGGTGCTTTATTTAAAATGGTTTGGTTTTCATAATTATGCCGATGGCATTACCGCCTGGGGTTATATATCTGATAATATTTACTGGAGTATTGCCTTTATTGTTGTACCCGCTGCAGTTTATGGTATCGAGCAGAGCTTTAAATCGGAGCAGTTAAACCGCAAACTTAAAGAAGAAGTGGTAAAAGCTGAGCTTTCATTCCTCAAATCGCAGATCAACCCACATTTTTTATACAATACCTTAAATTATGTGTATTCTCTCGCTATTCCCGTTTCGGATAAACTGGCCAATGCCGTTCTGCGTTTGTCTGATCTGATGCGTTATACGTTGAACGATAGTCCGGATGGTAAAGTGAGTTTGGATAAAGAAGTAGAATACCTCGAAAGTTATGTCGAACTGTTTAAAATGCGTTTCGAACCCAAATTTTATGTCGATTTTGTAACCGAAGGCATCAGCGATCAGAAAATTGCTTCATTGATCCTGATCCCTTTTGTAGAAAATGCTTTTAAACATGGGGTGGTGAATGATGAAGCCCAACCGGTACGTATTAAGCTGAAAGTGCAGCACAAAAGGTTAAGTTTTGAAGTGAGCAATAAGATCAGTCATGCACAGAAAGACCATTCGAGCGGTGTGGGCATGGTGAATATCCACCGCAGATTAGATCTCATTTACCCTGATAAACACGAACTGCTGATTTCTAACAATGGCAATACCTACAAAAGCACTTTGATTTTAAATCTCTAATGGATAATTTGTGCCATTGAAAATAATTAACTTACGCTAACTGCTAACCACCATACGCTAACCCCTTTTCCTATGATCCGCTGCCTTGCTGTTGATGATGAATCTTACGCTTCAGATATTATTGCCGCCTTTATCAATAAAACACCTTTTTTAGAATTGGTAGGTACCACCACTAATGCTTTTGAGGCGCTTAATATGGTGCAGGAAGGTAAGGTAGACCTGGTGTTTCTGGATATCCAGATGCCTGAGCTCACCGGGATCCAGTTTTTAAAAATTTGTGGAGGTAAATGTAAAGTGATCCTTACTACAGCCTATCCCGAATATGCTTTAGAAGGTTTTGACCTGGACGTGGTAGATTATCTGCTAAAACCGATTTCTTACGAGCGTTTTTATAAGGCAGCAACAAAAGCCCAGCAGATTTTAGCACCTGTTGCACCTGTTCAGCAGGAGGTAATTGTACAGCAGTCTGCTCAGGGGAATGATTTTATCTTTATTAAAGGCGATACCAAGAACAAATTCATCAAGGTTAATTACGATGATATTCTCTATATCGAAGGATTAAAAAACTATGTTTCGGTTTATACTGCCACGCAAAGGATCATCACCTATCAATCATTACGCGAGCTTGAAACCGAGCTGCCACAGCCACCATTTTACCGCATCCATAAATCGTATATCATCTCGCTCGAGAAAATTAAAATGATCGATGGTAATACCGTTTTCATTAGCGATCAGGCCATTCCGATAGGCGAAACTTATAAGGAAGAGTTTTTTAAAGTGGTAAGGGAGGGCAAAAGAGGTTAACTGTATAAATCGGTTAACTGGTTAATTGTTGGAGTTTGTTTTTCAATTAAAATATTGCTTTTATGGCTCGATTGTTCTATTGTTGGCGTGCACTCATCGATTAACCAGTTTCAACAATTAACCGATTAACCAATCCAAGGTGTTCATAAATTCTCCGCATTATTTCTCCTGATTTTTTTAAGTTTGCTGCGTAAAGATTAAAATCAAAAAATGGCCGTACAAGAAACCAATTCGCTCAATCAGGTTGCAGAATTTCACACTACCTTTAAACATCCTATTCTCGAAAATCCTGTTATTCCTTCAAAACAAAGGGCAAATCTCCGTATTTCACTTTTGGCCGAAGAGTTGAAAGAATTACAGGAAGCAGTAGAAAACGATGATCTGGTAGAAGTGGCCGATGCCCTTTGCGATTTACAATATGTTTTGGCAGGCGCCATCCACGAATTTGGTTTAGGGGCAAAATTTAAAACCCTTTTTGATGAAGTTCACCGCTCTAACATGAGCAAAGCCTGCAAAACTGTTGAAGAAGCCGAAAAAACCATTCAGTTTTATTTAGATAAAGATCAAACCGAATCTTATTATAAAGAAATAGACGGATTGTTCCTTGTTTTCAGAAAATCAGATGATAAAACGTTAAAATCGATCAATTATTCGCCTGCCGATTTAAAATCTCACTTAGTTTAAGTTCAGTTGAAAAGACTAAAACAGTTAGTAACCGACCTGAAGTTATCTCAGGAAGCTCCCGATGCGGCTTTAATGCGTGAGTTTATCTTTTACTCGCCCAAAATGCCTTTGCGCCTGCATCAGGAACAGCTTATTGCGGCTTCAAAACAGTTTAGCCTAAAGGTTTTTGATACTTATTTTACCAAAGCCGACGTTACCATCAACTGTTTCAGCTGGGGCAATGGCAAACGCAAAGTTTTGCTTACGCATGGTTGGGCTTCTAAGGCTTTGGATTTTTATGAGCTGATTATTGAACTACAGAAAGTCGACGATCTCGAAATCATTGCTTTTGATGCACCCGGTAACGGAAGTTCTATATCAGCGTTTTCGAACCTGATGTTGTATGCCGATTCGGTAAAGGCCATTGCACAAAACTATGCGCAACCTGATGTGCTTATCGGGCATTCACTTGGAGGAATGGCCAATGTAATCGCGCTGCAGGAACTGGGTTTATCTCCCGAACTGCTCATCAGCATTGCACCGTTGATCCGTTTGAAGGAAAATTTTGAGCAAAGCCTTGATTCTGTAAATATCGGCGCCAAAGATCAAGAGATCTTTTTTGCCAATTTTGAAAAAGAGTTTCCGGTACCAGCCAGTCATTTTAACCTGACCGAACTTTATCACTTAAATCCTGCTACAAACCATTTTCTGGCCTTCGATCCGGAAGATCATATTTCTCCATATTCATTTCTTAAAGAATTTCTGGATAAAAACCCGGCAATAAATGCAAAATCATTCGACGGTGTAGGGCATTATAAGATCCTTAAATCTGTTGAAGTGATTGAGGCTATTGTGCAAAAGATTTCCGCGCTTTAAATTCTTTAACTCGTCATTGCGAGGAGGCTTTTTCAGCCGACGAAGCAATCTTACAACAATCGTTACTAGCGTTCGCATTAAGATTGCTTCGTCGTTCCTCCTCGCAATGACGAGTTTTTTCTTGTTAATCTGTATCTCTATGGCTTTACTAGATTAACTTCGTTAAAGGTGTTGTCAACTTTCTAGTCTATTTGCTATTAAAGTTGACAACACTAATTACAATATAACTTCCGACCTCCGTCTTTGGATTGATCTAATTCCATCATCCATTTTACGTCTTCCATATCTCATCCATAACAGTGCATAACAGTTAAAGCCACTGTAAATTCTATTTTAGGGCAACCAAATATGATAAATAGAGCATGCAGGCAATTTTAGGTGTTATCTTTCATTTCTTCGGTGGTTTCGCCTCCGGAAGTTTCTATATCCCTTACAAAAAAGTTAAAGGTTGGGCCTGGGAAAGTTATTGGATTGTTGGGGGACTTTTTTCCTGGTTAATCGTTCCGCCGCTTGCTGCATTTTTAACCATTCCCAATTTTACCGCAATCATCAGCAGTACCAACGGCAGCATTTTATGGCTTACCTATTTCTTTGGTATCCTTTGGGGCATTGGTGGTTTAACATACGGTTTGGGTGTGCGTTACCTTGGCGTATCATTGGGTAGCAGTATTATTTTAGGCCTCTGCATGGTTTTAGGCTCCATCCTGCCATCCATTTACTTCGATTTTTTTCCTCAGGCAGGTAAAGATACTTTCAGCATGTTTTTACATACCGATTGGGGACGCATGGTACTGCTCGGACTTTTAGTCTGCGTTTTGGGTATCGTAATCTGCGGTAAAGCAGGCATGATGAAAGAAAAAGAAATGAAATCGGCTGTTACCGATCCGCACGGCCTGGAAATTAAAACAGAATACAAATTCGGTTTAGGTTTATTTGTTGGCATCGTTTCGGGTGTTTTAAGTGCCTGCTTCAATTTTGGTATCGAAGCCGGAAAACCAATGGCCGATGCTGCAAATGCGATCTGGAAGGCTGCAAATCCTGCAGAAAACGGAAATTTCCTGTTCCAGAATAATGTTACCTACATTATTGTGCTCTGGGGTGGTTTAACTACCAATTTTATCTGGTGCATGGTACTTAATGCACGCAACAAAACATTCGGCGATTATACCAATGCTAAAACGCCACTGTTAAAAAACTACATTTTCTCTGCACTGGCAGGTACCACATGGTTTTTGCAGTTCTTTTTCTATGGTATGGGCGAAAGCAAAATGGGTAATGGCGCCAGTTCGTGGATCTTGCACATGGCCTTTATTATCCTGATTGCCAACGTATGGGGACTGATATTAAAAGAGTGGAAAGGTGTATCCAAAAAAACTTTTGTTACCGTTTTGGTGGGCATCTTAACCATTATCATTTCTGTGCTCATTGTGGGCTACGGTAATTCAATAAAAGCTTAATCAATTAAAAAAAATAGAATATAACAATGTCGATCGATACAAAAAATTATAAGCATGTAAGCTATTTGTGGGATGAAGAAGAAGCCGCAAAACTGGCCGGTGATGAAGTTGCCCTCTTAATTTATCGTTCTAATTTACTGGGTGCCGATTTACGCCTCACCAATTATGGCGGTGGAAATACCTCCTGTAAAGTATTGGAAAAAGATCCGCTTACCGGTTTAGAAACTGAGGTAATGTGGGTAAAAGGTTCGGGTGGCGATTTAGGCACTTTAAAGAAAAGTGGCCTGGCAGCATTATATGTTGACCGTTTGCGAAGCCTGAAAAATATTTACCGAGGTGTGGAGCACGAAGATGAAATGGTTGAGTTGTTTAACCACTGTATTTTCGATTTAAGCTCTAAAGCACCATCAATTGATACGCCTTTGCATGGCTTTCTGCCCTTTGCACATATCGATCACTTACATCCTGATGCAGCAATCGCCATTGCAGCCGCAAAAGATGGTAAAAAAATCACTGAAGAGTTATTCGGTGGAACCATTGGCTGGGTAGAATGGAAAAAACCAGGTTTCGAACTGGGCTTGCAATTGAAACAATGTTTGGATGAAAATCCGGGCATCCGTGGCATTATGCTGGGGTCGCATGGTTTATTTACATGGGGCGATACCGCTTACGAAAGTTACCTGAATACTTTGGAGGTAATCGAAATCTGTTCTGATTACCTGAACCAGAACTATGGTAAAAAAGGTCCGGTTTTTGGCGGACAGAAATTAGAAAGCGCTGCTGCAGATCAACGTAAAAAACAAGCAGCTGCAATAGCGCCGGTACTACGTGGTTTATGCTCTTCTAAACAGCACATGATTGGTCATTTTACCGATGATAGCCGTGTGTTAGAGTTTATCAACTCAAATGATCTTGACCGCCTGGCACCAATGGGAACCAGTTGCCCCGATCACTTTTTAAGAACAAAAATCAGTCCGCTGGTTTTAAGTTTAGATAGCGATGCAGATTTATCAGATGTTAAAGCTTTAAAAGAAACATTGGAACCTGCTTTCGAAGCCTACAGGGCGATGTACACCGCTTATTACGAAGCCTGTAAACATCCCAACAGCCCGGCCATACGCGATACTAATCCGGTAGTAATTTTGTATCCCGGAATCGGTATGTTTACTTTTTCAAAAGATAAACAAACGGCCAGGGTTGCCGCAGAGTTTTATATCAATGCCATTAACGTAATGAAAGGCGCTGAAGCGGTTTCTGAATATACTTCGTTGCCACATCAGGAAGCTTTCAACATCGAATACTGGTTGCTGGAAGAAGCCAAATTACAGCGTATGCCAAAACCAAAACCATTAACGGGCAAAATTGCGCTGATTACAGGTAGTGCGGGCGGTATTGGTAAGGCAATTGCAAAGAAATTTGTGGCAGAGGGTGGCGTAGTGATCTTAAATGATATGAATGCCGAGCGTTTAGAAGGAGCGGGAGCAGAATTTGAAGCTCAGTTTGGTAAAGATTCTTACAGTACCGCCATTCTGGATGTAACCAGCCAAACAGATATTCAAAATGCATTCGATTCGGCTGCACTGGCTTTCGGTGGCGTCGATATTATTGTAAATAACGCAGGATTATCCATTTCCAAAACCATTGCCGGTCATACCGAAAAGGACTGGGATTTATTATATGATGTTTTGGTAAAAGGTCAGTTTTTTATTACCCAGGCTGCAACAAATACGATGCAAAAGCAGGATATTGGAGGTGATATCATTAATATTGTAAGTAAGAATGCTCTGGTAAGCGGACCGAATAATGCGGGTTATGGCAGTGCAAAAGCAGCACAGTTACATTTAAGCAGGTTAAACGCCGCCGAACTTGGAGCTGATAATATTCGTGTAAATGTAGTAAATCCTGATGCAGTGATCAGCGATAGCAATATCTGGGCTGGTGGATGGGCCGAAGGCCGGGCAAAAGCCTACGGAATTACCGTTGCCGAATTGCCAGCTTATTATGCCAAACGTACTTTATTAAATCAGATTATATTGCCGGATGATATTGCCAATGCCTGTTTTGCCTTTGTTGGCGGCCTGCTGCAAAAATCAACCGGAAACGTTCTAAATGTTGATGGCGGGGTAGCCATGGCATTTGTGAGATAATTTAAGTAACTGTGTCCCCACAGACCGAAAAGCATTTTTAAGATAATGATTAACCACAGATAAAAAGGATGAACACAGATAGGAAAATCCGTGTTTATCCCCGCCTGAACTGACGGGCAGGTGTGTAAATCTGTGGTTAAAAAATAATGGCCTGTGAGGACACAGACCACGGGAAAGTAAAAAACATCGTCCTCGTTTGTAACGAGGATGAACGAGAACGGCGATTGTATCGCCATAATAATAACCTAAAACCAAATATCCCTATGAATATCGGGCAGAACCATATAGAAAAGCATAACGACTCCCTTTTAACCTCACATCAGCGTAAACTGGCCTTTTTAAAAGAAGATTGGGCACATGTTGATCTCGAAAGCGTAATCCAAAAACTGGTCGATTTTCAGATTGCCATTCCAAGCTGGGCATTGGGTACAGGTGGAACGCGTTTTGGCCGTTTTGCCATTACAGGTGGAGAACCGCGCACTATTGAAGAAAAAATCGAGGATGTTGGTTTGTTACATGCACTTAACGGCTCAAGTGGTGCCATTTCGTTGCACATTCCCTGGGACATTCCTCAAAATGCTGAAGCCTTGAAAGCTTTGGCTTCTGATTATGGCTTAAAGTTCGATGCCATGAATTCCAATACCTTTCAGGATCAGGCGGGTTCGGCACACAGCTATAAATTCGGTTCATTGCAAAATGTTAATAAGGATATCCGTAAACAGGCCATTGAGCATAATATAGAAGTAATCAAACATGGTATCGCGCTGGGGTCTGATGCTTTAACTGTTTGGCTTGCCGATGGTTCTTGCTTCCCTGGTCAGCTTAATTTCCGCAAAGCTTTTGAAAATACTTTAGAAAGTCTGCAGGAAATTTATGCCGCACTGCCCGAAAACTGGAAGATTTTTGTCGAGTATAAAGCTTTCGAGCCTAATTTTTATTCTACTACCGTTGGCGATTGGGGCCAATCGTTATTATATGCCAGCAAACTGGGTAAAAAGGCTTATACACTGGTCGATTTAGGTCACCATTTGCCCAATGCCAACATCGAGCAGATAGTTTCCTTACTGTTAATGGAAGGAAAACTGGGTGGTTTCCATTTTAACGATTCTAAATATGGCGATGATGATTTAACTGCCGGAAGTATCAAACCTTATCAGTTGTTCCTGATTTTTAACGAACTGGTGGAGGGAATGGATGCAAAAGGCATGAACCATGCAAAAGATTTAGGTTGGATGATTGATGCTTCACACAATGTGAAAGATCCTTTAGAGGATTTATTGCAATCTGTAGAGGCCATCATGATTGCTTATGCACAGGCTCTTTTGGTTGATCGGAAAGCATTAAACGAAGCACAGGAGAACAACGATGTAACCAAAGCACAGGAAATTTTGCAGCATACTTTCCGTAGCGATTTAAGGGCATTGGTTGCCGAAGCCAGGTTTAGGGCAGGTGCGGCTTTATCACCAATAACATTATACCGTGATTTAGGTGTTAGGAATAATTTAGTCGGTCACCGTGGAAATACCGTAGCAACAGGTTTATAAATAGGAGAATAAAAATGCCAAAACCTGTTATTGCCATATTTGATGTTGGGAAAACAAATAAAAAACTGTTCCTGATCGACGAAAATTACCAGATTGTTTACGAACGTTCTGCCCGTTTTGTAGAAACCGTTGATGAAGATGGTGAAGTTTGCGAAAACCTCGAAAGTTTGCGTTCTTCCGTGTACGATTCCCTGCACCAGGTATTGCAGTTAAAAGAATTCGATGTTAAAGCCATTAATTTTTCAACCTATGGTGCCAGTTTTGTATATCTTGATGAAAATGGTGAGCCTTTAACGCCGCTTTATAACTATTTAAAGGATTATCCCGAGGAACTTAAAAAGGCCTTCTACGCTGAATACGGTGGAGAAGAGAAGATTTCTTTAGAAACCGCTTCGCCCATTTTAGGCAGTTTGAATTCGGGTATGCAGCTGTACCGTTTAAAACACGAAAAGCCTGAGATTTTTAACAAAGTGAAATGGGCTTTACACCTGCCGCAATATTTAAGTTATTTAATTACGGGTAAAGCCGTGGCCGATATCACCAGTATTGGTTGCCATACTCAGCTTTGGGATTTCAATAAAAACCAATATCACCATTGGGTTTCAGCAGAGAAGATTGAGGAGAAATTCGGCAAATTTACACCTGCAGATTCAAGTCAGGTAACCAATTTTGAAAGTAAAACCTTAAATGTGGGCGTTGGATTGCACGATAGTTCTGCCGCTTTAATTCCTTATCTCGCCAATTTTAATACCCCATTTGTGCTTATTTCCACCGGAACGTGGTGCATCAGTTTAAATCCTTTTAACCAGCAGCCATTAACGGCAGGAGAGTTAAAACAGGACTGTTTGTGTTATATGCATTATAAGGGGAAAGCAGTTAAAGCCTCGCGTATTTTTGCCGGTTATGAACACGAAGTACAGCTTAAACGTATTGCAGAACATTTTGATCGCGCAGCATACCTGTTTAAACACCTGAAGTTCAATCCGTCGATGATTTTAAAACTGGCGAATAAAATTCCCGAAAATCAGCAGGAACAACAGGAGTTTTCGGCAAATTCTGCTTTTCCCGATCGCGATCTGAATCTTTTTCAAACTGCGGAAGAAGCTTACCACCAGTTAATTTTCGACCTGATTAAACAGCAGGTTTATTCCCTAAAGCTGATTTTAAATCCTGGTGTAAGAAGGATTTTTGTTGATGGTGGCTTTGGTAAAAATGCCATTTACATGCACTTATTGGCTACATCCATTCCCGATATCGAGGTTTATGCTTCATCAGTTTCTCAGGCCACGGCCATAGGCACCGCTTTGGCCATAAACGATGCCTGGAATGAAAATCCTGCGCCAACTGATATGATCCAGTTAAAATATTATTCTGCCATTCAACGTAGTCTGGATTTTTAGGAATTTAACTATATTCGGAATTCATACACCAATGTAACCGTTTTGAAACCAGAAGATTTAATTCCTTATATCATTGTCGATGAGTATTCTTCGACGCCAAAATACAAGCAGTTAACCAATGCGATTTTGGCCGCTATAGAAAGTGGTAAGTTGCTTAAAAACAGTTTGCTGCCCTCTATCAACGAGTTGAGTTTCAGTTTGGAAATGTCGAGGGATACCGCCGAAAAAGGTTACCGTAACCTTCGGAAATTAGGCGTAGTAGATTCGGTGCCTGGCAAGGGCTATTTTATTGTAAATACCGATTTTTCAAGGAAATTAAAGGTTTGTCTGCTTTTTAATAAGCTCAGCACCCACAAAAAGATCATTTACGATTCCTTTACCAAAACTTTGGGCGAGCGGGCCGCAATAGATTTTTACATCTATAACAACGATTTTGCTTTGTTTAAAAAGATGATAGTGGCGAAACGCGATGATTATTCGCACTTCGTTATTATACCGCATTTTTTGGAAGGGGGCGAAAATGCTCACGAAATTATCAATACCATCCCAAAAGAAAAGCTGGTTATTCTGGATAAACTCCTGCCAGGAATAACAGGCGATTATGCTGCGGCTTACGAAAACTTTGCCCAGGATATTTATGAGGCTCTGGAGCAGGCTTTAGACAGGCTTTCGAATTATCGTACGCTTAAAATTATTTTCCCTAAAAACAGTTATTTCCCGCACGAGATATTAACCGGATTTTACAGGTTTTGTCAGCAATATGCTTTCGATCATAAAGTAATCCATAACATTAAAGATGAAGAGATCAATCCAGGGGAAGTGTATATCAACCTGATGGAAGATGATCTGGTGATGTTAATTGAACGATTGATCGCCCAAAAACTGAAAATCGGAAACGATGTCGGTGTGATTTCATACAACGAAACCCCGTTAAAAAGAATCATTTTAGATGGAATTACCACCATTTCTACTGATTTTAGCAAATTGGGTGCATTGGCTGCCGAGTTTATCCTTACCGGAAAAACAGAGAAAGTAGAAGTTCCTTTTTATTTGAATCTGCGTAAATCGTTGTGAAACGCAAGGCGTCACCCTGAATTTATTTCAGGTTCTTTTAGTAAGTAAGTTGCTAACCAAGTAATTAGCAATTTTCATTTGTATAATATCTATTTGAATTTGTTATCTAATTAGTTAACTTTGTGTTGGCTTAAATTTGGTAATGAACGAAGAATTTATCAGAGACATTTTCTACTTTGAAGAGTATTATTTGGATTTTTACGAGAAGCTTAAACCTAACGTAAAGAAAAAATTCAACTGGACATTACAATTAATCGCTACGCTTGAAAAAATCCCTGAAAAATATTTTAAGCACATTACAGGTTCAACAGGACTTTATGAAATCAGAGTTGAAGTAGGATCTGATATTTTTCGGGTATTCAGTTTTTTCGATAAGGGTAAATTAATTATACTGGTAAATGGATTTCAGAAGAAAAGCCAAAAAACTCCTAAAAATGAAATCGAATTAGCAGAGAAACTTAAAAAGAAATATTTTGATGGAAAAGACAAAGAATAAACTGAAATCATTTGCCGATCATTTAGATGATGAATACGGTAAGCGAGGAACAGAAAACAGAGAGAATTACGAACAGGAGTTCGAAAGTTTTAAACTTGGCGCGATGCTACAAGAGCTCCGCAAAGAAAAAGGCATGACACAAGAGCAACTTGCTGAGAAATGTGGTACCACTAAAACCTACATTTCGAGAATTGAGAATAATGCAAGCGATATCAGACTTTCAACTTTAATGAGAATTATCAAAGTTGGGCTGGGTGGACATTTGAATCTAAATGTAAGTTTATAAAAAATACATTATCCTACTTAGTTTAAATGAGCGAACAGGTAACAGCACATCAGGTTTCAGATCAAAATCCATACGATTATATTTTAAAGGATTTTAACCTGAAAAGCCTTAGTCAGATTGTGATCCTCAAACATTTAAACGGACTGATCCATACCGATGTTAAAGGTTTTTACCAGCTTTTTCCAGAGCAGCTGGAAATTGATTATGCCGCTTTTAGCGATGAAACATCAGCTTTACCTTTCCCGCTTGTTCAGGTTCAACAGCATTCAAATTCCGTAAAACTTTCATGCCGTTGTGCTACACCTAAAAATAAACTCTGCGAGCATCAGGCAAGGGTTTTGTACAATATTCTTCAGCGTCAGGATTTACTGATTTTTTTTGATAGTAACCTGCGGCAGCAAAAACTGGCCAAGATTGCGTTGGATTATGGTCTGGAAAAAGAACAAAACCTCGATCTTCTTTTTAATTTAAGTTACGAAGAGGGCCAGCTGATGATAAAACCCAAGATGGATGCCTTGCAGCCTTTCAATAAAGAAGCCCGGCAACAATTGGAAAGTCTTTTATTGCCGTCTGTAAAACCTAAGGAAAAAGCTCAGGCCAAAAATTTCCAGGGCAAAATGATTCTGGTTTTGGGCCAGCACCGCTATTACAATAATCTGGTGGTAGAATTATTCGAAGCCGAAACCACTAAAAGCGGAAAGGTTAAAAAACCGTTAAAAAGTATTAATCCTTCAGATCTGCTTTTTAAAACCGATGATCATGAACTTTTAAAATTCTATAGTGGGATTGGTACTTTTCAGCAGAATTACAATAACGACCAAACTGAAGCAGAAATAGAAGCTTTAAAAGCGGTGGTGAAAAATCCACAGCAGATCCCTTTTTATTTACAGGATGGCGCACAATCGTCTGCAATCCAGGCTTCAACTATCACGGCTGTAAATGTTCATTTATTAGAGGTCGATTTACGTCTTTCAGTAAACCAGCGTGATGATTATTATGAAATTACAGGAAGGCTGATCATTGAAGGAAAATCTTATGAGCTCGATAACATTGTGTTGGTGCACCAATATTTTGTTAAACTTAAAGATCAGCTGTATCTAATTGGCCGTCTCGATTTTTTGCGTGTTATCGGCTTTTTCAAAAAACAGAGTAACCGTTTGATTTTGCATAAAAGTAAATATCCGGAGTTTCAAAAGGCGATCCTTATCCAGTTGGAAGGCAGTATCCATGTCGATTATTCCTATTTAAAGCCGGCAACTAAAAGCCAGATTGAAGAAAAGGGTTTCGACCTTGAAAATGAACAATTAATCTATCTTTCCGAATCCGAAGATTATATCCACCTCACCCCCGTAATGCGTTATGGCAATCTGGAAATTCCTGTATTATCCAAAAAACAGATTCAGGCGCAGGACAAACTGGGCAATCTGTTTACCCTTCACCGTGATGAAAAAGCCGAACTGCAGTTTATCGGGAATGTTCTGAAACAACATCCTTATTTTTACGATCAGGAAAGCAACGATTCGTATTACCTCCACCGTAAACGCTTTCTGGAAGAAGCCTGGTTTCTCGAAGCTTTCGAAGTTTGGCGGAATAAAGGTATCCATATTTTGGGCTTCAATCAGCTCAAAAACAATAAATTGAGCGAGTTTCAGGCTAAAATTAATATAGAAGTACTAAGCGGTACCGATTGGTTCGAAACCAAAGTAAAAGTGAAATTTGGGAAACAACAGGTTGCGTTAAAACACCTTCATAAATCCATCCGCAACAAAAGCAAATTTGTAATCCTTGATGATGGCACACAGGGAATTTTACCGCTAGAATGGATCGAAAAATTTACGGCTTATTTTAATGCAGGTGAAATTACAGAAGAAGCTATTTTAACTCCAAAAATTAAATTTGCGACCATAAATGAGCTTTATAAAGATGCTTTACTGGATGGAGATGTAAAAAATGAGTTAAAACTTTATAAACAGAAATTTGAAGGGACCGATGCTATTCAGGAAGTTGAAGTGCCAAAAGGATTAACCGCAACCTTGCGCCATTATCAGAAAGATGGCTTAAACTGGCTTAACTTTCTGGATGATTTTAACTTCGGTTCGTGCCTGGCTGATGATATGGGTTTGGGTAAAACCATTCAGGTTCTGGCCTTTATCTTATCGCAACGAGAAAAAGTAACACACAATACCAACCTGGTGGTAGTTCCCGCTTCGTTAATCTTTAACTGGAAGGCCGAAGTAGAGAAATTTGCACCATCAATTAAGGTGAAAACCATTTATGCTGGCGAACGAACCAAAACCACCGATAATTTTGACGGTTACGAAATCATTTTAACCTCTTACGGAACGCTGCTTGCTGATGTCCGTTTTTTAAAAGATTACCGCTTTAACTATATCTTTTTAGATGAATCGCAGCTGATCAAAAATCCTGAATCGCAACGCTATAAAGCCGTTAGAATGCTGCAATCGAGGAATAAGGTGGTCATGACAGGAACACCGATCGAAAACAATACTTTCGATTTGTATGGACAGTTGTCGTTCGCTTGTCCGGGGCTTTTTGGCAGTAAACAACAGTTTGCCGATTTATATTCAACCCCGATCGATCAGTTTAAAGATAGCAGAAGGGCAGAGGAACTTCAGAAAAAAATCAAACCTTTCATTCTCCGCAGAACGAAAGAACAGGTGGCGAAAGAACTTCCTGATAAAACTGAAATTGTACTGTATTGCGAAATGGGAGAGGAGCAACGCGAAGTGTACGAAGCCAATAAAAAGGAAATCCAGGATTTTATTTTGGGTAAACAGGAAGATGATTTGCCTAAAAGTTCTATGCATGTATTGAAAAGTATTACTACTTTAAGGCAGATCTGTAATTCGGCTGCATTATTAGCCGATGGAAGATCGTACCTGCAGGCCTCATCAAAAATTGATGTATTGATGGAACAGATTGAAAGCAAAGCCGGAAAACATAAAATTTTGGTCTTTTCCCAGTTTGTAACCATGCTCGATCTGATTAAAAAGCAGTTGGAAAACCGCGGAATCAGGTACGAATACCTCACCGGACAAACCCGCAAAAGGGAAGAGGTCGTAACTTCTTTTCAACAGAATGCCGATATTCCTGTTTTTCTGATCAGTTTAAAAGCAGGTGGAACCGGCCTTAACTTAACCGAAGCCGATTATGTTTACCTGGTAGACCCCTGGTGGAACCCTGCAGTAGAAAACCAGGCAATAGACCGTGCATATAGGATCGGGCAGCATAAAAATGTGATGGCTGTACGTTTAATCTGTCCTGATACCATTGAAGAAAAGATCATGAAGTTACAGGCCACTAAAAAAGATCTGGTGAAAGACCTGATCCAAACCGATGGAAGTTTGTTTAAACATTTAACGAAGAAAGAATTGTTGGGATTGTTGAGTTAGTAAAATTCCTTATCGGTTCGGCAGAAGCGAATCAGTACACTAATTAGCTATTATAAAAGGTTCGTCATCTCGACTGGAACGCAGTGGAATGGAGAGATCTATCACAGCAGATCTCTCGACTATGTTGCACTCCGCCCGAGATGACGACTTTTTTGTTAAATTGTCACCCTGAGCGAAGTCGAAGGGTCAAACTCATAACCCAAAAACTCAGGTACATTCAAACTCTCTACAATTTTCCAATCCTTTTTTTCAGCAATAAAGTGGGGTAATTCAAGTCCTGTTGTTTGTGCTGCATTAGTATAATAGTCCATTTTTGCCGGATGGTTAGGCGAGCAGGCATTGTAGATCCTTCCAAAAGCTTGTTTTTCTAAAATTTTAACTGCAATTCCAACTGCATCGGCTTGATGTATCAGGTTTACAGGTGCCAAACCGTTAGGAACATTGCTTTTTCCCGCGAAAAACCTTCCCGGGTTACGATCCGGTCCAATTAAGCCTGCAAAGCGGATTATCGTATAATTTTCGGGAAACAGCATTTTAAAAAGTTTCTCTGCAGCTAAAACCACATTTCCCGAATCAGTATCCGGATTAGTTTCGCTGTTTTCGTTAACCGTTTTATTTTCATCGCTATAAACGCTGGTCGAGCTAATCAATACAATATGTTTCGATTTGTCTTTCGCTGCCTCTAAAATCGATTTTATTTTTTGTGGATAATCATGAAGCTCTGTCGAATTACGCTTGGGTGGAATGCAGATAAATAAAACATCAGCCTCAAAAAATGCCGGATCTGCTTTCATGTTTTCTGCCGTAAAATCGACCAGATAAGGCTGTATATTTTCAGTCTGGAGCGTAGCTAATTTTTCTTCGCTGGTAGTAGAACCTTTTACAAAATAACCCAGCTCAATTAGTTTTTTGGCCAGAGCCAAACCAAACCAGCCGCAACCTAAAATAGATATAATATGTTTTTTCATGATTTAAGTGTGAGGGGATAAGTTTTGAATGTTCAATAACCAATATAAAATCATCAATAACCAATTCTCAATTGGCAATTTCCAGTTAACCATTGGTATTTTGGCGCTGGCAGCAGTTAACCGATTAACCCCCTGAGCGTAGTCGAAGGGTAAACAATGAACCCAATATCCAGTTTTCAGTTGACAATTTACAGTTGGCAGTTTGTAGTTACTAATGAACGAATGACCAGTGAACAAATGAACTAACTAACCTTTACCCAGATTATAACAAGCCCTGCACCTCGGTTCATAACTTTCTTTTTCACCCAATAAAACCGTTGCTTCATCGGCGGCTGTACGATAGCTGTATAATGCAGGATTACCACAGCACACACAAACGGCATTTACCTTGGTTACGTGTTCGGCAATGGCCATTAAAGCGGGCATCGGACCAAATGGTTTGCCGGTAAAATCCATATCCAAACCTGCTACAATTACCCTTATGCCCCTTAAAGCAAGTTTATTGCAAACATCAGGTAATTCATCATCAAAAAACTGGGCTTCATCTATCCCAACCACTTGTGTGTTAGTGCCTAACAATAAAATGGCTGATGCGCTATCTACAGGGGTAGAGTTGATCGAGTTGAGGTCGTGCGAAACCACTGCGGTTTCATGGTAGCGGGTATCGGTGCGTGGCTTAAAAATCTCTACATTTAACTTAGCAATCTGAGCTCTTTTTAACCTGCGGATCAGTTCTTCGGTTTTACCTGAAAACATAGAACCGCATACCACTTCTATACTTCCCGAAAATTCGCCCCTTCTCCTAAAATTTTGTTCGCTAAATAACATGCCCGATCTTTTATGCTCCTATGTCTGTTTTCTAATTTTTAAACCGAACAAATATGAGAATTATGTGTTATTTTTGGACACATAGTTACCAACATAAATCGGCTAAAAATTCGTTTTAACTTTATGATGAACCAACAGGATATTTTCAGGAAGATCGGCAGTATTTTAACAGAATTAAACGAGCAGTATCAGTTTCTTGCTCAAAATCCCAATCAATTAAATGATTTGGAACTGGAACTTTTTCTGGCTAATGCCCATTTTCTTTCCGACCATGTTAATATTGTTAAAAAGTTAAATACGATAGTAGAAGATAAGTCCGCCGAACCTGGAAACCATGTTTTGCTGGCAGAACAGAATACCATTATCCTGCCTGAGGCCGAAAAAAGCTGTGCAGACGAACAAGAAAGTTTTGAACCCCAGGAATTGGAAGAAGTGGCTACCGCAGAAGAAGAAGAGGAACGTGTTGATGTAAAACCTGCGCAGGAACAGCTTGATGATGAAATCATCGAAGAAGAAAAAGCAGAAACACTTTTGAATCAGGATTTCTTTAAGCCTGATCAGGATGACCATACTTTCGAATTTGTTTTGGGTACCCATGATGAGAATGCCCAGTTCGATTACGAAGCTAAATCTGTAGAAGAAATTTTCGACCGCCCTTTGAGTAAAGAGGAAGCAGAAATTTTAGCTCAGAAAAAGAAAATACACGAAAAAGAGGCTCAGGCCAAACAGGAAGATATTTTGCCTGCAGAAGATGATGAAATTGGTCCGGAGCCATTTTTAATTCCACAGGAGGAAGAAGCAGAGGTAATGGTAAAAGAAGAGTCGGTTATCGAAGCTAAAAGAGAAGAGCCAGTTGCGGAATTTAGAAGGGATGAACCGGTAGTTGCTCCAAGCCAGCCAATAGAAGCACTTAAGGATGTACATTTGGATGAGCCGGTTATTTCTCCTCCGGTAGAACGGGAACGTCCGTTATTTACTCCCGAGGCGGTTCCGGTAAAGCCTGCACCACAGCCTGTAATAAATAAACCTGCACCAAGTTTGAACGATTTATTGGCACGCACAAATGGTAAAGGTGAAGAGCCTGTGAAAGCGCCGATTGCTGATTTAAAACAGGCCATTAGTTTAAACGAGAAGCTGCTTTTCATCAAAGATCTTTTTAACGGTTATAACCTGGCGTATTCTGATGTAATCGATATCATTAACCGAATGAACAGCTTCGAAGCTGCTGATAGCTATCTACAAAATAACTATGCGGTAAAAAATAACTGGGCCAGTAAGCAGTCTACGGTTGATCAGTTTTACGAACTGTTGAACAGAAGGTTTAGTAAGTAAGCGGGAGCGCTGTGCGGATCGCGTTTGGCGATAAGTGGCTGGCGAATAGTCCTTAGCGTTACAACTGGTTTCGTCATACTGAACTTGTTTCAGTATCTAGTATCTGGCCGTCATTTCGACTGAAGCGTAGCGAAATGGAGAAATCTAAATCAAAAGCGCTCTTCAAGATAGATTTCTCGACTGCGTTGCACTCCGCTCGAAATGACGTATTTTAAAAAGGTTACTTACGTGTAGTTATGTTGACTACGGGCTACAGACTAAAGACTTAGAACTCCTTAAATAAATCCCATCCGGTTAGAATCCAGTTTTAAGAAAATAAACAACAATATCGTAAAACTCCACAGCGATGAGCCTCCGTAACTGATAAATGGTAAGGGAATCCCGATTACGGGAATAATCCCAATCGTCATACCGATGTTGATAAATACGTGGAAAAAGAGGATACAGGCTACGCTATAGCCATAAACCCTTGAGAAGGTTGATCGCTGTCTTTCTGCCAGGTTGATAAGCCTCAGTAATAAAAACATATATAAACCGATCACAACCGAACAACCCATAAAACCCCATTCCTCACCAACGGTAGAGAAAATAAAATCGGTACTTTGGGCTGGTACGTAACCGTACTTGGTTTGGGTACCCTGTAAAAAGCCCCTGCCTGTTGCCTGACCGGAGCCAATGGCAATCTGCGATTGGATTACATTATAACCAGCTCCTTTATTATCAGCTTTAAGACCTAACATCAGCTCAATACGGCTGCGCTGGTGGGGTGCCAAAACTTTTTCGTAGGCAATTTTAACTACAAACAAATAAACAATTGCGATAATGGTTACCAATACCGTAGAAATGATAATTTTTTGTTTCCTTCTGTTGTTGTAGATGAAAAGTCCGCCTATGGTGGTAAGGATAATAATGAGTATATAAGTTGGTACCAGGAAATCGGCCACAAACAATACGATCATTCCAAGGAAAATTAACAGGAAATAACCCGATAAACCCTCGCGGTATAAAGGGAACATAAAAGCAAGGAAAACCAGTGCCGAGCCTGTATCGGGCTGCAGCATAATCAATAACAATGGCGCCAATACAATCAATCCTGCAATTACGATTGATTTAATATCCCTGAATTTTGGGTTAAAGGTGCTTACATACCTCGCTAAAAGCAAGGCCGTACCAAACTTTGCAAACTCTGAAGGTTGCAGCCTAAAGGAGCCTATGGGGATCCATGCCTGGTTTCCACCTACATTTCTCCCTACAAAAAGTACAACAACCAGGAGGAACAATGTAGCTCCGTAAATAAAAGGCGCAAATACGTTAAATAACCGTCCGTCGAATAATAAGATCGATAAGCCCAAAATTAACCCGGTAATTACATAGATAAGCTGTTTACCATAACTGCTTGAAAAGTCGAAACCCGCAGCTTTATCAGGATTGTAGATGGAGGCATAAACATTAATAAAGCCAACTGCGCATAGTGCAATGTAGATTAAAACGGTAATCCAGTCTACATTAAAAAAGAAACGGTTTCCCTGTTGTTGCATCATTATTTATTGGTTACAGGTTTTTGATTTACAACTGGTTGTTTTGCTTTAGGCTTTGTGGCAACGGTTTGCTTTAAAATTGCCGGTTTTATTTTTAAACTGTCTTTAACCCTTTTTAGCGAATCGGCTTTTTTAAGGTTTAAACTATCCAGTTTTGTCAATTTAAGCTTTTTAGTTTTATCAATCAATGCCGGTAAAAGATTGGTTTCGGAGAAAGCTTTAACTGTATAACCGTTTGAACGCGGCTTAATACTATCTGTTAAATATTTTTCTACCATAAAACTCGAAATCGGAGCTGC
Source organism: Pedobacter miscanthi (assembly GCF_003315595.1). Lineage (GTDB taxonomy): Bacteria > Bacteroidota > Bacteroidia > Sphingobacteriales > Sphingobacteriaceae > Pedobacter > Pedobacter miscanthi. The sequence continues at coordinate 228,199 of NZ_QNQU01000006.1, read as the reverse complement.
ATAAGATCCTCCATAACCACCATTTTCCACAATTACCGCAATGGCAATTTTAGGATTGTCCATTGGCGCAAAACCAATAAAAACTGAGTGGTTTTTTCCATGTGGATTTTGTACCGTACCGGTCTTACCGCACATGATGATGTTTGGTATCTGCGATTCTTTTGCTGTTCCCCATGGGCTGTTCACTGCATCACGCATACCGTTAATTACAACCGGGAAATATTTCTCATCAACCCCAACATAGTTTTTGACTACATATTCTTTTTTCACTACGTTTTTATCGCCGATACCCTTAATTAAATGTGGTTTTAAATAATAACCACGGTTGGCAATGGCAGCCATTACATTTGCCATTTGCAATGGGGTAGAGGTAATCTCACCCTGACCAATGGCCTGCGAAATTACAGTGGTGTAACCCCAGCGTTTGCCATAAATTTTATCGTAATGCTCTCCCTGGTAAAATATTCCTTTTTTTTCGAAAGGCATATCAATACCCAATTTCTGCCCGAAACCCCATTTAGCAATCTGCGCATGCCAGTTGGCATAGGTTTGGCGCTGGTTTTTCATGCCGTTTTTGGTGATGATGCTCTGAAAAACATGACAGAAGTAAGTATTACAGGAACGTGCAATACCACGCTGCATATTAATCGTACCATCTACGTGTTCGCACTTTACCTTGTGGTTTCCGGCCATATAATAACCCGGACAGAAAAATGTGGTATTCGGATCAATAGCGCCGTCTTGAAGTGCAACCAAGGCGTCGACAGGTTTAAAAGACGATCCTGGAGAATACTGACCAGCAATCGGCCTCACAATCTGCGGACGGTAAGGATTTGCAATCAAACTCATGTAGTTTTTGCCCCAGTCTTTACCCACCAACTGGTTCGGATCATACCCCGGACTGCTCACAAAAGCCAGGATCTCGCCGGTAGAGGGCTCAATAGCTACAATTGCCCCTACCTTATTTTTCATCAATTCTTCGCCAAGGCGTTGAATCCTGATGTCTAAAGAAGAAATTAAACGATCGCCTGATACCGCATTAACATCATATTTCCCGTTGGCGTAACTGCCCTGGGCGATATTTTTAGCATCGTAAAGTATCCTTGTTTCCCCTTTTTCGCCCCGTAAAAAATCTTCATAAGAGCGTTCCAGTCCACTTTTTCCAATAAAATCTCCGGGTTTATAATAACCTTCAGATTTTTCTATATCATCAGGACTTACTTCTTTTACATAACCGAAAAGCTGGCCTGCAATGCTATCAGGGTAATGCCTGATCGTTCTGTCCTGTGTTCTGAAACCCGGAAAACGGTACATAATTTCCTGTAAACGGGCATAACTCTGCACGGAAATCTGCCTTTCGAAGAAGGTAGACTGATAAGTAGATTGTGCTCTCGCTTTTTTTAGTTTTTTACGTACATCTTCAATGGTAATTTCAAGCGCATTGGCAAGAGCCAGGGTATCGAATGGTTTAACTTCATTAGGAATTACCATCAAATCGTAAACCGGTTCGTTTTGTACTATTACCTTCATGTTACGGTCGAGGATGGCGCCGCGTGCCGGATATTTATAAATTTTCCGCAATACATTACTTTCGGCAGAGCTGAATGCCTTGTCGCTAATAATCTGGATATAGAATAATTTCCCCAGTAAAATGAGGGCAATTACGATAAATAATCCCTGAACGATATATTTCCGGTTAAATAACTGATCCATTAACGTGGTGTTCTTCTATAGAATATAAACTCTACCAATAAAATAATAAGCAGTGTAAAGATACAACTTAGGCCGCATCTCATTAAGGTATAACCTACTTCGGTTAACCTGAATGTTTCTAAGAAAAACAGCACCAGATGGTGTGAAATCACGCAGAGAAAAGCATAAAGTGAAAACCATTGAAAACCCATATATCCTAACGAAGGTTCGGGGTCGTCAATTGCGTCGCGGTTTAAACTGATTGATATGAAAGATATCCTTACGAAAGCCAGAACCACACAGGCCGTAGCGTGTACACCCATGGTATCGTAAAAGGCATCGAGGGTTAATCCTGTGCCAAAGGCCAACAGGTACAATACAATATTGGGGATGCCGAATGGAAGCAGGAGTAAAAACAATACGTAGATAAATGGCGTAGAAAGATCGTAAAAGCCCATATTCTTGAGCAAAAATATCTGCACAAAAAGTAGCAAAAACCACCTGATCACATTTACAATTATGATTCTACTATTCATTCGGTTTAACAGCGCTTTCTAAAGCTTTTTGCTCTTCGGCCTTTTTATATTTAACCACATATACATATTGCAATGTGCTAAAATCGGTAAATAAATTAACTTCTCCCGAAAGGAAATTGTCGTTTGTGGCCACATTCGGTTTACTGATCCTGCCCACTAAAATCCCTTTAGGAAATGAGCCATAACCCGAAGTAACAATGGTATCGCCTACATACATTTTAATGTGGTTAGGCACTTCTTTAATAAAAGATTTTTTAATGTCGAAATTGCCATCGCCCCAAACCAGAGATCCCAATGCATTATTCTTTTTGAGTGTTACACTGATTTTCGTATCCTTATGCAGTAATGACTGAATGGTGGCCAAATGCTCTGAAACATCGCGGATAAAGCCAACAACGCCCCTTTGCGGAGCAATAACCGCCATTCCGCTTTTAATCCCGTCAATTGTTCCTTTGTTAATGGTCATCACATTATTGCGTAAAGTGATTGAATTTTTAACCACTTTGGCTGCCAGATAGGTATAATCCTGGTTGGTAACCGTATCAATAACTTTTACATCTTTAGCAGTATCAATAGTGGTTAAACCCAACAGCTGACTTTTAAGTTTTGCATTTTCTGCAGCCAGGCTATCGTTCACCATCCCGAGGTTTAAATAGCGCTTAAAAATATTTAACCTTTCATAGGCAGTACCCACAACTTCATTGGTAGAGTTTAAGGTTACACTGCGCTGATAGGAATTGTTCTTCACCGTCAGGTAAATCCCAATGGTAAAAAAGATGATAAAAAGGAAAAATGCGTTGTATCTGCTGATGAAAATCCAAAGGTTACGCATATTTTTAGGGAAAATGGAAGATGGGAAATGTATAATGGAGTTATTACATCATCCATTATACATCATCCATTTTCCGTGTTTTATTGCATTAAGAATTTATATCCGCCAATGTTTTTAAGGGCGATGCCGGTTCCGCGTACTACCGCACGAAGTGGATCTTCTGCAACGTGAACAGGCAATTTAGTTTTAGCAGCTACACGTTTGTCTAAACCTCTTAATAAGGCACCACCGCCGGTTAAATAAATACCTGTTTGGTAAATATCGGCCGAAAGTTCTGGAGGCGTAATCTCTAAAGCCTTTAAAATCGCCTCTTCAATTTTAGAGATCGATTTATCCAGACAGTGTGCAATCTCGGTATAAGAAACGGTAATCTGTTTTGGAACACCCGTCATTAAATCACGGCCCTGAACCGCAAAATCAGCAGGCGCATCCTGTAATTCAGGTAATGCTGCACCAACTTCAATCTTGATTTTCTCTGCAGTACGGTCGCCGATCATAATGTTGTGCTGACGGCGGATGTAGTTTACGATATCAGAGTCGAAGTTATCTCCGGCCACGCGGATCGATTGATCGCAAACGATACCTGATAAAGCGATAACCGCAATTTCGGTAGTACCACCGCCGATATCGATAATCATGTTACCCATTGGTTCTTCCACATCAATCCCGATACCTACAGCAGCAGCCATTGGCTCATGGATTAAGTAAACTTCTTTAGCTCCGGCAATCTCAGCAGAATCGCGTACAGCACGTTTTTCTACCTCGGTAATGCCCGAAGGGATACAGATTACCATACGTAAAGAGGGGAACATCCATCCTTTACCGCCATTAAGCATACGGATCATGCCTTTAATCATGGCTTCAGCAGCGTTGAAATCGGCAATTACCCCATCCTTTAGCGGACGTACGGTTTTAATATTATCGTGGGTTTTACCCTCCATTTGCATCGCCTGACGACCTATAGCGATTACTTTATTTGTAGTACGATCGAAAGCAACGATAGATGGTTCATCTACAACTACTTTGTCGTTATGTATAATCAGGGTATTCGCTGTGCCTAAATCGATGGCAACTTCTTGCGTAAACCAGTTAAATAATCCCATGTATAAGGTATGTTTTCTTTATTTTGTCAAATCTATACTATTCCTAATGTAAAAATAGCTTTTTTATTGTTTTAAGTTTTATTTTCTTCAGTTATTGAATTGTTTTTAAGGCAATTAAAATGTTTAGAAAATAAAAGGCTAAAAGACCAAAGCTGAAAGGCCAAAGCTAAAAGACCAAAGGTAAAAGACTAAAGCGATTTCCAATGTGCTTTCAGCATTTCTTCGCTTTAAGCTTTGGTCTTTATCCTTTCAGCTTAATTAGTGTTTAAAGTGTCTAACGCCTGTGGTTACCATGGCAATACCTTTTTCATTTGCTTTTGCAACAGAGTCAGCATCTTTAATTGATCCTCCAGGTTGTAATACAGCAGCAATTCCGGCATCGGCAGCAATCTCCACACAATCAGGGAAAGGGAAAAAGGCATCAGAAGCCATTGCAGCACCTTTAACGCTGAAACCGAACGAAGCAGCTTTTTCAATGGCCTGTCTTAAGGCATCAACACGTGAGGTTTGTCCAACACCACTTGCAATCAACACATCATCTTTAACCAATACAATGGTATTCGATTTGGTATGTTTTACAATTTTGTTGGCGAAGAATAAATCTTTCAGTTCCTGTGCAGTTGGTGCTTTATCGGTAACGGTTGTCATTTGCTCCGGACCTTCGATAATTAAATCTTTATCCTGCTCAATTACACCGTTTAATAAAGTTTTAAATTGTTTTTTGCTTAATTCTACCTCGTTACGCTGTAAAATAACACGGTTTTTCTTTTTGCTGAACAATTCTACCGCTTCTGGTTGGTAAGAAGGTGCAATTAATACTTCGAAAAACAGGTTGTTGATTTCTTCTGCGGTTTCAAGGTCAACTTCTACATTGGTAATTAATACGCCACCAAAAGCCGAAACCGGATCACAGGCTAAAGCATCAATCCAGGCTTGTTTAACGGTAGGGCGCGAAGCGATGCCACAGGCATTTGTATGTTTTAAGATCGCAAAGGTTGGATCTTCGAATTCGTCGATCAAAGCAACGGCTGCATCCACATCAACCAGGTTGTTGTAAGAAAGTTCTTTACCGTTAAGTTTGGTAAACATGGCATCTAAATCACCATAAAATACGCCGCCCTGGTGAGGGTTTTCGCCATAACGTAAAGTTTTGGCTTCAGTTACACTTTGTTTGAAAACATCAAGTGGTTCTTCTGTATTAAAATAGTTGAAAATTGCAGTATCGTAGTGCGAAGAAGTATGGAAAGCTATTTTAGCGAATGATTTACGCTGTGCCAAAGTAGTTTCGCCATTTTGTGCTTCTAACTGGGCCTGTAAAGTAGGATAATCATTTTTCGATGCGATAATGACCACATCATTAAAGTTTTTCGCGGCAGCACGGATTAAAGAGATACCACCGATATCGATTTTTTCAATAATTTCCTCCGGTGTTCCACCTGCTTTTACGGTTTCTTCAAAAGGGTATAAATCAACAATAACGAGGTCAATCTCAGGGATCTCATATTCTGCAATCTGCTCCTGGTCTCCGGCCAATGCCCTGCGGTTTAAAATACCCCCAAATACTTTCGGGTGAAGGGTTTTAACACGTCCGCCCAAAATAGAAGGATAGCCGGTTAAATCTTCAACTGCCGTAACCGGAAGATTTAAATCTTTGATAAATTGTTCTGTTCCACCGGTAGAAAATAACTGAACACCCTGTGCGGCTAACAATTTTACCAATGGCTCCAAACCATCTTTATAATATACTGAGATTAAAGCGTTTTTGATTTTGATTGATTGACTCATTCTACTGAAAATTTTGAGCCGCAAAGGTAGTAAAACAGAGGCATTTATTTAGGTGCCAAAATCAATAAAAATGAAATTATTTGCAGATTTTTCTTCACCCTTTATTTTTTCTCTTTTGTTGATCTTTTTAGCTTCTGGTTGTATACGTAAAATTTAGGTTACTACTTTGTATTTCATTGCTTTATCCGGAATTTTTCAGGTTTGGTGTTTGTTTGGAAATTTGCGTACCAATCTTCCAAAACAGCTATAACCGGTAAGAGGGTTTTTCCCATATCGGTAAGTTTGTATTCAACACGTGGAGGCGATTCGGCAAAAGCCTCGCGGAGGATAAGCCCGTCGCGTTCCATTTCTTTCAGCTGCGTGGTTAATGTACCCTGGCTCAGGAAATTCGTTTCGCGTTTAAGCTCGCCAAATCTTTTTGGGCATTTAGCTGCAATGGCTTTAATTAGCATGATTTTCCATTTGCCGCCAATTACCTTAAATACCCCCGTCAACAGAGCGTCATTTAAAAATAAATCTCCATTTGTAACTGCTTTATGCTCATTATTAGTGCTGTTTTGCATACCTGGTACTGTTTACGTGACTACTTGATTGCCATTAAAGCCTTTTCTTCCTTTGAGTTTTAAATATAAGAAAAGCATGAAAAAATACACAAAGTGGTTCCTGTTCCTGATCGTCTGCTCCGCCATATTTCTATCGGTTTTAGATCTGTTCATCGTTAATGTAGCGCTTCCTTCCATAAAAACAGGAATAAAAGGTAGCGATGCCGATATGCAGCTCGTAATTGTGATGTATATTATAGGTTATGCCTCTTTTTTGATTACAGGTGGACGGGCAGGCGAATATTTTGGAAAGAAAAAAGTGTTTTTAACCGGGATGCTGGTTTTTACCATCGCTTCTTTATCCTGTGGTTTGGCACAATCGGCTATCCAGTTAAATGTTGCACGTTTTATACAAGGTATTAGTGGCGCGTTTATGGTGCCCCAGGGCATGGCTTTTATCCCTGCTTTATTCCCCGGTGAGAAAGAACGGATAAAAATGTTGGGTATCTACGGAAGCATAGCCGGTACGGCTTCGGTTATTGGTCAGTTTTTAGGCGGATTGATCCCTGATTTGGAAATTATTTCGCAAAGCTGGCGTTTGATTTTTTTGATCAACGTACCCATTGGGCTAACTGCTGTTATACTGGGTTTCAAATACCTGAAAGAATTGTCCGTAAAAACCAATGGAAAATTCGATTTTATCGGCAGTTTACTGCTGATGTTAACGTTAACTGCCTTTATTTATCCATTAATACAGGGTAGGGAGCTGGGCTGGCCGGTTTGGAGTATTGTTTTGCTGCTGTTCTCGGGAGTTTTGCTGCTGGCATTTATCTACTATCAAAAACTGAACATTATGAAGGGGAGCCCCCTATTGATTGATCCCGGTTTTTTTAAAAACACTGACTTCAGAATTGGGCTTTTAATTTCCTTGTTTTATTACCTCGTTCAGGATTCTTATTTCCTGATCAATACCGTTAATTTACAGAATGGGATGGGGCTAAGTTCTGCCCGTACAGGGATATACTTTGTTTGCCAGGGGATTGGTTATGTAATGGCATCCATGTTTTTTACGCCATTGGTGGCCCGTTATGGCAAATCTGTTTCGTTAACAGGATCTGTGATTATGATTGCAGCACTCCTTATTCATTTAGTAGTATTTAATTCAGATCATACGCCACAATTATATATAGGTATGGTCTTGTTTGTGTACGGGATAGGTTGTGGTACGATTTTGCCTTCGTTAATGACGATATCATTAAAAAGTATTCCCGAAGATCAAATGGGCGCTTCATCGGGCATTTACCTAACACTGCAGCAGGTTTCTGTAGCAATGGGGGTTGCCATTGTAGGCGGTGTTTTCTTCAGCAAGCTCCATCATCCGGTTGTAGCTAAACAGTTTGCTATAGCCTACAAATGGGCAACTTTGATGAATATCGGATTTCTGGTGATTGTTAGTGTATTATTATTGTTGATATCAAAAACGAAGCAAGATAATAGCTGATAAATACTTTTAGATTATGTATTGATGAAGAGTGGAAAAGGTATGATTTTATTATTTTAGCCCCTCTATAATTAAGCAAACCAATGTTTCAGTCAAATCGTAGAAAAAAGTGGACCTATATCATCATCATGTTTCTTCTTATATGTTGTTACATCGGGATTTACCATTCTCACCGGTATTTTGGATTTGATTGGTTGCTCTGGCTTACTATTGCTGCAGGGCTTGCCCTGTTTTATTTAAGTGATTTATGGTTAGACGATAGTAAACGATGGTATAAATTTAAATCGTTCCTTTTTATATTATGTATTGGAGGTCCGATAGGTATTTTTGTGGTTTTGATGCACAAATCTTTTATCGAAAAGCAATTGGCCAACTATGGTGTGCCAGTAAAGGGGATTGTGACAAAATTATATATGCAAAGGAATAAAAACAGCCAAACGCCTTATGCCATATTTAATTACACCCTAAATAATAAGGTTTGGACGCAGGAGGTAATTAACACTAATTCTGCTATACAGGTTGGCGATACCCTAAAATTGCGGTGCGCTAAAACTGACCCTGAAATTTTTAAGATCGAATAAGAATGCCGGGCTAGTATTACTTTTTTATCTTTTTAACAATCGTTTCCACTATCCGCGGATAATGCTGATGCTCTAACTGCTGACCTTTAAACTTTACCATTTCGAGATTGTCGTTTTTATCGATCCGGTAACGGGCCTGATAAATATATTCACCTTCGTCGTAATTTTCGTTTACGTAATGGATGGTGATACCACCTTCGGCTTCGCCAGCGGCCATTACCGCATTGTGCACATGATCGCCATACATGCCCTTGCCGCCAAATTTAGGAAGGATAGCAGGGTGTATGTTTACAATCCTGCCCGGATAAGCATGGATGAGGCTTTGTGGGATTAACCAAAGGAAACCTGCAAGTACAATAAAGTCGATATCCAGATTTTTAAGCAGATCAACCACATCTTCTGTTTTGTAAAACTCGTTTTTATCAAAAATATGGGTGGGAATTTCGAAGTTATCCGCCCTTTGCAGCACATAAGCTTCAGGGTTATTGGTTAACACCAGAGAAATTTCAATTTCGTTACTCCTTTTAAAATGCTCCATCAGTTTTTGGGCATTAGAACCGGAACCTGATGCGAAGATGGCTATTCGTTTTTTCACTCAAAAATCGTTTTGTCCAAAAATAGTGTTTTTAGGACTGTTTTCTTAATCGAAAAGAAATTTTATTCATTTAAGTTAAAGTATTATTAATGAATAATTTTAATGTATTTTTGCAGTTCGGAAGTGGGGTTAGGAATTAATAAAAAAAAAGTTAAAAGTGTTTTGCGATTTAAAAACATTAATCCTATATTTGCAACCCGAATTAAAGGAAACGAATAAGAAAAATAAAAGGCTAAATAGAAATGGCAAATCATAAATCTTCATTAAAAAGAATTAGAGCAAACGCAACAAAACGTTTACGTAACAGATATCAGGCAAAAACTACACGTACTTTCATCAAAAGATTACGTGCTGCAGAAGATAAAAAAACTGCATCTGACTTATTGCCTAAAGTAATCTCTATGTTAGATCGTTTAGCTAAAAAGAATGTAATCCACAAAAACAAAGCGGCAAACAATAAATCAAAATTAACGAAATTCGTTAACGGTTTAAAATAAGCCAATTTTTTTACGATATTAGGAACGGCATAGGATTAACCTAGGCCGTTTTTTTGTATCTATATTTTTTTAGATGAAACGTTCTCTTCTACTCGGCTTTTTCTTTTGTATTGCATTGGGGGTCTCTGCACAAAAAACTTATTCAGTTACAGGAGCCTTTAAATGTGCGTACGATGGCTTGATATATCTGATGCACGGCCACGAAAAAGATTCAACTAACGTTAACAATGGGGCTTTTTCCTTCAATGTAAAAGTCGATTTACCTACGCTATCCTATGTGTATTTTAAAAGTAAAACAAGCCTGACACTCGATCCCTTTTATTTAGGTGACGGTGATGTTGCCATCGAACTCGATACCATAACTAAAACCGGAACCAGAAAAAACGGTAAGTTTGTTTACCTAAGCATGCAGACCAAATTTTTAAAGAAAGGCCGAACAGATAAATTAATTGATTCTGTATCAGTGGTAATTGCTGAACAAACAAAAACTATTATTGATCAAACGTCTAAAAATATTGCAGCTAAAAAAGTTATCTTAAATTTTTTAGCTTCGCAGCCCAATACGATAGCAGCTACTGTTATATTAAAAAGGAATGCAAGAAGCTTTACTCAGGCCGAACTTAAACAGATCTACCAAACGCTCAGTGCAGAAATTAAAGATACAAGCGAAGGAAAAGATATTTATGGAGAAACAATTAAACCAGTTGCGGTTGTAGTAGGAGAAAAAATACCCGACTTTGCGCAAAATGATATTAAAGGAGAGAAAGTCTCAATTCAATCATTACGAGGGAAATATATTTTAATTGATTTTTGGGCTTCTTGGTGTATACCCTGCAGAAAAGAAAATCCTGCTGTTGTAGCTGCCTATAAAAAGTTTAAAGATATGGGTTTTGAAATTTTGAGCGTATCGCTTGACGATAAAAAACAGAATTGGCTGAATGCTATAAAAGAAGATAAACTTAACTGGCTTCATGTTTCCGATTTAAGTGGATGGAATAATGAGCTTGCCAAAATGTTTAACATTCGATCGATTCCCGATAATTTTTTGATTGATCGGAATGGGGTGATTTTAGCAAGAGGGCTAAGAGGTAGCGCACTGGAAGAAAAACTCAACGAGATTTTTTCTAAATTAAAGTAGATTGATCTGAATTTTTTACGATATTAGTAAAGGCGTCCCAACCAAAAGTTGGGACGCCTTTTTTTTGTCTGAAAAAATGAAACAATACGAAAATAAACTGGGCGTAAAATTATGGGCAGAAGAAGACCGTCCGCGTGAAAAGCTTTTATTGCATGGAAGAAGACACTTAACCGATGCCGAACTTATTGCCATTTTAATTGGCTCGGGCAGTAAAACAGAAACAGTTGTTGATTTAAGCAAAAGAATCCTGGCCTTTTATGATCACAACTTAACCAGGCTGGGAAAGGCATCCATACAGGATCTTTCGAGGTTTAAAGGCATCGGCGAAGCCAAAGCCCTAACCATTATGGCCGCTCTGGAACTTGGCTTGCGGCGTAAAGAGGTTCCCGAAGATGAGGTTACCCACATTACCACCTCTGGCGATGTTTACAGGTATATGCACCATACCTTCGCCACCCTCAACCATGAAGAATTCTGGATTTTGCTGCTCAATAGGTCAAACCGTATTATCGGTAAGTTCCTGATCAGTAAAGGAGGGCAGGCCGGAACGATAGCCGATCCGAAAATCATTTTTAAAACTGCTTTAGAGAACAATGCCGCCAGTATAGTGCTTACCCATAACCATCCTTCGGGAAGTTTAAAGCCCAGCGAAAGTGATGATAAACTCACCAGGAATATGGTAACTTCGGGTAATTTACTTACCCTCCAGGTGGTAGATCATGTCATTTTTGCCAACAACCGCTATTATAGTTACCGGGATGAAGACTTAATTTAAAAGATATTTGATTGTTAAAATACAATTAACCTTAATTTAGTATAATCGCAGTTTAAAATGATAATCCTCCGAACCGGCGGAATTAAAAATGTAATTATACTATGAATCGTTTAAAAATCATCCCTGTTTTTCTTTTGTTAACCGTTTTTGCTTTCGCTCAGAAAACGGCCGTACCCATTAATATCATTACTTATAATATCCGTTTAAATGTAGCATCCGATGGTGTTAATGCCTGGCCAAACCGTAAAGACAATGTAAAAGCCCTTGTAAAATTCCATGATGCCGATATCCTGTGTGTACAGGAAGCCCTGCCTGAGCAGTTTGATGCCCTGCTCGAAAATTCCAATTTTGATGTAGTAGGAGTTGGTCGCGATGACGGTAAAAGAAAGGGCGAGTTTTCTGCCGTATATTTTGATAAAGACCGTTTTACCAAAAAAGATGGCGGAACTTTTTGGCTGTCGCAAACTCCTGATATACCTTCAAAAGGCTGGGATGCTGCTTTAAACCGTGTGTGTAGCTGGGTTAAACTTTACGATAAGCTGAATAAAAAAGAGTTTATCGTTTTCAATACCCATTACGATCACATTGGGGTACAGGCGAGGATTGAATCGGCTAAATTGCTAAAACAGAAAATACAGCAGATTGCACCAGCCCTGCCTGTTATTTTTACCGGCGATTTAAATGTAACGCCCGAAACTGAAGCCATTGCAACCATCAAATCTTTCCTTACCGATGCAAAGGAAGTTTCTGTAGAACCACTTTATGGTCCGGCGGGTACTTTTAACGGTTTTCATTTCGACAGCGACCTGAAAGACCGTATCGATTACATTTTTGTGAACAAAAGTTTTAAAGTGCAAAAGTTTGCCGTTTTAACCGATAGTAAAGATAAAAGGTATTATTCTGATCATTTACCTGTATTTTGCCGTTTATTCTTTAAATAAATGCTGTTAAAATCTGCATCACCATTTCCTTTTCAATTCGAACTTTTCGGAGAACAATACCATTATCACTATATTTTTGAAACACTGGCATTTATTGTTGGCGTTAGGCTGTATTACTATTATAAAAAGGGAATTTCAGATCCTATTTCTGATGAAAACAGACTTTGGATAATGTTGGGGGCAATGGTTGGTGCATTAATCGGATCGCGGGTAATTGCTGTACTCGAAACCCCCGAAGTAGTCCATCACCTAACTTTTTCAGTCCTTTATCAAAGTAAAACTATTATTGGCGGATTGCTTGGTGGCCTGTTCGGTGTAGAATTAATCAAAAAAATAATCGGTGTTAATATAGCATCCGGAGATATTTATGTAATCCCCATTTTGGTGGCACTGATTATCGGTAGGATCGGTTGCTTTTCAATGGGCATTGATGAGCCAACTTATGGCATTCCAACCTATTTTTTTTCCGGGATGGATTTGGGTGATGGTATACTCCGGCACCCCATAATGCTTTATGAAATAGTTTACCTCCTCCTTTTGATTCTTCTTTTTAACAGTTTAAAAAATAAAACACTCATCAATGGCGACCGCTTTAAATTATTGATGGTATTGTATTTCCTGTTCCGTTTTTTAATCGAATTTATAAAACCTTATCATTCATTATTTTTAAACTTAAGTAGTATTCATTGGTCAGCATTGTTTATTTTTATTTATTATTATAGATTCATCATCAGGATTTCTAAAAAGATAGCTGCTAAACCATAAATACCATGGCCAATACCAGAGATTATATTTATTACGATTATACCAAAAGTCTTTGCCCCGAATGTTTACAGCTTTGCGATGCGAAAATTGTTTTTCAGGACGCCAAGGTGTTTATGCTGAAAAACTGCAGAACACATGGCGATAGTAAAGTAATGATTGCTGATGACGTAGATTATTATAAACAGATCAGGAATTATAACAAACAATCGGAAATGCCGCTTAAGTTTAATACCAAAGTGCATTATGGTTGTCCTTACGATTGTGGTTTATGTACCGACCACGAACAGCATTCCTGTTTAACCGTAATTGAAGTTACCGACCGCTGCAACCTGTCCTGTCCAACTTGTTATGCCATGTCGTCTCCAAGTTACGGCAGGCATAGAACTTTAGCCGAAATAGAGCGCATGATGGATGTGGTGGTGGCCAACGAGGGTGAGCCCGATGTGGTTCAGCTTTCGGGAGGAGAGCCAACGGTACATCCCGAATTTTTTAAGATTTTAGACCTCGCCAAAACAAAACCTATTAAACACCTGATGGTAAATACTAATGGGATCAGGATTGCAAAAGACATTAAATTTGTGGAGAAATTGGCTGGTTATATGCCCGATTTTGAGATCTACCTGCAGTTTGATAGTTTTAGTCCTGAAGTATTAACCAAATTACGTGGCGAAGACCTTACCGAAGTAAGAAGAAAAGCTATTGATCATTTAAATCAGTTCAATGTATCTACTACTTTGGTGGTTACCTTGCAAAATGGATTAAACGACCATGAAATTGGTGATATTTTGGATTATGCATTAAAACAGAAATGTGTTCGTGGTGTAACCTTTCAGCCTACGCAGGTTGCGGGACGAAATGATGATTATAACGATCAGCAGGGAAGGATTACCCTAACCGAAGTGCGCAGAAAAATTTATGAGCAGTGCCCCACATTTACCCCGCAGGATTTAATTCCTGTGCCCTGTAATCCAGATGCGCTGTGCATGGCTTATGCCTTAAAAATCGGTGATGAGGTAATCCCGATGACACATTTGATTAATCCTGAAGATTTACTGAACAATTCGAAAAATACCATCGTTTTCGAACATGATGAAAAATTGAAAGAACACATGCTCAACTTGTTTAGTACAGGAGTTTCTGTAGATTGTGCAGAAGATACCTTTGGCGAACTGATGTGCTGCCTGCCGAGGGTAAAATCCGATAATTTGAGCTATGATAATTTATTCCGGATCATCATCATGAACTTTATGGATCCGCTGGATTTTGATGTGCGTGCGGTTAAAAAATCATGTGTGCACATCGTGAGCGATAAATATAAAATGGTGCCTTTCGAAACCATGAATATTTTTTACCGCGACAATAAAATAGATCTGATCAGAGAAAAATTAAATATGAACTGATATGGGTGGTTTATTTGGCTTATTTGTAATTTATTGTCTCACTGCAATAGTACTTTTTGTGGTTGGAATTATTCAGGTTATCATTAAATCATCAAGAAACGAACCTGTAAAACCCGGGCTTAACTTAATTATCATTTCGGTAATTATGGTAGTCATCGGTTTTGGTGCCTGCGCCGTATTGCTTGCCAACAGTTAAATATATCAGCTTAAACTAATGGGACTTTTTATCGTATATTGGGTAGTGGCCGTGTTGCTATTTGTAGTGGGGATCATTCAGATGATCATCAAAGCAGCAAAAAATCAGCCTGTGAAATCCGGATTAAAATTGGTTATTGCCTCCGTAATTATGTTGGTAATAGGGGCTGGTGCATGCGCAGTAATTCTTTCCAATCTGCATATTGGCCATTAGTCATTTTTATTGCGTTAAGATTGTGGTTTTAGCTTTCCCCTTTCCCCTTTAAATAATATCTTTGCATTTTAGAAAATTAGAGTGTCTTCGGGCTTGTCCCGATACCTGACGCTCACTACTCGATACTATAAAGATGAAAATATCATATAACTGGTTAAAACAATTCGTACAGATCGATAAAACACCTCAGGAGCTTTCCTTAATCCTTACCAATATTGGTTTGGAGGTAGAAAGTGTAGAAAAGGTACAGCCTGTTGTTGGCGGCCTTGAGGGTTTGGTTATTGGCGAAGTATTAACCTGTATTCAACATCCTAATGCCGATCGTTTGCGCATTACCACTGTTAACGTTGGTGGTGCAGAAAACCTTCAGATTGTTTGCGGCGCGCCAAATGTAGGTGCCGGCCAAAAAGTAGTGGTAGCAACCGTAGGTACAACCGTTTATCCTTTAGAGGGCGAACCATTTAAAATCAAGGAATCAAAAATCAGGGGAGAACTTTCGCAGGGCATGATTTGTGCCGAAGATGAAATTGGTTTGGGTAAATCGCACGATGGGATTATGATCCTTGCCGAAGATACCGAAGTAGGAATCCGTGCTAAAGACCATTTCCAAATGGACGATGACTATGTTTTCGAAATCGGATTAACGCCAAACCGGGCTGATGCTGCTTCGCATTTAGGTGTGGCCAGGGATTTGGCAGCTTATTTCAGAAGTGAATATGAAATGCCCGATCTTTCTGCTTTCAAAACTGATAACGAAAACCTGGTTATTCCGGTTGAGGTTGAAGACTTGGCAGCCTGCCCGCGTTACAGCAGTGTAACCATTTCGGGTGTTACCGTACAAGAATCGCCAGAGTGGTTAAAAGATAAACTAAAGGTAATCGGTTTACGTCCGATTAATAATGTTGTGGATATTACCAACTATGTGCTGCATGGTTTAGGTCAGCCATTGCACGCTTTTGATGCCGATAAAATTGCCGGTGGTACAGTTATTGTGAAAAAAGCGGCAGAAGGCACACCTTTTGTAACTTTGGATGATGTAGAACGTAAATTAAGTGCAGATGACTTAATGATTTGTAATACCGAAGCGCCTATGTGTATTGCCGGAGTTTTCGGTGGTAAATCTTCAGGTGTAGAGAGCGCTACCAAAAATATTTTCCTCGAAAGTGCTTATTTCAATTCCGTTTCTGTTCGTAAAACTTCGAAAAGGCATGGTTTAAAAACCGACGCTTCTTTCCGTTTCGAGCGCGGTACCGACCCTGAAATTACCGTTACAGCCTTAAAATATGCAGCTTTATTGATTAAAGAACTGGCTGGCGGCGAAATTTCTTCATCAGTTTCTGATATTTATCCAACACACATTAAACCGTTCGAGTTTGAGGTAAGTTATACCAACATCAATAAATTAATCGGTGCAAATATCCCTTCGGCCGAAATTAAACACATCATCACCGCTTTGGGTATTTCGGCAACCAAAACTTCTGACGATACCTTGGCCCTAAGGGTGCCATCATTTAAGGTTGATGTTACCCGCGAATGCGACATTACCGAAGAAGTATTGCGTATTTATGGTTATGATAATGTCGAGATTCCTGCAAAGGTAAATGCTTCACTTTCTTATAGCGTTAAGCCCGAGAGAGAAAATACCCATAATGTAATTGCAGATATGCTCACTTCAAATGGCTATGCTGAAATTATGTGTAACTCGTTAACCAAATCGGCTTATTCGAAAAATTTGGATGAGGCGGTGTTTATTTTAAATCCGTTAAGCAGCGATTTAAATGTAATGCGCCAGAATTTATTGATGCCGGCTTTAGAAAGTGTTGCTTACAACCAGAACCGTAAAAATGGCGATGTAAAGTTTTACGAATTTGGTAAAACCTATCATTTAATCAACGAAAAGTATGTAGAGCGCCCGAGGTTGCTGTTATTGGTTTCGGGAGCTAAACAAAGCGAACAATGGAACCACAATGCCAAACCGGTTACTTTTTATAATTTAAAATCGGCTGTTGATGCCATTATTTCACGTTTGGGGATTGAAAGCTACCAGAGTGATGCTTTAAGCGACGAAAACTTTGCTTATGGAATTAAATATTTCCGTGGTGATAAAGTATTGGTAAGCTTCGGTGCGGTTTCTAAAGCCGACCGTAAAGTAGCAGACGTAAATGCTGAAGTTTTTTATGCCGATTTCGATTGGGCAACCCTGTTGGATATCGTTAAGAAAAATAAAATTGTAAATAAAGAAATTGCCAAATATCCTGCAGTTCGCCGCGATCTTTCGTTATTGATCGATCAGGCTGTAACTTTCGATACCTTGAAAGGCATTGCTTTTAAAACAGATAAAAAACTGATAAAAGAAGTAGGTGTTTTTGATGTGTATGTAGGTGATAAACTGCCTGAAGGTAAAAAATCTTACGCGTTGAATTTCATTTTACAGGATGAGGAGCAAACCTTAACCGATAAACAGATTGAAAGTACAATGCAGAAGCTGATTGCGAATTTAACCGCACAAGCTGGGGCAGAAATTAGGAAATAAAATATAATTTCGTATTTTTAGAAATAAATTCATGACTTCTGTTGCAGATCAATTAGATAAAGTATTACAAAAAACGGCTCAGGTAATTGAGTTATGTAATGCGCTACAGGAAGAAAATGATTTATTAAAGCTTGAAAATCAATCGTTAAAAGTTGCACTCGATACCGCGAAGGGCAAAAATGTAGAACTTGATGAAAAACTCAGGGTTACAAAATTGGCCAAAAGTATAGAGGGAACGAGCGAAAAATCGCTTGACATTAAGCAAAAAATTAACGATTTTGTGCGGGAGATTGATAAGAGTATCGCATTATTGAAGAAATAATAATGCGGAAAAATCAGAAACTAAGCTAAACAAATGGGAGAAATCTCGATTAAAATAACCATTTCCGACCGTATCTATCCTTTAAAGGTGAATATGGAAGAGGAAGAAATTGTGAGACGGGCAGCAAAAATGATCAACGAGCGCATAAAAGATTATCAGGATAATTATGCGGTTAGAGATAAGCAGGACCTTCTTTCTATGGCAGTATTGCATTACGCAACCGCCGTATTGAGAACAGAAAACAAAGTACAGAACCAGGATACTGCTGTTGCCGATAAAGTTGAAGAATTGGATGTTTTACTCAATAATTTCTTTTCAAAATAAGGTTCGTTCTTTATATTTTTTTGTCGTCCTGATCCGATAGTTATCGGATGCAATGAAGGATCTTCCGGAATGTCTGGGGATTTTTTTAAAACGCCTTGCGCTATGCGCCGTGCGCTTTGCTTCATTGGCCAGCATGGCAAATCACACATATTAGCACAAAAATATAGCCGCAGCTAGTTTTTGAGTTTCAAATTTTATAAAACTTAACACTTCAATATCTATAGGGTTAAGAGGGCGTATTTCATCTGCTTTGCACCTGAAAATGGCTTAAACCCTAATTATGCTTAGTTGAGGTTTAAAATGTATGAGACTTTAAAAATTAGTTGCGGTTTTTTTTTACTTAAAAAACAAAATGGAAATAGTTGAAATATTAGGATACGTATTTGCCGTAATAGCAGGTATAGCTATCGGAGTAGTGGTAGGAAGATTCCTCCTGCGTAACTTGCTTAAACAGCAGGAAGTTGCTGCACAGAACAAGGTGAAAAAGATTTTAAAAGACGCAGAAAATAATGCCGAAATTTTAAAAAAGAATAAACTTTTAGAAGCCAAAGAGAAATTTTTACAACTAAAAGCTGAGCATGAGCAGGAAGTAAATGCAAAGAACAACAGCATTAACCAACGCGAAAACACCATGAAGCAGAAAGAGCAATCGGTGAACCAGCGCATGGAAAACTTCAATAAAAAAGAACAGGAGCTTGATAAACAAAAAGCAAACCTTGAAAAACAAACAGATCTTGCTGTTAAAAAACAGGAAGAAGTTGAAGTATTAAAAAATCAGCACCTTAAACAATTAGAAACCATTGCCGGCCTTTCTGCTGAAGAAGCTAAAGAGCAACTGGTAGAAAACCTTAAACAGGAAGCCCGTACACAGGCCATGATGCAGGTTAAAGATATTGTTGACGAAGCAAAATTAACCGCAAGCAAAGAAGCTAAAAAAGTAGTTATCCAAACCATTCAGCGTACTGCTACTGAGGCAGCGATCGAAAATTCGGTTTCTATTTTCCATATCGAAAGTGATGAAATTAAAGGTCGTGTTATTGGTAGGGAAGGTAGAAATATCCGTGCTTTAGAAGCCGCTACCGGTATCGAGATTATTGTTGATGATACCCCTGAAGCCATTATTTTATCAGGTTTCGACCCGGTAAGAAGGGAAATTGCCCGTTTGGCCTTACACCGTTTGGTAACCGATGGCCGTATCCACCCGGCTCGTATTGAAGAAATTGTAGCCAAAACCAAAAAACAGATCGAAGATGAGATTGTAGAAATCGGCGAGCGTACCGTAATCGATCTGGGGATCCACGGTTTACACCCGGAGCTGATCCGTATGGTTGGTCGTATGCGTTACCGCTCGTCTTACGGACAAAACCTGCTGCATCACTCGCGTGAGGTAGCTAATTTCTGTGCTACCATGGCGGCAGAACTTGGCTTAAATGCTAAAATGGCCAAACGTGCCGGTTTACTGCATGATATAGGTAAAGTGCCTGATGATAATCCTGAGTTGCCACACGCAATTTTAGGTATGCAACTGGCCGAAAAATATAAAGAACACCCGGAAATCTGTAATGCTATTGGTGCCCACCACGATGAAATCGAGATGACTTCTATGATCTCTCCGATCATCCAGGCTTGCGATGCCATTTCAGGTGCACGTCCGGGAGCACGCCGTGAGGTAGTAGAAAGTTATATCAAACGTTTAAAAGACCTCGAAGAACTGGCTTTATCTTATCCTGGTGTAGAAAAAACCTTTGCTATCCAGGCCGGTAGGGAGTTACGCGTAATTGTAGAAAGCGAACGCATTACTGATGCTCAGGCAGAACTTTTAGCTGCTGATATTTCTACCCGTATTCAAACCGAAATGACTTATCCTGGGCAGATCAAGGTTACCGTAATCAGGGAAACCCGTTCTGTAGCTTTTGCGAAGTAATCAGCAAGTCGTCACCCTAAATTTATTTCAGGGTCTTAACAGCAAAAAAGATGCTGAAATGAATTCAGCATGACGAGGGGTTTAATAAACAAAATATAAAGCGATGGATATTCCATCGCTTTTTTTTATTTTTACATAATGAGCAAGCAAACCATCCAAATCGAACCAAAACGTCCGGTAGATTTACTTTTTGATAAGTACGCCGAAAGTCACCAAAATCCCACCAACAAACTGGTCCACTGGATTTGTGTGCCATTAATCGTATTCAGTTTATTGGGTTTGGTTTGGCAGATTCCTTTTCCGCATATCGGTTTTTTGGGTAGTTATAATGGCTTTTTTAACTGGGCCTCATTTCTTTTGGCCTTTAGCTTATATTATTATTTCACTTTATCTCCCGTACTGTTTTTCATGATGATTTGGGTAGTAGGCTTAATGAGTTATATCATTGTAAAAATAGAACAGGCCGTTGGTTTGGGCAGTGGAACCGCTTATCTCATTTATGCTGCAATATTTGTAGCTGCCTGGATTGGTCAGTTTATCGGACATAAAATTGAAGGGAAAAAACCATCGTTTTTAGATGATGTTAAATTCCTGTTAATCGGTCCCATCTGGTTATTGCACTTCATCTGTAAAAAGACGGGTATCCGGTATTGATCATAAAAACGGTTAACCTGTAATTAACTTTAAGGTAAAGTAACATTAATTAACACCTAACTTACTGTTAACACTGCGGTAATATTTTTGCCCTTATCAAATAAAGGCAAATTGGAATTACTAAACTCTTTTAAAAGAGCAGCACTTACTGTGTTCGCTCTGACGGTCAGCGTACTTTCGTATGCGCAAACAGGAAAAATTTCCGGTAAAATAACGGATAAATCTACAGGTCAAACATTGGTAGGCTTATCTGTTCTGATAGAAGGAACATCAATTGGCACTACCAGTGATGCAGATGGAAATTATACCTTAAATACGGTGAAAGCGGGAACTTATAAAGTAAGTTTCTCATTCATTTCCTTTAAAAAACAGGTAATACCAAATGTAAAGGTTACCCCTGGAAAAACAACAGTTATCGATGTTGTTATGGAAGACGACCAGTCTACACTTAATGATGTTGTAATTACGGGATCCAGAAAAACAGGTACGGAGGTATCTCTTTTGGCTGAACTGAAAAAATCGCAGTCAATTGCAAATGGTGTTTCCTCGCAAACCATCCAACGCTCAGGGGATTCTGATGCTGCACAGGTTGTAAAACGTGTTCCCGGTATTACTATTGTTGATAACCGTTTTATAAACATCCGCGGTTTAGCCGAACGTTACAATAACGTTCAGTTAAACAATGTAACGGCGCCCAGTTTGGAAACAGATGTGCGTTCGTTTTCTTTCGATCTGATCCCAAGTAACCAGATAGATCGTGTATTGGTTTACAAAAGCCCTTCTGCTGATATCCCAGCGGATTTTGCCGGTGGTGTTGTAAAAGTTTTCCTAAAGAGCATCCCCGACGATGACCGTTTAACAATCGATTATGGTACCTCTTACCGTGAAAATGCTACCTTCAAAAATTTTAAGAGAACAAACACCGGAAACTTGTATTTCACTGGTTTTAATACAGGAGATAATGATTTACCAGTTAACTTTCCTTCAAATTTAAATAATGTTAACGCAAGCAAGCTAAATGCTGCCGGACATGCACTTAGAAATAACTGGGTGCCGGATGAGAATACAGCTAATTTAGATCAAAAACTAAACATTTATGGTAGTAAACGTTTCAACATCAATAATAAGTTGTTAGGAAATATTACCGCAATAACCTATAGTAACAGTAAAACAAATAATGCGGTATTCAGGGGGAATTATGAAGCTTATGATCCGGTTTCTAAAATTGCTGAAGAAAACTACAGGTATAACGACGATCAATATACCTATAATGTACGTTTAGGAATAGTGCATAACTGGGCATTTAAATTAGATAATAACAATACTTTCGAATTTAAAAACCTTTACAACCAGTTAAGTACATCACAGTATGTTAGCCGTGTAGGTGCAGAAAAACAACAGGCTTATGCCAATTATGCCTCAAATGTGTTATACCGCGGTATTTATTCGGGCCAGTTATCGGGTAACCACAAATTTAACAACGAAAATACCAAGTTCGACTGGGTAGCCGGTTACAGTAAATCTTTCAGGGATCAGCCAGATTATTCACGCTACAGAACCTTAGATAACGGTGATGGAACATATAACATTTTTGTACCTACCGGAGGTGCACAGCCTGAATTTTTGGGGAGATTTTATTCAAAAATGAATGAAGACATTAAAACAGGTGCATTTAATGTTGAACAGGCATTAGCCCCAAAATCGGAAAGTTTTAAGCCATCGGTAAAAATTGGGGGTTATTATGAAGATAAACAAAGATCATTTTCATCAAGAAATATCGGATATGTGAGGGCAAATTCGCTTCAGTTTGATCAATCTTTACTAAAAGGCACTATAGAAGAACTTTTCGACTGGAAAAATATCAATACCACTACGGGGATAAGACTGGATGAAAAATCAAATCCTTATGATAACTATGATGCATCTAACAAACTTTTTGCAGGTTATGCCAACTTCATTTTACCATATAAGGATAAGTTAACTATCGTTGCTGGTGCAAGGGTAGAGAACAACGTTCAAAAACTGAATAGTTTTGATACCGGCGGCCCTGTAAATATAGATAACGACATTACAAGGGTACTGCCTTCTGCGAACGTACAATATAACCTCAGTGAAAAATCACTTTTCAGGTTGGCTTATGGAAAAACGCTTAACAGACCGGAGTTTAGAGAAATTGCGCCTTTTTCATTTTATGATTTCGACCAAAACTTTAACGTTGCCGGTAACCGTAATTTAAAGACGGCCAAAATTGATAACTATGATGTTAAATACGAATTCTATCCTTCAACAAGTGAGCTAATCAGTATTTCTGGTTTTTACAAAAAGTTTAAAGATGCTATCGAAATGACAGCTGTTTCGGGTTCGAATGCACAATCATTTACATTCAATAATGCACAGAATGTAAGAAATGTTGGGGTAGAACTAGAAATGCGTAAATCTTTAGCCGGTATTACCTCTTCAAATTTTCTGAATGATATTACCCTTCTTATAAACGCATCTTACATTAACAGTAAAGTAACATTTAATGGCAGCGATGCAAACGGGCAATCTAATAACCGCCCAATGCAAGGACAATCACCTTATATCATCAATACCGCAATATTTTATAACAACATCAAATCTAAATTTCAGGTTAACCTGCTTTATAACGTTGCCGGTAAGCGCATTGCATTTGTAGGTACAGATGTAATCAGGGATATATATGAAATGCCACGTAATGTGATCGATTTAGTTGTAACTAAAAACTTTACCAATAAACTATCGTTGAAAGCCAACTTTAACGACCTGCTGAACCAGAATTTTACATTGATGCAGGATGGAAACCAGGACGGTAAATTCGATCAATCAACAGATCAGGTAACAGTACAATATAAAAGCGGACGCCAGTTTGGCTTAACGCTTTCTTACAAAGTATTTTAATAAAAACATTTAAGGATATAAAAAACAAAAAAATGAATATGAAAAAGCTTTACAAGCCAAAATTTGGTACAAACGCCCTTAAAACAATGATGTTTGTTTTGGCCGGAACTTTAATTTTTAGTTCATGTAAAAAAACTACCATCATTGAATACAATGAGGCAGGATCGAATTCAGGAACAACCCCTAATCCTACAACTGGATTTACCAAACCTGTTGTGGAGGTGGCAAGCGGTAACATTACGACTAATACAACATGGACTAAAAATAACATCTACCGACTTAATGGTTTTGTAAGGGTTGGTAGAGATGCCAAAAATAGCGGCGGTTTAGCAGCTGTAGAAGGTGTTACTCTAACAATTGAAGCAGGCACGGTAATTATCGGCGACA
Organism: Pedobacter miscanthi; assembly: GCF_003315595.1. Classification (GTDB taxonomy): domain Bacteria; phylum Bacteroidota; class Bacteroidia; order Sphingobacteriales; family Sphingobacteriaceae; genus Pedobacter; species Pedobacter miscanthi. The sequence goes on along the minus strand of NZ_QNQU01000006.1, from coordinate 204,044 downwards.
GGGAAACAAAAGGTACTTTGGTAGTACAAAGAGGTAATAAGATTATTGCCGAAGGTACTGCTTCACAACCAATTATTTTTACTTCAGAGCGTGGTACAGGCTTACGCGAGCCGGGTGACTGGGGTGGTGTGGTAATATGCGGAAAAGCTGTTAATAACCAGCCAGGTGGCGAAGCGGAATTAGAGGGTGCTTATGGTGGCTGGCACGGTGGTACCAACGATGCCGATAACTCAGGTGTATTAAAATATGTAAGAATTGATTATGCTGGTACACCGATAAATCCAAACCAGGAAGTTAACTCTTTAACAATGGGTTCAGTAGGTTCAGGAACAGTGATTGATTATGTGCAGTGTTCTTACGGTTTAGATGATGCATTTGAGTGGTTCGGTGGCACGGTTAATGCAAAACATTTAATCGCTTACCGTGGTTTAGATGACGATTTTGACGTTGATTTCGGATTCCGTGGTACAGTACAGTTCGCTATCGGTATCCGTGATGCAAACTCTGCAGATCAATCAGGTTCGAACGGTTTCGAGGTAGATAACGATGGTGCAGGTTCAAGTCTTACACCTTTTACATCTCCTCAGTTCTCTAACGTTACCATTATTGGCCCTAAAAAAGACAGGAACAAAACAATTTCAACTCAATTTCAAAACGCAATGCATTTGAGAAGAAATAATAAGATCAAAATCTATAATTCGGTATTTACAGCCTATCCAAATGGCTTATTTATCGATGGTGCTACAACTTTGGCCAATGCGGCAGCTGGCGAATTGGTGCTTAAAAACAACGTACTTGCCGGTGTAGATGGTTGGGGAGCAAATGGTTATGGTACTGGTGGTACCATAACTTTCCCGAATCCGATTGGTGTTGAAATTAAATCAACTGGTAATGTAGGTGCCCAAGCAGTTGATGTTTGGTTTAAAACAGCTGCATTTGCAAACGAAACTTATCCGAAATGGGAAGATCTAGGTATTGATGGTACCATTTTCGATTTAGGTGCAACACCTAAATTTACCTTAAACACTGGATCGATATTACTGGCTGGTGCAAGCTTTACAGGACTTACTGGTTTTGAAACGGTAACTTACCGAGGTGCTTTTGGTACTACAGACTGGACAACGGGTTGGGCTAATTTTACGCCTCAAACCAATGTATATTAAGCATTAAATAGAACTAAAAAGGAAGCCGTTTCGATCTGATTGTTGAAACGGCTTCCTTTTTTTTATACAGTTTCCTCTTTAACCTCTGTTTTTGCTTTTTTTGCCGCAACAGGTTTAACCGCTTTTGCTTTAGGAGGTGCAGCTTTTTCTTCTTTAATAAATGGTTCAATCGAATCGCTGGTAGCTGAAACAGTTACTTTTTTAGCCAGTTGTTTGGCAAATTTCTCGATTAATTTTTCTGCTTTTTTTGCTTTTCCATAGGCTGATATCACTTCGTTGAAAGCTGTGGCTAACTTTAATTCTAACTCTTTACGTACTTTCTTGCCTGCTGAATGGTTTCCTGACTTTGATTTATTCTTCTTCATTTGAAATAACATGGGGATTTCATCAAAGATATGTTATCGAAAAATTAAATCAATATTATGATTATGTTAACTTGCTGAAATTGAGTTAACATATAAAATATTTTGAGTATTAAATCATTGATTGATAGTTATATTTTGGTCCCTTCTGATACGTGGCCTCCAAGATCAATCGTATTCTGAAATTCTTCCAGGTACTGTAGCAAATGCCTTTCTGCATTGGCATAAGAGGTAAATGTTGAGGCTGGCTGATTGGGATCGGAGTCGCTTTTGCTTTTGTAATATAAACTGGTTTGAAACACAAAAACGTTGTCGTTGTTAACCGGCGACATGATTCTTGCCTTTACCTGATGTTGATGGATCTCAACGAAAAATTCTTTTAAAACGGTATAAATGATTGCAGGCATAAGGATATCTTTTTAAATTTTAAACATTAGTTTAAAAATAAAAATACTGTAAATAGCGGTCAGTTATAACTTATTCTTAATAAGATAACATTTACTTAACATTAAATTAATGTAAAATTAACCTGCTTTAAGGCATTTCATCGTTTAACAGGCTCATAGGCATAAACCACTTCGTATCTGGTATTTTTCAGCTCGGCAGAAACCTGGCCGATTTTTAAGTTTTCTTTTTGTGGTGTTGGCTCGCAAAAGGAATATTTTTTGCCGTTATAAACAATAAATTCGCCAACTGGCTTATCAAATTGTACGGCCATAGTTAAGTGGGTAGGGTAGAGCAGGGCAACCATGGGCAGGTTGTAGATTTCTTTTACGAGGTAGAAAAACAGGGCGGCCCTGTCGTCACAGTCGCTATACTTATTTAACAGGGTTTGCTCCGGCGAAAGTCTTTTTTCCATCCCGAAATTCTGTTCGTCGTTTTCGTAAAGAAAAGCATAGCGGGTAAAACGCATTAAATAGTCAACACCTTTCTTCTGGTCCATACCTTTTAAATTATTTTTTAAAATGGGAATCAGCGAACTATAAGTTTCGCGGCTTAAAGGAATATTAAAATAGCTTTCGAAATCTACACCCGGATAGTTTTTAAATATCGTTTGCACATCTTCGTTTACCTTCAGCTTAAAATGATAGATTTTCTGACGGTAACTAAATTCGATATCTTTTTCCTCATAACTTTCAGGTTTAAAATCAGGCATGCGCGTAACCTTGTACGAAAAGGGATTTTTGGCTTCGGGGATTGAAATTTTGACCGGGATGTAGGCATTAGCCTGTTTAAAAAGTTTGCCATAATCATGATAGTTAAGGCACATATATTTTTTTCCATCGATTGTAAAGGAAGGGATATCGTTAATATCCTCCTCATTCCTCACATAAAATATAACCTGCTCATTGCCAACGGCAATTCTCGCATCATAACCACATTTGCTGAGCAGAAACCATTTGTATAACGTATAACGAAAATAATTTTCGGCCTTTGGACTGATCTCCTCTGCCGTTCTACGGATCAGCTGATAGTAGATCCAGTCGTTCAAATCATATTTTTCCTGATAATTTTTAAGTGCTGAAATCAACGGATCGTAATTACCAGCTGATGCTTTTTGGTAAAATTTTGAAACTTCAGTTGCGCTGGCCGTTTTTAATACCGGAATATTGATAGTAGAATCGGTTCTGAAATTAAAAGTGCCATTGTAAAAATCGAAAGAATGGTTCTGTCCCTTAACGTTGATGGTAGCCATCATCATGCACGCACACAAAGAAAATATGTAAATCGCTCCTTTCAAACCGCACTATATTTGGTTACATTAAATTTACCTATAATTAACCTAAAAGCAACAATTTGTTTATGTTAACAAGCGGGTTGCGATTAATAAAAAATTAACATGGCTAAGGCTGTTAACTGTTTTTCTGTTTTAAAATAAAATTGTTGAAAAAAGGTGGTCAGGAAAAAAAAGCAACATTAAATATTCTATAAATAACATTTCATTAATACCAGCTTAACAAGCCCACCATACTTTTGTGGCATAAATATTTGGTTAGTATTTATAAAGTTTAGGTTAGTTGATAATAAAAAACCCAGATGGATGTCTGGGTTTTTTTATTGCCTTAAATTATAGGTTTTTGCCGAGTTTTTCCAGCATTTCTGGTGGAATATTATGTGTATCTACCACCAGGAAACCATCCAGACAGTCTGAAAATTTAGGATCAATATTGAAAGAGATAATCTTCGCATTCAGGTTCATATACTGCCTCAACAATACCGGGATTTTAATGTGCGAGTTTTCGATATCGCCAATAATGCTGTCTAAATCCTTGAAAGATTCGCTACTGTCAACCAGGGTATCAGTGGCAATCGGCAATAAATCAGCCTTAAATTTATTTCTAGGTTTAACATATTTCGCCATTTCATAATCGAAATGGTTTTTGGTAATGTAATCAACAATTAAAGCCTTACTAAATTTAGAAAAATTGTTGCTGATACTTACCGGCCCGAACATGTAACGGTACTGCGGGTTATCGATCAGGTATTTTAAAATCCCTTTCCATAACAGAAATAACGGAAGCGGTTTACCCTGGTACTCTTTTCTGATCCACGACCGGCCAAGCTCAATTCCCTGTCTTAACATCGGGTAAAACTGGTCTTTCATTTTAAACAGCTCCGAAAGATAAAAACCCCTGCGGCCCATGCTTTCTAAAATCTCATCACCTTTACCAATGCGGTAGGCTCCAACAATATTTTCCAGATCCTTATCCCATATAAATAAATGGTTGTAGTAAATATCGTAGTTGTCAAGATCGATTTTTTTGTTTGTTCCTTCGCCAACCTCGCGGAAAGTGATTTCGCGTAAACGGCCGATTTCCCTTAAAATATTAGGAATTTTTAAGGTCGGAACAATATATACCTCGTAGTTTTTCTCCGTCCATACTTTAAAATCTTCTAATTTTTCAACCTCACCTTTAATCAGAACCCTCGAAGTTTCTTCAATTACCTCAACCGGTTTCTTTTTAATCTTGAATAAATTTAACGGATTAAAAAGTTTTTTCTCGGTATCCAGCCCAACGCCCAATGCATAAGTACGTGCCCTTAAAAAGTCCATCAGCTTATTGCTGCTGTTCATGTGCGAGATTTCGGAAATGGCAATCGGTTTACCAATCCTCACTTTAATGGTGCGGCCATGTTTATTTAAAAACTCCGATGGCAGTTTTGCCGTACGTAAAGTTGGATGTATAAAACTTAAAATATTAAAGAAAACACCGTTGTTGCCATGGAAATAGATCGGAACAACCGGTACTTTAGCTTTTGCAATCAGTTTTCCTACCACCGGGTGCCACATCCTGTCGGTTACCTGCTGTGCATCCAGTTTAAAGGTAGAAACCTCTCCTGCAGGAAAAATTCCGATCGGCGTTCCGTTTCTAAGTAAATCGAAAGTTGTTTTTAAACCACTGATGCTTGATGAATGTTGTACATTTTCGAAAGGATTAACTGCAACAAAAAACTCATCAAGGTTGGGTATTTTTTTCAGGATGAAGTTTACCATCACCTTAGCATCGGGCCTAACGGTACATAAAAGTTTAACCAAAGCCAATCCTTCTACCCCGCCATAAGGGTGGTTTGCAATAGCAATAAACGGACCTGTTTTAGGAATACTGTTTAAATCATCATCATCAAATTCGATAGAAACGCCAATGGTTTCCAATATTTTATCTACAAATTCTAAACCCTTAAAGTGTTGATTTTGAGCGAATACGTCGTTAATATCATTCAGTTTCATGATCTCCATCATCAAACCTGCCAAACCCGGTACACCTAGCTTATCTATCTTCGTTGCTTTTGCAAATTCAGATGTCGTTATGATCTTCATATAAAATTCTTAGGTTGTTGATAGGCAAAACCTGCTCAGTTTTGCAATCCCAAAAATAAGATTTATATTTATAATACACATGTCATATCACATCAATGAGAATTTGGCTCAATAAATACTTCGGTTTTAGTAAAGGTGAGTTCAACGGACTGCTGTTTCTGGCATTGATTATTTTGATACTAAAAGCCATACCTATTATATATGGTTATACCCGGCCGGTAGAAAAAGATGATCCTGATCTTTTAGCACAGATACAGAAAATAACCGTCGCGGATGAAAAATATGCTGATAATATACGCGACCACATTGAAAATGATTATCCAAAAAAAACGGTTAAACTGTTTAATTTCGATCCGAATACTTTAGATGCCAGCGGCTGGCAGGCTTTAGGATTATCACCAAAGCAGGCAAATGCAATTATTAATTATACCGGTAAAGGAGGTAAATTTTACAAACCGGAAGATTTGCAGAAAATGTACACCATTTCTCCGGAGGTGTATAAAAGAATACTGCCTTATGTTAAAATTGCTGATCAGGATTTAAACACCTCAAAAAAATATCTGCCTTTTGAAAAAAAGGAATATGCTAAAAAAGCAGCCGTAATTGTGGATATCAATCAGGCAGATTCAGCACAACTTGATGAAATAAAAGGAATCGGGGGCGCTTTTGCCAGCAGGATCATCAAATATCGTGAACGCCTGGGCGGTTTTTATAAAAAAGAGCAGTTAATGGAGGTTTATGGCCTCGATTCTGTGAAGTACGCCGGAATTAAAGATCAGGTTTCGATTAGTAATGTTCCTTTAAAAACGATTAATATTAATACTGCAGTTTTTAACGATTTAAAACGCAATCCGTATCTATCCTATAAACAGATCAACGCCATTATTAATTATCGCAAACAACATGGTAATTATTCCGGAATAGCCGATTTGAAAAAAGTAGTGATCTTAAATCAACAGGTAATTGATAAAATAACACCTTATATTTCTTTTTAGGTACTTCTGCTGGAAAAAAGTTATCTTCAGGCAAAGATCCTTCGCTGTGCTCATGATGACAAAGGAGCTTGCTTAGATCGTCCCATCGGGACGATTCCTAGGTAGTAGCAAATAAACACCGGTTATTTGTTCAGTAAAAAAATAAGCACCATTTTAATTTTAGACAGATTTTTACAAAAAAAAATAAAAAAATCTTTTTCAGTTATTTTCAGGCTTTAAAATTAGCCGATAAACTAATTGAACCGAATACCATTTCATTCTGTAATTATGCAAATATTCAATGGTAATTATCTATCAAATAATTGTTTATAATTGCCCCTAACTAACTTAAAATATAAAATTAATGAGCGTAAGCTTCGATTTTTCAGAAACAGAAACTCAGCAAAGTGTAAGGGCTATGGTCCGCGATTTCGCTGAGAAAAACATTCGTCCAAATATTATGGACTGGGATGAGGCACAGCATTTCCCGATCGAATTGTTTAAACAACTTGGAGAATTGGGTTTAATGGGTGTTTTGGTGCCCGAAGAATATGGTGGTTCGGGTTTAGGCTATCAGGAATACGTTGATGTGATTGTAGAAGTGGCCCGTGTTTGTGGTTCAATCGGTTTATCATTGGCCGCGCACAACTCTTTGTGTACCGGACATATTTTGGCTTTCGCCAACGAAGAGCAAAAACAAAGGTGGCTGCCTAAACTGGCAACAGCCGAGTGGATCGGTGCCTGGGGCCTAACCGAAGCAAATACAGGTTCGGATGCTTTGAGGATGATGACCACTGCGGTTGAAGATGGCGACGACTATATTATAAACGGTGCCAAAAATTGGATTACGCATGGTAAAAGCGGTGATATTGCCGTGGTGATGGTGAGAACAGGGGAGCAGGGGAGTTCGAAAGGGATTTCGGCAATTGTGGTAGAACGTGGTACACCTGGTTTTACAGCTGGGAAAAAAGAAAATAAGCTGGGCATGCGTGCATCAGAAACCACCGAAATGATTTTTGATAACTGCCGCGTACCCAAAGCCAATTTGCTGGGCAATGTTGGCGAAGGCTTTAAACAGGCCATGAAAGTTTTGGATGGTGGGCGGATTTCTATCGCTGCATTGGCTTTAGGGATTGCCAAAGGTGCTTTTGATGCTGCAGTAGCATATTCGAAACAACGCCAGCAATTTGGTCAGCCGATTTCGAGCTATCAGGCCATCAGTTTTAAACTGGCCGATATGGCTACGGAAATTGAAGCCGCAGAACTATTGATCCGCCAGGCTGCCGATTTAAAAAACAGGCATTTGCCTATGACCAAGGAATCGGCCATGGCTAAATATTTTGCCTCGGAGGTATCGGTAAGGGTAGCAACAGACGCCGTTCAGATATTTGGCGGTTATGGTTATACCAAAGATTTCCCGGTAGAGAAATTTTACCGCGACAGTAAATTATGTACAATAGGCGAGGGGACTTCTGAAATCCAGAAGATTGTAATTGCCAGAGAAATATTGTCAAGGTAGAGGGTTTTAAGGTAGAAGGTTTAAGCTATATGCGTTGAGCCTTATACCCTAAACCTTACGCCTCAAACCTTATTAAAACCAAATATATTATGAGTAATCCGGACGGTTTAACAGCCTCCGGATTTTTTTTGTTTAAAATTTTCAAAACCTTGCAGCTGAAATCCATGTTTTCACTAAAGACTAAAGACTAAAGACTAAAGACTAAAGCAATAAACAGTTTTCTGTTGGCAATTGGCAGGTACAAATGACCAATTTAGTTTGGCGATAAGCGTTTGGTCTTTGGCGACTGTTAACCAATTTGAACAATTAACCAGTTAACCAATCAATTAACAAAATGGCAAAGTATTCAGAAAAAGCTGGCGAAAAGGTAGAAAAAACCATGCACGAAATGAAAGAGGGCAAGCTTAAAAGTGGTTCCGGTAAAAAAGTAACCTCCAAAAAACAGGCAATTGCAATCGGATTATCAGAAGCAAGAAAAGAAGGAGCAAAGGTACCGAAGAAGAAATGATTGTATGAATGAATTTCCAATGATTGAGTAAATGAACCGATAGGATGAAAACTTTCATTCATTCAATAACTCCATTATTTTTCATTCTCCGATTCAATCATTCTCTCATTCAACAATCTCTCATTAAATATTTTCTAATTCCCCTATTGCGCTACGTCTTTCGTGGTCAAAATACTATCAACTACATAAACGCTAAATCCGCGCCATGGCAGGGTATGTTTATATTCTTTATAATGTAGTTCGTAAAATTTGCCGCTATTTTGCATCATTTTATCTGCAATGTCTTTATTGGCGATTGAAAATTCGAATTCGTTGTTCTGCAGCGTGCCGGTTTGGCGGGATTTTATTCCACTCTGGATGAGTTTACCTTCGTAGGTTTTAAATACATAACCTTTTTTTACCACATAATTTAATTCCCCTGCTTTAACACCTTCGCCAAAAACAAAGAAATAACGGTAGTAACAAATTGCGATTAATACGATAACAACTATAACTGCGATAATTGAACCTACTTTTTTGCCTGTTGTCATATATGATAATGTATATATAAATGTAGCTAAACAACACATAAGTTTAACTAATGATTTAAATAAAAATTCTTTTTATAAATCTTTCTAGTTTTCAATATTTTGCTTACATTTGCAGCCCCGATAATACGGGAAATTTAAAAACCACGAGAGGAGGTATTTCAGCGTTATGATCATTATCAACATTAAAGACGGCGAATCATTAGATAAAGCCCTTAAACGTTTCAAGAAAAAGTTTGAAAAAACTGGTGTATTGAGAGAACTACGTAGTCGCCAAGCATACGAGAAAAAATCCGTTGCTCGCCGTACTGAAATTAAACATGCTGTTTACATTCAGAATATGAATCAGGATACAACTGCTTAGTTGTTCAAGATATAAATAGTGAAGTCCCGGTCATTTTGATCGGGACTTTTTTGTTTCTGGCTGCCATCCAAAACTTTACAATAAACAATTAATTAATGATTTCTTTATATCAAAACAATTTGTAACTTCATATCAATGCCCCTCAAAAAGATATCGAATGTTGCTGAAAAGTTTTATCACATATTTAACCCACGAGAAGCGCTATTCGCAGCATACTGTTACCTCTTATCAAACCGATTTAGATCAGTTTGAAACCTATATCAGTACTGAACTGGAACTCAATTTTCTTGAGGTTAAGCATACCCATCTCCGAAGCTACATGGTAGAGCTGATGGAAAAAGAAAATTCAGAAAATACCATCAACAGAAAGATCTCTGCGCTAAGGAGCTTCTACAAATTTCTGCACCGTAACGGAAAGATCGATCAAAACCCCAGTGTTTTAATTAAAGCACCCAAAATACCTAAAAGGCTTCCTGTTTTTGTAGATGCGCAGAAAATGGATCATTTACTGGATTCGGAACAATATTTCGACGATAGTTTCCCTTCCGTTCGCGATCATCTGGTAATCGAGTTGCTTTTCGGCACCGGCATGCGTTTAACAGAATTGCTGCAATTGAAAGATAGCGATATCGATGTTTATTCAGGTACCATAAAAGTGTTGGGTAAAAGAAATAAGGAGCGTATTATTCCGGTAAATAAACAGCTTATCAATCAGCTAAATACCTATATCGGTTTAAAAAAGTTGCAAAACTTTAATAACAATTTGCTTATATTAATCGTTACAAATACAGGTGCAGCGGCCTATCCGAAATTGATATACCGCATTGTTACCTCATACCTAAACCATGTATCAACCAATGAAAAGAAAAGTCCCCACGTGTTACGGCATAGCTATGCCACGAGCCTGTTAAATGCAGGAGCAGATTTAAATGCGATTAAAGAACTTTTGGGCCATGCCAGTTTAGCGGCAACCCAGGTTTATACGCACAACTCAATCGAAAGATTAAAAACAATTTATAAACAAGCCCATCCAAAGGCGTAAAAAAAGGAGGAAAAATGAAAATCGGAGTTCAATCAATCCACTTCAGTGCAGACAGTAAGTTGTTAGATTTTATACAAAAGAAAGCAAATAAGCTTGATCAGTTTTTTGACCAGATCATTAGCGGCGAAGTGTATTTAAAGTTAGAGAACGTAGAGGACGAGGCCAATAAGATCAGTGAGATTAAACTCATTGTGCCCGGAGGTACCCTGTTTGCTAAAGAACAATGTAAATCATTTGAAGAAGCCACCGATCTGGCCATCGAATCGTTAAGAAAACAGATCACTAAACATAAAGATAAAACGCGTGCAAAATTAAGTGAACATAAAGCAATTTTAAGCGAAAGCGAAGCTGCTGATTATTAATAAGCACGAAATTATATAAATGAAAAAGAGCGGTACAGTAAATGTGCCGCTCTTTTTGTTTGAAGGTGCCGTTATTCGAGGAGTAATATATTGTATAAATTAATATAATTGACAGCGAAGTCATCCCAGAACGTCATCTCGAGGGGAGTGATGTAGCCGAGAGATCTATCCAAGAGGTCATGATTTTTTTTAAAATGAACGAACCTGAAAAGGTTTTGCATAGATTTCTATAAATCAAAATCAGTTTTTGAGATAATTTTTAACAAAAAATTCAAGCCTGCTGTACTGTTTCTAACTTTTATTAAAATTTATTTGCCTGTTATTTTCTGTAGCTTTATAGGATTAAGGATCCTGGTGGTGTTTTTTGGACCAACCAGTAGTAAAAAAATGAAAAAAAATATTCGATTTTAAGAGATTGATTATTAAGCTCCTTCAGGGATATATAACCGGCTAATCAAAATAACTTCAGTATTTTTTTTCAAAATAATTTTGAAGTGAAATATAAGTGTGTATATTTGCATTCCCTTTCGGAAACGGTGTTAAGCCAGGAAAAAAAGGGTTGTTCTTTAAAAAGATAAAAGTTTTAAAAAAACACGTTAATAGTATGAAAAATGAAGATTTTTCGTATCATTGCACAAAATTTAAAGCCTCCTTAGCTCAGCTGGTAGAGCAACTGACTTGTAATCAGTAGGTCATTGGTTCGATTCCGATAGGAGGCTCTTTTTATGTTAAAGTGTTAGCATTTTAAAGTAAAAAACGGGGAGATACCAGAGCGGCCAAATGGGACAGACTGTAACTCTGTTGTCGTAAGACTTCGAAGGTTCGAATCCTTCTCTCCCCACACTTTAAATGAATGACCAAATGTTTTAATGATAGAATAAATCTCTCATTCTTTCATTCAATCAATCACTAGTTTTAAAAGCGGAAGTAGCTCAGTTGGTAGAGCGATAGCCTTCCAAGCTATAGGTCGCGAGTTCGAACCTCGTCTTCCGCTCCAAAATAAAGTGAGCAGTTAGCGGTTATCAGTTTGGTAGTTTTTGCTAAAAACTGTATGCTGAAAGCTGAAAACTAAAAAGCCGAAGTAGCTCAGCGGTAGAGCACTTCCTTGGTAAGGAAGAGGTCGTGGGTTCAAGTCCCATCTTTGGCTCATAATAATAAAGCTTTGTTAAATCTGTTTAATATGCAGGGTAGACAAGGTTTTTTGTGTTGCATTGCATCAAAACAATTAATAAAAAAATAATAAAAAAGTTAACCTACTAATTAGTTATAAATAAAATGGCAAAAGAAAAATTTGACCGCAGTAAACCGCACTTAAACATCGGTACAATTGGTCACGTGGATCACGGTAAAACAACTTTAACAGCGGCTATTACAAAAGTTTTAGCTGATGCTGGTTTAACTGAGGCACGTTCATTCGATTCTATTGACTCTGCTCCAGAGGAAAAAGAAAGAGGTATCACTATCAATACAGCTCACGTTGAGTATTCAACAGCTAACCGTCACTACGCACACGTTGACTGTCCAGGTCACGCGGATTACGTGAAAAACATGGTTACTGGTGCTGCTCAAATGGACGGTGCAATTATCGTTGTTGCTGCTACTGATGGTCCAATGCCACAAACTCGTGAGCACATCTTGTTAGCTCGTCAGGTTGGTGTGCCTTCATTAGTTGTATTCATGAACAAAGTGGATATGGTTGATGATCCAGAATTATTAGAACTAGTTGAAATGGAAGTTCGTGAATTATTATCTTTCTACGAATTCCCAGGTGATGATATTCCAGTAATCCAAGGTTCTGCATTAGGTGGATTAAACGGTGATGCTAAATGGGTTGGTAAAATCATGGAATTAATGGATGCTGTAGATAGTTACATTCCAATTCCTCCACGTTTAACTGATCTTCCATTCTTAATGCCTGTTGAAGATGTATTCTCGATCACTGGTCGTGGTACTGTAGCAACTGGTCGTATTGAGCGTGGTGTAATCAACTCTGGAGATCCTGTTGAAATCTTAGGTATGGGTGCTGAGAACTTAAAATCTACAGTAACTGGTGTTGAGATGTTCCGTAAGATCTTAGATTATGGTGAAGCTGGTGATAACGTAGGTTTATTGTTACGTGGTATTGAGAAAACTGATATCCGTCGTGGTATGGTAATCTGTAAACCAGGTTCAGTAACTCCTCACACTGATTTCAAAGCTGAGATCTATGTATTATCAAAAGCAGAAGGTGGTCGTCACACTCCATTCTTCAACAAATACCGTCCTCAATTCTATTTCCGTACTACAGACGTAACTGGTGAGATTTCATTAGCTGAAGGTACTGAGATGGTAATGCCAGGTGATAACGTTACAATCACTGTGAAGTTGATCAACGCTATCGCAATGGAAAAAGGTCTACGTTTCGCTATCCGTGAAGGTGGTAGAACAGTAGGTGCTGGTCAGGTAACTGAAATTTTAAAATAATCTTAAACCCCGGTTAACCGGTAATAAGAAAAATAAGAAAAGCAAAGTGTTTGAGTTCACTTAAGCACTTTGCTTTCTAAAGATACGGGAATAGTTCAACGGTAGAATAGAGGTCTCCAAAACCTTTGATCAGGGTTCGAATCCTTGTTCCCGTGCCAAAATAATGATTGAATTAGTGAATGTTAATGATTGAATGTATCAACATTCTGTCGCACTCACTAACTCAATCATTTAATCATTATAATAAATATGGCTAAAGTAGTTGAGTTTATAAAAGAATCGTACGATGAGATGACCAATAAGGTTACATGGCCTACTTGGGGCGAACTTCAAAGTTCTGCAATTCTTGTTTTAGTAGCTTCATTAATTATTGCATTGGTAATTTTTGCAATGGATAAAGGATCTACCTTTGTATTGGATACTTTTTATAAATCACTTTCTAATTAATATTATCTAATGAGCGATCTAAAGTGGTACGTTGTAAGGGCTGTTAGCGGTAAAGAAAAGAAAGTAAAACAGTACATAGATGCTGAGATCAGCCGTTTAGGTTTCTCTCATTTGGTTCCTCAGGTATTGATCCCGATGGAGAAATACTACCAGATGAAAGATGGTAAAAAAATTGCTAAAGAACGTAACTTTTATCCTGGTTATGTTTTGATCGAAGCTACATTAGACGGAGAGTTAGAACACATTATTAAAGGCATTAACAGTGTAATCGGTTTCTTAGGTGATAAAGCCGGTAACCCGATCCCAATGCGCCAGGCAGAAGTTAACCGTATCTTAGGTGTGGTTGATGAGATGAGCGAGCAGGGCGAAACCATGAATGTTCCTTACTATGTTGGCGAAAACATTAAAGTAATGGACGGACCTTTCAACGGTTTCTCAGGTATTATCGAAGAGGTAAACGAAGAGAAGAAAAAACTGAAAGTAATGGTTAAAATCTTTGGACGTAAAACGCCACTTGAGCTTAACTACATGCAGGTAGAAAAAGAGTAAGAAATTACCTTAAGATATTTAAAGCCTCGAATTTATTCGGGGCTTTTTTTATGTAATAACAATAGAACTCAAGCAATAACTAAGCGCGCTTGTTCGTTAAATATCAGTATGTTATTAATTCTATTCTTAATAAAATCATATTTTAATAGGCTACCGATAAATTAATAATTAATTTTTGTCGATACTATTGTTTTACTGTAAGTTAATCCATATCTTTGCAGTCCTTTAAGCTTTATAGGAGCCCTAAGGAAATAAAATGTTACATGCTTCCACTATTTAACATTGAGTTTTAAATAAACAAAAAACACAAAATGGCAAAAGAAGTCAGTGCAATGATCAAATTACAGATCAAAGGCGGAGCGGCAAATCCATCGCCACCGGTAGGACCTGCATTAGGTGCTAAAGGGGTGAACATTATGGAGTTTTGCAAACAGTACAACGCTCGTACCCAAGATAAAGCAGGTAAAGTATTGCCAGTTGTAATTACTGTTTATGCTGATAAGTCATTCGATTTCATCATCAAAACCCCTCCTGTAGCTATCCAGTTAAAAGATGCTACTAAATTACAGAGTGGTTCTGCTGAGCCTAACCGTAAAAAAGTTGGATCGGTGACCTGGGACCAGATTAAAGTTATTGCTGAGGATAAAATGCCTGATTTAAATGCATTTACAATCGAATCTGCAATGAGTATGGTTGCCGGTACAGCACGCAGTATGGGAATCACCGTTTCTGGTGACGCACCCTGGAACAATTAATTAAAAAACAGTTTACAACAGTGGCGAAATTAACTAAAAATCAAAAAAAGGCACATGCTAAAATAGAAGCTGGTAAAGCTTATACTTTGAAGGATGCTGCTGCTTTGGTAAAAGAAATCACTACTACTAAATTCGATGCTTCAGTTGATATTGATGTATCTTTAGGTGTAGATCCGCGTAAAGCCAATCAAATGGTACGTGGTATTGCTACTTTACCACACGGAACAGGTAAAACTGTACGTGTTTTAGCTTTGGTAACTCCTGATAAGGAAGAAGAAGCAAAAGCAGCTGGCGCAGACTTCGTAGGTTTAGACGAGTATGTAGCTAAAATTGAAGGTGGTTGGACCGATGTAGACATTATTATCACTACACCAGCTTGTATGGCTAAGGTAGGTAAATTGGGCCGTGTTTTAGGTCCAAGGAACTTAATGCCTAACCCAAAATCTGGAACAGTAACCAACGAAGTTGGTAAAGCTGTAACAGAGGTTAAAGCAGGTAAAATTGATTTTAAAGTAGACAAAACGGGTATCATACACGCCTCGATAGGAAAAGTATCATTCCCAGCAGACAAAATTTATGAAAACGCACTTGAAATCATTCAGGTTATTTCTAAATTAAAACCATCTGCTGCAAAAGGAACTTATTTTAAGAGCATTCACGTGTCTTCTACAATGAGTCCTGGGATTGCAATTGAAACAAAATCAGTAGCGGGGATCTAATCATGAACAGAGAAGAAAAAAACGAAGTAGTTTTAGAACTACAAGGACAAATGCAAGAGTTTGGCAATTTTTATATTGCTGATACTTCTAGCCTTTCTGTTGAGCAGATCAATAACATCCGCCGCAAATGTTTCGAAGGTGATATCGTAATGAAGGTTGCTAAAAATTCTTTAATCCGCAAAGCGATTGAAGGTTTAGATGGCGATGCTTCTGAGATCTACGAAGCCCTTAAAGGTTCATCATCATTATTATTCTCAAAAACAGCAAACGCTCCGGCTAAGCTGATCAAAGCTTTGAGAAAAACTTCTGATAAACCTGTGCTTAAAGCAGCATTTATAGATTCATCAGTATACGTTGGCGACGACCAATTGAATAACTTAGTAAGCTTGAAATCAAGAGAAGAGCTTATTGGCGATATCATTGGATTATTACAGTCACCAGCTAAAAATGTTCTATCTGCGCTTCAGTCAGGCGGAAACAAAATTGCAGGAATTGTTAAAACTCTTCAGGAAAGAGAAGGTTAACGAACACCTTAAGTTCGCAAATTAAACAAAATTATTACACACGTAAATTTTTAAAATCTTAATAAAATGGCAGATTTAAAAGCGTTTGCTGAGCAATTAGTAAACTTAACAGTAAAAGAAGTTAATGAATTAGCTCAAATCTTAAAAGATGAGTATGGTATTGAGCCTGCAGCTGCTGCTGTAGTTGCTGGTCCTGCTGCTGGTGGTGATGCACCTGCTGCTGCTGCAGAAAAAACATCTTTTGATGTAATCTTAAAAGAAGCTGGTGGTCAGAAATTAGCAGTTGTAAAACTTGTTAAAGACTTAACTGGTTTAGGTTTGAAAGAAGCTAAAGACTTAGTAGACGGAGCACCAAAAGAATTAAAAGCTGGTGTTGCTAAAGACGAAGCAGAAGCTCTTAAAAAACAATTAGAAGAAGCTGGAGCAGTAGTTGAGATTAAGTAATCACTTAACTTAGCTAAGCTAAAAATGTATTAGACACCGACTGAAAATGTCGGTGTCTTTACCTGTTTATAAACATCTCATTTTGTTTGGTTGATGAGCATGGTTGGAAACGAAACCAAACAAATAGTTTATTCTTAAACTAAAATCTTTTAGTCCATTGGCAAAGACAGTCGAACAAAGAGTAAATTTTGCAACTAGTAAGCACATTATAGACTATCCGGATTTTCTGGATGTGCAATTGCAATCATTCAGAGAATTTTTCCAGATAGATACCACTTCAGACGATCGCTCGAGCGAGGGTTTGTTCAAAGTGTTTGCTGAAAACTTTCCAATAACAGATTCAAGAAATATCTTCGTATTAGAGTTTCTTGATTATTTTGTTGATCCGCCACGTTACGATATACACGAGTGTATTGAGCGTGGATTAACCTACAATGTTCCATTAAAAGCAAAGCTTAAGCTTTCTTGTAATGATGTAGAACATGAAGATTTTGAAACCATTATCCAGGATGTGTACTTAGGTACTATCCCGTATATGACACCAAAAGGTACGTTTGTTATCAACGGTGCAGAACGTGTTATCGTTTCGCAATTACACCGTTCTCCGGGTGTGTTCTTCGGCCAGAGCCGTCACACTAACGGAACCAAATTGTATTCGGCACGTGTTATTCCTTTCAAAGGTTCATGGATCGAGTTTGCTACAGACGTTAACAACGTAATGTATGCTTACATCGATCGTAAGAAAAAATTCCCGGTTACCACTTTATTACGTGCTATCGGTTACGATTCTGATAAAGATATCTTGGAACTTTTTGATCTTGCCGACGAAGTAAAAGTTAGCAAATCAGGTTTAAAGAAATACATCGGTCGTAAACTGGCTGCAAGGGTATTGAAAAAATGGGTTGAGGATTTTGTTGATGAAGATACTGGTGAGGTAGTTTCTATCGACCGTAATGAAGTGATTCTTGAAAGAGAAACCGTTTTAGAAGACGAACACATTGATATGGTTATCGAAGCTGGCGTAAAAAGCATCATCTTATCAAAAGAAGATGGCGCAAGTCAGGCTGATTATACCATTATATATAATACATTACAGAAAGATACATCAAACTCTGAGAAAGAAGCTGTTGAAAACATCTACCGTGCTTTGCGTAACGCAGAACCACCTGATGAGGAAACTGCACGTGGTATCATTGATCGTTTATTCTTCTCGGATAAACGTTACGATTTAGGAGATGTTGGTCGTTACCGCATCAACCGTAAATTAAAAATGAATACCCCTGATGAGGTTAAAGTATTAACAAAAGCGGATATTATCGCGATTGTAAAATACCTGATCAAACTGATCAACTCAAAAGAAGAGGTGGATGATATCGATCACTTATCTAACCGTCGTGTACGTACGGTAGGTGAGCAGTTGTACGCACAATTTGGTGTTGGTTTAGCCCGTATGGCCAGAACAATCCGTGAGCGTATGAACATTCGCGATAACGAGGTGTTTACACCAACTGATTTGATTAATGCCCGTACATTATCATCGGTTATCAACTCTTTCTTTGGTACCAACCAGTTATCTCAGTTCATGGATCAAACCAATCCATTGGCAGAGATTACACACAAACGCCGTTTATCGGCCCTAGGTCCAGGTGGTTTATCGCGTGAGCGTGCCGGTTTCGAGGTACGTGACGTTCACTATACCCACTATGGTCGTTTATGTACCATTGAAACTCCAGAGGGACCAAACATTGGTTTGATTTCATCACTTTGTGTGCATGCAAAAATTAACAATTTAGGTTTCATTGAAACACCGTATAAACGTGTTGAAGAAGGTAAAGTAGTTGTAGATTCGGACGTTATTTATTTATCTGCTGAGGATGAAGATGGTAAAACCATCGCTCAGGCCAATGCAGAGTATGATGATAAAGGTAACTTTACCACACCACGTGTTAAAGCACGTTACGAGGGTGACTTCCCGATTATTGAGCCTGAGAAATTAGACTTAATGGACGTTGCGCCAAACCAGATTACTTCAATCGCTGCTTCGTTGATTCCGTTCTTAGAACATGATGATGCGAACAGGGCTTTGATGGGATCGAACATGCAACGTCAGGCCGTGCCGTTGTTACGTCCTGAAGCACCTATTGTTGGTACAGGTTTAGAAGGTCGCGTTGCACGCGATTCAAGAACTTTGATCAACGCGGAAGGTGATGGTATTGTTGAATATGTAGATGCTAACGAAATCACTATTAAATATGAGCGTAACGAAGATGATCGTTTAGTTTCATTCGAAGGTGATAGCAAAACTTACCGTTTAATCAAGTTCAAAAAAACCAACCAGAATACTTGTATCAACTTAAAACCAATCGTTAAGAAAGGTCAGAAAGTTACTAAAGGACAAGTGCTTTGCGAAGGTTATGCAACTCAGAACGGTGAACTGGCATTAGGTAGAAACCTTAAAGTGGCATTCATGCCTTGGCAGGGTTTCAACTTTGAGGATGCGATTGTAATCAACGAGCGTATTGTTCGTGACGACGTTTTCACTTCATTGCATATTGAAGAGTTTGAATTAGAGGTACGTGATACTAAACGTGGAGAAGAGGAATTAACACCCGATATCCCTAACGTTTCTGAAGAGGCTACTAAAGACCTTGATGAAAATGGTATTATCCGTATTGGTGCTGATGTAAAAGAAGGTGATATTTTAATTGGTAAGATCACTCCAAAAGGAGAATCTGATCCTTCACCAGAGGAAAAATTACTACGTGCAATCTTTGGTGATAAAGCAGGTGATGTTAAAGATGCGTCTTTAAAAACTCCTCCTTCAATCCAGGGTGTGGTAATCGATACCAAATTATTCAGCCGTGCTAAGAAAACTACAAAAGCTGAAGAAAAATCGGCAATTGAGAAATTAGACAAAGGATATAACAATATCACTGAGAAATTAAAAGCAGAACTGGTAGACAAGTTGTTCGCTATTGTAAACGGAAAAACATCTCAGGGTGTATTCAACATTTACAAAGAACTTTTGGTTGCAAAAGGTGCTAAATTTACTCAGAAAATTTTAGCAGAACTTGATTATAACCACATCAGCCCTAACAAATGGACTACTGATGATGATAAAAACGAGTTGATTAAAATGTTGCTTCACAACTACGGTATCCGTGTTAACGAAGAACTTGGAGCTTACAAACGCGATAAATTTGCGATTAGTGTAGGTGATGAGCTTCCATCAGGTATTGTACAGATGGCAAAAGTTTATGTTGCTAAAAAACGTAAATTAAAAGTAGGTGATAAAATGGCAGGTCGCCACGGTAACAAAGGTATTGTTGCACGTATTGTACGTGATGAAGATATGCCTTTCTTAGCTGATGGTAGCCCGGTTGATATCGTGTTGAACCCACTGGGTGTACCTTCACGTATGAACCTTGGTCAGATCTACGAAACCATTTTAGCCTGGGCTGGTCAGGAGTTGGGTGTTAAATTTGCAACCCCGATTTTTGATGGTGCTACCCACGATGAAGTGGAAGAGTGGATTGCAAAAGCCGGTGTTCCTGCTTCAGGAAAAACCTACTTATACAATGGTTTAACAGGTGAGCGTTTCGATCAGACTACAACAGTAGGTATTATTTACATGCTGAAACTAGGTCACATGGTTGATGATAAGATGCACGCCCGTTCAATCGGACCATACTCATTAATTACACAACAACCTTTGGGTGGTAAAGCCCAGTTCGGTGGTCAGCGTTTTGGTGAGATGGAGGTTTGGGCATTAGAGGCATTCGGTGCAGCTAACATCCTTCAGGAGATCTTAACCGTTAAGTCGGATGATGTGATCGGAAGGGCCAAAACTTACGAAGCCATTGTTAAAGGTGAAAACCTACCAACTCCAGGTGTGCCAGAATCGTTTAACGTATTGGTACATGAGTTACGCGGTTTAGGTTTAGATATTACGTTAGACTAAGTATTGAGTATTAAAGTATCGAGTATCAAGATTGGATTACATATCTTGATACTCGATACTAAGTACTTGCTACTACAAACAAAAGCATATGTCTTACAAAAAGGATAATAAATTAAAAAGCAATTTCACATCCATTACCATTAGCTTATCGTCTCCGGAAATTATTCTGGAACGTTCGAGCGGTGAGGTGTTGAAACCAGAAACCATTAACTACCGTACTTACAAGCCAGAACGTGATGGTTTGTTCTGTGAGCGTATTTTTGGTCCGGTAAAAGATTACGAATGTCATTGCGGTAAATACAAACGTATCCGTTATAAAGGTATTGTTTGCGATCGTTGTGGTGTTGAAGTAACAGAGAAAAAAGTACGTCGTGAGCGTATGGGGCACATCGCTTTGGTGGTTCCTGTAGCGCACATCTGGTACTTCCGCTCTTTACCAAACAAAATCGGTTATTTATTAGGTTTACCTACTAAAAAACTTGATTTAATTATCTATTACGAGCGTTACGTAGTTATCCAATCGGGCTTAATGGCCGAAGAAGGTATCAACTATATGGACTTCTTAACTGAGGAAGAATATTTAGATATCTTAGATAAATTACCTAAAGAAAATCAATATTTAGATGATAAAGATCCTAATAAATTCATCGCCAAAATGGGTGCTGAAGCATTAGAAGATTTATTAAAACGTATTGATTTAGATACATTATCTTACGATTTACGTCACCAGGCTGCTAACGAAACTTCTCAGCAACGTAAAAATGAGGCTTTAAAACGTCTTCAGGTTGTAGAAGCTTTCCGTGGTGCAAATACACGTATCGAAAACCGCCCTGAGTGGATGATCGTGAAAATCGTTCCGGTTATTCCACCTGAATTACGTCCTTTAGTTCCTTTAGAAGGTGGCCGTTTCGCTACTTCCGACCTAAATGATTTATACCGTCGTGTAATTATCCGTAACAACCGTTTAAAACGTTTGATCGAGATTAAAGCACCAGAGGTAATTTTACGTAACGAGAAACGTATGTTGCAGGAAGCTGTAGATTCGTTATTCGATAACTCACGTAAAGTTAACGCGGTAAAAACTGAAGGTAACCGTGCTTTGAAATCACTTTCAGATATCCTGAAAGGTAAACAAGGTCGTTTCCGTCAGAACTTATTAGGTAAACGTGTGGATTATTCAGCACGTTCGGTAATTGTTGTAGGCCCTAGCCTTAAATTACACGAGTGCGGTATTCCTAAAGATATGGCTGCTGAGCTTTACAAACCATTCATCATCCGTAAGATGATTGAGCGTGGTGTGGTAAAAACAGTAAAATCAGCCAAGAAAATTGTTGATAGAAAAGATCCTTTAGTTTGGGATATCCTTGAGAACGTGTTAAAAGGTCACCCGGTATTATTAAACCGTGCACCTACGCTACACAGATTAGGTATTCAGGCTTTCCAGCCAAAATTAATTGAAGGAAAAGCAATCCAGTTACACCCACTAGTTTGTACTGCATTCAACGCCGATTTTGATGGTGACCAGATGGCTGTGCACTTACCGTTAGGTAACGCAGCAATTTTGGAAGCCCAGGTATTAATGTTGGCAGCTCACAACATCCTGAACCCTGCAAACGGTACGCCAATTACAGTACCTTCTCAGGATATGGTTTTGGGTCTTTATTACATTACTAAAGGCCGCAGAACTGACGAAACAAGGGTTGTAAAAGGACAGGATTCGAATTTCTATTCTCCGGAAGAAGTGATTATTGCTTATAACGAGAAAGAATTAGACTTGCACGCATTTATCAAAGTAAGAGTAAATGTGAAGCAAAATGATGGTTCTATCGTTAATAAATTAACTGAAACCACTGTTGGTAGGGTATTATTCAACCAAATGGTTCCGGAAGAAGTAGGTTATATCAACGAGTTATTAACTAAAAAATCGTTAAGAGATATTATCGGTGAAGTAGTAAAAATGACCGGTATGGCCCGTGCTTCTCAATTCTTGGATGACATTAAAGAATTAGGTTTCAAAATGGCATTCCAGGGAGGTTTATCGTTCAACTTACAGGACGTAAACATTCCGGTTGAGAAACATACTTTATTAGAGCAGGCTGCTAACGAGGTTGAAGAGGTAAGAAACAACTATAACATGGGTTTCATTACCAACAACGAGCGTTACAACCAGATCATCGATATCTGGACCCGTATCAACAACAGGTTAACTACTTTCGTTATGAACCAGTTATCTAGCGATAACCAAGGTTTTAACTCGGTATACATGATGCTTGATTCAGGAGCCCGTGGTTCTAAAGAGCAGATTCGTCAGCTTTGCGGAATGAGGGGATTGATGGCTAAGCCTCAAAAATCAGGTTCAGGTGGTGATATTATCGAAAACCCGATCTTATCAAACTTTAAAGAAGGATTATCGGTATTAGAGTACTTTATCTCTACCCACGGTGCCCGTAAAGGTTTGGCGGATACGGCGTTAAAAACAGCCGATGCGGGTTACTTAACCCGTCGTTTACATGATGTTGCTCAGGATATGATCGTTAACGATTCAGATTGTGGTACTTTAAGAGGTATGTACACAACTGCATTGAAAGATAACGAAGATATTGTTGAACCATTATATGAGCGTATTTTAGGCCGTACTTCATTACATGATGTTTACAACCCGTTAAACGGTGAACTTTTAGTTTCTGCTGGTCAGGATATCGACGAGGATTTAGCTAAAATCATCGAAGAATCACCTCTTGAAGGTATCGAGATCCGTTCGGTATTAACCTGCGAATCTAAACGTGGTGTTTGTGCATTATGTTATGGCCGTAACCTGGCCTCAGGTAAACGTGTTCAAAGAGGAGAGGCTGTAGGTGTAATTGCTGCACAGTCTATCGGTGAGCCGGGTACACAGTTAACACTTCGTACTTTCCACGTGGGTGGTACGGCATCAAACATTGCTGCCGAATCAAACATCGTAGCTAAATTTGATGGTGTTATCGAATTCGAAAACATCCGTACAGTAGATACAGAAACTGAAGATGGTAAAGTACAGGTTGTATTGGGCCGTTCAGGTGAGTTCAGGATTGTTGAGCCAGGTTCTGGTCGTGTGATCGTAACCAACAACATCCCTTACGGTGCATTCTTATTTGTTAAAGAAGGCGATAAATTAACTAAAGGCGACAAAATTTGTTCATGGGATCCGTACAACGCGGTTATCATTTCAGAATTTGCGGGTAAAGCACAGTTCGATGCCATTATCGAAGGTGTAACTTTCCGTGAAGAATCTGATGAGCAAACCGGTCACCGTGAAAAAGTAATTATCGATACACGTGATAAAACTAAAAACCCTTCTGTTCAGATTGTTGACAAGAAAGGTGAATTTATCAAAGGTTATAACATTCCGGTAGGTGCCCACGTTTCAGTTGATGAAGGTGAAACTATCCAAACTGGTCAGATTATCGCTAAAATTCCTCGTGCTACTGGTAAAACCAGGGATATTACGGGTGGTTTACCTCGTGTAACCGAGTTATTCGAGGCACGTAACCCATCTAACCCAGCCGTAGTAACTGAAATTGATGGTGTAGTAACCTTAGGTGGCGTTAAACGTGGTAACCGTGAGATTACAATCGAATCGAAAGATGGTGAAGTTAAAAAATATCTTGTTCCATTGTCTAAACACATCCTTGTACAGGATAATGACTTTGTGAAAGCAGGTATGCCTTTATCAGATGGTTCAATTTCTCCTGCAGATATCTTATCAATCAAAGGCCCGGCAGCGGTTCAGGAATATCTTGTGAATGGTATTCAGGAGGTTTACCGTTTGCAAGGTGTGAAAATTAATGATAAGCACTTCGAGGTAATTGTTCACCAGATGATGCAGAAAGTTCACATCGAAGATCCGGGAGATACCATTTTCTTAGAAAACAACGCTGTAGACCGTTGGGATTTTGCAGAAGAGAATGATGCGATGTACGACAAAAAAGTTGTTGAAGACGCCGGTGACTCTACAGATTTCAAACCAGGTCAGATTGTTTCATTACGCAGATTAAGAGACGAAAATTCTCAATTGAAACGTAAAGATTTGAAACAGATCACGGTTAGAGATGCAAGACCAGCAACTGCAAGTTCTATCCTACAGGGTATTACCCGTGCATCATTAGGTACTAAATCGTTCATTTCTGCGGCTTCGTTCCAGGAAACTACGAAAGTATTAAATGAGGCAGCAATTGCAGGTAAACGCGATAATATGTTAGGCTTGAAAGAAAACGTGATCGTTGGTCACTTAATCCCTTCAGGTACTGGTGTACGTGGTTACGAAAGAATCATCGTTGGTTCTCAAGAAGAATACGATAAATTATTGGCTTCGAAACAAGAAGAAGTAGAAGCTTAATATTTAATCTAAATAGTTTAAAACCCCGGCATTTTGTCGGGGTTTTTTTGTTTGGAATAGATTTTGTAACTTTAATAAATAATAAAAGGTGAACTCATGAGTGTTACTGAAATCCAACTCTTTCAGATTTTAAAGGCTAAGCTAGGCGAACAGGAAGCAGAGCAGTTGGTTTCTTTTGTTAAAGCTGAAGTAAAATCTGAGTTCGACAACAAGCGGGAAGTTTTGGCTACTAAAGAAGATATCTCGAATATGCAGAAAACCATTTATGTTGTTGGATTAATTCAGTTTTTAGCCATTATCGGTTCGGTAATAGGCATTGTGAATTTTATGATTAAATAATTTTTTTTGAATTTGTATAATAGTGAATGCCAAAAATATAAACTTCGCTATCAAAAAAAATAAATACCCTTAATATCCAGGTTAATCTTTATCTACTACCTATCCATTTCGTTACAGTTTATCAAACGTTTGCGCAGAAATTGCTGGCTATGCCTTTAATTTTATTCACTAAGGTTTAATTACTTTAGGTTTATGAAGTTTTTATCAGCCATTTTAATACTGGGTTGTGCCTTGTCTGCCGGTGCCCAGGATGTAAGTTTAACCCTTCAAAAAACAAAGCTACCTGACGCTGCAGCAGTAAACCAGGAGTGGAATAAAGTTACCGGAAGATTGAATGCCGGTTTTGCGAATAGCAATATCAGGTTTACCAGAGAAGTGCCACCTGCAGGTTCCCTTCAAAATGCGTGGAGTGCAAAAGCCTGGAAAGGAGAAAAAATCCATACCCAATTGTTGCTTTGGACTAATACTAAAAATTCAAATATCAGTATCAAGTTTTCCGATCTGAAAGATCAAAAAGGTAATCTCATTAAAAAAGAAAATATTAGTTCAGGATTTCTTAAATATGTAATCACTGATGAATTCAGAGATGGTTGTGGTTACCGCAAAGCTTCAGATTTCGATTCATCTTATGTGGCTGATTTGATCGATACCAAAACACTCAGCATTAACCTCGAAGCCAAAAATACACAGCCTGTTTGGTTAAGTATAAAAATTCCTGCAGGTGCAAAAGTCGGAAATTACATAGGAACTGTTAAAGTAAAAGGTGAAAGAGAGTATAACCTGCCTATAAGTATCGAGGTGCTCAATAAAACTTTGCCTGCGCCGGCTCAATGGAAATATGATCTTGATTTATGGCAACATCCGGCCGCCATTGCCCGTGCACATCAGGTGAAATTATGGAGTGACGAACATTTTGACCTTATAAAACCTTATTACACCATGTTAGCCAATGCCGGGCAGAAAACCATTACAGCGAGTATTGTAAACGAGCCCTGGGGGCATCAAACTTACGATGATTACCCAAGTTTAATCAAGTGGACAAGGAAAAAAGACGGCACCTGGGTTTATGATTACAGCCTGTTTGATAAATATATAACTTTTGTGATGACAACCGGCATTAATGAACGAATTAACTGCTACAGTATGGTGCCATGGAAAATTGCTTTTAGCTATTGGGACGAAGCTGCTCAAAAGGAAGCCGTTTTTACTGAAGCTATCGGAACACCTGGATATAATACATTTTGGAAAAATATGCTTGCCGATTTTACCAAACATCTGAAAGCAAAAAACTGGTTCTCTAAAACCTATATCGCGATGGATGAACGCCCGATGAAAGCCATGCAGGCAGTAATTAAATTATTAAAAAGTGTGGATTTAAATTGGAAAATTGCACTTGCAGGAGAATATCATCAGGAAATCGAAGCAGATATTGATAATTATTGCATTGCCTCTAAATGGGAATTCCCAGCAGATATACTGCAGAAACGAAATAAAGAAGGCAAAATAAGCACCTGGTATACTTGTTGTACCGAGCCTTATCCAAATGCATTTAGTTTTTCTTCACCTGCAGAACAGGTATGGATGGGCTGGTACACAGCTAATAAAAATATGGATGGCTATTTGCGCTGGGCCTATAACAGCTGGACAAAAAATCCGTTAACCGATACCCGTTTTACAGCCTGGCCTGCTGGCGATACCTATCAGGTTTATCCTGGTCCCTTATCATCTGTAAGATTTGAGAAATTGATTGAAGGAGGGCAGGATTTTGAGAAAATACGGCAATTGAGATCGTTATATGCTAAAAATAAGAATACTGCAGCACTTGCTGAACTGAATAAAGCTTTAGAAAGTTTTGAGATAAAAGCTTTATCTAAAGTTACTGCAGATGAAATGCTGCAACGTGTTAAACCTTTGTTAAACAAATAATATTAGAAGGAAACAGCTCTTATTGAAATATTCAAATAACTCATATTTTATTTATAAAAACGCTTAGTTTTGTTTTATGGAAGAACAACAAAACGAAAACCAGTTAAATATAGAATTATCAGAAGAAATTGCTGAGGGGATTTTTTCTAACCTTGCGATTATTACCCATTCCAATACCGAATTTGTGTTGGATTTTATCCGCGTAATGCCGGGTATTCCTAAAGCAAAGGTAAAATCAAGGATTATTTTAACTCCTGAGCACGCAAAACGTTTATTATCAGCATTGGAAGACAACATTCAGAAATTTGAAAATATAAATGGCCGTATCAAAATGCAGGAAGAACCGCCTTTTCCAATGGGCTTCGGTGGACCAACTGCGCAAGCGTAAGACAATCAAAATTCTTACAAACAAATATTTGTTTACTATGTTAGCATAGTATATATTTGTGATATAACCATTTATAAATGAAAAAAATTTTATTGAGCGTATTACTTTCTGCCCCACTTTGGGTTTTGGGGCAGGGTTTCCAGGTTAATTTACAAGGTCAGAAACAAATTGGTATGGCTGGTGCAGGTTCTGCGTTGGCTTTAGATGAGGCTTCTGTATTTTACAATCCCGGTGCAGTAACTTTCTTAGAGAAAAACTCAGTTTCAGCAGGAGTAAACCCACTATTGTTTAAATCGGCTTTTAAGCAAAGCGGATCAAACGTCACGGAAAACGTAAAAAATAAAATTGCTCCACCTTTCGAGTTTTATGCCGTTTGGGGACCAAAATCAAATAAGTGGAAACTGGGTTTAGGGGTTTATACTCCTTTTGGTGGTTTGGTAGATTGGGGCGATAACTGGTCAGGTAAGTATGCATTAACCTCACTAAATTTAAAGGCCATTTATTTTCAGCCAACTTTAAGTATTAAAATTACTGACCGCATTGGTATTGGAGCAGGCTTTGTTTATAACCATGGTGATGTAAATCTTCAGAGAGCACTGCCGGTAAATTATCCTGACGGACGTTCTGGTCATGTTACTTTAGATGGTACCGGAAAAGGTTACGGATGGAATGCGGGTTTGTATATTAAAACGCTTAGCAACATCTCATTTGCACTGGTACACAAGTCAAAAGTGATTACTAAATTAGATGGTGGTACCGCCGAATTTGATGTTCCAAATTCATTAAGATCATCCTTTCCGGCAGGCAATACCTTTAATGCTGAATTACCTTTACCAGCAACAACCAGCTTAGGTGTAGGTATTCCATTATCGAAAAGTACTGTTTTGGCATTTGATGCCAGTTGGGTACAATGGCATATTTATAAAGAACTGGCATTTGATTATGCTACCAATACATCAGCTTTGGCCGATACAAAATCGGCGCGTAACTACCGCGATGGTTCATCATTTAAACTGGGTATCAATCATCAGGCATCTGAGAAATTAGCTTTAAGGGCTGGTGTAGGTTACGCTTTTTCTCCTGTTCAGGATGGTTATGTAACACCTGAAGCACCAGATGCTGATCGTTATATTTTAAGTGCGGGTATAGGTTATACACCAACCAGCCATTTCGAGGTAAACGCTTCTTTCTTCTTTGAAGATGTGAAATCGCGTAAACAGAGAAATATCGAAACTGGCTTGGATGGTACTTTTAAAACTTTGGTTTATGCACCAGGTCTTTCGTTAACTTATAAATGGTAGGAGAAATTACAATGAAGAAATATATATTAAATAGTTTCGTAGCTGCTGCCATTCTTTTTACAGCAGCCTGCAAACCAGAAATAGAAACACCAGCAGGTACAACTGCCGGACAAGCTAATTTTAGCAAATACATCGCTGTAGGTAACTCTTTAACCTCGGGGTTTGCTGATGGTGGTTTATACTTAGAGGGACAAAAAGTAGCTTATCCAAACTTAATTGCCGCAAAAATGGCTTCTGTAGGTGGTGGAGCATTTACCTCTCCGTTTTTTACTGATGCGCAAGCTAACGGTTCGGGATATATTTCACTTACTGCTTTAGTAAATGGTACACCAACGTTAACTCCCGTATTAGGTAATGGTTGGCGAGATGCGCCAACAAATAGTCGTTTGTTTAAATATTCGGGTGAAGTACAGAATCTAGGTATTCCAGGTATGCGCGTCGATTTATCTTTCGACCCAACGCTTACTTTTAGCGCCGCTAATCCATATTTTGAGCGTTTACTAACAGATGCTCAGGTAGGTAAAACCAACTATTTTCAGTTCATTCAAGGCAGAAACCATACTTTTTTCTCACTTTGGTTAGGGAATAATGATGTATTGGGTTATGCCACCAATGGTGCAGTTACCGTAACTGGTGATCCAACTACTGTATTAACAGATAAAGTAACGTTTTCATCATTATATTCTAATTTGTTAAATGCTTTAACAGCTGGTGGTCAGAAAGGTATTGTGGCTACCATTCCGGATGTAACAGCTATCCCGTATTTTAATACTGTTAAAGTGTCGTTATTACTTGCTGCTGCTAAAGCTGCTAACCCAGCTGCGCAGGCTGTTTTCATTCAAACCGGAACAGGTGCGGTGAGGGCAGCAACAGATGATGATTTAATCCGTTTACCGTTCCAGTCGGCTGGTTTGTTTGGTCAGGGTGCAATTCCTTACGGTTTACACCCATTAAACCCGATTGCAAGTAACTGGGTATTGGATAAAGACGAAGTAATTAAAGTGAAAGATTATGTAAACAGCTACAACAGCAGCATAAAATCTTTAGCTACAAGTAAAGGTTTAGCCATTGCCGATACCTATGCTTATTTTAATCAGGTTAAAACCGGAATCAATCTTCAGGGAGTTGGCATTAACGCAGCATTTATTACTGGTGGCGCTTTCTCTTTGGATGGTATCCACTTAACCCCACGCGGAAATGCTGTAATTGCTAATGTATTTATTGATGCAATTAACACAAAATATGGTTCTACCGTACCAACCATTGATATTACACAATATAGGGGTGTAAAATTTCCTAATTAATTCTGTTATCTTATTTTTAGAAAGAGGTTTTAACTAACAGTTAAAACCTCTTTTTTTATTTTAATCTTTCATTGATGAGGTCAATAATATGAACTTTTTCCTCCGGCTCAAACCAGTTAATCTCATCATCTCTCCTGAACCAGGTAAGCTGGCGTTTTGCAAAACGGCGGGTATTCTGTTTAATGGCCGCTATGGCTTCATCCAATGATGACTTTCCATCAAAATAATCGAAAATTTCACTATAGCCTACTGTATTTAAGGCATTATACTGCTTAAAAAGTGTTAATGATCTTACTTCTTCCACTAATCCATCTGTAATCATTTTATCAACCCTTTTGTTAATCCTATCGTATAAAACTGCCCTATCCGTATTCAGGCCGATTTTAATAATGTTGAAAGGTCTTTCTTTTTTGGTAGCCGAAAGCATAGAAGAAAGTTTCTGACCGGTTGAAAGGAAAACTTCCAGCCCCCTGATCATCCGCTGTGGGTTCTGCTGATCCACTTTTGCAAAATATTCAGGATCTAGCGCGGCCAATTGACTTTGGATTGCCGCTAAACCTTCTGCCTCAAACTGTTTATTTAATTTTTCCCTGACGGATAAATCAATGTCTGGCATTTCATCCAAACCATTTAGCAGGGCATTTACATACAGGCCAGATCCACCAACCATAACGGCGGTATCGTGCTTTTCAAAAATTTCTTCGAGTTTCTTTAAACCCTCCACCTCAAAATCGCCTGTACTGAACAGTTGCGTGATAGAATGCGAATCGATAAAATGATGTTTTGCTGCTACTAATTCTTTTGCGTCAGGTTTGGCGGTACCTATGGCCATTTCCTTAAAAAACTGACGTGAATCTGCTGAAATAATCTCTGTCCCGAAATGTTGGGCCACTTGAATGGCTAAAGCCGTTTTGCCTATTGCGGTGGGGCCAACAATGGAGATTAAGGTTTTTTTAAGGACCATGGTGTTATTGGTATAAAATAAAAGCTGCCAATTTTATTTGACAGCTTTTTTTTTAAATGAAAATATTATTTATGATTAATAGTCGTCTTTATGGCTATCATCGTCAAAGTTATCACTGTCTGAAAATTCGTCGCCAAATTCGTCTTCTTCACTTTCCTCATCTTCATCCCTTTCTTCTTCATTAATTCCCATTTCGCCCATTGCTTCCAGCTCGTCGGTATCTTCGGGCACAAAATTCATTTCGTTTAGGAAATCGAATTCACTTGCTGCTGCAGCAGCACCTCTCGGATCAACTGCCTGTGGACTGTTCTGCTCCATAATTTTTGGTGCTTCTCCACTGCTTTTAGCTAAAAATGGGTACTCTATATTAGGATCGGCATCTAAAATGATTTTTACCAGTTCTACATGAAAATCATACGGGCGGTCGAAATTATAGGTATAGTAAAATTTTTGATGCGGATCTTCGATAAAACCGCTCAATTTGGAGTTTTCCATTAAAACTACACGGTCTTTTTTACGTTCGCTGGGCAAATAAGCAATTTCATCACCTTTTAACCAATTATCGGTGCTTACGTAAAAAGACGAAGATTTTTCGGCATTATAACCTGTAGATCGGTGGATAGCCCTGTGCAGGTCTTCAAATGTTTGGTTTGATTTAATGTCGATCTCTCTCACAACATCATCAAAATCTTCGAAAGTAATTCTAAATTTATAAATAGCCATTATTGTATTTTGGAACCGTAAAAATAAAGTTAATTTATAATTACCACAAACATCAAATGCCATAAATGGTATCCTGATTTTGTGGCTGGGACAATTAAATTATTTATTAACAGGATTTAATCCCATTTGTTTTGCCTGATTGAGCATAAAATCGAATGCTTCCTGATAGTCGTTTTTGATATCACCTTCTAATATGGCTTCTCGGATGGCATTTTTAATAATGCCCACTTCTTTTCCTGCTTCAAGCCCGAAAGTTTCCATAATATTGTTACCAGTAATAGGAGGTTGCCAGTTTCTGATTTTATCGCGTTCTTCTACATCTTTGAGCTTTTGTTTTACCAGTTCAAAGTTGTTTCTGTATTTTGTTTTTTTGTACTCGTTTTTGGTGGTTACATCAGCATTACATAGTAACATCAGGCTTTCAATTTCTTCGCCGGCATCAAAAAGCAACCTTCTTACAGCCGAATCGGTTACGGTTTCCTGTGCTAAAACAATCGGACGCAGGTGAAGCTGTACCAGTTTTTGCACATACTTCATTTTTTCATTTAATGGAAGTTTTAACTGTGCAAAGATCTTCGGAACCATCCGTGCACCACGGTCTTCATGTCCGTGAAATGTCCAGCCGTGTCCTTCTTCAAAACGTTTGGTGGCCGGTTTGGCAATATCATGCAGAATGGCGGCCCAGCGCAACCATAAATCGTCGGTATCAGCACAGATATTGTCGAGCACTTCTAAAGTATGGTAAAAATTATCTTTATGACCTTTGCCTTTAATAATTTCCACACCATACAACTGAGCCATTTGAGGGAAAATGAGGTGCAATAAACCTGTATCAAAAAGATGTTTAAAACCTACTGATGGTTTTTTAGACAGGATGATTTTATTCATCTCATCGGTAATGCGTTCTTTCGAAACAATACTGATGCGCTGTTTCTGTGTTTTAATCGCATTAAGCGCTGCCGGATCGATATCAAAATTGAGCTGTGATGCAAAACGGATAGCCCGCATCATGCGCAAAGGATCATCGGAAAATGTAATTTCCGGATCGAGCGGTGTGCGGATCAGTTTATTTTCTAAATCTTTAATTCCGTCAAACGGATCTAAAAGCTCGCCAAAGTGTTCGGCATTTAAGTTAATGGCCAGTGCATTGATGGTAAAATCCCTGCGGAGCTGGTCGTCTTCCAAAGTGCCATCCTCAACAATGGGCTTGCGCGAATCAGAACGGTAAGATTCTTTTCTGGCCCCTACAAATTCGACTTCTAAATCCTGGTATTTGATATTGGCTGTCCCAAAATTCTTAAATACAGCTACTTTGGTATTTAATTTACGGGCAACAGCCTCAGCATATCCGATTCCGCTGCCTACCACAACTACATCGATATCTTTTGACGGGCGGCTTAAAAACAGATCGCGTACAAAGCCACCGATTACATAAGCTTCGGTATTACTCTTATCTGCTATTGATGATAAGGTTTTAAATATAGGGTGTTGTAGGTGTTGCTGCATGAATGGGTTACTTATGCCGTGCTATTTTAAGAAGATTAAAGAGATCCTGGTTATTTTCAGTCGACAATAATAATTACAAATTAATAAAATTATCTGCGGATAAATTCAAACTGCCCGCCGGGAGAAAGTTTCATGATTGTTGATGGTTTTCTGCTGGTCCGGTTTTCCTGCTCAAAGTCTACCACGTAGTCAACGGCATCGATAATTGCCGGATCAATATCGTCAAAGAATTTTGGAGAAGGTTGCCCGCTTAAATTAGCTGAGGTAGAAACAATCGGTTTTCTGAAACGCTGGATGAGAGGCGTGCAAAAGTCGTGTTTAACAATCCTGATCCCCACACTACCATCTGCATTAATTACGTTCGGCGCGAGATTTTTTGCATCAGAAAAAATGATTGTTAAAGGATTTTCTGCGTATTCAATCAGATCATAAGCTACATCCGGTATTTCGGTAACATAGCCCTGCAGTTTGCTGTCTACATCCAATAATACAATCAGGCTTTTTTCAGCCGGACGGTTTTTTATTTTAAGCACCTTTTCTACCGCTTCGGGATTAGTGGCATCGCAGCCTATACCCCAAATGGTGTCGGTAGGGTAGAGGATAACCCCGCCTGATTTTAATACTTCAAAAGCTTTGTTAATCTCATCTCTTAGCATCCTGCAAAGTTAATCTATTAAGAGGAAGTTAAATAATGTTAATCTCCGGTTTTTACCCTCCCAACTTCATATTTTTAAACAAACGCTAAATTAATATGAAAAAAATAATAGTTATCACGATTTTCTTTTGCCTGTCTAAAGTGGTTGTTGCCCAAAAAAAGATCATTTTTCATTATAGGAATATCGAAAACCTAAATGGAAGAACTAGTGATATAAAATTGGAGCAATACTTTTGCAATGGGAAGTCTTTAGAAATGCCAGTTGTAAATAAAAGCTTAAAGAATGATTCTTCCTATGCTGAAGATGAAACGAATACTAAAAGGGTAATAGTTGATGATCTAAAACGTATGCCATTTATCTTGAAATCAACCCATAGTACCGGTCTTATTTATGCTGAAAATATCTGGCTAAAGAATACGTTCTTGGCTTTCGATACGCTAAATAATTTTAACTGGAAAATATCAAATGAAAAGAAAAAGATCAATAATGAAATCTGTACAAAAGCTGAAACCGATTTTAGAGGGCGCAGATATATTGCTTGGTTTAAAAGAGACAATTTAACTAAAATTGGTCCATGGAAATTTGGTGGCTTGCCTGGAATTATATTTCAAGTATACGACAATGAAAATATTTACAGTTATACCTTAGAAAATATTGAATATGTTGATCAGTTTCCAGTAGAGTTAAAAATACCCGATGCTTATGCTAACGATGAAAAAATTAGCCATGGCACATTTATTTCTAAATGGAAAGCTAATAAAAGGGATTTGGAAAAAGATAATAATGTTGTCAATTATACATTAACAGGTTCAACAAATATTAAAAATATAGTTGCCCAGATAAAAGAACTATATTGATTTTACACACGTAATCTATTCTTTATCATTTATTTAATGCCAGATATGTGTTTTACTAAAATAAACTAGTATTTTAGTAATAGGTTATTAAATAAAACATAAAATGAAACACACACTGAAATGGGGTATGCTGTTTACTATTGTAATGGCATTTACCAGTTGTATTACTGTGCTTACTGCATCAGATTACGACAAAAAAATCGATTTTTCTAAGTTAAAATCCTTTGCTTATTTCGAAAAAGGAATTGACCGGTTGGAACTGAACAACCTCGATAAACCGCGAATGTTGGAAGCGGTTGAAAGCGCTGTGCTAAAAAAGGGCTTTACAAAATCGGATCGCCCCGATTTTTTAATCAATGTGGTAGTGCTGGTCAATACTAATACAAGGGCCGATTGGGGTTATAGTGGTGGCGGTTACCAATGGGATGCAACAGCTTCGTCTTATCAATGGAAAGAATCACAATTTGGACCTTTAGGTACCAATAACCAATACCAGAACGGCACCATTATTATCGATTTTTTAAATCCCGAAACAAAGGCAATTATGTGGCATGGAATAGGATCGGGATTTAATTTTGATGATTATGAAAACAGGGAACAAAGGATAAATCTGGCTGTTAAACAAATTTTACAGGAGTATCCGCCCTATGCCAGGCAGGAGATTTAATCCGATTGTAAAATATTTACGCTGAGTAACATAGCGTCAAAACATTATGAAATAGAAATCGTTGTACAGATAACAATCTGATTGTAAAAAATGTTAAATGATTTCCATTTGATTTTCGAAATCGTTATATTTATGTCAGGTTATTTATACAACAGCGCACAAAATGAGAACAGCACAAAAATTATTAATGCTTTTTACAGTGGTATTGGCATTAGCCGGATGTACAACACTCCGCACCGCATCAGATTATGATAAAAATGTTGATTTAAGCGGTTACAAAACTTACAACTTTTACGATAAAGGAATAGAGCGTGTTAAGTTAAACAACCTTGATAAGCGCAGGTTACTGGCTGCTGTTGAGGCAGAAATGAATGCCAAAGGATTTACTAAGTCGGCAAAGCCTGATTTACTGGTTAACCTGGTAGTTGTTGCAAGAGAAAAAACTGATGTTTATGGTCCTGCTTACTACGGTGGCTGGGGCTGGGGCTGGGGCGGCTGGCGAGGAGGCTGGGGCGGCGGTACCTATGTAAACCAATATATCGACGGTACAATCATTATCGACTTTCTGGATCCTGCTAAAAAGATTTTATTCTGGCACGGACAGGGATCAGGTTTTAACCTCGATAACTTTAATAAAAGAGAACAACGTTTATATACAGGCGTAAAAGAAATATTAGCACAATATCCACCAAATGTAACTGCTGCTAAATAAGTTTTAAGGTTAAGATAACAGAAAGGGCTGTTGAATTTTTAAATAAATTCCGGCCCTTTTTCTTTTTTAAAGAATCTAGGGGGTATAAATAGATGCTGAAGCTGAAAAATCTGGTTTTTAATATTTTGAAAAGCAGGGGCAGTGCTGCTGTTAATCGTTAGTCCTGCCAATGCTGCAAGTCCTCTCCCGATGAAAAATCGGGATGCGGGCTTTCCGCGAATGTCAGGTTTAAATTTGACTAGACTGTGGTAAAAACAAGAAGTTCAATAGAAGTTTTAATTTAAAGGGCTTGATAACAATCCATCAATTGCTGCGTTACAAGGGCGCTGTTAAATTTTTGAACAAATTCCAATCCTTTTTCTTTCATCTCTCTCTGGAGCTGCGGGTTTTCAATAATCTGGTTAATGGCTTTTGCCAGTCCAGTAGCGTCGGTTGGCGAAACATATAAACTATTCGGCCCGCCAGCTTCCTCCAGGCACGAACCTGTAGCTGCAACCACCGGAATGCCCGAATACAATGCTTCGATAATGGGAATGCCGAAACCTTCGTAAAATGAAGGATAAACAAAAATATTAGCCATTTGATATATACCCGGCAGATCGGCAAATGGAATGTTTTTCAAAAATATAACCCTGTTTTTAAGGCCAAGTTTTTCGATTTCTTTTTCGACGGTTTTAAAATAAGCTGTTTGTTTGCCTATCACCACTAATTTATATTCTTCATCTACCTCTTTTAAAGCCTGGACTGCCAATTTTAAATTCTTCCGCTCTTCAATAGTGCCCACATTAAGAATGTACTTATCTGGCAGTTTGTAAGTGGCCCTGATGCGACTTAAGGTTTCTGTAGCGAAAGGCGTTTTAAAACTGTCATCACAGCTCTGGTAAATCACTTCAATTTTTTCAGGACTAATTCCGTATAAATCAATAATATCTTCCTTTGTTTTTTCGCTGATGGCAATAATTTTATTGGCACGTTTACAGGCAGACTTGCTTTTCCACTCGTATAATTTCCGGTCGATAAATTTGTAGTATTGTGGGAAACGCAGGAAAATCAGGTCGTGAATGGTAACGATTGATTTAATTCTGGTGTGCTGTATGGCTAAAGGTATTTCATGGCTCAGGCCGTGATAAATCTGAACTTCATCACGAACAAGGTCTTTAAGGATATTCAGGCTTCGCCAGAGAAAACTTCCGTTTTGGGGTAACTTGAGTTCGATATTTTCTTTTTCAAAAAACGCATCGATCTGTTTGGCCGGCTTTACTTTCGGAGAATAAACCAGGTACTGATTTTGAGGAAACTGAACGGCCAGATGCTCAATTAACGACCGGCTGTAATTGCCCAGTCCGGTTAAGTTATTAGCGGCACGTTTGCCATCGTATCCTATTCTAAGCCTAAAGCTTAAAGCCGAAAGACCAAAGCTTGATCGCTCAAGTTCAGTACTTTCGGCTTTATGATTATGAGTTTCGCTTTCAGCTTTCACCTTTTTGCTTTCAGCTTAAACTGCTACATTATTTTCCCTCAACGCATCGTTAAGTGAAGTTTTTTTATCAGTACTTTCTTTACGTTTTCCGATAATTAAAGCACATGGTACCTGAAATTCGCCGGCAGGGAATTTTTTGGTATAGCTACCAGGAATTACTACCGAACGTGCAGGAACAACACCTTTGTATTCAACAGGAGTTGGGCCGGTAACATCGATAATTTTGGTCGATGCAGTTAATACCACATTAGCTCCAAGTACCGCTTCTCTTTCTACTTTTACACCTTCTACCACAATGGCTCTCGAACCTAAGAAAGCGTCATCTTCGATAATTACAGGAGCGGCCTGTACAGGTTCTAAAACACCACCAATACCCACACCACCACTTAGGTGAACGCGTTTACCAATTTGTGCACAAGAACCAACGGTAGCCCAGGTATCAACCATGGTACCTTCATCAACATAAGCGCCAATGTTTACGTACGATGGCATCATGATTACACCTTTTGCCAAAAACGAACCATAACGTGCGCTTGCCATAGGCACAACGCGAACGCCAGTTGCTTTGTAATCGGTTTTTAATTCCATTTTATCATGGTAAACAAATGGACCGCTTTTAATTTCTTTCATCTCGCGGATCGGGAAATATAAAATTACAGCCTTTTTTACCCATTCATTAATGCCCCAGGAGTTTAAAACTGGTTCGGCAACACGGATTTCGCCTTTATCCAAACCCTGAATTACGGTTTCGATGGCTTCGCAATAGTTGCTATATTGTAAAAGGGTTCTGTCTTCCCAGGCGGCTTCAATTAATTTCTTTAAATCTGAATACATGATGTTTTTAAATTTTACGCAAAATAAATCAATTTTTGTTTATTAAAAGGCTAATTGTTTAAATTGTTTTGTTCCGTGTAGTGTAAAAGATTGTTAGATTGTTGAAATTGCTGCCAGTGTAAAAACATTTTAGAGATTGTTGTAGGTAACGATTTAATAATAAAGCAATAAAACAATTTAACAATTCTTTATTTTTGCACCTTTATGACAGAGACAGAAAAACTTCGGATCGATAAATATTTATGGGCGATAAGGTTATTTAAAACCCGTAGCCTGGCTACTGATGCCTGTAAAGCCGGAAGGGTGAAACTGAAAGGGCAGAATATTAAACCTTCGGCCATTGTAAAAGTTGGTGATGTTTACCAGGTTTCGAAAGGGATTGAGAAGAAAATTATCGAGGTGGTAGAACTTTCGTATAACCGAACCGATTCGCCAACTGCCCTAACTAAATATAAGGATTTAACACCTGTTGAAGATACGCATGCCTTTAAATCGATGTTCCATGCACCGAGCTTAAAACGGGATAGGGGTACAGGCCGACCAACGAAGAAAGACCGCCGCGAAACCGATGACCTGATTGGCGGAATGTTTGAGGAAGAAGATTAGTTTCCGGTTTTCAGTTTCCGGTTTTCAGTTTCCTGCGAACTGGTAACTGCGTACTGCAAACTGAAGTGCCTCATTCTATAACTCATCATAGCGGTTTTGCCCAGTTTTTCGATCAGTTTATAATTAGCAACTGCACCAACTGCTGCGCCAACAAAAGGAAGCATCTGTGCCAGTTTTGCCAGGTCGATGTAATCACGGTACTGCTGCTGGAAGGTTAGCCAGTCGAATTCATCGATATTTGTGGGCAACTCATGTGCCTTATCATCCCAGTTTTGCATCTTGAAAAATACATTCTGGCTTTCTTCCTTGCTTGAAAAGGCCAATTGAAAAATATGTAAGATGTATAAACGCTCGCGGTAATCTTTAACATCGTATCCATAAACGGCGGCAATATCAAAAAGCATTTTCATTTTTATGCCCAATAACAATGGAAAGTCGGCAAGGCTCATTAAAAAGCCTCCTGCGCCTGTAATTCCGCCTTCGGCAGCGCCGGTTTTTTTATAATTATCAATTTTTTGTTTAACCAGGGCCTCGCGGTGCAGCAGTGTTAAGTTAATAACCGGTTTCGAAGTGGTAAAGGTTGAGCCAAAAAGTACGGCCTTTACCATTTGTTTAATGGCGGTTGTAATGGCATTATGAACCTTATCGGGGATATAGCTGTTAATTTTTTTCTGCACTTTATCCGTCACCTTACTTAAAAGAGAAGGTTTTTGTAAGGTTTTGAACTTCCAGAAATCCAGCTCACTATTTATTTTTTGCTCATAGGTCATGTTTATTCTCCTGCAATAATTATTCCTTAAAATTTAATGTAAATTTATTATGAAAATCCAATATTAAACTATATATTTAGTTCACCTAATTTAAACCTAATTCTTTCATTATGAAAACCTTGAAATTATTCTTTTTATCTGCGCTAGCTGTGGGAACGGCAAATGCACAGGGTGTGAAGTTTTCGGCCGATAAACCTGCGGCAGGAAGCAAAGTTACCTTTACTTACGACCCCAAAGGCACCAATCTCGAAAACTTAACGGACATAAAATGTACCGGCTTTACTTTTTTTTCAAGAACAAATCCTAAAAATGCCAAAATAGACCTGGTTAAAGAAGGTGCTATTTACAAGGGAGAAATTTCTACCGCTGATAGTGTAACACTTGTTGGACTAGCCTTTTCGGTTGACGATAAAAAGGATGAAGCGCCTGACGGTTATATTCTGGAATTTACAAAGGCTGGAAAAGTGCCTGCAGAGGCCTATCTGAACAAAGCTTTTTTATATGGATTGGCAGGGAATTATTATCTCGGATTAACCAGCGATCCTGAAAAAGCCATTGCCAATTACAAACAGGCATTTGCTTTAAAGCCAGAGTTGAAAAAGAAAAATTTAAACCAATATCTATCGCTTGAGTATAAAGCAGATAAAGAAAATGGCACAAAACTGATCAATGAAAATATTGCGAGGCTATCTAAAATAAAAGATCCTAAAGAAGATGATCTGAGCGGTATTGTAGGTTTATACTCGTTGTTGAAGAAAAAAGCTCAGTCTGATTCAGTAAAAACAATCCTGTTGAAAAAATATCCAACCGGTAATTATGCCTGGGGAGAAGATATGAATGCCCTTTACGGTACTAAGGATTTTGCAGCACAAGAGCAGAAAGCAACGGATATGATTCCCAAATTTAAATTCGATGCCGGAAAAAAAGCAGATGCCGATAAGTTAAATGCCATCTATGGCATATTGGCGAACGCTAGTATACAGGCAAAAAATACCGAAAAATTTGAGCTGTATGCAAATAAAGTGAGCAATAAACAAACGAGGGCAAATTTGTACAATTCTTTTGCCTGGCCATCAGCAGAGAAAAATGAAAATGTAGAGGTAGCTACAAAACTTTCAAAACAATCACTAAGCCTGATAGAAGAAGCAAAAAATGATGAGGTACCAGCCTATTTCTCTTCAAAAGAGGCTTTTATAAAATCATTGGATCAATCTTATGGCATGTATGCCGATACTTATGCTTTATTACTTTACCGTCAGGGTAATTCTAAAGATGCATTGGCAGTACAGGAAAGAGCACTAAAATCATACACTGCAATACCGCCGGATGTATCGAGCCGTTATATCACCTACCTGATTAAAGAAGGACAAAATGATAAAGCATATATCGAATCCGAAAAATTAATCAAAGATGGTAAGGCCACTGATTCGCTAAAAGCTGATTTTAAAAGGTTGTATACCACTTTAAAGAAAGAAGGAACTTACGAAAGCTATATTGCCAACTTAGAAAAAGCAGCGTTGGAAAAAGAAAGGGCAGAGTGGACAAAAAAAATGATCAATACTCCTGCACCGGCATTCTCTTTAGTTAATTTAAAGGGCGAAACGGTTAGTTTGGCCAGTTTAAAAGGAAAAATAGTGATTTTAGATTACTGGGCAACCTGGTGCGGTCCATGTGTAGCCTCTTTTCCGGGCATGCAAAAAGCGATGGCGAAATATGCTAACAATCCTAATGTGGTATTTATTTTCGTAAACACCTGGCAAACGGAAGATAACAGGGAAAAACTGGTAACTGATTTTATTGCCCAAAAGAAATATAATTTTAACGTGCTTTATGATACCAAAAATGCCAAAGATCCATCAAAATTTGATGTAGTAAGCGCTTATAAAGTTGATGGTATCCCAACAAAGTTTGTGATAGATGGTGATGGGAATATCAGGTTCAAAGCAGTAGGTTTTTCTGGCACTGATGATGGTGTGGTGAAAGAAATAGATGCCATGGTTGGCTTGTTGGCTGCTAAAGAATCAAGTAAATAAGTAATATTAACAAGAGTGATCGTCATTTCGAACGGAGTTTAACGCAGTCGAGAAATCTATAACAGATCTCTTCTTTTCACTAAGTTCCAGTTGAGATGACGGTCCTTTTATTATACTTTAAACTTCTTAATAATCAATCCGCATTGCCGAGGTTTCCCATAATTTAAAAGCCGCCAAAGCTTCATCGCGCATCAACTGAATCACCTTAAGACTTCTTTTTTCCATTGGTTTATCCAGTTCCTCGTAAATAAACTTATCGCTAAAACCAATATGTTCAGCATCAGCTTTGGTGTTCGCGTAATAAATGGTTTCAATCCTGGCCCAGTAAATGGCGCCTAAACACATGGGGCAGGGCTCGCAACTGGTATAGATTACGCAACCGCTTAAATCAAAAGTATTCAACTCGGTACATGCCAGCCTAATGGCCGAAACTTCTGCATGTGCCGTAGGATCGTTGGTTGAGGTTACTTTGTTTGCCGATTTTGCAATCAGTTTCCCGTCTTTTACCACTACTGCTCCAAATGGTCCGCCAATGCTTTCACTAACATTTTGTACCGATAAATCGATGGCCATCTGCATATATTCCTGGTGTTGTTTCTCTATGTTCATTTTGTTAAGTTTAATAGCCGGTTATTAATTTATCCAAAATTATAGCACAAAAAAAATGCCCCGATTTAGTGCGGGGCATCTTCATTTAAATATCTTTTAGCTTATTTTTTGCTGTATTCTGCGTTTAAGCCTTTAATTACTTCCGATGTTACATCTAAGCTTTCGTCGGCAAATAAAATAGCACTGTTACCTTTTGAGTAAGTTAAAACCATTTTATAACCTTTTTCCTTCGCATAACCTTTTAAATATTCGGCAACTTTATCATAAAGTTTTTCGTTTTCTGTTGCCTGCTCATTCTGCAAAGCACCACCCGCATTTTGTTGATAAGTTTGTAGTTCCTGTTGTTTACGTGCTAAACGCTCTTCAGTGCTTTTACGCTGATCGGCCGATAAAGTTGAAGCTGATTGTTGATACTGGGCAACTTCTCTTTGAAAAGCCTGACCTTTTGCCTGCATATCTGCCTGTGCATTTTTGGTCTTTCCTTCAAATTTCACTTTAAGGTCTTTGAAGTATTCATATTTTGTAAGCAACGAATCAGAGTTTACATATACAATTTTCTCGGTTGGAGAAACCGCTGCCGTAGTACTCTCTGTTTTTTTCGTTTCAGTAGTTTTAGTGTCTTTGTTCTGGCATGCCGACAAAGCAGTTATTAAAGTTGCTGTTGCAAGTAAACCAAAGGTTTTAAAGGTTCTTCTTTCCATTATTGTTTAATAAATTTTAGCAAACTTATATAAATTAGTTTTGATATGCAATTTAAAGAAAAGCGTATCGCAGTACAAAGGTGCTTTTACGTTTGGCGAATTGCGTTTGACGTTTAATTTACTCAATGCTAAGTGCCTAACACCGGAGCCCCAATCTGATACAGATGATTTGAAAAGCAAAGTTCCAATTTCAAACGGTTATTATTCCCGCTGTCCGCTTTATTTCATGCTCGCTTCCATCGGGTTTAGGTGGCACGGCCGGTGCTACTATTTGGGGTTGCGGGGTGGCAATAGCAGATTTCGAAACACCAAACGTTCCTACGGAACAAAAACGCCAATTTAACAATTGGCTACCCAGCAATCGTCCCTACGGGACCGAATCGAGAGAAAAATACCCACCTCTTGTCCTGATTTTTATGGAGATAAAAAGAGTATACACAGCTATAAAAATCCGTGTTTATTTTGTGTGCATCTGTGACCAAAAAAAACCTTAACGATTTTCACTGCAATGATAGGCAATTTGTTGATTTATAATAAAACGCTCCTACGGGACGGAATCGAGAGAGAATCACCATCGTTACACAGCTATAAAAATCCGTGTTTATCTGTGTGCATCTGTGGCCAAAAAATCCTTAACGATTTTCACTGCAATGACAGGCAATTTGTTGATTTGTAATAAAACGCCCCTTCGGGACGTAATCGAGAGAGAATTACCATCGTTTGTTCCGATCTTGAGTGGATAAGAAGGAAGCACACAGCGATAAAAATCCGTGTTTATCTGTGTGCATCTGTGGTCAAAAAAACTTAGCGATTTACTACCATGTGAGTCAAATTGTTTTATCAAACGTCCCGTTAGGGACGATTCCCCGGTAGAAAAAAAAATGCAACGTTTTTTTCGTTCCATACGAACGTTTGGTAAATAATCTATTCATATT
Organism: Pedobacter miscanthi; assembly: GCF_003315595.1. Lineage (GTDB taxonomy): Bacteria > Bacteroidota > Bacteroidia > Sphingobacteriales > Sphingobacteriaceae > Pedobacter > Pedobacter miscanthi. The sequence goes on along the minus strand of NZ_QNQU01000006.1, from coordinate 159,855 downwards.
TACCATTATTTTAGCCACCTAAACCCAAAATGAATCCCGACGTAAAGTCGGGAGTTATGTAAAGCGGCCGAAGGCTTGGATTGGAATAAAGGTTTTGCTTTTCAAACCCCTTTTAATTCAGCAGGAGTGGCTTTTGTGTCAATCTTTTAACAGGCCAAAACTTATCCACATATTAGTTTAAATGCCAAAATTTGCGTATTTTTGATACTTATTGTTTTTAATTAAAATATGAGCGAAGAACAGGATTTAAAGTCAAATTATTCGGCAGATAATATACAGGTTTTAGAAGGTTTAGAAGCGGTGCGTAAGCGCCCTTCAATGTATATAGGTGATACTGGTGTTAAAGGTTTACACCATTTGGTTTACGAGGTTGTAGATAACTCTATTGATGAGGCTTTGGCCGGTCATGCAGATACCATCGACGTTAGGATTTTAGAAGGTAACTCCATCAGGGTTGAAGATAACGGACGTGGTATTCCAACCGGGATCAATACAAAAGAAAATAAATCGGCATTGGAAATCGTTATGACGGTTTTACACGCCGGTGGTAAATTTGATAAAGATACTTACAAAGTTTCCGGCGGTTTGCACGGGGTGGGAGTAAGCTGTGTTAACGCCTTGTCTACACATTTAAAGGCAGAAGTTCACCGCGAAGGTAAGATCTGGATGCAGGAATATAAAATTGGTGTTCCGCAGTATGATGTAAAAGAAGTTGGAACTACTGATAAACGTGGTACAATTGTAACATTTACTCCGGATGAAACTATTTTCACCCAAACTACCGAATATAAATACGATACTCTGGCCGGTCGTTTACGCGAGCTGTCTTTCTTAAATAAAGGGATTAAATTAACGTTAACCGATGAACGTGAGAAACTGGAAGATGGTTCTTTCTTTTCGGAAACTTTCCACTCAGAAGGTGGTTTAAAAGAGTTTGTAGCCTTTTTGGATGATACCCGTACCTCTATTTTGGCGGAGCCGATTTATATCGAAGGCATTAAAAACGGTGTTCCGGTAGAGCTGGCATTCCAGTATAACGATAGTTATTCAGAAAATGTACACTCTTATGTAAACAACATCAATACCCACGAAGGTGGTACACATATTGCCGGTTTCCGCAGGGGTTTAACCCGTACTTTAAAAAACTATGCCGATAAGGAAGGTTTATTAAAGAACGTAAAAATGGAAATCACCGGTGACGACTTCAGGGAGGGTTTAACCGCTGTTGTTTCGGTAAAAGTACAAGAACCACAATTTGAAGGGCAAACCAAAACCAAACTGGGTAACAGTGAGGTAATGGGATCTGTTGATGTTGCCGTAGGAGAGGCTTTGGGTAACTATCTCGAAGAAAACCCTAAAGAGGCTAAAATGATTATCAATAAGGTAATCCTGGCAGCTACTGCACGTGCGGCAGCACGTAAAGCGCGCGAAATGGTCCAGCGTAAGAGCGTAATGGGCGGCTCGGGTTTACCTGGTAAACTTGCCGATTGTTCTGACAGTGATCCCGAAAGATGTGAAATTTACCTGGTAGAGGGTGACTCAGCGGGTGGTACCGCTAAACAAGGTCGCGATCGTAACATTCAGGCCATTTTACCTCTAAAAGGTAAAATTTTGAACGTGGAGAAAGCGATGGAGCACAAAATCTACGAAAACGACGAGATCAAAAACATGTTTACTGCTATTGGCGTAAGTATTGGTACACCTGAAGATAATAAAGCTTTAAATTTAACCAAACTGCGTTACCATAAAATTGTAATCATGACGGATGCGGATATCGACGGGTCGCACATTACCACGTTGATTTTAACCTTCTTCTACCGTTATATGAGAGCCTTAATCGAAGCCGGATATGTATATATTGCTTCTCCGCCACTTTATCAGGTTAAAAAAGGTAAAGAGTTCGAATATTGCTGGACGGATGTGCAGCGCGATGCAGCTGTTCAGCGTTTAAAAGGTGCAGGTAAGGAAGATAGCGTTCACATCCAGCGTTATAAAGGTTTGGGTGAGATGAACGCAGAACAATTGTGGGAAACCACTTTAAATCCGGCTACACGTACCTTATTACAGGCTACGATAGAAAGTGCTGCAGAATGTGATCATACTTTCTCCATGTTAATGGGTGATGAAGTTGCTCCACGTAGAGAATTTATTGAGCGTAATGCAAAATATGCGAAAATTGATGCTTAAATAAGCTGAAATTCCAGAGAATATGTTAAGCCTCTTCAAGTTAAATCTTGAAGGGGCTTTTTTGTATGCAGCCCGCGTCATAAATTTTGTTCCCCTAAAATTTTGTCACGTTGAGCTTGTCGAAATGCTTTAGAGCTGTTATTGCATGTCATTCGACAAACTCAAAGGTCACAACTCTAAGTTTATAATATTACCTCAAGGAAGATATTAATATAAATTTTACATACATAATTTTCCTATGTATGTAAAAATGCATATATTTGATTTATGGCAGTTAATAACGAACTATTTAAAGGTACTTTACAAACGATCATTTTAAATCTTTTATCAGAGAATGAGAAGATGTATGGTTATGAGATTACTCAAAAAGTAAAATCCATTACGCAGGGCGAGTTAATGTTAAAAGAGGGTGCATTATATCCCGCCTTGCATAAATTAGAGGCAGAAGGTTTATTGGAAACGACAACAGAGGTGGTTGATAACAGGGTGAGGAAATATTATTCCTTATCTAAAGATGGAGAAAAAGAAGTCGTAAATAAACTGCAGGAAGCTAAAGATTTTATTGCCCAGTTACAGTTATTGTTAAACTTAAAACCGGCAATTTAAATGATATTAACAAATCAGCAGCATAAGGAAATTAAGGATTATATTTTTGATGCACCAAAATATATTGAAACCTATAACGAGGTTTATGATCATATGGTAAATGCGCTCGAAGATAGAGATGAGGTTTACAGTACCGCACTGCTTGCCAAAATTATTAATGACGATTTTGGAAGTTTTAATCAAATTAAAGCGGAGGAAGAACTTTATCAAAAGCAGATCAACCAAAACCAGGCAAAACATTTTTTAAATGAACTCACCGATTCGTTCAAATGGCCGGGTTTATTGGCAAATATCGTTAATCTAATGCTTTGCGCCTGTATTTATTGGAGTAGTACAAGATCAGCTTTTAATACAAAACCAATGATGGCGGCGATTTTTTTATGTTTTATTCTCGTCAACCTTTATGTGTATACGAAAATATGGATCCGCAAAAGAAAGCATAAAAAATATTCGATCTTTGACAACGCTTTAGGCAGCTTATCTACATTCGGTTTGTTTATCAGTGTTTTTGTTTTCTATTGGTTTATTAGCAACGATAGTTTAATTAGCGTAAACCAGCATAGTAAAGTCATCATTCTCCTTACCTTATATTTCTTCTGCAGCCTTTATATAAGGTCGTTCAGGAAATTTTATAATCAAAAAATTAAAATACTTATTGCCTGAATATGAAATTGACTAAAGAACAACTTGCCCGCATCAGGTCTTTTATCCAGCAAAAAGGCTTTAATTATATTGATGTTCAGATGGAGATTTTAGATCATGTAGCATCATCGGTTGAAGAAAGGATGGAGGCTGATCAGCATCTTAAATTTGAAGATGCGATAAGCCAAACCCACGAAGCTTTTGGGCCAGATGGTTTTACTGTTATCCAAAAATCAGTGGTTAAGGGGTTAAAGAAAAAGTACAGTAAATTTTTCTGGCAGAATTTTCTGAGCTATTTTGGTTATAAATATATCCTGATGGTTTTATTCCTCGGCTTTGTTGTTTATAAACTGCAGATGATGGTAAGCAATGATAATTTTTATACGATATATATTATTGGGATGTTCGGTATTGTTGGAATTTTGCTTCTTTATAATCTAAAAGATTCTATTTATAAAAAATACATGTCATATAGGTCTGCTGTTTCTTTTTTAACTTTCCTGGGGTCTTTTCTGGTTGTTACAAATATGGCCATCAGTAAAAGTAATCAAACATCAATATTCTTTTCTTTAAACAGAAGTTTTCTTATTGTATCGGTACTCATTACTTTATTTGTTATTTACTTTATTACTGCTCTTAAAACGGCTAAAGCTGGGATGAGAGAAAGTAAACAATTGATGGATAAGTATAAACTCGTGGTTTAAAATACCCATGATAACATCTGATATAAAAAAACAAAGCCATTCGGGATTCAGAATGGCTTTTGTCTTATTATACACTTAAATCCATAGATTCTCTTTATCCAAAGAGAAAGCTGATGGCATTAACTAACCACCTCAAACTAATGAGATTTATCTTAACCATTGGCGATTACAAAATGTAATACGAACCAACAGGTGCCAGTTCTGTTTGTGGCTTATCTTCGTAAATTTTATTGTCATCGAGCATCTGGCAAAGGTCGCGCTCAATGGTTCTGCATATTGTTGTGGTTGGTGTATCCGTAGGTTTGTTTTCAAACGGATCCTGAAGATGTACAGCCATTTTTTCAACCAGTAAAAAGAATGCTGCAATGGCCACTACCAGAGGTACTTCCATATAGCCAAAGTATTCAATCAGGCCAAAAGGCAGCAAAACAATAAATAAATGGATAGACATATTAATATACTTGCTATAAGTAACCGGAAAAACGGTGTTTTTAATCCTTTCCGATCCACCCATGTGGTTACACAAAGCACTAATGGTTTTGTCGATCTCTATCTGTTGATATTTATTGATCCAGCCTTCCTGTAATGCTTTTTTCAAATCCATTCCATGTAATTCCAAAATGCTGGCCGTTACATTTTTACGTTTCTTGATAAAAGCAACTTCATCAGCTGAAAGGTATTCTTCCAGGCCTTTTCTGGCGTTGAAACCCCTTAAGGATTGACTTAGCGCATAACACCAGGCAATTTGCCTTTTGATAAAACGGGCTTTAAATTCCTCAATTTCATCTTGCCCATAAGGATTTTCTACGAACGACAATATCTGGCGGGAGAGGGACCTCGAATCGTTTACTATGGCGCCCCAGAGGATCCTTGCCTCCCACCATCTATCGTATGCCTGATTAGAGCGGAATGCCAGTAAAAGGGAAATGATAGTGCCCAGCAGTGCAGGTACTGCAACCGGGATAGATATACGTGTTACATGGAAATTTTCATATAACACCACTATTCCTACAGAGTAACCTATTACAAACAGGACTTCTTTTTTGATCTTTCCGAATATATAAGTGAGCGGAATATTATTTCGTAACAGCATGATATGAAATTTTTATAGGTTAATGATTAAGCATTTGCTTCAAGCAATTGTGCTTCCTGTATTTTAGTATCGATTAAATTTTCTTTGGTATGAACAGTTAATGCATTTAGCTGGATCACTTCGCAGCCTGCACGTTCAGTTAATATTTTAGGGTCGATACTGTATTTGTTGATCGGAGTAAAAGCGTAATTTTTTAAGTAGGCAATGCACGATACATCAAACGCTTCGATAAAGTTTTTGAACGCAGCTACTGTACTTCCGTAAAAATATTCGATACCGATGGTATTAATCTGATCTGCATATTTAGCTTTGGCATTATTGATTTCCTGATAAAATCCGTCGCTAACATTTTCGTAATCACGGCTGCGGCGGCTAAGCATCAACATGTCTGTAATTGAATCAGAAAGTTTAAAAGCATGCACAAATATGATATTTAACTTTTCGCTGTTTTGGTGCTGCACCAATGCATCGATGATTTTAATGCTTTCTAATTTAAAATCTGTTGGTATTAATACTGTTTTCATGGCGATATCTTGTTTAAATGATTTAAATATTAATTTATACAAGTTTAGCCCGATGTTATTACAGCGAAATAAGAGCGAGATTAGAATGAGATTAGAGTGTACTCTTTTTGGGAATTTTTTGGTTAACTGTTTAATTGGTTAATCGGTTAATTGTATAGTACGACATCTAAAGCAGTTAACCAATTTAAACAATTAACCGATTAACCTTTTGTACGAATGAACCAATCAACCCTTAGCAGGAAGTAAAACTTTAATCTCCGTTCCAACGCCTTCCTGCGATTTGATGGCGATGCTACCACGGTGCAGGCGGATGATATTTAACGATAGGGGTAAACCAACACCATAACCTTTAAAGTCGTTGGTATTTGATGCCCGGAAAAATGGTTCAAATATATGCTGGATATCGGTTTGCGGGATCCCGATTCCGCGATCGGTTACCGCGATAGAAAGCATGTTTGCGTTACTCTCAATGCTGATGCTCACCAGATTTTCGTTAGAGTACTTGCAGGCATTGCTTACAATATTGCTGATGGCGAGTTTGATCAGGTTTTTGTTTACCCTGATGGAGAGCAGTTCCTCATCGTCGGGAAGTTTACTGAAATCGATTTCTATTTTACTGTTTGGATGAACCTGATTTACAGATTCTTTAATTTCCCAGAGGAGCTCGTCCATGCGTACTTCTTCCCAGGGTTGGTTTTTACCGTTAAAGCCCGATTGGGCCAGGCCTAATAAACTGGTTAAAATATGTTCCAGTCTTTCAGCTTCATCTTTAATTTTCGACAAAGCTTTTTCCTGTTTCTGCTGGTCATCAACGGTTTTTAAAGCCAGTTCTACTTCGCCGCTGATAATGGTAAGAGGTGTTCTTAATTCGTGCGAAGCATTGCTGATAAAATTATTCTGTGTTTCGAAAGCAGTTTCCAAACGGTTAAGCATGTTGTTAAAGGTTTGTGCCAGTTGCGACATCTCATCGTTCCCTTTTTTTACATCCAGCCTCAGGTGCAGGTTTTCTGCCTTGATTTTTTTTACACTTTTAATGATGTTACGGAGTGGCATGAGCATGTAATTGGAAAATTTCCAGCCCACAATAAAAGATAAGATAACAGAAAGGAAAAAACCGATGATCAGGATGCGCTGCAGGTCTTTCAACTCCCGGAAACCAACAGGATCGTTAGCCGAAACCACAACAATGTATCCATTATCACCACTCTTAAAGAATTTTCCTGCATAAAAATGATTTTCAGTACGGTAACGGGCTACATAGCCTGCCTTTATGCGGTTATAAAAACTAATGGGCAACTCACGGTCTACCTTAGCAGGAGCCTCGTTGGCCAGCATGATATATTCCTGTTCTGATGGGAGGCGCTCCAGGTACCGGTTACGCATTTTAGCATAAGCTGTATTGTTGGCATCCTCATAAAGTTTAATCTGTGCCGCAATATTAACCCTTGCTTCTAAACGTTTGTAAAAGTCTTCGAAAGCAAAATCATTAGAAAAATACCATACAAAACCACTTAACAGTGAGATGATAATTGCCGATAAAATGGCAAAAAGTAAAGTAATTTTCTTGGCGATGTTCATCTATTTTTCCTTCAAGATATAACCTAGGCCTACAGCGGTATGAATGAGTTTCTGATCGGCGTTTTTATCTATTTTTTTGCGGAGGTAATTTACATAAACATCAACCACATTGGTGCCGAGGTTGAAATCGATATCCCAAACATTTTCCAGGATATCAATCCGCGATAAAATTTTCGACCGGTTTTTGGCCATATATTCCAACAGGCGGTATTCGGTTGCGGTAAGTACAATTTCCTGCTGGTTCCGTTTTACGGTTTTAGCACTTAAATTAATCTGAAGATCGGCAATGGAAATAATCTGATCCTGCGAAACTACACCATGATACCTCCTTAACAACATCCTGATGCGTGCAAAAAGCTCTGCGAATTTAAAAGGTTTAATAAGGTAATCATCTGCGCCGTTATCCAGCCCGTTAACTACATTTTCGGTAGTACCCAGCGCCGTAAGCATGATAATTGGCGTATTGGGTTTCCGCTCTTTGATGATTTTGCAGAGTTCCAAACCATTTATTCCGGGTAGCATGATGTCGAGTATAATCAGGTCGAACTGATTTTCTAAAGCCATCTGTTTTCCGATCAGGCCATCAGGGGCAATACTTACAGTAAAACCCTCATCGCTCAGGCCTCTCGAAATTACAGAAACCACATTTGGTTCATCTTCTACAAGTAATAAATTCATTTGTTGGCAAGTAATCTAAAAAATAGGGAATTACAAAATCTTAATGGATTAATAGTTGATTTTTAACGCAAAGCCGACAGAATTGTTTGGTTGTTTAGGAGCTGCCCATAAAAAAGCCTCTCAAAAAGGAGAGGCTTTTATGTTAGATTTCTCCGCTTCGGTCGAAATGACGGTTGCTGTGGCTGGAAGTACAGTAGTTCATTAGCCATTGGTTCGTTTGTAAGCATGATGCAGACCCTTCGACTCCGCTCAGGGTGACAAAATGCATAAATAGTCGAATGAACCTCTGACTTCTGACATTGGTCTTCGGACTAAATAATCCAGTTTATCCTGGAAAGAAAGTTAATTAAACCCCCTTCTCCGATTTTTCTTTCAGGAATTTTAATCCATCTTCAAAATCCTTTCCGATCATTTTATCCATGCTTACAAAAACGCACATCCATTTGCTGATCAGGTTATTTTCTCCGCTCATGGTCCAGGTTACTTTATTGCTGGCTCCATCCGGCTGGATGTCGAATTTGGTATCTGCCAGACTTTCGAAAGGTTCTATAAATTTTAATTCAATATCAACCTGTTTGTTCGGTTGTACACTTTTAATTTTCATATAACCACTTCCGGTTTCTTTACCTTTCCATTCGTATAAATGGCCAGGCGCTCCGGCAACTCCGCCAAAGGTGGTTTTTGCTGTAGGCTCCATTTTTGCCCAGGGATTCCATTTGTAAAATTCTTTAAAGTCGGCGATGTTTTTGTAAATTACTGTATCCGGTGCATTAATTACGGTTGATCTGCTCACAGTATAACTTTTTGGCAGAAAGAAACCGCCAACAATAATGATTATTGCCAGCACGACAATAATGCCTAATAAGATTTTTAGGAATTTCATAATTCAATTTAGTTTGGTTAACTAAATTTAAAAAGAAACCACTGTAAATCAAAGCAGATTTTTTTACACGATTTTTATTTTAGGTTGGGGCGAATTGATTTTAAAATGCATTAAATCAGCTATAGATTGTGCTTTTTGTTTAATCAGATTCGCATTTTCGCCTTCAAAAAGATCATCAACGGTGTTGAAGAAAATGCTTTTCCAGGTCTCAAATTCTGCTGATTGCAGCGGTGTTTTATCGTTCAATGCAAAATGAACCAACATTGGATTGCCTTTATATGTCGCTTTGCCAAAAAGGATACTTTCCCAAAAATCGTACATTTTAGGTAAGTGATGTGCCCAGTCTACCTTGGCCACACTGGTAAATATCGGTCCGATTTTGTCGTTCTGCTGTATATTTCCGTAAAAGGTATCTACCAAAAGGATAATATCGGTTCTGTTGAGGATATCATTTTTCATGGCGCAGAGATTTTAAATTTGAAAAACCGAGGATAATCAGGGCCAGAAATTTGATCACGTCGATCATGATATACAATACATGATGGTAGCTTTTTATACCGGCATGGCCAGATAAAACCTGTTTAGCCCTTTCATCAAGTATGGGTAACAGCCAGAAAGTATCTGCCATTAAAAGAATGGTAATGGTGAACAGTAAAATACTGCGGATGTGAGTTAAAGGTGCGGGCAGCGAACAGGCTAAAATGATGACGAGCAACACCATTTCTATTTTATTAAGCGCCTGGAAAACCAGCTGGCCAATGCCCAAACCTAGTGGAATGGTGATGCCGGGAGCCTGAAATTTTAATGGCGCTTCTAAAAAACTGATCCCTGCCAGCAGTCCGGCCCAGAAAATGATACAGAAAATTGCAGTCAATTTTTTCATTGGATACAAATATCAGTTAAAATAACATTTCAGAAAATGACTCAAGTCACGGCTGAAGTTATTTTTGTTTATAAAGCTTTAACCGGAGTTTTTTATAATCGATAACGGCCTTATACTGCATTAAAATATCGCCACCGATAATGCCCATAATGGGAGGGTGACCAAACTGTTGATAGGTATCGCTCACCGATTGAAGATCGAAAGCAACGGTTTCGTAATCTTTAATTTTTAAGGAACCGATTTTCACCTGTGGAATGGTAGCCTGTATGGTTGTAGTGGTAGTAAAAAGCGTCGCCGCATTAATTTCGTCTGATACCTGCAGCGTTTCTGAAAGATGTTTTTCAATTAACGATTTATCGAACACACTCCTTGATGCACCGGTATCCAGCACGGCCAGATGTTTCTCTTTAAACATAACAACTTCCATTAAAAGGTGGAAGCCGTCGTCCTGTAGGTTGATCAGCTTTAAAGGGATTGAAATGGCTTTCATAGTAAATATTTATCTGCCTAAAATAGGCTAATTACCCGAAAACCATGTCAGATGTTGGTTATTTGTTTCGGATGAGTTTTTTAACAAACTCCATTTCAGTGTCGTAGGCGCTTAAAAAATCCTCAACCTTAGGCTGAACCAAATCGTCAGGTATTAACCCATGCCCGAAAGGAATACTGTTTTCCTTTTTCTCCACGGCAAATTTAATAATCGGGATGCGGCCCGTGAGTTTTGAGTTTGGCAGGGTGTAATGGATAAAATAACCACTAGTGTTGCCGTAATATCCTCCTCCGGTTTCTTCGCCAATAAAACGTGCTTTGGTATAATTTTTTGCCAGTGCGGCAAATTCCGATCCGCCTGAAAAGGTTAAGCCACCAATTAGGATATAAACATTGCCTTTAAACCGGTTAACCTGTGGCGTATCTCCTTTATATTTTCCGGGTAGCTCCAGATAGCGGCCATCGTTGCTGCGGTAAAACTCACCCCTTAACTCTTTCTCGAAATCATCCCGCGATTGTTGGGCCTGATATTCGGTATAATCAAGAAACGAATAAGTAAAGGATGGAATTTCGGCATATTGGTATTTTGGATATTCTTTATCAATGAGGTACGATAGCAGGTGATCTTCCATGCCCTGTGCACCACCTTCATTTTTCCTGATATCGATCACAAGATGTTGTATGTTACGCCCGGCTATTTGCTCGAAACTTTTTGCCAGGAATCCCTTAAAACCATTTCTTCCATTGGTGTAATTATTTGTAGAAAATGTGTTTACTGTTAAAGTTGCGGTGCTGTTTAATGTATCGATTTTCAAAGAAGCAGGCTCTTTATAATTGTAGTTGGGGATTGCTTTTGTTTCTTTTGTTACGAATTTCCCATATTGTTTAAAATTCAACGAAGGAATTTGGCTATAGCTAATCTTTTCGCTGGTTTTGGGGTTGATCAGTTCGAGATTAAATGCGTTGGGTTGTTGTTCGAAAAAACGCAGGTAATATTTGGAAAAAGCTGTTTCTATCCAATGGTACTTACTTGTGGTATTGTAACCATCGGCAGGCTCTATGGTTAAAAACTGCGCCATAATGTTTTCAATGTTATGCCCGTTAATGGCCGATATTTGCATTCCCCTGGTTTTGAAATGATCCAGATCATTCAGGATATAAACCTTTTGATCAAAAATCTTTACTAAAAAAGGGAAATACCTGCCGTTTTGCCTGATGTAATTATTCGTTTCCTCAGAAGGCTGAATGGCGCTATGTCCTTCTTTGGTATAAGTAACCACCGGGGCAACAAGCTGGTAAAATTCCAAGGCAGTCATGTGATCTTTTATTTTGCTTTTTTGCACATTGCAAAGACTGTCGAATTGGGTATAAGTATTGTACCATAAACCAACATGTGTTTCGATAAAAGCATTTTTCAGGATATTAAAATCCTGTTCAAGGGCTTTGTAACTCAGTTGTTTTAACTTTTTGGGCGGACTTTGTACCAGAACGGAATACTTGCCTTCTTTTGCATTGGTGGTTTCGGCCAAGGGTTTAACCGTGAGGGTGAAATTAGCCGTGCTATCGGGCGAGAAAACGATTTTTTCGCTGCCGAACCTGCCATTTGGCGAATCTACCTCCTGTAAGGTTTTTCCGTGCTGATCTTTTAAAATTATGGTAACATCAATCCCTTTTTGTTCTACCGTTATCGAATAGTAAAGATCTTTCTTCAGCAGGAAGCTGAATGCGCTTTCTTCGCCCTGTTTTAAGGTTAAATCGGTAGTGATGTGATCAACTTTAAGCGGAATCAGGTTTTTACCTACCTGTGCATATACGGAAAGGCTGAAGAATAAAAAAATAAGGAGAGTGATGCTATCTTTTTTCATTTGTATTGAGTATGATAGCAAAAATAAAGCTTAAAAGCCTAAAGCTGTTGTACGATATTGCAATTGCTGGTTTAAGCCCTTTTATACTCAGAAGGTGTTACGCCGGTAAAGCGTTTAAAATGCCGCGAGAGGTGTGCAACATCGTAAAAGCCCGTTTCGATGGCAACATCCATCAAATCTGCATCTGTGGTGATAAGTTTTTTACATTTCTCTATCCTTTGTAAAAGAATGTAGTTGTTGGGTGTTAAACCAGTTTCGTGTTTAAATAAACGCAGGAATTTATATTTATCCAATCCAAAACGTTTTGCAGTATCGGTTAAAGAAAATTTTTCCATCAGGTTTTCGCTGATGAAACTTTGGAACAGCGCTGTTTTTTTATATTCAAAATGCAAGCTTATAGCATAACGCTCAACCAGTTTTTCTAAAACATTTAGCAGTTGCTTTTCCAGGTTAACCTCAGGATTATTAAAATGGATGGATAAATAATAGAAAGTGCTGAAAAGCTCCTTGTCGTAAATGATTTTATCTTCAAAAAAAACATCAAAGCCTTTATTTAAGCTTTTGAGTACATCGGGTTGGATGTAAAACGTAAAGAATGAGTTGCCCAGTTTACCATCGCAAGGGGTGGCATGTACTTCGTTTGGATTAGTAATTGATAAAGTACCAATGGGGGCCTGTAAAAATTTATCGCTGAGTTTTGTACAGAAGGTCTGATTTAAAATCAGTGTGATGTTAAAGTTGTTGTGTGTATGAAAAGGAAAATCAATAGTGTGTTTTTTAGCATTTAACAATTCCAGACCATCCAAAATGGGTATTTTATGGTAGGTGCTGATGTTGTGGATGTCAGCCGGGAGGTGATCTATACCTTTGATGTTCAATTACTGAATGGTTAAAGCTAATTATTAATAGAAAAACCGTCATCTCGACTGAAACGAAGTGGAATGGAGAGATCTATCTCGAGGTAGATTTCTCGACTTCGCTGCGCTTCGCTCGAAATGACGACCTTTTATAGTTATACCAGCTTCATCTCCGCCAGTACACTGTTCATATTTCTTACGGCATCGGCACTTTTGTTAAATGCTGCCTGCTCATCTTCTGTTAATTTGAAATCGATTATTTTTTCCCAGCCACTGCGGCCCACAATTACCGGAACACCTAAACAGATATCTTCCTGTCCGTATTCTCCTTCAAGTGAAACGCAGCAGGTAAATAGTTTTTTCTCATCGCGTAAAATGGCCTCAACCAAAGCTGCTCCGGCTGCGCCGGGTGCGTACCAGGCAGAAGTACCGATCAATCCGGTTAAAGTAGCGCCACCCACCATTGTATCGGCTGCAACTTTATCAAGTGTAGCTTTATCCAGTAAATTGCTTACCGGTAAACTTTGATAAGTAGCCAAACGGGTTAGGGGAATCATGGTGGTATCGCCATGGCCGCCAATTACAAAACCCTGCAAATCGTTAGGGTTGCAGTTTAATGCCTGCGACAGATAAAATTTGAAACGTGAGCTATCTAATGTGCCACCCATACCTATGATGCGGTTTTTAGGTAAACCCAGCGATTTTAAGGCGAGGTAGGTCATGGTATCCATCGGATTACTGATCACAATGAAGATGGCCTCCGGAGAGAATTTTAAAATATTTTCGGCAACGCCTTTTACAATACCGGCGTTAATGCCAATCAGTTCTTCACGCGTCATGCCCGGTTTACGCGGCAGGCCCGAAGTGATCACCACCACATCCGAACCGGCAGTTTTGCTGTAATCGCCTGTAACTCCAGTGATTTTGGTGTCGAAGCCCAAAAGGGTAGCGGTTTGCATCATGTCGATTGCTTTACCTTCGGCAAAACCTTCTTTAATATCCAATAAAATAAGCTCGTTCGCTAATTCTTTGCGGGCAATATTATCTGCACAAGTAGCGCCAACTGCGCCTGCACCAACAACCGTTACTTTCATATATTATATTTTTAGTGGTTTGCTCATCGTTAAATATCCATCGAAGGTAGAAATAAATATAAGGTTTAAAAATGCTTTTCAAAACTCAATTAATATTTATGGAAATAAAAACATGCCGCATCTTAATATAAAAGCCATCTATGAGAATACTTTTTCTAGTATTGTCGATTTTCAATATGTCTGATTGTAACCTAAAGAAAAAAGATATGACCGATCATCGTCACGAGCTTGTCATGCTCGTATATACGGGCTGCCTGATTTCGAAAAACAACAAGCCGAAATGGTTATCGCCAAGCAATATGGTTTTACATTTAAAACGGTGGCGGGATGCATGGTTTCTGATTGGCTTAGAGATAGTGTAGAGATTAATAACCGCATTACTGAAAATATTTTAGCAGAGCAATACGGTAATGAATGGAAATTCAGGTTTTATCATGACGTAGATAATCTTTATGCTAAACAACTGCGATTTGTTTCAAAATTCAGTCGATTTGATTGACTTATTGGCCTGTTCTTTACGTTTTAAATTCGCTATAAATCGATACTGGTGGGGTCGCAATTGATATTGGAAGGGAAGAAATTGATACTGTCGGGATCGCAATTGATATTGGAAGGGAAGAAATTGATACTGTCGGGGTCGCAATTGATATTGGAAGGGAAGAAATTGATACTGTCGGGATCGCAATTGATATTGGAAGGGAAGAAATTGATACTGTCGGGGTCGCAATTGATATTGGAAGGGAAGAAATTGATACTGTCGGGATCGCAATTGATATTGGAAGGGAAGAAATTGATACTGTCGGGGTCGCAATTGATATTGGAAGGGAAGAAATTGATACTGTCGGGATCGCAATTGATATTGGAAGGGAAGAAATTGATACTGTCGGGGTCGCAATTGATATTGGAAGGGAAGAAATTGATACTGTCGGGATCGCAATTGATATTGGAAGGGAAGAAATTGATACTGTCGGGGTCGCAATTGATATTGGAAGGGAAGAAATTGATACTGTCGGGATCGCAATTGATATTGGAAGGGAAGAAATTGATACTGTCGGGGTCGCAATTGATATTGGAAGGGAAGAAATTGATACTGTCGGGATCGCAATTGATATTGGAAGGGAAGAAATTGATACTGTCGGGGGCGCAATTGATATTGGAAGGGAAGAAATTGATGCTGTCGGGGGCGCAATTGATATTGGAAGGGAAGAAATCGATACCGGCGGGGTTGCAATTGATACTGTACGCTTAACAATTAATACTGGAATGGAAACAATTGATACTGTATGCTGACCAATTGACAGTAGAAGCAAAACAATTGATACTGTATGCTTAACAATCAATACTGGCATGGAAACATTTGATACTGTATGCTAAGCAATTGACAGTGGAAACGAAACAATTGATACTGTAAGGTTAACAATCGATATCATACGCTTAACATTTGATACAGACAGGGAAACATTGATGCTGTACACAAATCAATTGATCAGGGTAACTCAACATTTGCATGAATAGATAAAACTTTATTTCCGATCTGTTGGTTATTCAATTAAAGCCTCTTATCATGGAAAACAAACCCCTTTCAAATATTGATTATAAAGCCTTTGAAGGCAAATGGTATTCTTTATACTCTATCCCAACCCTTTTGGATAAACACTGGAAACAGACTACCGAAACTTACACCCTGGCCGATGATGATCATTTCGACGTATACACCACGTATCATAAAGATGGGAAACCGGAAGAAAAATCGATTACTTCAAAACTGTTTTTTGATGAAGAAAAAGCTGATGGCGATATGAAAGCCCAGTTTTTATGGCCTTTTAAAATCGGTTACTGGATTATCGAGCTGGCCGACGATTATAGTTATGTAGTGGTGGGGCACCCCGACGAAAAATACCTTTTTATTATGGCCCGCGAGCCTAAAATGGAAGCCGATTTACTGGTGCACATTATTGAAAGGTGCAGGCAGAAAGGTTACGAAGTGAGTGAGTTGGTGAGTCAGGAGCATTTTTAACCTTTTCTTGCAAGTTTCTTTAAACCTCGCAGGTTTTTAAAACCTGCGAGGTTTTTTCTGCCCCCATGGTTCGTGTCTTCACGAACCATTTCTAAATTGATGTACTGGCCTTGTTAAATAAACCCGATAGGAGCGGACATCCCGATTTTTTCTATCGGGATAAAGCGGATAGCGGGACTGAAGCTCGCCATGAAAAACCGAACCCTACATTTCCCAAAATCAATATCGACCACCTAAGCCATCTTAGAACATTTAAGGGTATTCGGCATGATAAACCTCGCAGGTTTTTAAAACCTGCGAGGTTTTTTCTGCACCCATGGTTCGTGTCCTCACGAACCATTTGCTTCTGTGGTATTGGCCCTGTTCAATAAACCCGATAGGAGCGGACATCCCGATTTTTCTATCGGGATAAAGCGGATAGCGGGACTGAAGCTCGCCATGAAAAACCGAACCCTACATTTCCAAAAATCAATATCGACCACCTAAGCCATCTTAGAACATTTAAGGGTATTCGGCATGATAAACCTCGCAGGTTTTTAAAACCTGCGAGGTTTTTTCTGCACCCATGGTTCGTGTCCTCACGAACCATTTGCTTCTGTGGTATTGGCCCTGTTCAATAAACCCGATAGGAGCGGACATCCCGATTTTTCTATCGGGATAAAGCGGATAGCGGGACTGAAGCTCGCCATGAAAAACCGAACCCTACATTTCCAAAAATCAATATCGACCACCTAAGCCATCTTAGAACATTTAAGGGTATTCGGCATGATAAACCTCGCAGGTTTTTAAAACCTGCGAGGTTTTTTCTGCACCCCATGGTTCGTGTCTTCACGAACCATTTCTAAATCGAAGCACTTTCCCTGTTCAATAAACCCGATAGGAGCGGACATCCCGATTTTTTCTATCGGGATAAAGCGGATAGCGGGGCTGAAGCTCGCCATGAAAAACCGAACCCGATATTTCCAAAAATCAATATCGACCACCTAAGCCATCTTAGAACATTTACGGGTATTCGGCATGATAAACCTCGCAGGTTTTTTCTGCACCCCATGGTTCGTGTCTTAATTTTAGAAACGATAAAATCGTTTAGCTATTTATGCACTCGTTAATAAACAAGCGCAAACCCGTTTTAAACCTATCAGGTTTCAAAAAGCTGATAGGTTTGTATACCATATTTTGTTGATAAAATCCTGACAACTTCAACCCTCAAATTCCTTATTTTTGAAGAACCGTTACTATTCTACAACGGCTGATTCTTTACCGCACAATATGTACTTAATTTTTGATACTGAAACCACGGGTTTGCCCCGCAATTACAACGCACCAATTACCGATACGGATAACTGGCCGCGTTGTATACAAATTGCCTGGCAATTGCACGATGAGATGGGACGATTGGTTGAACATCAGGATTATCTGGTTAAACCAGAGGGTTTTAATATCCCTTACGATGCCGAAAGAATTCACGGTATTTCTACCGAACTTGCCATGGAGCAGGGGATTGGTTTTGATGAAATGCTGGCCAGGTTTAACGAAGTTTTAAACAAGGCCAAATTTATTGTGGGACAAAATGTTGGCTTTGATGTTAACATTATGGGTTGCGAGTTTCACCGTTTTGGTGTAGCCAACCGCCTTGCAGAGATGCCGGTTTTAGATACCTGTACCGAAGTTACTGCCCAGTTGCTACAACTACCCGGCGGTAGGGGTGGTAAATTTAAACTGCCAACCTTAACCGAATTACACTCCTATTTATTTGGTGTGCCGTTTAGCGAGGCGCACAATGCAACTGCCGATGTGGAAGCCACTACCCGTTGTTTCCTTGAGCTGGTAAAAAGAGAGGTTTTCAAAAAAGAAGAATTACTGGTTGATGTAGAATATTTCCCACGTTTCAGGGAAGTAAACCCGGGCCTGATCGAAGGGGTTGGCTTACAGCACATCAACTTAAAAGCGGCATCAGACGAAATCCGCAAACGCCAGCAAAAAACTGAAGGTTCGGGAATTTCCAAACAGGAACTTGCAGGCAATAAACAGGAACTTGCAGCAGCAACTTTTGTGCACCTGCATAACCATACTCAGTTTTCGGTACTGCAGAGTACCATCAGTATCCCCGATCTGGTAAAAGCAGCAGCCGCACAGAAAATGCCTGCTGTAGCCATGACAGATCATGCCAATATGATGGGGGCCTTCCACTTTGTTAACAACGTTTTAAACCATAACAAAGCTGCCGAAGCTAAAAATGCAGCCGCGATAGAAGCTGGCGAGCGCCCAACTGAAGTGGTAATGACACCGATAGTGGGGGTAGAATTTTTTGTTTGTAACAACCATCTAGACCGTACTGCAAAGGATAACGGTTACCAGATGGTTTTGCTGGCTAAAAATAAAAAAGGCTACCATAATCTGGCAAAAATGTCGTCGATTGCCTATACCAAAGGCTTTTATTACGTTCCGCGTATAGACAGGCAGGTAATTGAACAATATAAAGAAGATATCATTGTGCTTTCCGGAAACCTTTCGGGAGAGATTTCTAATAAAATATTAAACCTTGGCGAAAACCAGGCAGAAGAAGCTTTACTTTGGTGGAAAGCCCAGTTTGGTGATGATTTTTATGTTGAGGTGATGCGCCACAACCAGGAAGATGAAGACCGTGTAAACGAAACTTTAATAGCCCTGGCCAATAAACATGCGGTTAAACTGGTGGCCACCAACAATACCTATTATGTAAATAAAAAAGATGCCAATGCGCACGATATTTTACTTTGCGTAAAAGATGGTGAAAAACAGGCAACGCCGATTGGCCGTGGCCGCGGTTACCGTTATGGTTTGCCAAACCAGGAATATTATTTCAAATCGGCCGACGAAATGAAGGCACTTTTTGCCGACCTGCCCGAAGCAATCCTCAATATTCAGGAGATTTTGGATAAAATTGAGATTTACAAACTTGCCCGTGAGGTACTTTTGCCTAAATTCGATATTCCGGAAGAGTTTTTGGTTGCCGAAGATGAAAGTGATGGTGGAAAACGTGGGGAAAACAAGTTTTTAAGGCATTTAACCTACGAAGGAGCAAAACGCCGTTATGGAACCTTAACCGATGATGTTACCGACCGTTTGGATTTTGAGCTGGCCACCATCGAGAAAACCGGTTATCCGGGCTACTTCCTGATTGTACAGGATTTTATAGCCGAAGCCCGTAACCTCGATGTATCTGTTGGACCAGGAAGGGGATCGGCGGCAGGTTCTGCCGTGGCCTATTGTTTGGGAATTACCAACATCGATCCGATTAAATATGACCTGCTTTTTGAGCGTTTCCTGAATCCCGACAGGGTTTCGATGCCCGATATTGATATCGATTTTGATGATGAAGGTCGTGGCAGGGTGATGGATTACGTGATCAATAAATATGGTGCCAACCAGGTAGCGCAGATTATTACGTATGGTACCATGGCTGCCAAATCATCCATCCGCGATACCGCCCGTGTACTGGATCTGCCTTTATTTGAGGCTGATAAAATCGCGAAGCTGATCCCGAATATGAAGCTGGCCAAAATCTTTACACTCGACGAAAAGAGTTTAAAGGATGCTTTGCGCCCCGATGAGTATGAAAAGGTAGTAGAACTTAAAAACTTAGGTGCACTTAAAGATTTAAGTGCCGAAACCATTCAGCAGGCACAGGTTTTAGAAGGATCGTTAAGAAATACCGGTATCCATGCCTGTGGGGTAATTATTACACCGAGCGATATTACCAATTTCGTTCCTGTTTCAGTTGCTAAAGATTCTGATTTATATGTTACCCAGTTTGATAACTCGGTTGTAGAAAGCGCCGGCTTATTAAAAATGGACTTCCTGGGCTTAAAAACCTTAACCCTGATTAAAGACACCGTAAAACTGGTGAAAAAAAGGCATGGTATAGACCTCAATCCGGATAATTTCCCGATTGATGATGTAATGACCTACGAGCTTTTCCAGCGTGGCGAAACCATTGGTATCTTCCAGTACGAGAGTCCGGGTATGCAGAAGTACATGAAAGAGCTTAAACCAACGGTTTTCGACGATTTAATTGCCATGAACGCATTATACCGCCCCGGGCCGATGGAGTATATTCCAAGTTTCGTCCGCCGTAAAAATGGTGAGGAAGAAATTAAATACGATTTAGATGCCTGCGAAGAATACCTGAAAGAAACTTATGGTATTACCGTTTACCAGGAGCAGGTGATGCTTTTATCGCAGAAACTGGCCGGATTTACCAAAGGTGAGGCCGACGTTTTGCGCAAGGCGATGGGTAAAAAACAGAAAGACGTTCTGGATAAAATGAAGCCTAAATTTGTAAAGCAGGCGGCCGAAAAAGGTCACGATGCCACAACTTTAGAAAAAATATGGAAAGATTGGGAAGCATTTGCATCCTACGCTTTCAATAAATCGCACTCTACCTGTTATGCCTGGATTGCTTATCAAACCGCTTATTTAAAGGCACATTACCCTGCCGAATATATGGCTGCGGTACTATCCAACAACATGAGCGATATTAAACAGGTAGCTTTCTTTATGGAAGAATGCCGCCAGATGAGTGTTAACGTACTAGGTCCCGATGTAAACGAATCCGACCTCAAATTCTCGGTTAATGCCAAAGGCGAAGTCCGTTTTGGAATGTCGGCTGTAAAAGGAGTGGGCGAAAAAGCGGTAGAAAGTATTATCGAAGAACGTACTGCTAATGGTCATTACGCCAGTGTGTACGATTTTGCAAAACGTTCCAATACCCGTATTGTAAATAAAAAAGCTTACGAGAGTTTTGTATACAGTGGTGCATTTGATGCCTTTGGCGGGCACAGGGCGCAGTATTTTTACATCGGTCCGAACGATAAGATGAATGGTATCGAGAAAATTATCAAATATGCCAACGATTTCCAGAATAACGAAAGTACATCGCAGGCTTCGCTTTTCGGCGGGTCTAAAGCCGATCTTATTTTGGAACCAACGTTACCAGTTTCGCCGGAGTGGGCCTTAATGGACAGGTTGAAATATGAAAAGGATGCCATCGGGATTTTCCTTTCCGGTCACCCGCTGGATAACTATAAACTCGAACTCGATAAATTCTGTACGCATGGTGTTAGGCAGCTCAGCATCATCAACAAGGTGCGCATGGGCGATAGCAATGAAGAGGTACTTGCCGAATTTGAAAAACTGAAAAACCGCGAGCTCTGCGTAGGCGGATTGGTAGTAACTGCATCGCAGCGGATTACCAAAACCGGTAAACCATTTGGTACTTTTGTGTTCGAGGATTACGATGATGCCAGTGAAATGGCCCTTTTTGGTGAAGATTTCCTCAAATTCAAATCATTTTTAACCGAAGGATATTTCTTGCAGATCAGGGGTAGGGTAGGCGAACGTTTCGGTAAGGCCGGCGATTGGGAATTTAAAATTACCGCAATCAACCTCATGTCCGAACTGCGTGATAAACTTGCCAAAAGTTTAACCATTCAGGTGCCTATCGAGCGGGTTAACGATCAGCTAATGAAAGAGATTGAAGCAATATTAGCAGACAATAAGGCAAACTCTGAGCAGCAGAACTGCCAGCTTAACTTCGCCGTTTTTGATAGCGAAAAACAGATTATGCTCGATTTACCTTCCAAAAATTTAAAAATAAACCCCAATAACAAGTTCTTAGAACAATTGATGGGAATGAATGTTGTAAATTATAAATTGAATTAGCGTTTAGCGCTTCGCGATAAGCGTTTTAGGTTTATCTTAGCGCTTGGCGCACTCCGCTTAACGCCGGACGCTTTTACCAAAATAATGTCAAATTGACATTACGGATGTGTTGGCATTACAATTGAATACATATATTTGAACATAAAAAAAATAATTATGGCATTAGAAATCACAGATGCAAACTTCGAGGAGCTTGTATTAAAATCAGATAAACCCGTATTAGTAGATTTTTGGGCAGAATGGTGTGGCCCTTGTCGCATGGTTGGTCCTGTAGTAGAAGAAATCGCTAAAGAATATGATGGTAAAGCGGTAGTTGGAAAAGTAAACGTTGATAACAACCCTCAAATTTCAATGCAGTTTGGTATCCGTAACATCCCTGCTTTATTATACTTTAAAGATGGTCAGGTTGTAGACAAACAAGTTGGTGCAGTTCCGAAATCAATCTTAGCAGATAAATTAAACAAGCAATTAGCTTAATTTAAGGTAAAGCCAAAAGGTGAAAGACCAAAGGCTTGTAACATATTTAAAACCCAGGTTCATTTGATGGATTTGGGTTTTTTATTGCAAACATAATTTTGTTTCTTTAATTAAAAAACTAACAATCATGTCTATTAATTTATTTAGCAATAAAACTTTAGGGGTTTTAGTGGCAGGTTTGGCCCTAAACTTGGTGAATATTTCATGCGTAGAGGCACAAAACCCTGTTGAAACCAACGAACCCTCTGCCGATTATAAACCCGCTTTTGCCGGGCAAACCAGAATAGCAGGTGTAAAAACCAAAACTCCTTTGGATATTTCGATCATTAACGAAAAGCTGGAAAATCCATGGGCAATTTCGGTACTTCCAAACGGCGGTTTCCTGATTACCCAAAAACAGGGTACTATGGTAATCCTAACTCCTGATGGGAAATTGAGTAAAAAAATTACCGGTTTACCAAAGGTTGATCCATCCGGTCAGGGTGGTTTACTCGACGTAACTTTAGATCCCAATTTTGCAAAAAACAGAATGGTTTACTGGGCTTATTCTGAGCCGCAGGATAAAGGCGTTTTATTAGCGATTGCCAAAGGTAAATTAGCCGCCAACGAAACTTCGATCGAAAACCAGACCATTATTTACCGCGCAACACCTGCTTATACCGGTAAACTTCAGTACGGATCGAGAATTGTTTTTGATAAAAACGGTAACTTATTTGTGAGTACAGGCGAACGCTCTGGTAACGATATCAGGATACAGGCTCAATATTTAAATTCTTCTTTAGGAAAAATTCTTCACCTTACTACAGATGGAAAAGCGGTTGCCAATGGACCGTTTGCGGGTAAAGCCGATGCACGACCTGAAATTTATGCCTATGGATTACGTAATCCGGATGGCCTGGCCATTAATCCTTTAACAGGTGATTTATGGGAAGCAGAATTTGGTCCTAAAGGGGGTGATGAAGTAAACATCATCAAACCGGGCAAAAATTATGGCTGGCCGATTATCACTTACGGAACAGAATACAGTGGTAAAAAAGTTGGCGATGGCATTCAGCAGAAAGAAGGCATGGAACAACCGGTTTATTACTGGAATCCAAGTATTTCACCGGGCTGTATAGCTTTTTATAACAGCAACAGCATAGCCGAGTGGAAAGGCAATTTATTTGTGGGTGGTTTAGGTGGCTCGCACATTATCCGTTTGATAATTAAAGACAATAAAGTTGTTGGCGAAGAAAGATTATTGGAAGGCAAAAGCGAACGTTTCCGCGATATGGTAGAAGGAAAAGACGGTGCGCTCTACTCAGTAACCGATAACGGACATTTGTACAGGATAGCAAAGAAATAAATTTAGACTTATAAAGTTTTTTAAAATATTAATCCCGGATTCATTTATTGAATTCGGGATTTTTTTTTGGAAACGAAAGGTCAGTTTTAATTAAATAATGACTCATGGAGACAAGAACCTTGGCCGGCAGCTGTTTTACCACGGATGCACGGTTTGCCCAGCATTCTTTGTATATATCAAAAATGGCCTATGTTTCCATAGGCCACTTTTAAAACTTATAGGTTCGTAGAGACACGAACCTTAGCATTTTTTTTCAATTCGTATTTACTTCCCGTTCTGTTCAATATCCCTGTCCATTTCAACCAGGTCTACATCGCTTGGGGTAGAGAAATCGCCGATTAAATATTTATTAAAGTGATCTGCAAGTTTCCAGAAAGCATATTCTGTCATATCACCAAAGGCATGTCGCTGACCCGGAATAATCAGGAAATCGAAACGTTTACCGGCTTTCATCAATGCGTTTGCCACACGGATGGAGTTTGCCGGATGCACATTGTTATCTACATCACCATGCATCAATAACAAATGACCTTTAAGGTTTTTAGCCAGATCAGGGTTTTTGTCAATGCTGTATTTAAATGAAGTATCGCCTTTTAACGAAATAATTTCTTTTACACCATGGTGTTTCTCACTCCACCAGCGGTTATAAATGCTATTGTCGTGGTTGCCGGCGTTAGAAACCGCAGCTTTAAAGAAATCGGGATAAACCAGCATGGCCGCTGTTGACATAAAACCACCACCCGAGTGACCGGTTATGCCTACTTTAGTTTCATCTATATAAGCATATTTAGCTGCCAGTTGCTCAATAGCTGTTTTTTTATCAGCCAAACCATAATCGCGCAGGTTACCATAACCATAAGTGTGGTACCATTTAGAACGCGACGGGTTACCACCGCGGTTACCAACCGTAATTACAATATAACCAAACTGTGCCAAACGCTCGGTACGGTCCATACTTTTACTAAAGGCTTTGTTTACCGCTTCGGTTTGCGGGCCCGGATACACATACTCGATGATCGGATATTTTTTGTTCGGATCGAAATCGAATGGTTTATACATTACACCATATAAATCGGTAATACCATCATCGGCTTTTACTTTAAACGGCTCAGGGAATTTGTATCCGGCCGCCATCAACAGCGAAAGATCGGTAGTTTCGAGATCCATTACTTTTCTGCCTGCTCCATCATATAAAGTAGCTTTTGGTGCCGTGTTTACCCTCGAATAATTATCAACAAAAAAAGTATTGTTATCGTTCATGTTGGCCAGATGATCAAAATCGCCGGCATTTAGCAATTTCATGTTCGAACCATCAAAATTGATGCTGTATAAATGCAGATAGTATGGATCTTCCTTGCCTTCGCGTCCGTTTGCGGTAAAATAAAGTATGCGTTTTTTCTCGTCGATATTTACAATACTTTCGCAGTGGAAAGCACCTTTGGTAATCTGGTTTTTCAGTTTACCATTTTCATCAAAAAGATAAAAATGCGCCCAGCCATCGCGCTCACTCCAGTGGATCAGTTCTTTACCGTCGTTTACCAAACCCGGGCGGTTTACTTCTACATAGGTATTAAAACGCTCGTCAATTATTGGTGTAACTTTACCTGTGGCAATATCAACCGTACCGATATCAATGCGTTTTAAATCGCGGCTGGTGCGCGAGAAATAAAAGCGGCTATCATTACCCAACCAAATTGACGGACGGAATTCGTTGTCACGGTCTTTATTTAACGAAGGTTTGCTCCATACCGAAACACTTTGATCTTTAAAGGCAGCAACACTTAATTTTTTATATGATTTTGCTGCAAAATCGAATAATAAAACCTCATCCTGAGGTGCCTCGGCTTCACCCGGCATCTGGTATTTATAGGTTTCTAACGTCGGGCGGCCAGGTGTAACGCTGTTAATTACCCAAAGATCCTTCACCTTACGCGAATCGGTGCGGTCCAATACAAAATACTTCGAATTTGGCGACCAAAGCACATAAGCACCACGGCGTTTTTTATTGTTTTTTTCGTTTTCTACGTTGTTTTCACCATCTCCATCACTTCCGTAAGAATAAAACTTAACACCATCTTTGGTTAACTGATGCTCTACAATGGTACTGTCGTCTTCATTTTTAACCGCTTTTTTATAATTATCCTTATCCATCCAGTAGAGGTTATAATTGCGGGAGAAGATAATGGCCGACGAATCGGGTGCTACAGAACCCCAGGCTGGTTTAGGCTTTGGTTTGCTGAAATTCGGTACTTCGGTTAATTTAGCACTGGCCAGTTCGTATTTGAAAGAATAAATTTTCTTCTGCATCGAATCGGCCGCTTTTTTGTCTTTACGGTCCTTTTTCAATTCATCTACCGTGCTTTTGATTTCGAAAGAAATGCTTTTTTCGTCTGCAGCAAATTTCAGGTTCTCCAGCGGTAAATGTTCCGCATCAAACGGGTCGCGAACGATCAAGGTAATATCGGCTGCCAGTTTAGAATTATCGAAAAGTAATTTTTTGCTTTTAGCAGCAGGATCTACCAGGTACCAGAATTTTCCTTTAGGGCTTTCGAAAGTGTACCAGAAACGATTGCTCAATTTTAACCAATGTGGATCTACAGCAGTAGAATACACCATTTTCTTTAGCTTATTTGGCGAAAAACGCGATGCAAGCTGATAATTTGCCTTAGGTTGTGGCTGAATATTTTCGGTTATGGTAAATGTTTTGGTTTGTGCCGCTACAGTTAAAGATAAAAGCTGCGCACACAGCAGGAGTTTATAAAGTTTATTCATCAAAATTTGTTTGAGCTGCTAAATTATTCAATAAAAGCATATTAAATGTACTTTAACATGTAATAAAAGCGATAGTTTTGTAATTTCCTTTAGGCAAAATAATTATTAACACAATTTATTTTGATAGCTGAATAATTGACGGATTTTATAGTTTTGTAACCATATATCCCAAAAATGAAATACAGTTTTTTAACCATCATAAGCGCAGGAGCAATTTTATTTGCCAGCTGCCAGTCTAAATCCCAGCCAGAAAGTTCGGCCGTTAAAGACTCTACCGTACAAACCGCTAAAAGCACCGAAAATACCGGTACACCGGTTGATGTATCTAAAATAAAAGTTGCCGATGCTAAAACCATTCTGGCCCGCAAACAGGTACCTATTTTATGTTACCACCAGGTAAGAAACTGGAAACCGACCGATGGAAAAGTAGGTAAAGATTATATTGTAGAAATCCAGAATTTTAAAGACCAGATGAAAATGCTGGCCGATAGCGGTTACCATACCATTTTGCCCGATCAGCTTTATGCTTACCTGAACACAGGAGCTGCCCTGCCGAGCAAACCCATTATGTTAACGTTTGATGATACCGATATGGATCAGTTTACCATTGTACGCCCAACTTTAGAGAAACTGGGGTACAAGGCGGTTTATTTTATCATGACGGTTTCGATCGGCCGCAAAGGGAAGTTTGTAGATTACATGACCAAGGAGCAGATTAAACAACTTTCCGACGAGGGCAACATCATCGGAAGCCATACTTATGATCATAAGAACTTTAAAAAATACACCGGTAAAGACTGGGAAGAACAGTTGGATAAACCAACCAAAAAACTGGAAGAAATTACAGGCAAAAAAATGACCGAATTTGCTTATCCCTTTGGTTTATGGAATGCGGAAGGAATCCCTGAACTGAAAAAACGCGGTTTCAGGATGGCTTACCAGTTATCGACCAAACGTGATGAAAAAGATCCGTTATTTACCATCCGCAGGATTATTGCAAGCGGTTACTGGTCGCCAAAAACATTAAGCAACAGCATTAAAAATAGTTTTTAAACATCAATCCCGGGAATAGTCGGGATTTTGTTTTTTATGTACTTACGAAAAAGACTTTATCCTTTCTGAAAACGCTCTATCTTTGATCAAATAAAATCACAACAAATTGAATGCACATTTAAAACCGGCCGTTCGCACGCTATTATCCATCTTATTTTTGGGATCATTTTCAATGGCATGTTCAGGTAATAAGCAAAAGGAAAAAACAGCTGTAAACAATACCACCGGGCAACAGGTTAAAACAGATACTACGAATACAAAACCTGCGGATAATAAAACCATTATGGCCCGCAGGGAGGTACCTGTATTGTGTTATCACCAGATCAGGAACAACATTGCAAGCGATAGCAAAAGGGCACACGACGATATTATTGCGCCTGATAAATTCCGCGAGCACATTAAAATGCTGGCCGATAGCGGTTACCACACCATTCAGCCTGATGACTTGTACAATTACCTGGTTTACGGTGCCAAATTACCCGAAAAACCAATCATCATCAGTTTTGATGATACCGACGAAGATCAGTTTACCGTAGGAAACGCTACACTGAAAAAATATGGTTTTAAAGGTGTTTATTTTATCATGACGGTTTCCATCGGTAGAAAAGGAAGGATTAATTACATGACCAAAGAGCAGATTAAACAATTATCAGACGAAGGAAATACCATTGCCAGCCACACCTACGATCATAAAAATTTCGCCCAGTTTACCGATGCCGACTGGACTACCCAGATTGATGAACCAACAAAAAAACTGGAACAGATTACCGGCAAAAAAGTTGAATATTTTGCCTTTCCTTATGGTGTTTCTAAATCTTCGACCCTGCACAAGTTAAAGGAACACGGATTTAAAGCCGCCTTTATCCTGTCAACCGCAAGGAATGAAAATTATCCGCTTTACACCATCAGAAGAATTATAGACCCGGGAAGATACACTGCAAAAAACCTTTATTACAGCATTAATAAGAGCTTTAATAAAACAAAAGCTAAATAAAAGGGGTTTAAATGTTGAAAGGTTTAAATGTTGGAAGGTTAATGCAACCGCCATATATAATATTCCAATCTTTAACTTTTAAACATTTGCAAAAAGGTAGAATCTTGAAATCAACTCAACGTTTCAACTTTACAACCTTGTAACATTACAACAATTAAGCCTTATGAAGTATACCTGCCTGATATGCCTTTTCGTAATAACCATATTATCTGCCTGTAACAACCCAAAAAGCACAAACAATAGCATCGGAACGACCGATAGTACTGCAAGTGCCAAAACAGAACTTGGTAATACTTTTTATAAGAGGCTGGAGGGCACCATTGCGGGCAAAAAGGTAATCATGCACCTGCAAAAGGTTAATGATGATGTAAGCGGCTCTTATTATTATGATGGTTCATGGCTTAACCTCTCAACCGATACCCTGATTGGTAAAGATAGCATTATACTTACCGAATACAGTTACTATGAATCGTACTTTACACAGGATTTTAAATCGCCGCATTTGGCCCTGAAGTGGAACGGAAATGGCTTTAATGGCAAATGGGAAAGTGGTGATAAAGCCAAAAAATTTCCAATAGTGCTTACAGAAAAATATCCTGAAGGAAGTTACCAGTTTAAAGCAGGTATTTACGAAGATTCAGTTAAAGCTTTTACTAACCAGGCCAAATCTCCAGCTGCACAGATCAGTTTTGAGTACCTCGAAAGTAAAAATACTGACGAATACAGTACCTGGTTAAATACTCAACTTAAAAAAATATTAGATCTAGGTCCACAGGTAGCCCTTTCAACCGGTTTTAAAAATATCGCTACCGATTATTTTAAAGATTACAAAATACAGGTTGCCGAACAACAGAAAAATGGTCGCGACGATGATTTCCAGGCCTGGATGAATTACACCAACAACACCCAGCAATCCATAAGCTACAATGATAATGGTTATGTAGTAATTGATTTTTTAGCCGATGCCTACACAGGCGGTGCACACGGAAATTATAGCAGTGTAATGTACTGCCTTGATGTGAAGAACAAAAAACAAATGGTTTTGAGCGATATTATTAAAGTAGATTCGAACACTTTACAGGGAATTTTAGAACGTAACCTCCGTAAAGAATATAATATTAAGGCTAAAGATGCAATAAGTACTGTACTCTTCGACGATTTCATCAAACCGAACAATAATTTCTACTTCAACAACAATGGAATTGCATTTATGTACAATCCTTACGAAGTAGCCAGTTACGCCCAGGGGCAGATTGTGGTGTTTATTCCTTATGCAGATTTAAAAACCTATTTGGTACCGGCTTTTGCGCAACGCATGGGGATTAGGTAATTTGCGAAGTTTAAAAAGATCACTATAATATATCGCCGTCATTTCGAGCGGAGCGTAACGAAGTCGAGAAATCTATCTCGAGGTAGATCTCTCCCCGCCTGTACGGGCAGGCGCTCCACTACCGATGAAGAATCGGTACAGGTCGCGTTTCGGTCGAGATGACGATTTTTTCTACAATATCTCTTTCACCAAATATTCCTTGCCGTTAAACTTAAAACTTTCACCTACCGCTTTCCCGATCAAAAATCTGCCAATAGGCGAAGCCTGCGATACAGCAAAGAATTTCTGTCCGTCGGTATTGAGTTCACCCGCGCTAATGCTAATGTAAAAGTTACCTTCGGAGCTTAGTACCACATTACCGTTTTTAACCACTTTACCTGCTTCAACATTTTCTACCTGTTGAAGAGCAATTTTTTGTTGCCCGGCTTCATATAACAGTTTATTGTTGCGGTCCATTTCCTGTTGCATCATTTCACGCGTGGTTTCGTATTTATCACCGGCACTGCTTTTAGTATCATCATTAGAAGCCTGCCTGGCCTGCTGCAGTGAATATTCGATATTTTCTATCCTGTTCTGGATAAAAGTTAAGCAAAGCTGATAGAGGTTAGATTTTAATGCAGACATATAAATGATGTAAAATGGAAGATGTTTGATGGATGATGTAAATAGTCCGAAGTCGGCAGTCCAAAGTAGAGTACTCGTGAATAATTAAAAATACCTGCTAATTAAAAACACTCACTTTTAGAGTCCATTAACTAATTTGAACAGTTAGCTTAATGAACGATTGAACAGTGAACCAATAAACCAGACTAGAGACTAAAGACTGCGGACTGTGGACTGAAAACTAATCCTCAATCCACCTTACTTTTTCTTCAATAGCAGTTCTGTTGGGTGCCCATGGTTTTTCGTTATGATAGCCCATATAAAACAAACCGATACATTTTTCATTTTCACTCAGGCTTAAAAAATCGCCCAGATAATCTATCAGTGGTGGCGAACTCCAGTAAGCACCTACCTGCAAACTTTCGGCGGTTAAGGCCATGTTTTGTACCGCGCACGCCACTGCCGCAAGCTCCTCCCACTCAGGTATTTTACCGCTTAACTGCATATTGATGGCAATAATACAATCAGACTGGCTGGTTTTCTCGGCAAAACTATCGTACTTTTTCTGCAAAAACTGTTGCGGACTAACCATGTCTTTATATAACCTGCCCAGTTCTTCACCTAATTTGCCCAAACCTGCTTTCCTGATCACCACAAAACGCCATGGCTGGGTTAGTTTATGTGTTGGCGCGTAATTGGCTGTTTCTAAAATCTGATTGATGACTTCAACCGGGATTTCTTTTTTAATATAACTGGCAGGAAAAATACTGCGACGTTCTTTTATAACTTTTGAGATGATTTCGTATGTTGTACTCATTTCGTAAAAATAGCTAAAAGCTGAAAGACTAAAGCTGAAAGGTAGTGCAAATTTGATCTCTTTTGGAAGATTTGACTTTATGCTAACCGATATAAGGTTAAAGAGCTTATAAGGCGGAAGGCAGAAGGTAAGACGGTTGAGGGTTTGAGAACTGCCAACTCAAAACCGCTAACTGCCAACTGAAAACTGTTTCCTGATCTGCCTTACCTTTGCAAAAAAGCCAACACTTTCCTTATCCACCAGAAAATCCATGGTTTGCAGCAGCTCTTCTCTTATCCAATTGTGCTTCCAATTTAAATTTGCCAGGATATTAAGGCAATGGGATTTAATAGCAACCGGAATCTTTTCATCAATAAGCCAGGCAAAAACCACTTCTACCAATGTATCGGTATCATAGTCAGAAATGATCTTTTTAACAGTTATATTAGCATTTTTCTTCGTCATAAAGGCTAGAATTTTAACATAATGCCGAAGTGCTGATAGATTATGTTGTAACGGTAGTTTTTCTAAGAAATAGTATACATGCGGCAAAAACCTTTGCTGATGCGCAGTAAATACATTTTCTAATATCCATGCAGCCCTAAAGCCGATCTGCTCATCATGATAAAAGCTTAAATCGATCAGGTCTTTAACCGAAAAGGTTTCATCAGAAGCAATGGCAGCCAGTTTTTCTACTTTACTTTTTTGAAGGGTGGTTTTAATGCTGTTGAGCAAGTGATTGTATTGCATGTAGCTAAAATAATTTTTTTGCCACACAAAACCACACTGGTTTCGAAAAACTGCGGGGCTTTTAAAGCAATAATTTTGCGATAGGGATTGTAAGGGTTCAGTTCCGGGTTTTAATTGGTATCGCAGCGCAGCCCTGAAAAGCCCGACCATTTGGCAACACCCCGATCAGTTTTCACTTGTCTGTTTATGGTTCCGGCATCCAACTGCTGAGGTTGGCCGGTGCTGTTCCTTTTGAAACTTCGGAAGTCTTGGCTTTTTAATAAATCTTTTATTAGCTTTACCATATGCAGGCGGTAAACTACGAGAACGAAACAAGCTATGGTAATTTAGAATTGCTTGCCCAGCAAGTGGTAGAAGGTTTTATTACCGGTTTGCATAAAAGTCCGTTTCATGGCTTTTCGGTAGAGTTTGCCGAGCACCGTCAATACAACAACGGCGATAATGTTAAAAATATCGACTGGAAATTATACGCCAAAACCGATAAACTTTACAGCAAACGTTTTGAGGAAGAAACCAACCTGCGCTGCCAGTTTGTGATTGATGTTTCTTCATCAATGTATTTTCCGGAACCCAAAAACAACAAGCTGATTTTCTCGATACAGGCTGCGGCATCTTTAATGTATTTGTTAAAGAAACAACGCGATGCCTTTGGATTGAGTTTATTTACGGATGAAATACTGCTCAATTCGCCGGCGAAATCGACTACAGTACACCAGAAATATTTATTTACGCAGCTGGAAGAACTGTTGCAGAAACCAAAAGTAAATGCGCAGACGAATTTAAGCGAGGCTTTACACCAGGTGGCAGAACTGATTCATAAACGCTCGTTGGTAATCATCTTCAGTGACCTGTTTAACACGCAAACCAGTACTGATAAAACAGATGAATTTTTTGATGCATTACAGCATTTAAAGTTTAACAAACATGAGGTAGTGGTTTTTAACGTCGTAGATCAATCAAAAGAAGTTGATTTTAATTTTGAAAACCGCCCGTACCAGTTTATCGATATGGAAACAGGCGAAACCATTAAGGTGCATACCAACCAGGTAAAAGATAACTATACTGCTGCGGTTTCGAGTTACCGGCAGCAAATTGCCCTGAAATGTGCCCAATATAAAATCGACCTGATTGATGCCGATATGAACCAGGGTTTTTATCCCATCCTCCAGTCTTATTTAATTAAAAGACAAAAATTAGGTTAGGCTTTTATCCCAAAACTCAAACAACAGTTAGGCTATACTGTTAATTAATAAACGATTTGAATTTAAACTCCCGGATATGTTAGAAAAAGGCGCTACAGCACCAGATTTCGAATTGAATGCTACCCCCGATCAAAAAATAAAACTTAAAGATTTTAAAGGAAAAAACGTCATCCTGGCTTTTTATCCCGCCGACTGGAGTCCCGTTTGCAGCGACCAGATGGCTCTTTACAACGAGATGCTGAAATATTTTAGCAAATACGATGCACAGATTTTTGGTGTTTCGGTTGATAGCGTTTGGTGCCATGTGGCTTTCGAAGAAAATAGGAAACTGCACTTCCCTTTATTGGCCGATTTTGAACCAAAAGGTGCTGTATCTAAAGCTTATGGTGTATATGATGAAGAAGTTGGCGAAAGTAAAAGGGCACTTTTCGTAATTGATAAAGAAGGCAAAATTGCCTGGAGTTATTTGTCTCCAATAGCCGTTAATCCTGGTGCAGATGGTATTTTGGAAGTGTTGGAAGAATTAAGCAAGAAATAAGATGAGCACATTAAAACCCGAAATAAATAGTCAGGATCATATCCAGGGAGATGATTCGGCAAGTATTACCATAGTAGAATTTGGCGATTACCAATGCCCTTTCTGTGGTGATGCTTATCCCATTATGAAAGAAATTGAGGAAACATTTGGTCATCAGATCAAATTTGTTTTCCGCCATTTTCCTTTGGCCAATGCGCACGAATATGCTTTTCCGGCGGCAATTGCAGCGGAAGCAGCGGCATTACAAGGTAAATTTTGGGAAATGCATGATGCCCTTTACGAAAATCAATACCGATTAAATGGCGAGTTATTTTATGAACTGGCCGAAACCATTGGATTGGATTTGGAGCAATTCCAGAAAGATAGTGCTTCGGAAGAGATTAAAACCATCATTGAAGATAACTTCGACAGTGGTATACGCAGTGGCGTAAACGGTACACCATCATTTTATGTAAACGGAACTAAATTTGATGGCGGAGCTACAGATTTGTACCAGATGCTTAAAGAAAGTACGGAATAGTTAAAGAAGTCAAGTTTTTAAAACTTGACTTCTTTGGCTTTAAAAACTCAACCTCTCAACCCGGATAAGGCTCCATTTTCGCACAATCGCAAGAACAGTTAGGATCTGTAACATTCAGCTTTTTCAAAAAATACTGGTAAAAACCAATGCGATCTTTCATTGCTGGCATTTCGGTTCCTTTATTACATTCTAATGCGCCATTCACAATATTAATTGTCATGCCGAAACCTGCCCTGTATCCTTTTTGCGCTTCGGCAGCGGTTGGTTTCCATTTACCTGTAATTACATTATGCGGCGATGGTTTTGCACCCTGCGGGGTCATCCAGAAATAAATTGCCGTTTCAAATGCTGTAATGGCGTTTGTGCCAACCAGGCTCGGATTTTTGAGCAAGATATTTTTATCCCCGAAAATACAGCCCGAAGCAAACCCATAATTACTATTGTAACTCAGTTGGATGGGACCACGACCATAATATTTTTTTCCGGCTACGGCAGGATAGTTTACATTGGCAATAACATAATTGGCATTGGTATCCAGTTCATGACTAAGCATTAAACCATCATTGTATTTATTGTTGATCCCGTTGCGGGTTTCGTGGGCAATATGTGCAAACAATGCGGCAAGCTCTTTCTTATTTACATTGTTATCTTTGGAAGCACCAAAATCGGCATAATCGATATTTAAAATGCTGTAGGGTTTTGCTTTTGCCCAGGTTTCGTTCCAGTCTTTATCCTGCCTGATCACGGTTTCTTTATTATTCCTTTTATCTGTTCTGGTGATTTTATAAATCCAGTCGCCACGTTTTTCAATCTTTATTTTAATAAAAGACATGGCCAGGATGGCTTTGCTGAATGAAGCGTAACTGTAAAATTTATTCCGCTGTGGAAAGAAACCATTGAACACTTTTTCTGAAAAATAGCTGGGAACCGTTGATTTTGCCTGGGCGAAACCAAAATTAAATAAGCATAGCGTTGAAATTAGAATTGTGCTCAATTTGCTTTTCATAACTTATGGGATAGGTATATTAGCTAATTTAATAAAAAAAACCTCATGTATTTTGCAATACATGAGGTATCAGATAAGGGTAACCGGAAAACTAAAAAACTAATTATGAGTTTTTAGAATTTAACAAAATTGAAATCGCTTCGTGTTTTGTTATTTCAAAGGTGCACTTCATTTATGAAGTTTTAGTGAAGAAAACTTCACCCTGCTGATATCGCTTTACTTATGTTACAATTTATAGTCTAATGTTTTGCCAAGTCATAATGGCTTCATTTATACCTTTTGTTTAAAACAATATACCCGCTTCGGCTATTTATTAGGTATATAAATCCCCCTTATTAAAAAATACTTTCATGGGTAAAAATGTTGCAGAACAACTGGTTGAAATGCTGGTTGAGGTTGGCGTAAAAAGAGTTTATGCCGTTACCGGAGACAGTTTGAATTATTTTAACGATGCCGTAAGAAGAAACGGCAAAATAAAGTGGATCCACGTACGCAATGAAGAGGTGGGTGCTTTTGCAGCTGCTGCCGAAGCCGAACTTGATGGGATTGCCTGTTGCGCGGGTAGCTGCGGACCAGGACACGTACATTTGATCAACGGACTTTACGATGCACACCGATCGCATGTTCCGGTAATTGCCATTGCCTCAACCATCCCTACAGGTGAATTTGGGATGGACTTTTTTCAGGAAACGAACACTATAAAATTATTCGACGATTGTAGTTATTATAACCAAGTAGCCACCACTGCCGAGCAGGCACCAAGGATGTTCCAAACGGCTGTTCAACATGCTATTCATAAAAAAGGTGTGGCTGTACTCGGTTTGCCCGGCGATGTGGCACAACTTGATGCGGTAGAAAGTGTAACTTCTATGCAATTGTTCAGCAATAAGCCCGTAATCCGTCCATCAGATTTTGAATTAAGTGAATTATCTTCTTTGCTGAACAGCGAAAAGAAAATTATGCTTTACTGTGGTATAGGTGCTGCTGATGCACATGATGAAGTTGTTGAACTGGCTGCCAAGTTAAAGGCACCTGTTGGATTTTCTTTCCGCGGTAAAATGGGCATCCAATATAATAACCCTTATGAAGTAGGCATGACGGGCCTTTTAGGCCAGCCATCGGGTTACCATGCCATGCATGAAGCCGATGTGGTGCTTTTACTGGGTACTGATTTCCCTTATGTAAACTTTATGCCCGTTAAGAATAAGATTGTGCAGATTGATGAAAAACCTGAACGTTTGGGCAGAAGGGCCAAATTAAGCATGGGACTATTTGGAAATATCAGCGATTCGATCAAAGCATTATTACCACGTGTTGCAGAAAAGAAAGATGATAGTTTTTTAAAGTCTCAATTGGAGTTTTATCAGAAAGTGAAAGAAACGCAGCAGGTTTATGTTAAAGATCAGGGTGAAGAGAATAAAATCCAGCCCGAATTTGTAGCCGAAACCCTGAACCGCCTAGCAGCAAATGATGCGATTTTTACGGTTGATACCGGAATGTGCTGTGTATGGGGAGCCCGTTTTATCGATGGCACAGGCCAACGTAAAATGCTGGGTTCTTTTAACCATGGCTCTATGGCCAATGCAATGCCAATGGCAATAGGGGCTGCGTTGGCTCATCCCCAGCAGCAGGTAATTGCACTTTGTGGTGATGGTGGTTTATCGATGCTTTTAGGCGATCTGGCAACCATTAAACAATATAATCTGCCGATAAAACTGATTGTTTTTAATAACAGGGCGCTTGGAATGGTGAAACTGGAAATGGAAGTTGATGGTTTGCCCGATAACGAAACGGATATGATCAATCCCGATTTTGCTTTAGTGGCCCAGGCCATGGGTTTTAAAGGAATTACAGTAGCTAAACCCGAAGAGGTGGAAACAGCGATCAGTCATGCATTAAGTGAGGAAGGACCTGTACTGTTAAACATCATGACCAATCCTAATGCTTTGGCGATGCCACCAAAAATAGAATGGGCACAGATAAAAGGCATGACCGAATCTATGGCAAAACTAATGCTTGGTGGTAAAATGAGTGAAGTTTTAGATACCATAAAATCGAATTATAAACACTTGGGGGAGGTTTTGTAAACTAAGAAGACGTCATCTCGACTGAAGCGCAGCGAAACGGAGAGATCTACCTCGAAACAGATCTCTCGACTACGCTATGCTCCGCTCGAGATGACGAATTGCTTATAAATTTCCTCGTAATTCCTGCTCGCGCTCTAAAGATTCGAAAAGTGCTTTAAAATTACCGGCACCGAAGCTCTGCGCTCCTTTACGCTGAATAATTTCGAAGAAAAGGGTAGGGCGATCTTCAACCGGTTTGGTGAAAATTTGTAAAAGATAACCTTCCTCATCACAATCAACTAAAATGCCCAGACTTTCCAACAATGATATTTCTTCGTCAATTTTACCTACACGTTCCGGCATCATATCGTAATAAGCTTCCGGCGGAGCGCTTAGAAATTCTACCCCACGTGATTTTAATTCTTTAACGGTTTTTACGATATCTTTTGTAGCCACAGCGATATGCTGTACGCCTTCGCCTTCATAATATTCGAGGTATTCTTCAATCTGCGATTTCTTTTTACCCTCGGCAGGCTCATTGATCGGGAATTTTGAATAACCGTTCCCGTTGCTCATCACCTTGCTCATTAAGGCTGAATACTCTGTGTTGATCTGTTTATCATCAAACGATAAGATGTTTACAAAACCCATTACATCTTCATACCATTGTACAGCCTCGTTCATACGGTTCCAGCCCACATTGCCCACACAATGATCGATGTATAAAAGGCCGGCATCTTGCGGTTGATAATCGCTTTCCCAAACACGGTAACCTGGCATAAATGTACCGTTATAGTTTTTGCGCTCAATAAACATGTGTACGGTTTCGCCATAAGTATAAATCCCGCTCATTTTAACTTCACCATACTCGTCTGTTAAGGTTTTAGGTTCCATGTACGGTTTCGCGCCACGTTTAGTGGTTTCTTCAAATGCACTGTAAGCATCATCTACCCAAAGGGCCAGTACTTTTACTCCATCGCCATGTTTCTTAACATGTTCCGAAATCGGGTGATCTGATTTTAATGCTGTAGTTAAAATCAACCTGATTTTTCCCTGTTGCAATACATACGAAGAACGGTCGCGCACACCGGTTTCTGGTCCGGCATAAGCCAAACTTTGAAAACCAAATGCGGTTTTATAATAGTGCGCAGCCTGTTTGGCATTGCCCACATAAAATTCGATATAATCTGTTCCGTTAATAGGCAGAAAATCTGGTGCTTTTGATATTTTTTCTGCAAATGTTTGTGTTTCCATTGTTTTGTATGTTGTAATGTTGTTGTTAATTGTTGTAAGGTTGGACGTTGAATTGTTTTAAGTTGCACTAATCTTCGGACCCCGGTCTTCCGACTTCGGACTATAGACTTCGGACTTAAGACTAAGGTATTCTTTAACCACCTAATCTTCGGACCCCGGTCTTCCCGACTTCGGACTATAGACTCAAGACTAAAAACCTATCCTTCCTGCCAGCTTTTGTGGTAATTCTCATCTTCAATATCCAACGCATCCTGAGTAAGAATTAAAGGTTTAAAAGGGTCGATCATTACCGCCAGTTCATCTGTTTTTTCTTTCCCTATTGATTTTTCTACCGTTCCGGGATGCGGTCCGTGGGGGATGCCGCCCGGGTGTAGCGTAATCTGTCCTTTAACTACGCTTTTACGACTCATAAAATCGCCATCCACATAATAAAGTACTTCATCGCTATCTACATTGCTGTGGTTATATGGTGCCGGAATCGAATCGGGGTGATAATCGTATTTGCGTGGTACGAAAGAGCAGACTACGAAATTGTGCCCTTCAAAAGTTTGGTGTACCGGGGGTGGTTGATGCAAACGGCCCGTTATCGGCTCAAAATCGTGGATCGAGAAGGCATAAGGGTAGTGGTAACCGTCCCAGCCTACGTAATCAAAAGGGTGTGTACCATAAGTATAGGGATAGATTAAGCCCTGTTTTTTGATTAATACCTTAAAATCGCCATATTCATCGTGGGTTCGCAGGTTTTCGGGTAATCTTAAATCGCGTTCGCAATAAGGCGAATGTTCCATTAGCTGACCAAACTGATTTAAGTACCGTTTTGGTGGCCTCAACGGACTAAAACTCTCTACGATGAAAAGCCTGTTCTGTTCATTGTCGAATTCCATCTGGTAAATGGTTCCCCTGGGGATGATGAGGTAATCACCATAAGCAAACTTGATTTCGCCAAAACCGGTTTTCAGTTTTCCTGAACCTTCGTGCACAAAGATCATTTCATCAGCCTGGCTGTTTTTATAGAAATAATCAGTCATTGATTTTCTTGGGGCGGCTAAAACGATGTGCAAATCACTATTTACCAGTACCGGTTTACGGCTTTTTAAAAAATCATCTTCAGGTTTAATATTGAAACCGATTAAGCTGGTGTGCTTTAAATGTTTCTCTCGTGCAATTTTAGGTTCTACGCTGTAAGCTTCGCCCAGGCTTTTAACAATGGTTGGCGGATGGCAATGGTAAACCAGCGAATATAAACTGGAAAAGCCTTCGGTTGATACCAATTCTTCGGCATAAAGATTTCCGTCGGGTTTACGGAAAACCGTGTGGCGTTTAGCTGGAATTTGCCCTAATTTGTGATAAATAGGCATAATAAAATGATGTTATGGTTAGAAAGAAAAAATCTTAATAAAATAAACAATCAAAACACAATTGCGTTTCGATTAAAAAGAAAGGGCGGGTAAATTACAGAGAATATTGCGCCATGATCAGCTTGGATAGCATCTTGTAACGGCGTGCCGCAATGGCGTCGTTAACAAGGGTAATATGTAATGCTTTTAAGATCATGGTTTTACTTCAGCCAAGGTAAGTATTTTATTTAAAAGTTGAAATTTTAATTACCTTTAATTACTTATTTATATTACTATCCCCTATGAAATTTATTTTTACATTCCTTGTATTTCTTGCATTAAGTTACACCGGTTTTGCACAGCATAAAGCCAAATATAATGTTAGGGTTGTAGACCGGAGCGGAAATGCCACCAGGGGTATTTTTTATGCCGTTTCAGATGAAGGCTTAACGGTTATCAGGAACCGGAAGGATACGGTAAAAATCAATGCCGATAACATCAGCGCGATATCCATTCACCGCAGGGGTATTGTTGCTCCGTTGGCCATTGCCGGCGGACTTACCTTTTTTATACTGGCCGCCAAAAGTGATAAACTGGTAGAATCTGTAGTGCTTATAGCTGCGGGTGTACCTGTAGGTGTATCGGGCGGATTATTGATCGGTAATTTACTCTCCAATAAAAAAAGGTACAAAAACCTGCAGCCCAAAGATTTCCCGCTCATCAAACCAAACCTTCAACAATATGCTGTGTTAAAATAATACAGTCAAGTTTGATTTTGAATAGGCTAATTGCTTAGCTTTACCGCGTATTTAACCAAATGATATATGAAACTAGTATCCTATAAAACCGAAGATAGAGAGCATCTTGGTGTGTTTGTAGATGGGCATATCTATAACTTAAATAGCTGCGATAAGCTGATTCCTGATAACATGAACGAATTTCTGCAGGGCGGTGAGGTATTGATGGAAAGGGCAAAACGTGTTGATGATCAGATTAAAGAGGGAAGCCTCAACGCGAAAGAAGAAATTTTTTATGAAATACTTGCCCCTGTTCCGCATCCTGCCAGTTGCCGTGATGGATATGCATTCCGTCAGCATGTGGCAGCGGCCCGCAGAAACAGAAAGGTTGATATGATTCCGCAGTTTGATGAATACCCGATCTTTTATTTTACCAATCATAACGCTATCCAGGGTACCGGCGAAATTGAATGCATGCCCGATCATTTTGATAAACTAGATTTCGAACTGGAGCTTGCTGTAGTTATCGGTAAAAAAGGAAGAAATATAAAGGCTGCTGAGGCTGATGGATACATTGCCGGATACATGGTAATGAACGATATGAGCGCCCGCACCTTACAAATGGAAGAAATGCTCTTAAATTTAGGCCCTGCCAAAGGAAAAGATTTTTCTACCGTAATCGGTCCGTGGCTGGTTACCCCTGATGAATTGTTGCAATATAAGGTGGCACCTAAAAAAGGACATGTGGGCAATGCTTACGATCTTAAAATGACCTGCAGGGTAAATGGTATCGAAGTTTCGAAAGGAAATGCAGCAGATATGGACTGGACTTTTGCCGAAATTATCGAACGTTGTGCCTATGGCGTGGATATTCTTCCCGGAGATGTAATCGGTTCCGGAACAGTTGGAACAGGCTGTTTCTTGGAATTAAATGGTACAGGTTTGCTTAACGATCCTGATTATAAAGTACAGTGGTTGCAGCCTGGTGATGTGGTGGAAATGGAAATTACAGGCCTGGGTGCTTTAACCAATACAATAACAAAGGCTGATACTGATTTTTCGATTTTAGCTTTGAAGAAGTAAGATAAAGTCGTTATCCTGATCCGATAGCTATCGGATTTATTTCAGGATCTCATAGAAAAGTCGTCATCTCGACCGGAACGCAGTGGAGCGGAGAGATCTATCTCAAGACAGATTTCTCGGCTCCGTTGAACTCCGCTCGAAATGACGGCCTTTATAAATTTTAGTCTCGGTTTTTAACCTTTTGCCAAACTAAACTATCACCCGTGCTAACCCTAAACACCTCCGATTTAACCCCTGTAGAACTTCAGAACTACCTGCAATACGCCATTGCGCCCAGGCCCGTTTGTTTTGCTTCAACAGTAGATGCCGAAGGGAATATCAATCTGAGTCCCTTCAGTTTCTTTAATATGTTCAGTACCAATCCGCCGATCTGCGTTTTTTCACCTTCCCGGAGGGTGCGCGATAATACCACCAAACATACTTTAGAAAATATCCATCAGATTAAAGAGTGTGTTATCAATATTGTAAATTACGATATGGTGCAGCAGATGAGCCTGGCCAGTACCGAATACGCCAAAGGTGTAAATGAGTTCGAAAAAGCCGGTTTTACCATGCTGAAATCAGATCTTGTTCGTCCGCCAAGAGTTGCAGAAGCACCAGTGCAGTTCGAATGTGTCGTAAATGATGTAATTCCGTTAGGAGACAGCCATGGAGCGGGAAACCTGATTTTGGCTGAAATCAAACTGATCCACATTAACGAGGAAATTTTGGATGAAAGCGGAAAAATTGATCAGCATAAAATAGACCTTGTGGCCCGTTTAGGTGGCGACTGGTATTGCAGGGTAACAAACGATAACCTGTTTAAAGTTGCTAAACCCCTTGCAAAATTGGGAATAGGGGTAGACCGCTTACCGCAATCGGTCCGCTTTTCGAAAGTGTTAACCGGAAATGATCTGGGGATGTTGGGCAATGTTGAACATTTACCAGGCGACGAAGAAATCGACCTGATCAGCACTCACGCTGATGTGAAAGAAGTGCTCGATGCCACTATTGGCGATAGTACAAACCGCGAAAGGGAATTGCACGAACTGGCAAAGAAATTTCTGAATAATGGCGAAGTTGA
Source organism: Pedobacter miscanthi (assembly GCF_003315595.1). Lineage (GTDB taxonomy): Bacteria > Bacteroidota > Bacteroidia > Sphingobacteriales > Sphingobacteriaceae > Pedobacter > Pedobacter miscanthi. The sequence goes on along the minus strand of NZ_QNQU01000006.1, from coordinate 117,126 downwards.
ACTTGCTTTAAAGATAGTTTTGCTTTAAATTTAAGTACCCAAACTTTTAGCCATGCACACCCTCGTTCAGGTAGACCAGTATATCATCAATTCGGCCGAATTTGCCATTCCGATTTTGGACCATTTAAGAAATCTGGTACACAAAGCTGATGCACGTATCGAAGAAAAAATGAAGTGGGGTATGCCTTTTTTTGATTATAAAGGTACTGTTTGCCACATGGCTTCATTTAAAAACCATTGCGCCTTTGGTTTCTGGAAAGGTTCCCTAATAAACGATGAATACGGTATTTTTAAAGAACGCTCAGAAGCCATGGGTTTACTGGGCAAAATAACTTCTTTTGATGATCTGCCTGCGGATGAAATCCTTATTGCTTACATTCAGCAGGCCATTAAATTAAATGAAGACAATATAAAATTGCCGCCAAAACCAAAATCTACCGAAAAGAAAGAACTTATTATTCCCGGATACCTGATGGAGGCTTTGAACGAAGATCCGGAAGCTTTAGCTGTTTTTCAGAATTTTAGTCCATCCAACAAAAAAGATTATGTAATGTGGCTCGAAGAAGCCAAAACAGAAGCTACACGTTTAAAAAGACTGGAAACTACCTTAGAGTGGCTTGCAGAAGGCAAAACAAGAATGTGGAAATATAAAAAGTAATTAAAGGATACTCACAATTTTCATAAAACGGGCTTTGTAATGCCCATCAAGATCGGTAATGGTTACCTGATGTGCTTTACCCGAAGAAGCATGGATGAATTTGATCCCGTTTTCGTCAATAGAATAAACAATGCCAACATGGCCAATTCTTCTTACTCTTGAATTACTGCCGGTAAAAATCAATACATCACCTACTTTTGCATTTTCGAGGCTGGTTTCTTTACCCGCATAACTAAATTCGCGTGAAGAACGCGGAACTTTAAAGCCAAAATTACTGAACACATAACTTACAAAACCAGAGCAATCGAAACCAACTTTTGGATTGCTTGTAGCATAACGATAGGGGATACCCAACATGCTTTTGGCAAAATCAATAAGTGAAGTAGAATTGGTTTGATTGGTATTTTCGGTAATGGTTGTGTTTTTTGGCAGATTGGCAACCAGTTGCTTTACCAGTTCCTGGTATTGTGCGGGTAAGATGGTTTGGGCTTTTCCTGCCGTGGCAGACAAAATGAGAAACGAAATGGCAAATATTATTTTCTTCATATGTTGGAACCAAAGATATAAAAAATATCTAAAGTCGATTAAAATGTTGAAAATGAGTTGAAACAAAAAAGTCTGGGCAAAATGCCCAGACCATAAATAAAATATTTGGTTCTGTTAAATACTTGGGAACATGGTTTGAGCTTTATCGCCGATTAATGGAATAGGTTTCTTTTGTCCCTGAATAGCGGCAATTAATCCGATAATCCAAAATACGAAAAGTACAACCTGAATAACGCGAAGAATATAATAACTTCCTCCAAAGCCGGTTGCAAAAATTACCGGAATTAAAAATAAACTTAAGCCCCAACTTATCACTGTAGATACCAAATGGAATAGCAGCGTTTGTTTTAAATGGTAGCGGCTTAATTCTGTTTTGTTATCTTTATACATGGCGAAATAGGCAATTATCCACCCAATAAACCAAAAGTAGCTTACTATCGCCGCGTTTTTTCCATTGTCGGCAGTTTTAAAAGGAGAATTTGTTTCAAAAGGAGAATTTGTTTCCATAGATATTTTTTAGTTTTTTAGATTACAAGTGTAAATTACTAAAAATTATCATATTATGGCGTAGTAACCGCAACAGGTAAAATTTTGCCGTTAAAGAATTTGTGTCCGGTTTTTGCAAAATCGGCAACATATTTCCCCATTTCGAAAGCCATCACCGGACTTTGATATCCCGGAAAAGCAGCTTCCAGCATTTCTGTTTGCGCCGATCCTAATGCCAGGCAATTTATCTTGATCCCTGTTTCGGCCAGTTCAAATGCCAAACATTCGGTTAGTGTGTGCAGTGCTGCCTTACTTGCCGAATAAGCCGATAAGCCCGGAAATTTCACACTGCCCTGAAAACCGCCCATACTGCCAATATTGACGATATGGCTGCCGCCCTGCATTAAGGGTAAAAGATTCTGGATCATCCTGAAATGTGATATCACATTGCTCTGCAACATCTCGCCCAGATCAGCCTCTGTGGTTTCTAAAAAAGGTTTATTAATTAATGCACCCGCATTATTGATCAGGATATCGATAGTGCCCAGGCGTTCCTTTAAAAAAGGGACCAATACTGCATAATCGTCGTTTACAATATCGAATTCTACTGGTAAAAGTGTGCAGTCGGGATTAATGCCCCTTGCAATTTCAAGCAGTTTACGCAATTTATCGGCCGAGCGTGCAACGGCAACAATCTTATTCTCTTTATGTAAGCTAAACTCTAAAGCCGTTTCGAAACCGATTCCGCTACTTGCGCCTGTAATTATAATGTTCATTAAAAAATGTTAAAAATTTATGTAAAGTTAAAAGGTTAAAGTGGAAGAAATCAACTTTAAATCAGTATTAATTCAATATCTGGAATTAATTTGAAGCCTTTATCAGATGTAACTAATGGGATTTGAAGAAATTTTGATGTAGCTGCAATAATTGCATCTGGTGTTTTAATTTTAAACTTTTGTCGTATAGAAATGGCTATTCTTTTTATTTCTGAATTCAGTTCAATAATCACACAATCGCTCAAGAGAGATTCAAGAGATAATTTTTCTTCTTTTGATAATAGATGCCATCCAAGTAGTTCTATTTCGGATATTACAGATACAATGGCTGTACCATCAAGAAATGGCTCAGTTTTCTCTAATCCCTCGTGTACATCGATAAGAAAATTTGTATCAGCAACAAAACTAAATGAACTCATCCCTTAACTTTTTTTGGTAATCCACACTGTCTAAGTTTCGTTGTAGTTTTCCAAAATGTTTACGTAAGGATTTTTTAACAACTCCTGAAGAGGCCTTCTGGATTGCTTCAAGAACTTTTTCTTTAGTAACAGGTTGCTTAATTTCAATTATCATATTCAAATTAGTTAATTGATTTCCCATTCATCTCTTAAATCACTTTGCCATTTAGATGGATCCTTAATATCGTTGAACATTAAATTTCCTTCTATATTATCAATTGCTTTTTTTAATTTCTGATAAGATCCCCTTTGTTCCTCAACCATATTTGGCTGATGGGTTTTGATATCAACATCTCCTACAAAAGATAATGCCTTGAGCATCTTTTCAAGAAGCACTGCATTTTGTTCGTTATCTACTTGTACTGTGATGGTTGTCATAATGTAAAGTTAATAAAATTAAAGATAAATCAATCCTCAACAAGCAACTGGCTCACCGGATTTTTAATCACATGCAAACCATCATTAATCAGTTTTGTATGATCTAACTCTTTGCCGGCTTTAATTTCAAGATAAACCTGGATCTCCTTTTCCAGTTGGTGATAAATTTTTTTATGGTAGATGATTTCGAGGATTTCCAAAGCACAAAGCCAATCCTGACGGTGATCTGTTTTCAATTGTTTGAAAATTCCGTCAAGTTCTTCAAGATTTTCGCCACTTTCCCTAATTTCCCTAACCTTTTTGTATAAAGCATGCAATTTCAGGGTTTTATCATCGTAGGTAATTTGATGCGTTTTCTCCCCGCTGATCAGGGTAATCTCCTCGTATGCATCTTTATCTGCAGCACCGTTAAATACCGACACAATTTTTTCGCCAACTGCCATATCGTACGGGCCCCATTCGGGTTTGAAAAGGATATTCCCACTGCTTTCAGTAACCGTACAATCGTTAAAGGCAATTAAAATAACTTTATTTTCTCTGATGAGAATATCTTTAACTGTACCAACAACTTTAATTCCGCTTTCAAATAAAAGCACTGTTTCAACGCCTAAAATGATACCGGCAGACTCTAAATCTGTTGTATTGTAATCTTTAAGTGCTTTTTCTGCATCTTTTAACCGGCCAACCGGCGATGAAAAACCATCTGCATGGTAATCTTTTCCGTGCGACTCCAATTGTTTTCCATTAAAAGCCAGTGCCGATGCTCCTGTGGTTTTAATAAAGGTAACCTCATCTTTTGGGTTAATGCCCATATCGGTAAATATACCGCTTACCTGCAAACCTGAACTGTAAACTGCAGTGGCTACGTTTTTACAGGCAATGGCTTTCATAATGCTTTCCGAACCGCCTTTTCTAAAGGCCATGGTATCGGCAAATTCTTCCAGCACATCAATCAGGTTCTGGAAAGTTTCGGTAACAAAAAGCTGTGGTTGCGGTTTGGTAATATCATAAGCATAATTGATGGTATCAATATTATACCAGAGTTTCGCCACATCTACTTGCATGCAGCTTGCACTTTCGCCGATGGAAGAAAGCAATCCGGCGCCGTAAATTTTTGGATTCTCTAAAGTGCCGATCAGGCCATATTCAACTGTCCACCAGTGTAAACGGCCAAGTAAAGCCATTTCAGATGGTTCGCCCATGTTCTCGCTGATGTATCGCAATTCTTTTTCTGCTTTGGCAATCTGAAATTCATCGGCATCTACAGCTTCCTTCAAAATGGAAAGTTTCCTGATGGCTTCGTAGAGTTCAAAATCCTTTGCCGAAAACATGGCTTTTGCTCCGATTGATCCGAAATAACTGAGGTAGTTATTGTAATCGGTATCGGCAATAATTGGTGCGTGGCCGGCACTTTCGTGTATAATATCCGGTGCCGGGGTATATTCGATGTGGTTAATCTGGCGGATATCGGCCGCAATTACCAGAACGCGGTAAGCCTGATATTCCATAAAAGCTGCAGGCGGAATAAAACCATCAACAGTTACTGCGCCCCAGCCAATTTTGCCCAGGTTATCATTCATGGTTTGTAGATCGGGGATGTGCTCAATACTTAAACCAGCACGCTGTAAACCTTTTATATATGGATAATAAGCAACATTTTTAAGGTAACTGTAATTTTGGCGCATTACATAACGCCAAACCGCCTGATCGATCGGCGTATATTTTTCGTAATTCTGGGCAACAATAAATTGCATTAAATGATTGGGCAATTTAGCTACCTGCGCATTATTAAAATCATTAAAATGGCTCATGGTTTTTATGAAAATAAGTTGGTCGGCAGCTAAGTTATGATGTTGTTTTTATCTTCACAAGAAAGCAGCCGCATAAATTAACAGGTTAGGGTAATAAAGGTTTCGGTGAGTGAAAAAGATAAAGTTGATAATCTATTATTGATTTGGAAAGGTGCTGTGGTATTTCCATCGTGAAGCTCCGGTCGGGCTGTTCGCTGTATCCCCGATGTAAAATCGGGGATGCCGCTTCCATCCCGTTTACTTACAAAGGTTTGTGCTAATGAACCTGGGTTAGGCATCATGCGCCAAAGCTATTCCGTGTTAATCTGAGTCTCCGTGGCTAAAAACCCTTTTCTTTGCAATTTGCTATAAAAACAAAAATAGTAGCACCACTGTGGCCACTTAAACCCGATTGCAGCGGACATACCGATCCTTCATCGGTATAAAGCGAAAAGCGGGGCTGTAAAATCCAATTAGCACCGTAATTGCTTTCCAAAAAACGATAAATTATATGAAGCAAATGGGATAGGCATGGTGTGCAACTACTATTCCGTGTTAATCAGTGCATCCCCACCTGAATTATCGGCTAGGCGTGGCAAAAAGATATTAATCTTTTTTCCCGATTTTCTTCACGCTGAAAGTAAAGTAATGCTGGTACAAATAACTGAAAAGTGCCATCAAAACCGAAACTACAATCCGCGACAGCATCGATAAAGTGGGGTAATCGCGTAAAAGTTCCAGTAAGAACTTCAATAACACATAATTGGCCAGAATATTAATGAACTGCAGGTTTAAAAACCTGAAAAGCTGTACGCGGCCTTTTAATTCGCTGTGGGTAAATATGATATATTTATTAAGCAAAAAACTGGTTGGGATAGCCACTGCATAATCTACCAGTAACGAAGCCGTTTCCCTTTGCAGCACAATAACCCCAAAGTTTACTTCTTCTGTTTGAAAGATAAAAAAATAAGCGAAATAATAGCTTAAAATGCCGAGTAATAAAGTACCGCCACCAGTTGCCAGATATCTGAAATTATGTAAAGAAATAAATTTTTTAAACGGAGGATGAAAAAAATCTATTACGGCTAAAATGGCGTTACGCATTATTTAAAACTGTTCTGTTATTTTGGGGCGCAATTTACAATTTAATTTTTATTGACGCCCGAATAAGATTATTTAAGCTTTTATTGATTATTGGTATAATAGGCGGGTTGTGCCACAAAATCGATCACTGCACACCAGCTATAAGATGGATGTGGTTGTATGCTCACACCAACCGTATTTAGCTTATATTTTTGATCTAATAAGTTAAACCGATGACCAAGCGAAGGAACACCACAATCCAATAATAGGTGGCAAACAATATCGAGGCTGTTCGAATAGCCAAAATCGATATTTTCGCTCATGGCCCTGTTTGGAAAGTATTTGGATAAACGTTTCGAAAATTTATCGCCGTTGCTGCTTTCGTGCGTGTCGAGGTTGTTCCGGTTTAAATCCTGTGCATGACCACGACTTAACATAGTGAGTTTATCATCAGGGTAGAATACCTGCAGGTTTTTTACACCGCGCAAATGTTTCAATAAAGAGGTATAATATGAGTTATTCCGGGTAATCCGCAGTTCGTTATAGTTTCTATATTGCCTTACTTTGGCATTGTAGTTATTGATGTAATCTTCTAAAAATGTGTAATAAAACTTTTCGCCATCAATGCGGATCAGGTTCATATACATCACCACATTTTTCTCTTCGTTGGTTAAATAGGAAGCATTTGCAGCGGTATTTGCCCTGCGGAATTCGGCATCTGTCCACTTTTGGGCATTTACCTGTTTTGCAAAAAGAAAAAATAATAGGGTAGGTAGAAGTATTTTATGCATCTGATGGTTTTCATGGATAACGCCAATTGATGCGGTTTATTTTCTGCTTAGAGATTTTGTTCGGCGCTGAGTAGTTAGCGTTTGACGCAGAATAGATGAAAGATAAAAAATGACCACCAAGGCAAGAAGCCACAGAGAAATTTGCCTTCGTGTCTTGGTGCCTTCGTGTCTTGGTGCCTTCGTGTCTTGGTGCCTTCGTGGTCAAAAAACTGTTGATTTTTCTATTAGAATAACCACCAAGGCACGAAGCCAGAGAGAAAGTTGCCTTCGTGTCTTGGTGCCTTCGTGTCTTGGTGCCTTCGTGGTCAAAAAACTGTTGATATTTCTATTAGAATAACCACCAAGGCACAAAACCACAAAGATATTTAGCCTCTGTGTCTTAGTGCCTTCGTGGTAAAAAAAATGCTAAAAATCTATAAAAACATACCACCAGATGCTTCAATGCGCTGTGCGGTAATCCACCTTGCATCTTCGGTACATAAAAAGGCTACTACACCGCCAATATCATCAGGTAAACCTACACGGCCTAAAGCGGTATTGGCAGCTATGCCTGCATTAAGCTGATCGTTATCGCGTACTACGCCACCACCAAAATCGGTTTCTATAGCGCCCGGGGCAATAATGTTCGATCTGATTCCCCTTGCACCCAATTCTTTAGCCTGGTATTTTGTTAAGGTTTCCATCGCGCCTTTCATCGATGCATAAGCCGCATAACCTGGTGTAGCGAAACGTGCCAGGCCCGATGAAACATTGATAATTCCGCTGCCATCGTTTAATAAAGGCAAAGCTTTTTGCGTTAAAAAGTAAGCACCTTTATAGTGGATGTTAACCAAAGTATCAAATTGTTCTTCAGTAGTGTTAGCGAACGAGGCGTGAATACCAATTCCGGCATTATTTACTAAAAAATCGAATTTTTCTGTATTAAAAACAGATTTTAACACGGCTTTAACTTCACTGAAAAAAGCATCAAAAGTTTTAGAATCGCCAACGTTTAATTGTAGCGCAGCAGCTGCTACGCCAAGTTTTTTAATTTCATTAACGGTTTCTTCTGCTTCTTCTTTTTTAGATTGATAGGTGATGATAATACCAAGTCCTTTGGCTGCAATTTTTAAAGCAGCATTTTTTCCTAATCCGCGGCTACCGCCGGTTACCAGGGCAATTTTATTTTGTGTTTCCATTTTCTTTTTATTTGTTAAACAAAATTAGATGGAAATCGGCTGTAAAAATGGTGACAGCTTAAGTAAAAATGGTGAGAGTTTAAGTTTTATATGGTGATAATTTCCTTATTTGTTGCCAACGACTGAAAATAGGCCTCTCTGTATTGTTTTGGTGTTTGGCCTGCAAAGTGTTTAAAAAACTTGGTAAAGTTGGATGGATCATATGTTAATATCCTCGCAATTTCTGCAATGGGCATACTTACATTCTGCAACATCGATTTAGAAATTTCCATTAAACGCTCTTCAAAAAAGTAGCAGGGCGAGTGTCCGGTTGCTTCTTTAATGGTATTACTCAAATGTGTGGGGTGCACGTGGATAATTTCTGCAAAATCCCTTACCTCAAACATTTCGGTAGCGCGGCCCGATACCACATCATCCAGATGTTTATCCAGTTCCTTTAAAAAATCTGCTGCAATTTCGTGTCGGCGGGCAAAAAACTTCTGTGGGATTTTCATATCAATTGTATTTGATCTCTAAACAAATATAGCATTCGCTTAAATGAATATGAAATTAGGTAGGTGGCATCCGGCTTTTTGTGACCCAAGGATTACTGCGTGTTGAAGAGGAGGCGTGGGCCCCGTTGTTTATTGAAACTACACTTGAGCCTCGTTTATTATTTTGTTAACCGGAGATAAAAGATCCCGTCTATTGTTTTTTTTATGGCTCCGCCATAATCGGTTGCAATAAAATAGAAAGTTCCTTTAATTCTATCTTCAGTTACGCTGAGAATTTTTACGCTTCCGTCAATTAAGACATAATTTTCTTCTTTTTGGCTACCTAAGGCCTTTTTACCATAAGCGCCAACTACTTGTCTTCGATTATCACTTAAAAAGTATTCGCCAACCCCATTATAATCGTTAATGTTTATGTTAATCATGCTAACAGGACCATCGCCCACTATTCGCATCATTTTGCCGCTCGAACTGGTCATAAAGTTGCTGTTAACTACAAAATTGTAGGTAAAATTCTCTAAATTACCATCTATATTTACCGTAAAAATGTCTTTTTCAGGTACAGGTGTTTCTTTTTTGCAGGATGAAATAATTAAGAGGCATAGCAATGCCATTAAAGATAATCTGAGCGGTAATTTCACAGCGTTAGTTTGTTTGGGTTAATTAGTTTGCGAAGGTAAAGAAAACCTATACAACTTTTTAACGTGTTTTTCCCGCTGGTACCAATCATTGTACACCAGTTCAATCTGTTTCACTTCAAAAGTACCAAAATCGTAATCCCTGTATTTTTCTACCAGATCAATCAAAGCCTCTTTATTTTTAAGTTCCGACCGGAAACGGATTACTGTTGAATGAGCCGTTTGTATGGCGTAACGTTTATCAATACTTTGTTGCAGGTCTGAATTTTTAAAGGCTGCTCGCAGGTCGTCCCTGATTTCATTTAAATTATCTGTAAGAAAACCCTGAACCAGGATGCATGATGGGGATGCCGTTAAACCCTTAAACCGGATATTGAAACTTTTGTATCTGGCTAAGACCCGCTGTATAAGTGCTACATAATCCTCAACATTAATATTCTTTAAGTCAAAACCATCATAGCAGGAAATGATCGACATTAAAGTGATGTGGATATCTGCATTTTGATAATAATACTGATCGGGCTCAATTGCTTTAGCTTCGGTTAAAAATTGCTGGATGTTATTATTCGTCATCGCATCCGGCCTGATCACCAAAGTAATCCCAAAACGTTGGTCGGTATCAGAATCAATTAAATGATCAGTTTCGTAATCACCATTAGCTATTTTGGTAATCGAATTATCATAAAGTTTATTGTAGTGTTCGGCTAAATTCATTTTTTATTGTACAAAAAAGTCGCAGGGTAAAACCTGCGACTTAATAAAATCGTCTCGACTGAAACGCAGTTCCGAATATTCGGGAGAGAGGTCTATCTCGGGTTAGATCTCTCGGTCTGGTTGCTCTCCGTCCGAGATGACGGATCTATAATTTTACGCCAGCAATGCTTTCCAGCTGGTAGCTTTACCTATAATATTGGTTAAATCGGCAATGGCCACACGTTCCTGTTCCATACTGTCGCGGTGGCGGATGGTAACGGTATTATCCTCTAAACTCTGGTGATCAATGGTAATACAGAATGGCGTACCTACTGCATCCTGACGGCGGTAACGTTTACCAATTGCATCTTTCTCCTCGTAAATACAGTTGAAATCGAATTTCAGTTCATCCATAATCTCACGTGCTTTTTCCGGTAAACCATCTTTTTTGGTCAGTGGGAAAATAGCTACTTTATATGGCGCCAAGGCCGGATGCAAACGCAATAAGGTACGGCTATCCTGTTTATCTTCGGTGCTTAAATCTTGTTCTTCAAAAGCATTGATCATCGTTAACAAAAACATGCGGTCTAAACCGATTGAAGTTTCAATTACATAAGGAACATAATTGCCATAAGGTTTACCCTCTTCGTTCAAATCGTTATCGAAATACTGCATTTTTTTGCCAGAAAATTCCTGATGTTGTGTTAAATCGAAATCAGTACGGCTGTGGATCCCTTCAACTTCTTTAAAGCCAAATGGGAATTCGAATTCAATATCTGTTGCTGCATTGGCATAGTGCGCCAATTTAACGTGATCGTGGTAACGGTATTTTTCTGGAGCTGTTCCTAAAGCTTTATGCCATTTTAAACGAGCTTCTTTCCAGTATTCGAACCATTTTTTGTCTTCGCCAGGGCGTACAAAAAACTGCATTTCCATTTGCTCAAATTCGCGCATACGCATAATAAACTGACGGGCAATTACCTCATTTCTGAAAGCTTTACCAATCTGTGCAATACCGAAAGGAATTTTCATCCTTCCCGATTTTTGAACATTTAAAAAGTTTACAAAAATACCCTGAGCCGTTTCCGGACGAAGATAAACTTCATCGCTACCCTCGGCCATTGCACCAAACTGAGTGCTGAACATCAGGTTAAACTGGCGTACATCCGTCCAGTTTGAAGTTTTGGAAATCGGACAGATTATTTTATAATCAACGATTAAATCTTTTAGCTGAGCCAGGTTTTCTGATTTTAGCGCCAGGTTCATTTCTACCTCAAGCGTTAAACCTTTTTTAACAAATCTCCAGCTTGCTTCGTCAACAAATGGATATTTTGCATTATCTAAAATGGTGGCTTCATCTTTAAAAGTAGGTACCCAGCTAGCCTGACCTTCGTCGCTTAAACCCAATATTTCCTGCTGGAACTCTTCAAACTTAGCTTTGTTATCAGCACTGAAATTGGCCAGTTCCGAATATAATTCATCAATTTTATTTTCCAATAACTGGTCCGCACGGTAACGTTTTTTCGAATCTTTATTATCGATCATCGGGTCGTTAAAACCATCCACATGTCCGCTGGCTTTCCAAACCTTCGGGTGCATAAAAATTGCAGAATCAATTCCTACAATGTTTTCGTGCATCTGTACCATGGCTTTCCACCAGTAGGTTTTAATGTTGTTTTTCAACTCGGCCCCCAATTGGCCATAATCGTAAACAGCACTCAGACCATCATATATTTCGCTGCTCTGGAATACAAAACCGTATTCTTTAGCGTGTGATATTACATTTTTAAATTGTTCGTCGTTATTCTTTTGAGCCATAATGCAGCAAAGATAATAAATAAGGTAAAAGGTAAGAGGTAAAAGGTAAAAGGTTTTTGAGCGAGCCAAAAGGAGCAGGGAAAATGCATGTAGTAAACAATTCACAAGTTAGCCATATAACAACAATTCCATTTTACCTCTTCCATCTTCCATTTTTTCCTACTTTTGATCCATGAAATTCCACCACTTACTATTCCTGGTTATTGTTGCCGCGTTTAGCTCGTGCAAACAAGAGGAAAAGAGCCATCAATATATCAAATTTAATAACGTAGCAGAATTGTACCAATTTCTGAAATGGTCTCCCGAAAACCGTTTTCCTTTGATCAGTGCGCACCGTGGTGGACCAATGCCCGGTTTTCCTGAAAACTGCATCGAAACCTTTGATAATGCAACTACCTACAATCCTGTGGTTATCGAATTTGATATTGCTTACAGCAAAGATTCGGTGATGGTGATTATGCATGATGACCAGCTTGATAGAACTACCACAGGGAAAGGACCAATTGGAAATTATACTTATGAAGAGTTAAAAGCCTTTAACCTGAAAGATAACGACGGGAATGAGACCAGATTCAAGATTCCTACTTTGGATAGCGTACTAAGCTGGAGCAAAGGAAAAGTATTGTTGACCATTGATTTAAAAAAAGGTGTTTCTTGTGCCAAAGTGATTGAAAAAGTAAAGCAATACAAGGTAGAAAGCAATTCTATTATTATTACCTACAAGGCCGATCAGGCAAAAGAAGTGCATCAATTGGCACCCGATTTAATGATTTCGGCCTCTGTGCAAAAGAAAGCTGAGTTGAAAAGGTTAAACAGTTTGGGCATTCCTGATAACCGTCTTGTGGCTTTTGTGGGTGTTGCTGCACCTGAGAAAGAATTCTATCAATATTTGCATAGCAAAGGCATCACCACTATTTTGGGTACCATGGGCAACATTGATAAAAGTGCCGTTGCTACTCCAGCCAAAATGGTATATTACCACCTCGTTAACAATGGTGCCGATATTTTATCGGGCGATAATCTGCAGCAGGCTTCGGAAGAACTGGATAAATTCAGGTACAATAAAAAAATAAGTTCCACGCGTGTTAATTAACCACGGATTTTTGGCCTAAAAATCTGTGTTCATCTGTGTAAATCTGTGGCAAAAAAAATAAAATGAGTATTTCAGTTAAAAATCTTTCTAAACATTACGATAAGCAAAAAGCGGTTGATGCCATTAGTTTCGAGGCTAAACCTGGTCGTATTCTTGGTTTTCTGGGCCCGAACGGAGCAGGTAAATCAACCACCATGCGTATGCTTACGGGTTATCTGGAGCCTACATCCGGAATGGCCGAAATTTCAGGCAAAAATATTGTCTCGGAAGCTTTGGAAGCCAAAAAGCATATCGGTTATCTTCCAGAAAATACACCGCTTTATGCGGATATGTACGTAAAGGAGTTTTTAAATTTTGTTGGACAAACCTATAACACCGGCAACCTAACCGCGAGGATAGAAGAGGTGATCAAAATGGTGGGGTTAACGCCTGAGCAGCATAAAAAAATCGGTATGTTATCCAAAGGCTACCGCCAGCGTGTGGGATTGGCGCAGGCCATTATCCATAATCCCGAAGTTTTAATTTTGGATGAGCCTACATCAGGCCTCGATCCGAACCAGCTGGTTGATATCAGATCACTGATCAAAACTCTGGGTGTTGCTAAAACTGTGGTGATTTCTACACACATTATGCAGGAAGTAGAAGCGATATGCGATGATATTATCATCATCAGCAAGGGCAGAATTGTAGCAAACGATTCGCTCGAAGGACTTAAAAAAGCCCATCAACAGCAATCATTAGAAGATATATTCAGGAAACTTACCGCGTAATTATGCTTAACCCAAAATTTAAGATTGCTCTCATTACTTTTTTATTTTTAAGTCCGGTACTTTTAAAAGCCCAAAGCAGTGCCAATATCGGTATTGGCGCAGAAATAGGTTTGCCTTCAGGTAATTTTTCCAACCTGTCTGGAATAGGACTGGGTGCATCAGTAAAAGCCGATCTTCCCGTTTCCGAAGATTTTACATTAACCTTAAATGCGGGATATATGAACTTTTTTGGCAAGAAGAATCAGTTATTCAATGTTGAGGATTTATCTTATATCCCTTTAAAAGGAGGTTTTAAATATCAGTTGGGCGAAAGTTTTTATGCTGAAGGGCAGTTAGGGGCTGCAGTGCCTTTAAACAAAGATCAGAAAACTTTATTTGCCTGGTCGCCAGGTATAGGCAATCAGTTTAAACTCGCAGGAGGCAATAAACTGGATTTAGGTATCCGTTACGAGGCATGGACGGGCAAAAGCAGTACCGTTGGTTTAAATAAATCAAATACCAACGGTTTTGTAGGGATCAGGTTTGCCTATGTTTTGGGGCTCTAAACAATTTTGTTGTAGAATTGTTTCGTTTTTTCGTCAAAAATCTACAATTCCATTTCCCATCTATAACTTAATACAACGTTTTGGAATAAAATATTTGTGATGTAATGTTCAGTAAATCAGATTGTTGGGGATTTTGTTTTGCTTTATTGTTTTGATATGTAACGTTTTTGGCATAATGCTTGTCTAAAACCACGAAATAATTAACGAACAATAATTAAAAAACACATGAAAAAAGTATTATTATCTTTATTAATGGTTGCAGGCTTGGGTTATGCAGCTTCAGCTCAAACAGAAGGTGCGGTAAACAAAATTAGTGTAGGCCCGGATTTCTTATTACCTGTTGGAGATAACACCAATGGACTTAGTTTAGGTTACGGTGGTTCTGCTATGGGAGAATTTAATGTAGCAAAATCATTAAATTTAACTGTATCAGCTGGGTATATCTCTGTATCTCCTGAAAAATATTTAAAAGACCTTGGAGCAACAAATGCAGGCGTTATTCCTTTAAAAGCTGGTGCCAAATATTATTTTGGTGGTAATTTTTATGGTGCTGGTGAATTAGGTGCTGCAATTTTTACTGAAAACAATGCGGGTACAGCATTTTCATTTGCGCCTACTGTAGGTGCTTCTTTTTCTGTATCAGATAAATCTAGTATCGATTTAGGTGTACGTTATGAAGGATGGTCAAAAAATAGCACAACATTATCATTTGTTGGTATCCGTGCTGCATTTGCATTCGGTTTGTAGTAAGAACGACAATAAATTATTTAAAAGCCTCCGAGAAATTGGGGGCTTTTTTTGTGTAAGCCGTTTAATATCTTTTAGTTAAAATCAATAAATTGTTTAATATTTTTTAACTATCAAATTAGTTTTTTTATCATTGTAACGTTTTCGCTAAAACAGGCGAAAGCACGGAAACTAAAAAACAATTCTTATAACAACGCTCAAGATCATGAAAAGATTAGTATTATCTTTATTAACAGTTGCTGGTTTAGGCTTTGCAGCTTCAGCTCAAACAAATAACATTAAAATTGGCGTAAAGGCCGGTGTTACATTTCCAACTTTTGGTGTATCGGGTACCGAAAATAAGGGTTATGAACAAAAAATAAGTACCTCGTTTTATGTAGGTGGAACAGTGGATATTGCTGTTTCGGATATATTCTCGGTTCAGCCCGGTTTATCTTTAATTGGTAAAGGTGGAAAAACAGATTTTTCTTATTTTAATGCCGAAATAGGGAACAGTTATACGGTTACTGCCAATTCGAAGATTAGCACAATGTATATCGAACTTCCAGTAAATGCAGTTTTTAATTTTGATTTAGGTAGTGGCAAAATCTTTATCGGCGCAGGTCCTTATTATGCTGTTGCCATCAGCGGAAAAAACAAATCGACAGCTTCATTAAGCGGTGGTGGTAGTACGATGACCGAATCGGTAAACGAGGACATTAAATTCGGAAAAGACGGTACGATGAAAAGAGGTGATTTCGGTGTTAATTTCCTAGCTGGCTATCAATTAAGCAATGGCTTTAATATTCACGCCGGTTATGGATTAGGTTTAAGTAATCTCGACTACGCAGATAAAAATGCATCAAAGGTAACAAACCGTGTATTATCGGTTGGCGTAGGTTTTGCTTTCTAAACGAGGTTAAAAGGAAGTCCGATTATATTTCGGGCTTTTTGGTGCAAGCCATTTAATATCTTTTAGTTAAAATCAATAAATTGTTTAATATTTTTAACTATCAAATTAGTTTTTTTATCATTGTAACGTTTTCGCTAAAACAGGCGAAGCACGGAAACTAAAAACAATCTTATAACAACTCTCAAAAACATGAAAAGATTAGTATTATCTTTATTAACAGTTGCTGGCTTAGGTTTTGCAGCTTCAGCTCAAACAGAAAAACCTGTAACTTTTGGCTTAAAAGCAGGTGTCGCCTTTCCAAACATGACCATCTCTTCAGGGAGCACTTCGGTAAGTTTTGATACCAAAACCTCATTTTATGTTGGCGGTACAGTAGAATTTGCGGTATCGGATGTCATATCAATCCAACCAGGCTTAACCTTTATCAGCAAAGGAACAAAATTTAGTAGCAACAGCTTTGCTTTTGAAGATAGCGATTTTGGAAGCACAGAGAAAGTTACCTTAAACTTTAATTACCTCGAATTACCTGTAAATGTATTGGCCAATTTTAAATTGAATGGTGCGGGTAAAATATTTGTTGGTGCCGGACCATACTTTGCATACGCATTAAGTGCAAATGGCAAATACGGATCGATGAAAGAAGATATTAAATTCGGTGAAAATGATTCTGAATTTAAACGCACCGAATTTGGTTTAAACTTTTTGACTGGTTATCAACTAAATAACGGCTTTAATATCCATGCAGGTTATGGCTTAGGGTTAAGCAGTATTGCAGATGCTGATATTTCGGACGAAGTTACTTTTAAAAACAAGGTTTTTACGGTTGGCGTAGGCTTTTCTTTCTAAACCGGATATAAAAATGAAGCCCCGAATTATTCCGGGGCTTTTTTGTATAAAAACAACCTTTCATTAATCCATATCTTATGAAGAAAATATTTTTATGCTTGTTTACTTTAGCATTAGGTTTAGTGGTATCGGCACAGGAAAAACCATTACAGATTTCGGTAAAAGCAGGTGTTACATTCCCAAAAATTACCGCCAGTAAAGATGCAATAGCTTTTGATGGTGGGGCTATTAGGGAAAGTAGCGTTAATACCTCTTTTTACATCGGCGCTACAGTAGATATTCCCCTCGGAAAAAATATCGCGTTTCAACCGGGCTTTTCTATTGTTGGCAAAGGAACCGAAGCATCCTACTTTAGTAATAATACTGCGTCCGGAAAAATTAACCTCCTATATTTTGAAATCCCTGCCAATGCGGTTGCTTATATTCCGGTTGGAAAACAGAAAATATTCTTCGGTGTGGGTCCATATCTTGGTATTGCATTATCCGGAACGGCGAAATATCAATATGTAATTAATGATGATGTGGTAAAACCAGATAAACAAAATATTAAGTTCGGACCGGATAAAGATTTTAAACGGTTTGATTTTGGTGGAAATGCCTTAGTGGGATTTCAGTTTAGCAATAAATTAAACATACAGGGGGGCGTTAGTGCAAGTGCATCAAAAATTTCCAATTCAAGGGATGTTTATTTAAACGCTAAAAACCTGGTATATTCCGTAGGATTGGGTTTTACTTTTTAGAAACTGCCCGTTTATTTTTTAATTAAACCAGCTGGTAATTTTATCGCTGTCAATTTACTTTAACGACCTTTTAATTTGCAGGAATAAATGGTTAACTTCGGCGTTTTGATAGCACATGTACGCAGTTTTTAAACGCGAGTTATTCAGTTTTTTAAGTTCGATGGTGGCTTATATCACTATTGGTATTTTTCTATTGGTTTCGGGCCTCTTACTCTGGTTTTTCCCCGATACTTCGGTACTCGATTATGGTTATGCCGAGCTAAGCGGTTTTTTCAGTCTGGTGCCTTATCTTTTCATGTTCCTGATTCCGGCCATTACCATGCGGTCTTTTGCAGAAGAAAGGAGAGAGGGTACCTACGAACTTTTAATTACCCGTCCTATCCGTATATGGCAGATTATCGTAGCAAAATATTTCGCCAGTTTGGTACTGGTATTGTTTGCCTTAATCCCAACGGTGGTTTATTATTACAGCATATCAAAATTAGGTTTTCCTCAAGGAAATATTGATACGGGCTCCGTTATCGGGTCTTATATCGGTCTGTTTTTGCTAGGGGCAGCTTTTGCTGCTATCGGTATCTTTTCATCAGCCTTAACCAAAAACCAGGTTATTGCCTTTGTAATCTGTGCCGCTTTATGCGCGTTTTCTTTTCTGGGTTTCGATTATACCAGCCAGATAGCTGCTTTTCAGTCGGTAGAAACCACCATCACCAATTTAGGGATCAACCAGCATTATACATCCATCAGTCGCGGTGTTTTAGATACCAGGGATTTGCTTTATTTTATCACTTTTTCTGCTTTGTTTTTATTGTTTACTAAATTAATCATAGGAGGGAAACGATAATGAAGCTGAAAAATAAATGGATCAATTTTATTGCTGCAATTGCCATACTGATAGTTTTGAACGTATTTGGCACTTATGTTTTTCACCGTTTCGATTTTACTGCCGACAAACGTTTTACACTGAGCGAAAAAACAAAAGTTTTACTGCAAAAAAATGAAAAACCGGTAATCATTACAGTGTTTTTATCAGGAGAACTTCCGCCTGCTTTTAAACGCCTGCAGGCTGCGGTTAGTGATATTTTAGCGGATTATAAAGCCTATTCGAAAAGCGAAATAAAAATTGTTTTTGTTGATCCTCTGAATGGATTAAATCAGGCAGAGCAGGATACAGTAATCAATAATTTATACGAAAAGGGCATTGAAGCCACCAATTTAAGTGTTAAAACAGAAGAAGGCCTTACCCAGAAATTTGTTTTCCCGATGGCGATGATTGAGAGCGATGGAAAACAGTTGCCGTTAAAACTTTTTCAGAATTTAGATACCCGGGGCAGCTATGAGGATAACATTAACCGCTCTATCGAAAACCTGGAGTATATTTTTACCTCCAGTTTAAAAAAAGTGATTACAGGTACCAATCCGCGCATTGGTTTTACCGAATCGAATGGCGAATTAACGGATCTTCAATTGGCAGATGGCATCCATTCATTATCCAACAGTTACCTCGTTGGCCGCATTGATTTAAATACCATTGATAAAGCCGGACTTGACAAACTGAGCATGATGGTAATTGCCAAGCCTACAAAACCATTTACTGAAACCGAAAAATACAAGATCAATTATTTTGTAATGAAGGGTGGACGCGTACTGTGGAGTATTGATCAGGTAAGGGCAGAACTGGATAGCCTGAGGAACCGCAATGGGCAAATGGCTATTAATAATAACCTCAACCTGGATGATATGCTTTTTATGTATGGGGCGAGGATTAATTATAACATTATTGCCGACCCTGCAAACAGTGCCGAAATCCCAGTTTCTACCGGTACAGTAGGAGGTCAGGAACAGATGCAGCTGGTACCTTGGATTTATTATCCAATTTTACTGCCCGATACTGCACAGGATGTTGTGAAGAAACTGGATGGTATTAAATCTGAATTTCCCGCCACGGTTGATACTATTGGGGCCAAAGGCGTAAAAAAATCGTATATTTTAACTACATCAGCATACAACAAGGTTTTTGAAGCGCCAAAACTGTTCAGTTTGCAAATGATCAGCGAGCGGCTGGATCCAGGGGCTTTTCAAAGTAAACCGCAAAACGTAGGTGCACTGTTAGAAGGGAGCTTCCCCTCTGTTTTTGCTGGTCGCCCTTTACCTGCAGGCATTACACAGCCCTATACTTTACAAAACAGCGGCAAGCAGGCTAAAATGATCGTAATAGGTGATGGCGATATTTTTAAAAACCAGGTGTCTGAACAGAGCGGCACGCCTTTTCCGTTGGGTTTCGACCGTTATTCGCAGCGTACATTTGGTAATAAGGCATTATTGTTAAATATTGTCGATTATTTTACCGACGAAGATAACCTGATTTCGCTGCGGAATAAAGAAGTTAAGATCAGATTGCTGGATAAAGCCAAAATTAAGCTCGAAAAAACCAAATGGCAATTTATAAATGTAGTGGCACCCTTGCTATTGTTAATATTCTTTGCAATTTTTCAACATTATTACCGTAAATACAAGTACGCTAAATAATTTTTATATTTTTGAAGAAGACTAAATGATATCATGAGATTTATTGTATCCACATCAACTCTGTTAAAACACTTACAAACTGTAAATGGTGCCTCGAGCAGCAGCACGGTTTTACCTATACTAGAAAATTTTCTCTTCGAAATTAAAGATGGAAACTTAACTATCTCTGCTACCGATCTGCAAACCAGCATGACAACTGCTCTGCCTGTAGAATCAAAGGAAGAAGGTAAAGTGGCGGTTCCATCAAAAATTTTATTAGATACCTTAAAAACCTTACCAGATCAGCCTATTGCTTTTAATATTGATGACAGCACATTTGCCATAGAGATTAGTGCAGGTGACGGTAAATATAAATTAAGCGGCGAAAACGGCGACGATTTTCCGAAAATTCCGGTTGTAGAAAACGCTTCTTCGGTAAATCTACCAGCATCGGTTTTAACTGAAGCCATAACCAAAACCATTTTTGCAGTAAGTAACGATGAACTTCGTCCGGCGATGACAGGTGTATTCTGTCAGTTATCCCCTCAGCATATCACTTTTGTGGCAACCGATGCACACAAATTGGTAAGATACCGCCGTATGGATAGCAAGGCAGATAAGGCAACCTCATTTATTCTTCCTAAAAAAGCTTTAACACTTTTAAAAGCGGCATTGCCTTCTACAGATATCAATGTATCGGTAGATTATAATGCAACAAGTGCTTTTTTTAAGTTCGAAAATATCAATCTGGTATGTCGTTTAATAGACGAACGCTATCCAGATTATGAGGCAGTAATTCCAACTAATAATCCAAACAAGTTAATTATAGACAGGGGTCTGTTTTTAAATACACTTCGCAGGGTTGTAATTTTTGCCAATAAAACCACACACCAGGTAAGGTTAAAAATCAGTGGAAGCGAATTGAATATCTCTTCAGAGGATTTGGATTTCGCCAATGAAGCACATGAGCGTTTAAGCTGTCAATATGATGGTGAAGACCTCGAAATAGGCTTTAACGCCCGTTTTTTAATCGAAATGCTCAGTAATTTGAGTGGTGATGAAGTTACTTTAGAGCTTTCTACACCTAACAGGGCAGGGCTTTTAATTCCGCAAACCAATGATGAAAATGAAGATGTTTTAATGTTGGTAATGCCGGTAATGTTAAATAATAGTTACTAAAACTACTAATTATTTAGTTTTTTATAAGGAATGGCTTGATTTTTGATCAAGCCATTTTTGTTTACCAACGAAACTAACCTTATGAAAATCTATACTTATCTCTCGAAATCACTGATTTTATTCACCTCATTTGCTGCAATCGGATTATCGTCCTGTAAAAAACACGATCCTGATATAGTGGTTAAAGGTGAGGCTAAAGTTAAGGTGGTTAATGCCTCCCAAGCTGATGTACACCAGGATTTTTACCTGGATAATGAAAAACTGACTCCGGTAGCTTTGGCTTTCGGCGAAACCAGCGACTATGTAAAAATTCCTTCCGGTAACAGAAACGTTTCTTATACCGGAACCGACAATATGGCTACCACTTCGGATACTTCTTTAAACTTTACCCCGTCTATTACCTATACCACTTTTCTGGTGAGCAATAAGCAGGGCCAGCTCGAACTTGTTAGTTATGAAGATAATTTAAGCAATACCGAAAGTAGTAAAGCTAAAATAAAACTCATAAACCTTACACCAAGCTTTACAACCGGTATTAATGTAATGGTGCAGGGAGGTACGCAATTTGTTAATGGCCTGCCTTTTAAAGAAGCATCGAATTATTTTACGGTTGATGCAGGAATGAATTTAAGATACAATGTAGTAGGCTCGGGCACTATAAAAACCATCGAAGGTACGGCATTGGCTGGTGGTAAGATATACACCATCTGGTTTAGCGGTACAACAGCTGCCACGGTAGAAGCCCATATCATCACTGATAATTAATTTAACGAAATTATATCGTTTCTGTTATCTTTACGTTTTATTTGCATCAGCGATTTTATATGAAAAATACCCGTATTATATTCTCCATGTTTTTTATGGCTTTGCCCGCTCTAATGCTTTTTTCGTGCATTAAGAACGATAATTTTATTAAAGGAGATGCTAAAATCAGGTACTTTCATGCAGCAGTTACCGATACCACACAAAATTTTTATCTAAAAGGTATTCAGTCTGGTGCTTCTACAACTTACGGATCAAACAGTAATTATATTGTTGTTGCCGGCGATTCTACCTATACCATTACCTCCAGAAATATAAATACCGGTAATGATCTGGCCAGTACACCTTACAAATTCGAAATTGGCGCCAATTATTCAATTTTTTATACACATAAAACATTAACAGATCCGCCTGTACTAACGGTGTATAAGGATGATGTAAAACAGAATTTAAATGTGGCTAAATTAACTTTTTTAAATTTGGGTTATACTTTGGGATCTGATGTAATCATTAAAGATGAAGCTACTGTGCCTGCTTTTACTCAATTTACCATGAAATATGGAGATATGGTGAGCCACAGCGTTAATGTAAACAAAACGACTAAAATTTCTTTTACGCTAACAACTCCAATTTCAACGCAACCCCCATTAAATACATTAGATTCGCTTACAACAACTCCCACTAATACCAATCCATCAAAATCGTTAGCCATTACCAAAGGCCTGGTTTATACTGTTTTGCTTGATGGATCGAAAAAAGGAGAACTCCAGATGCGATTGATCTCTGCCAACTAATTATATTGCATTTTTCTAGCACTTAATCGCTTTCATATTCATACTTTTGCCCAAACTCAGATAAATTGGAATTACTACAACAACTTTTAGATTTTATTCTTCATATTGATGTTCATTTAGCCGAAATCGTAAACGAATACCGCACCTGGACATACCTTATTTTATTCCTCATTATTTTTGCCGAAACAGGTTTTGTGGTAACGCCTTTTTTGCCTGGCGACTCACTGCTTTTTGCGATGGGAGCCTTAATTGCAGGCGAACATGAAACAGGCTTAAATATCTGGGTTATGCTGCTCATACTGATAGTTGCTGCAATTTTAGGGAATACGGTGAATTATAAACTGGGCAGCGTTTTGGGTGCAGGTGTATTTAAAGAGAAAAATAAGATCCTGAAATTGAAATTTTACCATCAGTCGCATGAGTTTTTCGAAAAACATGGCGGAAAAGCGATTATGCTGAGCCGCTTTTTGCCAATTTTCAGAACCATTGCTCCTTTTGTGGCCGGTATTGCAAAAATGCCTTTTGGCCGTTTTACATACTATAATATTATTGGCGGTGTAACCTGGATTTTCGCACTGTTAATTGGTGGTTACCTGTTAGGACAAATCCCTGTAATTAAGAATAACTTCGAACTGGTTATTATCTTCATTGCTGTGGTTACTTTTGTACCTGCTATCTGGGCAGCCATTAAAAGCCGTATGAAACCTAAAAAGATTGAAGAAATCATCGAAAACGGAGATACCAAGGCATAATTAAATTTCACGTCCGATAAGCGTACCACTTTGATACTTCTTTTCGGTGTCTTTTTCCTGTTTTTGTTCATCAGGCAACAACTCGGTTTTGATCAGGTTTTTAAGCACGGGCTGACCAGCATCAACCCATGCCGAATACCAGTAGGAGCCAATGGCCAGTATAGCTGAACGCATCTGTTTTTCTACCATATTGTTCATCTGATCGTGGTAAGCTTTCGAATATTCTTTGGAGTATTGTTTAAGTACAGTGCTATTCCGTTCGGAAAAACTATATTTTTGAGTGGAAGGAAAAGATGCGTTTAAAGCTGCTTCGAAAGTTAAAACAGTATCAACCAAACGGTGTGTATGTTTAAGTATTTTCCAGGCTTCTTTTAAGGGATTTTCGATATAATTAGCCTTGCCGACCACAAAATTGTAGCGGGTAGAGAAAAGTTCGGGCAAACGGCTTTCCCAAAAGGCATGAATTCCTACCTGGTTGGTTAATTGGCCGTTATGATTAGCCGTAGTATGCAGGGGCACATGGGCATCACCAATGTAATGGCCTAAATCTGCAGAGTATTTTAATATTTTTATCGAATCGCGGGTTTTAAAAGCCCTAACCAAACTATAATAGCTACGTTGGATCTGCCAGGGCACAATCCCATCAGTATGTAGTTTCTTTAAGCTATATTTTGCCAGAGCATCGTCCCATTTTTCGGGGATGCTATCGATGTTTTTCTCGTAGTTCTCTACATCGAGGTAATGCCGCGGGGCTTCCAAGGTATCGGCATACCTTCGTTTATCGGGATCTACTGCATGTTCGGTAATGTATTTGATATTCTTTTTATAAAAACCGATCATGTTTGGGGGTAAAGTAAAAACAGCAAGGTTGTTTATCCTTTGGTGTGCAAAGAATCCCCAGGAGGTACAAAGAAATAGCGGGATGATTAACGCAGTTATTATCGTTAATCTTTTCATATCAAACAAGATACAAAACTTTTCTGATAACTCCCGGGGATTGATATTTAAAAATTAAGCATTTTCAAGTGCGGCCTTGTCAATTTTTTTCATTTGCATTACTTTATCCATAACCCTTTGTGCCCTTTCAGGTTCTGCCATCAGCTCGCCCAGGTTAGCAGGAACAATCTGCCACGAGAGGCCAAATTTATCTTTCAGCCAGCCGCAAACACTTTCTTCGCCACCATCTTTGCTTAAGGTATCCCAGTAATAATCTATCTCCTCCTGACTGTCGCAATTTACCATTAACGAAATAGCTTCGTCAAATTTAAACTGCGGACCACCGTTAAGGCCCATAAATTTATTTCCATTCAATTCGAAGGTAACAACCATAGGGGTAACCTGGGTAATTTTAGAATCTTTAAAAACTGTACAGTAATAATTAGCTGCTGCCTCGGCCTGTCCGTCGAACCAAAGGCATGTTACAAGTGGTTTTGCCATTTTATATAGGTTTTTTGTTAGTACCAAGTTAAGCAGGATATTTAAACTGCATAAGGTATGAAAAAGACGTTTTTAGGGGGTGATTTTGACAAATGATGATTCAATTTGAGATAGTAGTTCTAGAAGATTAATGTTCAAAAAACATCATCATTTCGAGCGGATTGCAGCGAAACGGAGATCCTTCGAGAGGTTTAAGATGATAACTTAACAAAAAAGATCGTCATCTCGACCGAAACGCAGTGAAGCGGAGAGATCTATCTCGAGATAGATTTAGCTTTGCTGAGCACTTACGTGGTTCTCGACTGCGTTGCACTCCGCTCGAAATGACGGTACTTGATAGGAAATAAATATCTAATTCCTCAACATTTTAAACGAAAACCAGCCCAATAATACAATAATCAACGCCATTAAAACCCAAAGCCACGCTTTGTTTTCGAACAGCGGCTTTTCTGTTTTAATGCTATAAGCGGAGTTTTTCTGTTCTTCGCCAATATTAACACTGGTTAGGTCGATTGGGATTTTACTTTCAAATTTTTCAATTTCGTAAAGCGGTGCTGTGGCTTTTTCATTGCCATAATATAAGGCATATTCACTTTTAGGTTGATCGAACCTGGCAATAATTTCATAAATATTTCCTTTCAATTCCAGACCACTCAAGCGTAAAGGCTTATTATCGTTGTTCTGGATCGTAATTTTTAACCTGGAAGCAATGGTATTGGTGAAATTAAATTCAGGTTTCTCCAGTGAGCTGATGGTGCCTACGTAAAGATTGGCGTAATTGTACTGAATGCCTTTGTCGGTCTTAAAACTATCCGTTGCATATTCAATTTTAAAGGGTCGGTAGAAATCAAAATCACTTTGTGCATTCAATTTTAAAAAAGATAAGGGAACAGGGCCGGACAGAACAACATCGATTACCGTTTCTTTTGAGGAAACATCATTTTTAAGGTTAAACGATTGGTATTTTACGTCCTGATAGGTCCCTTTTATCGTATCGGTTTTCGAAATTTTTGCTTCCAATAAATCAGGCTGTGTGGGGCTTTTTATAGCAATCCTGAAATATTGGTATTTGGCATCCTGAAAACTCAGTTTCGTGAACTGGTAATCGGTAACGTTATTTTTGATCGATAAAATCCGGTAATCTTTTAGGATAGAAAACCATGTTTGGTTGTCGTTACTTCCTTCGAGCTTTACTTTCCAGTCGAAATTTTCCTGCTTAAAGGCTAAATTGATCTGATTGATGGTATTGTTTCCCGGTGCTTGAAAAGTATAATAATAGCCATCCTTTCCGCTGCTTTGATTCAGTTGTTTAAAGGTAATATCATGGGTGCTAACCTGATCAGCACGTTGTTTTAACAGATAAGGCACCTCTACAGTATCTTTTCCATTGATTCCAAAAATCCTGAAATCATCAAAACCTGCATTTGCTTTTTTATACAAATCGTTGGGCAGGATCATTTTGTGCCAAACCGCATTTACGCCGGTAATGTTCCGTTTAAATTTATAAGAACCGGTTTGTGCGTTTACAATTGTGACGCCAAGCAAAAGAGCGGTTAAAAGTTTAATTTTTAGCTTCAACATCATCTATAATTAAATGTTTGTATTTGTTGTAAAGGAAAGAAATGATCAGCAACAACACACCCAGCGACACAAAAACAATGGTTTTTGAAATCGTACTCAACGAGTAGATATCATAAAAGAACAATTTTACCAAGGTAATGCCAAACAGTACCATGGCGCTAATACGCAGGTGTTTTTTGTTTTTGGCAAGCCCCATGCTGATCAGGAATAGTGAAAAAATGCCCCAAAGGATGCTTAATCCTAATTTGTAACTGGCTTCAGAATGAGATAACTCAAGCATATTGATCAACTCGCTGCTTATGATCCACAAGAGCGAAATATACAGCAGGTAATCGAACAGGATTTTTAAATCTTTTTTAAGCAGCCCGGAACGTTGCAATTGGTAACATTGTACAATCAGCAGGGCAAAAAATGCAATTCCAATATACCTGATGCCAATGTTAAAAGCAGTAACTGTAAAATATTTACTTTCTGGTAGTAAATAGTTATCCCTGAGTTCGCTTAAATTATAAAGTCCGAACGTGAGGAAGGTAATAATAACGAAAAGATTAATAATGAGGTTGGCAATAGCCATTTCGCCGTTTTTAAGCTTTCTGATATTCAGATAAGTTAATGCTGAGGCAAAAAACAACGTATAAATAAAGATCCAGGCAGTTTTTAGACCGTGGAGATTATAGTTATACTCATTGTGCTGATCATAGGATTTATTAGCCGGTTTAATCGTAATCTTACTTAATTCAAAGAGATTATTGAAATATTTAGAAATTTCTATTCTAAAAGTAATATAGGCAGCAAAAACCAAAATTGCAGGGATGGCGTAATTTAATATCTGCCTCATCCATATCCATTCTGAAGAAATTTCGCTTTCTTTTTTATTGATTTTAAATATCCAGAAAAAGGCCGCAATAAAGATACAAGCGGTTAAAAAGCCAACATTGAGGATTGGTGTAATGATTATCGAATTTCCGGCGTAGATGTCGTAATAGGCGATCCAATCTTCTAAAAGGCTAAAAAAAGCAAGGAATATTAATGGAAAAGATAGTTTTTCGTAAATCGCGATGTCTTTTACCCTTGCCAGATAAAATAATACAGCAGCTTCTGCCGTCCAGAAAATGGTTACCCAACCGCCATTTAACTGAACAGGTACGGCAATGGTTATAAAAGTAATGACCATGGCGAGGATCAGGTAAAACAGGTTTTTATCAGCAAGTTTTTTCTTATAGATAATCAAGGCCACAATAAAATGGACTATCGCATTGGCGAGCGTAAACAAACCCACCAGCTCTGCACTGTTTTTATTGTTCGATATGATCAGATATCCTATTCCATAGTAATTAAATGAATTGAAAAGCAGAATTACCACATCGCTAAAGCCAAAAATTTCTTTTTTACTTACTTTATAAGCAAGGTTGGTAATGTAAAAAGTGATGAAAAATAGGGAAGAAAATAATATGGCTAAAGCAAAATAATTGTACGAACTACTTAAATCGAGTCTCCAGGAAACAAAAATGAGCCATGTTAGGCCAAAAGAAGCGTAAAACAAAGGTTTCCAGTATTTTTTAAAGCTGAGAATCAAAATGCCGATATTGATAATGGCCATGTAAGTAAATAATACACCAACCTTTCCCGATCCATCGCTCAGTAAAAAAGGTACAGCATAGGCGCCAACTAAACCAATATGCGCAATTACCTGTTTATTGTATTTAATGGCAGCCACAACTGTAAATGAAGTGAAGATAACCATTAGGGCAAAGGCTAATGCCTGCGGAATGAGCGCGTAAAAATCGTATGCGGCATAGGTAATAAAATACATTATGGCAATGGCACCACTAACCAAAACGGCAGAAAAGTTTTCGTATCTGGCTTTAAGTTTTATGGCAAAACCCATTAAACCGGCACCAACCGCATAACCCAAAATAATCCTGGTTAACGGACTCACCATATCATGATCGATGGCATATTTGGCACCGATACCCACGCCGATAATTAAAATCAGGATACCAATTTTACTGATCAGGTTTTCTCCGATAAACTTTTCGAAATCGGATTTAACCATGTTTTCGCGTTTAAAACGTTCGGCAAAATTAGGTTGGGCCGGATTTGCAGGAGTTGGTACAGGAGTAGTAACGGGGCGTGGTGCTGCCTGATTTTGTACAATTGGGTTAGGTGGTGTATTTCTTGGCGGCGGTGCTATTACTGGTTCAGCAGGTATTGCAGGAGTTATATTTGCGGCACCAGGCGATTGCAGTGCCCTAACCTCGTTTCTTAGGGCCTCAATTTCGGCTTCAAATCCTTGCTGCCTAAGCAACAGGTTTTCGAGCCTGATCATTAGCAGGTTTAATTTCTCGGAATTATCCATTCTATATCTGGTAGTGCGTAAATTTTCTTACTAAAGATAAGAATGAATTTGGATTAGGGAGAATTTTGATGAAAGGATGGGTATTTGCTATTTTACAACAGAAACTATTGAGTTTTGTGCGGAGCAGCACAGGGAGAATATATTAGCTCCCCACCTTACAAGGAGGGGTGGGGGGTGGTTGTTTTTTACTTGAAATTTTTTCTAATGGTTTCGTAAACTAATTCTTCTGACTCAACAACATCTTTATTTTCAAATCTAATCACGGTAATTCCTTTACTATTAAATAATCAGTCCGTTTTTGATCGTAAAGTTGTGCTGAATCATCATCATGACAACTTCCATCAATTTCAATGGCTAGTTTTTCTGATGGGCAGTAAAAATCCAAAATGTAATTTCCAACGCTATGCTGACGCCTGAATTTTCTTCCGTCCAGTTTAGAGTTTTGAAGATATTTCCACATTGTGGCTTCTGCAGGAGTAAGATTATTTCTTAACTCTTTTCTCCACTCTTTTAAATATTTTAGATTATGGATCTTCATATTTAAATTTAACTTTTTTGGTATAATTTACCACCCCTGCCCCTCCTAAAATAGGAAGGGAGCTGGACTCATTTCATTTAACTGCATTTGAACACTAATATATGCCGCCTGTGCGGTTAAATTTGCTAATACATTACAATCCTGATGAAATAAATTCGTTAAATTTACCTTAAAAAGAATATTGAATGGAATTATCCTGTCCGGTATCGGCCGAAAGAGTAAATGAAAATGTAGTGAGGATTATCGCCTTTATAGTGGCTTTGATGGCTATTGCTAGTATGGTATTTTCTAACTATTGGGCAATTGTTTTTCTGATTTTTGATTTTGCCCTGCGTGCTTTTACCACAGGTAAATGGAGTCTGTTGAAATTTATAGCTGTAAAAATCTCTGATGGATTGGCCCTTTCGCCGAAAATGAAAGATCTGGCCCCAAAAAAGTTCGCGGCAACCCTGGGCTTTGTGTTTTGCCTGTTGATTACCGCGACATTTCTATTTGATTTTTATACATTGGCGCTCATTTTAACCTCCATTATGACTGTTTTTGCCTTGCTGGAGAGTTTATTCGCCATTTGTGTGGGTTGCCATATTTATTCTTTTTTACAGGTTTTTGCAAAAAAGAGTCAGGCTTAGTCTATTTCTTTAGAGCCTCGCGTACTTTCGGAGCAATTTTAGCCCCGAAAATCTCTATCGATTTCATTAATGCAGCATGTGATGGTCCGCCAACATCCATGTGGGCAGAAAAACGGGTTAGGCCAAAAGTTTCTTCCAAAGCTAAAATCTTATCTACCGATTCACTTGTGTCGCCAATGATTAAAGCGCCTTCTTTACCTCTCCCGGCATCAAACTGATTGCGCTGATAAGGTGCCCAGCCACGCGAACGGCCGATACGATTCATCTGTGCTGAATAAAGCGGATAGTAATAATCTGCCACTTCATCA
Organism: Pedobacter miscanthi; assembly: GCF_003315595.1. Classification (GTDB taxonomy): domain Bacteria; phylum Bacteroidota; class Bacteroidia; order Sphingobacteriales; family Sphingobacteriaceae; genus Pedobacter; species Pedobacter miscanthi. The sequence continues at coordinate 86,865 of NZ_QNQU01000006.1, read as the reverse complement.
CTGTTTTCGCCGAATAAGGCATGCATGTGAACGCCAACTTCGAACTTGTTCATGTCATGGCCATAAGCCTGGTAAACCCTTTTATAATAATCGAAAAGTGGTTTAAACTGTATTGGCTGCCCACCAATAATCGCAAACATTACCGGTAAACCTAGTCTGCCGGCACGTTCTACCGATTCGGGCGTGCCACCAACGGCCACCCATATTTTTAAATTATTATTCACCGCTCTCGGCAAAACCTCCTGGTTGTTCAGTTCCGGTCTGAATTTGCCTTTCCAGCTGATTTTAGGTGTTGCATTTATTTTAAGGAGCAAGTCTAATTTTTCTTCGTAAAGCTGATCATAATCCTGAAGGTCGTATCCAAAAAGCGGAAACGATTCAATGAAACTTCCGCGACCGGCCATTAATTCGGCTCTGCCATTCGAAATAAGATCTATCGTTGCGAAATTTTGATAAAGTTTAACCGGATCGGATGAACTTAAAACCGAAACGGCACTGCTTAACTTAATGTTTTTGGTTACAGTTGAAGCAGCAGCCAATATAATTTCAGGACTGGATACTGCATAATCGGGACGGTGGTGTTCGCCGATTCCATAAAAATCCAAACCCACTTCATCCATGAGTTTTATTTCTTCTATAATTTCCTGAAGCCTTTGCTGAGCGGGCTGGATCTCGCCTTTTGCATTGATCTGCAGATCGCCAAACATTCCGATACCTAATTCCATAATGCTAAATAATTTTAACAAAGTTAATGGATGATAGGGTAGTGGTTTTTGATGTATGGTAAGAAAATGGGTGAGGTTGTTTATTAATTGAGATTAATGATAAAAAATTGACTTGCGAAGTAAGTTAAATCGTTTTCGTCATCTCGATCGAAACGCAGTGGAGCGGAGAGATCTATCTCGAGATAGATCTCTCGACTTCGTTGTACTCCGCTCGAAATTACGGCAATTTTAAAAGAGTTTATATGTAAGCTAACTTTATTTCAACGAAATCAATCCATTGTAAAGCCCATCAATTACTTTGCCCATTCTCGATATATCGAGCGTTTCCATCGTATCTGTTTTTTGATGATAATTTTTATTCCGGTAGAAGGAAGTATCGGTAATCATCAGGGCATCGTAACCGAAATTCCAATAATTTAGATGATCAGAAAAATCGATGCCCGGTAAAGAAGGTGGACTTGCGAATGTTTTAGTCAGGATACTCTTTGTGGCTTTAAAGTTTTTAGAAAACTGACTTACAAATGCTCCTGAACCAAATTTTTTAACCAGCGTAATGTAATTTCCTTTATTACCGTATTTGATCGAGAGTAAACCAATAGGGTAGGACTGCGATTTGGCTTCATCTTTAAAATAACCGATCATTTCGAGTGATATCATACCAAATACGTCGGCTTTTGACTCTTGTAGCGATTTGGCATGGATATAACTGCCCATAAGCTCCGTTCGGAAATAAGGTGGTTCTTCTAAAGTATAGGCTACCAGATCAATACGATAATTGAGTTTTTTACCTTTTAACAACCTCGAGAGCTCCAATAAACCTGTTATGCCGCTTGCATTATCATCAGCGCCTTCCTGGTCGCCACAAACATCATAATGTGCGCCAACAATAATCCGCTTTTGGTTTTCTGTACCGAACGAGCAGATGATGTTTTTATACGTTTTCTGATCAACATTGTATTCTTGTACCGAAACGCTATCAGTTGATTTTTGGAAAATATTCCTGATATAACCGGCTGTTAAGTTGAGCTGATCGATATTGCTGTGGTTCCGGAACTGGGGTGTTTTAGTTAAGGTTTTTAAATGGGATCTGATCAGTGCAGTATCCGATTGGGCAGAGGTATTGTAATAAAATGTAATGGAGAAAAGAAAGCTAATTAAGATTTTAAATTTATGCATGGGTTAAAACATCAGAATGTGTTTGATTTGATCCTTAACCGAAGATAATTATTTGTATCTGTTATTAGGTATTGCAACCTGCGTTTTTTCGGTTTGGCAGTGTTAGTTAAATCTGATTGATGCGAATTCGCTCCCGATTAAAGCATTGTTGTTTTAGAAGTAAAGCGAAAAATAGAATTGAAAAATCCAAAAGTACAGAACTGTACATTTTCAACCGAACGAAATAGGATGTTTTATCTTTTGGAAATTAAAGGCAGTATTTCATTGGTACTGTAGCCCCGCCATCCGCTTTACTTCGTTACACTACGTGTTCGCTACTGTCGGGTTTAGTAACAAAGGACCGTTCTAAATCAATCCGTTTTTATTATTATCAAGAGTAGAAGCTTGTTTTTTTTGCACTAGCCTATGTTAAATAAACCCGATTGGAGGGAAGAGCTTCCGATCCTTCAATCGGAACTCGTACCAAAAGCGGGACTATCGAATCCGATTAGCACTGATATTGCTTTCCAAAAAATAAATACGCTTGATTTTGTAGTAGGATAGATTCCGAAATAAATTCAGAATGACGGATTTCATTTGATAACTGCAAATTGTAAACTGAACCCCCATTTTTATATTTACAGATAGAAAGTTGTATGTGTTTGCACTAGCCTATGTTAAATAAACCCGATTGGAGGGAAGAGCTTCCGATCCTTCAATCGGAACTCGTACCAAAAGCGGGACTATCGAATCCGATTAGCACTGATATTGCTTTCCAAAAAATAAATACGCTTGATTTTGTGGCAGGATAGATTCTGAAATAAATTCAGAATGACGAGTCTCTGTTGAAAAACAAGTTGAGCATGAAAGATTCTGAAATAAATTCAGAATGACGGATTTCATTTGATAACTGCAAATTGTTAACTGAAAACTACTCTATCTTTTTCCCCTTCATCGCAGTAGAAATAGCGGCATCCATTACACGCTCGGCAAACGGACGGGTAAATTCGTTAAGTTCGTCTGCTTTCTTTAAAATGGTATCTTTTTCCTGACTGGCTAAAGCGGTTTTTAGCGCTTCGATATGTGTCACGGTTTCAGTTATTTCGACTTCAGTTAAATGCTCAGCATGTTTTTTGATAAAACCTTCAGCAGTATAAACAAGTTGTTCGCCTTCGCTGCGCGCTTCGATAAGCATGCGTTGTTCCACATCACTTTTCGCATGGGTAATGCTATCGATCAGCATTTTTTCTACTGTATCGTCACTTAAACCGTAGCTTGGGGTGATTTCAATTTCCTGTTTCACGCCCGAACGTAGTTCTATCGCCTGTACGGTTAAAATACCATCGGCATTCAGTAAAAAGTTGATGTCTACTTTAGGTAAACCTGCAGGCATTGCCGGAATTCCCTTTAAATCGAATTCTGCCAGTTTCCTGTTTTCTTTAACCAGATCGCGTTCGCCCTGGTAAACAGATATTTTCATATTCACTTGTCCGTCGATAGAAGTAGTGTACTGTCGGCCGGCTTTGGTAGGTACTTTGCTGTTACGTGCAATAATCACATCCATCAAACCACCCATGGTTTCAATACCCAAAGAAAGTGGGGTTACATCCAATAAAAGAATGTCGGAACGGTTTCCGGCCAGAACATCGGCCTGGATGGCTGCTCCAAGTGCTACCACTTCATCAGGATTAATGTTATCCTGTGGTTTTTTACCAAAGAAATTTTCTACTGCCTGTTTTACAAATGGCGTGCGGGTAGAACCACCCACAAGAATCACTTCGTCAATATCACCAGCCGTTAAATCGGCATCTTTTAATGCATTTTTGCATGCAGTGATGGTTTCTTCAACCTTTGATGTAATCAATTGTTCAAAGGTCTGTTTATCTAGTGTACACCAGATTTCGCCAACCTGTTCGTTATATAAATTTTGTGTTGAAAGTGCTTTTTTAGCGGCTTCGGCCTGTAAACGTAAGGTTTGCATCAAAATATTATCCTGTGCCACTACGGTTACATCAAGCTTGTTTTTCTCCAGCCAGTAATTTAAGATGGCCCGATCAAAGTCATCCCCACCTAAATAGGTATTACCATTGGTGGCCAAAACTTCGAAAATTCCGTTCTGGATCTGTAAAATAGAAACATCAAAAGTTCCCCCGCCTAAATCGTAAACGGCAATGGTTTTCTGTTGAGTAGGATCTAAACCTATTCCGTAAGCCAAACTTGCCGCGGTAGGTTCATTAACGATACGCATTACATCCAAACCGGCCAGTTTTCCGGCGTCTCTTGTGGCTTGGCGCTGACTATCGTTAAAATAAGCAGGAACAGTAATTACAGCCCGGTTAACAGGTGTTTTTAAGGCGTGTTCTGCCCTTGCTTTAAGCTCTTTTAAAATTTCTGCTGATAATTCGATTGGGGTATAAAAACGGTTGCCAGCCTGGATTTTCACTAAAGCATCGGTATCGTCGTCGATTATTTTATAAGAGAAAATGTCTTTGTGTTCGGCTACGTCTTTATAAGAACGCCCCAATAATCTTTTAACGGAAAAAATGGTATTTGAAGGATCAGTGGTTAAAAATTCTTTCGCCTCATTACCTACAATGGCTTCGTTTTGGCTGTTGAAATATACAACCGATGGTACCAATATCCCCTTGCCGGCATCGTTAATTACCTGCGGATTTTTATCTGGATTGATAAATGCCACCAAACTATTGGTGGTTCCTAAATCTATTCCAACAATAATTTCTTCCTTTTGAAATGAACCTGTAGCAAGGTTAATCGATATTTTTGCCATGGCTGCAAATTTACAATAATGTTGTAAGGTTTTAGGAGGGAAATGTTTTAATGTTGTAAAAAGACGGAGGTCGGATGTCTGAAGACGGAAGATATGGTGTTGCAGAAGATGGGAGCAGAAATACTTTAGACTGATATTCGTTTTTGATTTGGAAATGATACGGCAGCCCCACTGTCCCTACTGCCGATGGAAGGATCGGCATTCATACCATCGGGTTTATTTAACAATGTTTTGTGTTGTAAAAAGACGGAGGTCGGATGTCTGAGGACGGAAGATATGGTGTTGCAGAAGATAAGAGCCGAAAGACTTTAGACTGATATTCGTTTTTGATTTGGAAATGAATGGTTTGGTAATTCTTCGGATTCGGCAGCCCCGCTGTCCCTCCTGCCGATGAAGGATCGGCATTCGTACCATCGGGTTTATTTAACAATGTTTTGTGTTGTAAAAAATCGGAGGTCAGTGTTCGAGAGTCGTAAGATTTGGTGTTGCAGAAGATGGGAGCAGAAAGACTTTAGACTGATATTCGTTTTTGATTTGGAAATGAATGGTCTGGTAATTCTTCGGATACGGCAGCCCCGCTGTCCCTCCTGCCGATGAAGGATCGGCATTCGTACCATCGGGTTTATTTTTAGTTTAAAACATCATATCTTCGGACCTCTGACTTTCGGACTTCGAACTAAAGACCCCGAACTCCAAACTTATTTTTCTCCTCAATCCACAAACTCATGTATTTCGTGCTCTGCGCAGTGTGGTGGTTTAAAATCTGTCCGAAAAAGTTGTTTTGTCGGTGTGTGTTTAAGTCAGAAACTAATTTTTCTACTTCCTTTATAAACTCATCTTCAGAATATTTTGCAGAATATCGCCGATTGATGATTTTTACACCATTTTGTTGGGCAATTTGCCATGTATTTTTGTCTTCGTATAGTGTTACGGCTTTTTCTACAAAAAGATCTAGATCATCTTCAATAATGCCATTCCACTCTAAATCACCTTTCATGGCTTCTGCACCAATAGATGTGGTAACTGATGGGGTACCCACCTGCATGGCATCTATAAATTTGCCTTTTACCCCTGCGCCAAACTGGATGGGAGCAAGCAGGATGCGGTGTTTAGCAATCGTTTCTTTTGCATCTATTGCTCTGCCTTTGATCAGGAATTTTTCGGATTTATTGTTTAATTGCAACACCTTTTGCGATGGATAAGCACCGTAGATATTCAGGTTTGCATGCGGAAGTTTTTTTCTAAGCGTGGGCCAGATTTTGGTTTTTAAAACCTGTACCGTATTCCAGTTCGGTTCATGAAGGAAATTTCCAATAAAAACAAAGTCAGCCCGGTCTTCATAAGGAAGCCATTTTTCAATATCTTCCGGGGTGATTTCTTTTTCCAGGAAAGGTAAATAGTAAATTAATGAGGCATCAATCTTGAACCGTGTTTTCAATATGTCCATCTCCACTTCCGAAATAATCAATGATAAATCGCAGCGTAAAATCGAAGCAATTTCCCTTTTGGCCGTATCAGAAAATAAATCTAAAGCTTGTTTTTTCTTGTCGCTTTGTTGTCTTGCACTTCGCAGGCAGTGTAAATCTTCGGTATCTAAAAGCCTGAGCGCATTTGGGCATTCCTGCTGCACCCGCCAGCCATATTGTTCTTCAACCATAAAACGGTCGAAGAGGACTAAATCAGGCTTCAATTCTTTTAAAAAAGTATTAAAGCTTTCATCATTAAGTTTAATTTCCTGCTCTATAACAGTGGTGCCGCTAAAATCATAACTGAAATCACTTTTAGATGCCGCTGAGGCAAAAGTAACCTGATAGCCTTTGCCCAGAAATAAATCAACCAATTGGATCATTCTCGTACCAGCCGCTGATGAAGTTGGTTCGGGCCATACAAATCCAATAATCAATAATTTCTTTGCTGTCATGATTTAAAATTTATGCAAAATAAGGGCTTTTTAATTCACAATTTTAAAACCGCGCCGATTATTTCTAATTTTGCAGCTCAATTACAGCGCACCAGATGTTAGGATTAAAATTATTGACAGACCCACGTTGGGCAAATATTGCGGAATCGAATTTAGAAGAAATTTTATCCGACCATGCCTGGTGTGAGCAAAAAGCAGCAACAAATGCGATTACGCTGATTACCCAAAATTCTGAACATCAGGATCTGGTAGATGAATTAACGGCTATTGCCATTGAAGAAATGCAACATTTCCAGATGGTAATCGAGATTATTAAAAAGCGTGGTTATACTTTAAGTCGCGAGCGTAAAGATGATTATGTTGGCCGTTTGGTAAAATTCAGCAAGAAAGATGGGAGTCGGAATATGGCTTTTATCGACCGGCTTTTATTTGCGGCGATGATTGAAGCAAGGAGTTGCGAACGTTTCAGGGTACTTTCTTTAAATATTAAAGATCAGGAACTGGCCAAATTTTACCACGAACTGATGGTTTCAGAAGCTGGTCATTACACTACTTTCTTAAATTTTGCCCGTAAATACAGCACGGATGTTGATGTGGAAAAACGCTGGAAAGAATGGCTGGAATTTGAAGGAGAGCTGATTCAGAGTTTCGGTACTAAAGAAGCGATACACGGTTAAGTGATGTAAAATGTTTTATGGAAAATGGATGATGGAGATATTTACAGCTTGATCTTCGGACTTTCTGACCTCTGACTTTCCGACTTATAAATATTCCACAGCCAGATTACAATATCCTGATAACTGTCTGTTCCTTTTTTCTGATTATTCAGTTTTAAGAAACGATCAAAAGCGGCATCCATATAACCGAACATATCGCCGTTATATTTTCTCCAAAACTCTTTTTCGGTTTTAAAATCAGCCAGGATTTGTGGTAAAAGCTTTGCACGGAGCAATTTATAATCTTCGGGCGATTTCATCCTGATTTCGAATAAAATATAACGCAGCATTTCATAATTGGCCGAGTATTGGTAATTCACATCAGGACTATTACTCGCAGTAAGATAACCAATCAGGTTGGCTTCATCCTCGTAAGCAATCCCCAGCTGATGGCCAATTTCATGGCAGCTTACATAAGGTTTTACAAAATCGGGCAGGCTCATATTCATATTGGCTTCGCCCGAAAGTGGGGCGTAATAACCTTCAATTCCAATTTTACTGATTAACCAAGGACTTAAAACGGATTTTAAGCAAGGATTTTGATATTGAAATAGCTTATTCTTTTGTGCCATAATTGTATAAGCAGCCGCCGATTTTGATTCAAGTTCATTAATGGTATAGGCTGGTACATTAACTTGCTTCAATTTTAAGGCATTGGTTTTATCAACGAAATAATTGCCGAGCATAACCAGTTCTTTAACATTATATTTTTCATTTCCTATGCCCAGCTCTTTGCTTATACTTGGCCTGCTGTAATTTAATCCCCAAACTATTTTGAAAATGATGTAAAGAATTAAAAAGAAGTTTAAAACCTGTAAAGGAATAGTGATTCTATCCTGCTTTTTTAGTGATTTTCTTCTTTTAAAAAGCCTTACGATTTTGTAAAGTACAAAGCCAATGAGTAAAACATAAATGATATCGCCAATGGCAAAAGGAAAGATAGAGGATATAAACCTTAAGGCTGAAGATATGTAAGAGTAAAAATCTGCTGAGTAATATTTCTGAACAAGAGTGGGGAATAAGCCGAAAGTATAAATTAAGATAGCGAGGCTAACTAAAATAAGCGATTTGATTGATAATGAACGTACTATCATTAACTATTAATAATGACCTCTTAGTGAATAAATATTTAAAATATCTTCTACTACATCATAAACAATCCTATGTTTTTCATTTATCCGTCTCGACCATTTTCCAGAAAGTTCGTGTTTTAACATTTCTGGTTTACCGATTCCGTAAAAAGGATGAAGCAACATATCTGTAAAAAGCGCCTGTATCTTATTTTGAATTGCTCTATTTCCGGATTTTTCCCAAAATTGGAAGTCAGTTATGGCTTTTTCATGTAATTCTATTTGCATACCCATTTTAACTAGTTAATTTGGGACGCAATAAAATGTTGGGATTAATTATGGATTATTTCCACATATTTTGAACATCAATTTTCAAACCGGGTTTACCTGACTTTCTTGATTTTTCTCCATCTAAAATTTTTTTAACAAATTCAGGATTGTATGGACTCTTTTCAGATGTAAAATCAATTTTCAAAGCCTTTATAAAAGCTTTTAAAGCTGTAAGTTGCTCTTTGTTTTTAGGATGAACGATTAATGTTTCCATGATATTTCCTTGTAATAAACAAATATAACGAATTTATCTTGCAAAAGTTAAGCGTTTTCCGATCTGATCCGTCGTGAATTTGCCATTTTGATAGGCTAAATTTCCTGAAACAAAAGTATGTGTAATACTGGCCTGGAAGGTATCTCCATCAAAGGGGCTCCAACCGCATTTATAAAAATTATTGAGTTTGGTTACCCTCCACGGATCGTTTAAGTTAACCAGAACCAAATCTGCCCAATAGCCTTCGCGGATGAAACCACGTTTTTCGATATCAAAGCAAATAGCCAGGTTATGCGCCGTTTTTTCTGCAATGCGTTCTAAAGAAATTTTTCCCTGCAAATGCATTTCCAGCAATGCAGGCAAAGCATGCTGTACCAGCGGACCGCCAGATGGAGCCTGCGAATAGGGCTGTTGTTTTTCTGCTAAAGTATGAGGCGCATGATCGGTTGCAATGACGTCGATATAATTTTCTAGCACACCTTTAAGTACCCCATTCTGATCATCTTCAGTTTTTACTGCAGGGTTCCATTTTATAAAATTTCCTCTTGAGGCATAATCCTTATCATTAAACCAAAGGTGGTGTACGCAGGCTTCGGCGGTAATTTTTTTATCTTTTAATGGCGTAATGTTATCAAATAATGTAATTTCTTTTGCGGTAGAAATGTGTAGAATGTGTAAGCGCGTTTGGTAAGTTTTTGCCAATTCGACCGCCAATGATGATGATTTATAACAAGCCTCTGCGCTGCGGATTAAAGGATGCATCTCGATGGTAAGCTCTTCGCCATATTTAGCTTTAAATTCTGCTAAGTTATGACGGATGGTTGCTTCATCTTCGCAATGTGTTGCCACCAAAATTGGTGCTTTACTAAAAATGTTTTCTAAGGTTTTTTCATTGTCTACCAACATATTTCCGGTTGATGAGCCCATAAAAACTTTAATACCGCAAACATTTTTCGGATCGGTTTTTAAAACTTCTTCAATGTTATCATTGCTGGCCCCCATGTAGAACGAGTAATTGGCCAATGAGGTTTGCGCAGCAATTTCATACTTATCAGCCAGTAAATCCTGTGTTAAAGTATTGGGTACGGTGTTGGGCATTTCCATAAAAGAGGTTATTCCTCCTGCTACCGCCGCCATACTTTCAGTAAAAATATCGGCTTTGTGGGTTAAACCCGGCTCACGAAAATGTACCTGATCATCAATCATTCCCGGTAAAAGGTATTGTCCTTCTGCGTTTATTTCCTGCGCTCCGGTTTCGGATAAGTTTTGACCAATTTTGGCAATTAATCCATCTTTTATCAATACATCAGCAACAATTTTCTGTCCTTCATTTACAATTGTAGCAGCTTTTATCAGGTAAGTATTCATGGTTTCAAAGGTAGTAATTTAGTGTTTATTTTGCGAGTATCAAGTCGCAAGTATCAAGGTTTTGAGCTTAGAAATAATTATAAAAAAGAGTTTGCAAGTAGATTGGTCTGTATTACCGGGCTTTAATGGTCTTTAGATTTGCGATTGGCTTCAAACCTTCTGCCTTATACCTTCAAACCCTCAACCTTAATCACTATCTTTGTGCGCTATGGCAAAATCGTTCGAAGAATTTAAGTTAAACAGGCAAATTTTAAATGCAGTTGCCGACGCAGGTTATACCGTTGCCACACCGATACAGGAAAAAGCAATTGCGCCGGTATTATCTGGTCAGGATATTTTTGGTATCGCAGAAACGGGTACGGGAAAAACAGCAGCTTTTGTACTACCGATTTTAATGCAATTGAAGTATGCCCAGGGCGATATTCCAAGAGCTTTGATTTTGTCGCCAACACGCGAACTGGCCATGCAGATTGCCGAGCAAGTGAAATTATTTTCTACTTATACCGATTTACGCTCATTGGTGATTTTCGGTGGAATAGGTCCGAAAACACAAAAAGAACAGATTGCAAAAGGAGTCGATATTTTAATAGCCACGCCCGGAAGGTTCCTGGATCTATATTTGTCAGGCGATATCAATACACAAAGCTTAAAATTTTTGGTGCTTGATGAAGCTGATAAAATGATGGATATGGGTTTTATCGGCTCAATTCATCGTATTCTGGAGATTGTTCCACGTAAACGTCAGAATTTATTATTCTCGGCAACCATGAGCGATCTGGTTCAGAAAATTGCAGGCGATTTCCTGAAAAACCCGGTTGTAATAGAAGCTTCTCAGCAGGCAACCCCTGCAGCAAATGTAACGCAGGTTCTATACCATGTTCCCAATTTTAAAACTAAGATTAACCTGTTGCAGCATTTGTTGAAAAATGACGAGGCTTTTAACCGCCTTATTATTTTCTGTAAAACCAAAACCGTTGCCGATAATATTTTCAGCTTTATCGAACGCAGGTATGGTGCAGAAAATGTACGCGTAATCCATGCTAACAAGGGACAAAATACAAGAATTAACTCCATTAATAGCTTCAAAGAAGGGAATATCCGTGTTTTAGTAGCTACCGATGTGGCGAGCAGGGGGATTGATGTGAGTGATGTAAGCCACGTAATTAATTTTGATGTGCCGATTATTATTGAAGATTATGTGCACAGGATTGGCCGTACCGGAAGGGCTTTTGCCAAAGGTGATGCCATAACTTTTGCCACCGATGGCGAAAAATACTATGTCCGTAAGATTGAAAAGCTGATTCGTCAGCAGATTCCCGTTGCCGAAATTCCGGAAGGTGTTTTTATTGAAGCTACTCCTTACGAAGAACGTCAGCATATTGCAAAAGAAATAGATATGCAGAAACGTAAGGAAGATCCTGATTTTAAAGGGGCTTTCCATGAGAAAAAACATGCTGCTGCTATCGAGAAAAAAGTTAGGGATAAAGCGAAGGCAAAAGCCGGCAAAGAAGTAAAGAGTTTTAAAAAAGGTAAAAGATTCGATAAGAAAAAGTAATGAAACTTAGAATTACGCCTTTAAACATCGTTAGTGCCATTGGTTTGGGCTTGGTAACTGTAAATCTGCTTTCAGAAAAAGCGACAGCACCCCGCCAGATAAATATGAGTGGTTTTTACCTCCTTATTTTAGGTTGCCTTATTGTGGTAACTTTTATTACAGACTTAATTTTCAGGTTTACCTTAAAAGATATCAAAAGGATTTGGGTAGTTGAGTTGACATTTATTGTTATTGCTGCAATCTTGATGTTAATATTACAAAAAGTAGTATAATACAAAGGCGAAGTATTTGGTAAATTCATCATCTTTGCATCCGTAAAAATTACCGATAGAAATCTATGATATCTGTTCAATCGGTGAAATCAATATTAATATGAGAAAAGCAGAAATTAAAATAACCGTTGAGTTAGACGATAACAATATGCCGGAGAATATTCTTTGGGAAAGTACTGATGCCCAAACCACTGATAAAGTTCCGGTAAAATCCATGTTCCTGGCACTTTGGGATCACAATTACAAAAACTCAATGCGCATTGATCTTTGGACAAAAGATATGCCTGTTGACGAGATGAAACGTTTCTTCTACGAAACTCTACAAACCATGGGCGACAGCTTTTTGAAAGCCACTAACGAAACCCTTATCGTTGAAGATTTACGCGATTATTGCGCACACTTTGCCGATAAAATGGGGATTATTGAAGGACAGTAGTAATTTAGTTCATCAGTTCATTCGTTAATTAGTTATTGGTTAAGAGTTATAGGAAAGCCAAAAGTGAGCGATAGAATGATCAATTATGAACTATTAACCCCAGTTAACCAATTCAAACAATTAACCGATTAACCAAAATAAAAATGTTAGTATTAAATAAATTCAGGGCATGGTTAGGCATTTTGTTATGCGTTATTGCAGGCTTCTGTCCGATATTAAAAGTGCCGATTAAAGGTAACTGGAACTTGTACCAATCTGATGCGCGTTTATTTATGATTACTTATGCCATTATCGCCATTTCGGTATTGTTTCTGTTCATTAGAAAAGTAGGCGCGTTTAGGTTTATGAGTTTTATAATGGCAATCTGGTATATTTTAGCTGTTGTTGCTGTTTATTTTACTGCGAATAATTATACAAAATACGGTTTTGCCAATAAACTAATCGGTAAAGTAGTTCATTTCCAATGGGGATGGATTGTACTTTTGGTTGGTGTAATATTTATGCTCTTCAGCGTTAAACGCGGAGAAAAAATTACGGCTTAAACTTTTTCGTGCAATTGTGAAGTAAGTTTACCCACTTCATATCCTTTTGCCTTGCACCTGGCCACTATTTCATCATGGGTTTTCTTCGGCATCGTCTGACTGCGGCTCATGATGAACAAAAATTTGTGATCAGGGTGACCAACCACTACATAAGAATAATCATCGGCCAGTTCGATAATCCAGTAATCAACCTTTATCGGCCAGATAAACTGTGCCTGTAACTCTCCGCTATCGCCGCTTTCTGATGGGAACATTTTTGAATTTCTCGAATAAACTTTTTCATCTCCTGGCTTTTTGTAGGTGGTAAGCACATTGTAATAGCCATCTTTGTTTAAGGTGTATTTTGTTGTGGTTTCGCGGCTGCCTTTATCGAAAATTGTGGGTATAGAATATAACGAATACCACGTTCCGGCGTATTTTTTTAAATCCAGTTTAGCCACCGGAACATTTTTTTCCATAGGCAGGTAGCTTAAAAGAACAAACAGGAGGGAGCAAATCGTTTTCATAATATCTCAGGTTTTGATATTATTTACGAATTTGAGCTGATCCCGGTTTTAAGAGTGTTAGTCTATTGTAAAATAGTCGTCTGTATCTTCATCTAAAGGGATGTAAATCCTTTCCCATTCATTGCCATCTACAATTTCCCAGGTGTGGCCTTCGCCTGCGGTATCATTGGCGATCAGCACAATCCCCGGTTCAATAATAAAAGTTTCGCCATTACTTACCGTAAATTTAAGTCTGCCTTTCAGGGTAATTACATACTGTCGTCGTGGTGCAGGGTGGGGAATTTTTTCAAGGGTAGATACATCTGTTTGAGCAAAAAAGTAATTTGCATTAATGTGTTGGCGGATAGGGATTTTTCCGGTTTCGAACGAACATTTGTCCCCTTCGATATTAATTAAACGGATGGCTTTTAAATAATCTGGTGTTCCGGCTTGATCTGTATTCATCTGCAAAAAAAAAGTATAGTTTTAAAATTTTAATTCTGTTTGTCCTTGTTGGGTAACTTCGCGTTCGTGCTGCAGCAGCCATTGTTTACGCCATAATCCGCCTGCGTAGCCTACCAGTTTACCATTACTGCCAATTACCCTGTGACAAGGAACGACAATGGCAATGTTGTTTTTTCCATTAGCAGATGCTATTGCACGGATCGCTAAAGGTTTATGTGCCGAAAATTTGGCGTAAGAAGTGGTTTCGCCATAAGGTATAGCCAATAAATTCTGCCAAACTTCCTGTTGAAATTCGGTTCCTTTCTGTTTCATCGGGAAATCAAAATCGCGAAGGTTTCCGCTAAAATAATCATTTAACTGGTTGGCAACGTTTATCGTGAGTTCGTTTTCGGATAAATCTGAAATATCTTTTTCTTCAAAAGTTACAGCATGTACAAATTCATCATCAGCCAGGATGGTTATATTGCCAATTGGTGTTTCTATAACTGATGCGTAGTTCATATTATTATTGCTTTAACCACAGATTCACACAGATGAACACAGATTTGTTGTGCATGTTGTTTTCTTCGCATTTCTATGCCTCCGTGGCCAATTAAATTATATGCCGTTTATGCTATTGAAAATATCAGTGTTTATCCTTTTTATCTCCCGAAAGATCGGGACAAGTTGTGGTTAAGATTTTCTCCGTGTTTCTGTGTCTCCGTGGCTAATTAATTTTGTGCCGTATATGCCATTAAAAAATATCTGTGGTTAAGATTTTCTCCGTGTTTTCTATGTCTCCATGGCTGAAAACCGTTAACAAAATTACAACAATACAACAATAAAGCCATCCAACAATAGCGCAATTATTTATCTTTGCGGTTATGCAATTGGCCAAAGAGGTTAAATATTTAATTCACAAGGAAGTATTATTAGAGTGGCGCTCCAAATATACCATTAACGGTGTACTGCTTTACGTGGTTTCTACTATTTTTACCTGTTACCTTTCTTTTGTAAGCCTTGGCGATAAATTAACCTGGAACGCCTTGTTCTGGATTATTATGCTTTTTGCCTCCATCAATGGTGTTTCGAAGAGTTTTTTACAGGAAACCAAAGGACAACAGCTTTACAGTTACATTCTGGCTAGTCCGGCTGCGGTTCTGATTTCTAAAACGGTTTACAATACGCTCCTCATGCTGGTACTTACCACCATCGCATTGGGCTTTTATACTTTGGTTTTCGATTCTTTTACCCCGCCTGATATGGTGCTGTATTATGTAGCGGTGGTATTGGGCAGTATGAGTTTTTCTACCGTATTTACCATGGTTTCGGCTATTGCAAGCAAAGCGGGTAACGGCGGTATGTTAATGGCAATATTAAGTTTTCCCATCATTATCCCTGTACTGATCCTTTTAATTAAATTAGCGAAAAATGCAGTTGATGGCTTGCCATGGGAGAATAGTTACGATGAAATAGCGATGTTGCTGGTGGTGAATGTACTCATGGTGGCAACCTCTTTATTGTTATTTCCTTACCTTTGGAGGGATTAAATTTAATGGGAGAAGGAGTGAATGAGAGGATGATTGAATGACTGAATGAGAGATGGATTGAATGGGAAAAGGATTAAATGATTGAATTAGAAAATGATTGAATTGTAGAATGCTCATTCAAAATTCACTCATTCAAAATTAAATAATTAGAATTAAATTGAAGGATTTAATGAGGGAATGATTGAATGGGAAGGGCATTCAAAATTTAAAAAAGTAATAGCATTAAAAAGTGATTGAATGATAAAGTGGAAGGTAACATTCAAAATTCAATCATTCAAAATTCAATAATTAGATATACGTATGCATAAAACCTGGTGGAAAATTTTAGGTTCAGGTCTGGTAATTTATACTGCAATTGCAGGTTTGTTGCTGGGCGTACCTCATTTACCTATTTTAAACGAAACAATCCGCAACCTGTATTTTCATGTTCCGATGTGGTTTGCCATGATCGTACTTTTTTCAATATCTGTTTTTTACAGTGTGAAATCGCTAAGCAGTAAAAGCGAAATAGATGATATCAAAGCAGTAGAAAGTGTAAACGCAGGTATTATTTTTGGTATTTTGGGTTTAATAACCGGTGCAATCTGGGCTAAATATACCTGGGGACAATTTTGGAGTTTTGATCCTAAACAAAATTTTGCAGCCATTTCCATCTTATTGTATTTTGCTTACCTCATCCTCCGCAATGCAATAGATGAAGAACAGAAAAGGGCGAAAATTTCGGCCATTTATAATATTTTTGCTTTCCCGATGATGGTGGTGCTGCTTTTTGTGTTACCCCGTTTAAAAGATTCGTTACACCCTGGCAATGGTGGTAACCCTGGTTTTAACAGTTACGATTTAGATAGCCTTATGCGCATGGTGTTTTACCCGGCATGTTTAGGCTGGATATTAATCGGCTACTGGGTGTATACCATCCGTTTCAGAATCCGTTCAATAGAAAACAAACAACAACATAACTAAAATGAAGAAGATATTTTTCTCCCTGATATTATTGATGGCCACCATGCAGTTATTTGCACAGGATAATGGCGTAGAAATGGCTGACAGTCTTCGCAGCAGCGGAAAAATTTACGTTGTTGTAATCTGTATTGTAATTATACTGATTGGCTTGCTCGCCTATCTTTTCTCGATTGATAAGAGGTTAAAGAAAATCGAAAAAGAAAACCATATCGAAAAATAGTTTTATAAGGATCGTTCATATCATGCTCCGGATTTAATTTTCAGAAAGTGATCAAAATAGGCTTGATCACTTTTTTTGTGCCTGAGGTTTTGATGGGAAATTTACAATATTCATAATTTCGAAGCTGTTTCGGTAGTTGTTTTAATGAGTGTTGCAATAAAATGCCCTTGTGGATATTTTTTTTATAATTTTTTTTAGGTCGGGATAACTGAAATTAAACCTATAAAAATGGTCGTTTTAATCAAGCTCATAAGTCAATATATCTACGTTTAAACAGGTTTAAATATTGTTTTTAGACAACTTTATACATTCGGTATAAAAACAGCCCCAGCGCCAAAACAGGGTGGTGTGAGCTGTACACTAAGTCTTTTTGCATTTGGATATGTGCAGTTTTTTTAGGCAATTTTGTACCGAAAACTTATTCAATATAAAAAATAAATAATGGCTAATCTAGCAGACGAGAACAAGTTCTTTGCAGATGTTTGTAAGAACTTTGACAGTGCGGCTCAATTCACCAATCATCCCGAAGGTTTATTGAACCAGATTAAAACATGTAATAGTGTATATCGTTTCCAATTCCCAATCCGCCGCGGAAACGGTTTTGAAGTAATTGACGCCTGGCGTGTAGAACACTCTCACCACATGAGCCCTACCAAGGGTGGTATCCGTTACAGCGAAATGGTTAACGAAGACGAAGTGATGGCGCTTGCAGCTTTAATGACCTACAAATGCGCAATTGTTAACGTTCCATTTGGTGGTGCAAAAGGTGGTATTAAAATCAACACCAAACAATACAGTGTTGCCGAGTTAGAAACTATTACCCGTCGTTATACTACAGAATTAATTAAGAAAAACTTTATCGGTCCCGGTATTGATGTTCCTGCTCCTGATTATGGATCGGGCGAACGCGAAATGAGCTGGATTGCCGATACTTATATGACCATGAACCCGGGTCAGCTTGATGCTTTGGGTTGCGTAACCGGTAAACCAATTGCTTTGCATGGTATCCGTGGACGTAAAGAGGCTACAGGCCGTGGGGTTGCTTACGCCGTACGTGAGTGTGTTGAAGTTGCAGAAGATATGGCTAAAATTGGTTTTAAAGCTGGTTTAGGCGATAAAAGAGTAATTGTACAGGGATTGGGTAATGTAGGTTATCACTCTGCTAAATTCCTTGCCGAATTTGGTGCTACCATTGTTGGTTTATGCGAATTTGAAGGTGCCATTTACAATGCCAACGGATTAAACGTTGATGAGGTTTTTGCTCACCGTAAAAACACTGGTTCAATCTTAGATTTTCCGGGTGCTACCAGCTTCAAAAACTCGATGGAGGGTTTAGAGCAGGATTGCGATATCATTGTGCCGGCGGCTTTGGAAAATCAGTTTACTGAAGAGAATATTCGTAACATCAAAGCAAAAATTATCGCTGAAGGTGCCAACGGACCAACTACGCCAGAGGCAGAAGCTATTTTTACTGAAATGGGTGGTATTATCATCCCTGATATGTATTGTAACGCCGGTGGTGTAACAGTTTCTTATTTTGAGTGGTTGAAAAACCTTTCGCACGTGGCATTCGGACGTATGGAGAACCGTTATGCGGCTAACTCAAACGCCAACTTAATTGCTACTTTAGAAAACCTGACCGGTAAAACCATTCTTCCTGAACACCGTTTAATGATTGTTAAAGGTGCATCGGAAATGGAACTGGTAAACTCTGGTTTGGAAGATACCATGATCCATTCTTACCACGAGATCCGCGAAACATTGATGACCAAACCCGGCACGCAGACTTTAAGAACTGCTGCTTTCGTAAATTCAATTGATAAAATTGCGGTTTCTTATATGAACTTGGGCGTTTGGCCATAAGCTTATAATTTGTCATCCCGAGCTTGTCGAAGGATAACAGTTTAATTATTTAGCCCTGCAGAATTAAAAACTGCAGGGCTTTTGTTTGCTCCCGTCAATTTTGCAGATCTGTGCAGAAATTTTAGTCTGCGTAAATCATCTTAAATCAGCGGGGAATAAAATAAATCATACTACAATAATATCGTCATTTCGAGCGGAGTGAAACGAAGTCGAGAAATCTATGCTCAAGATTCCTTCTGATTTAGATCTCTCCATTCCGCGTTGCTCCAGTCGAGATGACGACGCTGTAAATGTAGCGACGGCAGTCGAGATGACTAACTTTATTTTACAAGCCCTTCAAAATCTGATACAAAGCGTTAATATCCCCGTTTTTCAGTTCTAGCTGACCAGAAATGTTAACTTTTTTATTATTGGTTAATCGGCCTTTTACCTCTAAACGTTTCAGGGTTTTAAGATAATTGCTAATTAGTGGTATTTCCAGTTGTTTGTTCAATTTTATCAGATCAACATTTAAATAAAGCAAATCTGATGATTCAATCTTTTTGATTGGGATATTTTGCTTTTTAATTGTCGAGAAATTTAAGTTCTCCTGATCGCTGTTCACAAACACTTTGTAAAGCGGGAAAGAATTTTTATTTACGGTATTGCTATCTAAGTTGATCAATCCCTGTCCGGCGAGGTAATTTTTCAAGTCATTGCCTTTCGAACCAATATTGACTGAAATGGAAGGGATATTGCGTTTTCGTAAACTTACCTTTTCAACCTTTTCAAAATCATCATTGTATTCGTAGGTAATAACAGAATCCGTTTGTGTAATGGAATTGGTCCATTCGAAATCTAAATTGCCGTTATAATATTTCAATAAGCTATCCTGCTCGAAACTAAAATTATTGAACTGGTATATTTTGTGATTACCTGGTTTGAGGTTTGCATTTAACCAAAAAGAAATGGTACTGCCAAAACTTAATTGATTATGTAAAGACTTATTCGGAGGTAAAATATCTCCAGAGCGCAACTCATCACTAAAATTAACTGCGCCATTTTCAAAATCGATTGATCCCTGATGATGAGCGGTTTCAAAAGTTAAATGCGAGAGTGATTTTGCAGAATATTTGAATTTGCTATCCTTTACTTTTATAAAGTTTTTCTGGTTTAATATGTCCATTAAAATACCATCCACATTTTCTACTTTAACCGATAAAGAAATTGCAGCACTTTTACTGTTGTAATAAACAGCCACATTGCCCTGTTTCGATTTGGCAATATTTGTACCTTCGGTTCTTTTTGTAATTTCCAGATGCATTAAATCTCTCAAAGCATTTTCAAAATCGTTTATATCTTTTATTTCGAAGCGTGAAAAATAAATCTGGGATTTACCTTCAATAGTATAAAAATAGATGCTTGCAGGTACTTTAATACCATTGTTAAATTTATCACGTGTACTGCTGCTATCTTTTTTAAAATCTGATTTAAAATAATATCCTGGGTTGCCCAACATATTGGAGGCGATGGTTCTGTAAAGCTCATCCACATTGATTTTAATAATTGCGGCAGCATTCCGCGGAATCAATGTTTGTTCTGCCTGGTATCTCCGGTATTTTAAAACACCTGCAAAAAAAATAAGCAGCGATATTACTATCACTGCCGTTATTTTTAAGAATTTCTTCATGAGAATGGTTAACTGTATAAATTGGTTAATCGGTTAACTGTGGCATAGCCAACTGGAAATTATTAACTGCTAACTGAAAACTGCCAACTGGCCCACTGGTCATTCGTTTATTGGTCATTGAAAATTGATTATTGGTCATTGATTATTGGTCATTGCAATATTCCAATCTTTCAACATTAAAACATTTTAACCCCTTAAGTCTATTTAGCTGCATTTTCAATTAACGAAAACAGGTATTTCAACGCATTTTCATGTCCGTTAGGGATTTCTGCACTGATATCAGCCGAAACCAATCTGCCTTTTATCGGGTTCGATTTCATGTACACATTGCCCATTTTCTCTAAGGTGCTGTTAAACTTTTTAGCTGTTTCTTCGCCGCCTATTTCCGAATCCGGAACTTTGCCAACCAGGTTTTTTGCGTTGAATAAAAAGCTAAAGTTGTTTTTGCTCAAGAGGTCTTTATGTAGTTTACTGATTTTGTTATTTTGCTGATTGGTACTGATGCTTTGCATCTCGCTAAGCGAATTGCCAAAAAACACAATGCCATCTTTGATCATGAAATAAATATCAACCGGACTTTTCTTTTCCTGGATTTTATAGATATTATCCTGAACGGTTACCATGCTTTTATGGATGCCATATTTAATCAATTTGTTGATCAAGCGGGTATCTTCAGAAGAAAACATGAAAAGGAAATCGGGTAGGGTTTCATTTTTGGTTTTTGTTACCTCTTTCTGGTTGTAATCATCATCGTACTCGTAGGTGGTATAGGTAACTTCCTTGCTTTTTAATCCATTGATTACGAATAAGGCATCACCCTTAATTACCTTGCTCACTGCTTCCTCATCTAATAAAAGGGAAAGCAGATCGGTTCCAAGTTCAATTTCCTCATCCATTTTGGCCCCTAAAAAAGAACCATAAGTTTGTTTCAATAATTTAGGGAATTCTTCTAAATAGGCTTTGCTATCAATAGAATAACTCATAAAGCCAAGCGCTTTTTCGCTATTTACATATTTCAAGAAGTTTTTGTTCAACTTTCTGTTCATGATTTTTTTGTAAGCATCGGCTTGATTCTGTGCCAGTTCCAGACCTGTAGAAATACGGAAACTTTTGTTATCCATAAAAAGTTTGGCGTTTAAACTGCCATAACCTTTCATAAGTCCGGCTTTACCATAAGTGCCAAATTCGGGTGCAATTGAATTATAAACATCCTGTAAGCTCGATACCCAAAGTTCTGCAATGGCTTTGTTATCCAAACTTGCGCTGTAAGATTTATTGCTTTCTATGGATTCGTAAGTGCCGTTAAAAATCTGATCGGCCTGTGCCGTCATCCAGGTAAAAGCCAGCCTTTTTTTCTTTAAATCCTGTTCTGCCCTTTCTTGTTGGTAAGCATCATATTGTTCATCAACCACACCATGAACGGGAGTCATCCCTGTACTATCACTTGCAGCTTCGGGGTAAATAATCTCATATTCCTGATTCTTTGCTTTTTTAGATTTTTTAGCCGGTTTCTTTTTGCCTGATTTTTTCGTTGCAACAATTTTTTTAGTATTCTTTTTTGCGGTCGGTTTTTTCTGAACTTTTGCCTTTGCAATTACCGGGGCAGCAACTTCTTCAATCATAGGCTCGGCTGTAACTGCAACGGCAGAATCTGCCAATACAGCTGTGCTATCAACAGCCAGTGCATCTTCGCCCTGGAACCTGATATCTTTTATACCGTAGCGCGCAGATTTGGCTGAATCGGCAAAAAATGAACCCCTGATGCTTCCGGTTACAAAATAAAGCATGTTGTTGTTCCATTTAATGATGCCGGTGCTATCAGGCAATACCATGGTGCGGATATCGCCCTGCTGCGTAAATTTTTTTTCTTTGTTATTAATCAGGCTTTCAAATTTCTTGGCATCTTTTATCGGAATCAAAAAGCAGTTGTACGTAATACTATCGCTCAACTGGTTAAAGTAATACATGTTTTTCTCCAGGTTGATGCCAAAGTCTTCGATACTGGTGAAGTTCTTATCCATCGATTTAGAAGTTTCGGTCAAGAGTTTTTTGCCAACAAAAGATTCGTTAAAATCTTTCACAAACATGAGTTTAAAAATATTGTCGCCTTTAATGGTGGCCACCGTGAAAGCATTAGAGGGAATCTTTTTAACTAAATCCTGTGCCTGCGCCAGGTTAAACGATAAAAAGAGGGAGATGGCAATTAGAATTTTTTTCATTTAGATAGATTTTCTGGTAGTGATGATGTTATTTAGATAGTTGTATAGTGTTTGATACATTAATTTTTCCGTTGATTAAATCCATAATACTGCTTTTTAACATCACTGCTTTTTTGGATTTCGACACATTTGATGCCGGATTGGTACTACTTGTTACAAGAGATTCGAAGCGATAGATGCTGGTGTAGGTTGCGCCGTTAAAAACAGCCTTATCTTTTGCCTTTAATTTGTTGAATTCGGTTTTTGCGGTAACAATTGCCTGATATTTCCGGCTAAAGGTTTTTGTGGCCTTATTATAAGTGTAAGAAGAGGTATTGGTTGCTTTTATTTTCTGTTGTGCCAGGATATTTTTGGTGATGTTATTAATATTCGAAACATCTTTAAAAGAAAAGCTGATGGTAGCGATATAATTGTTAAAATCGGAAGTACTTTTTACATTCGATATGCCTTCTGATTTTTTAAGATAAGCCACTGCCTCATTCAGTTCCTGCTGGATTTTCTGCTTACTAGGTACTTTATAACCCTGCACGCTATCCAAAAGCATTACGGAGGCAACCTTGGTTTTACTCTGGCTTAAGTTGATTGTTAGTACCACATCGCCGGTACCATCGTTTTTCATCGAAATTTCTTCAACTACCTCAAAACAGGAGCTTAAAACCGGGATCAATAAAATAAATAACAGCAGCTTATAAAGTTGTTTCAGGTTCATGTTGATAGGGTTAATCGTTTTACAAAGATGTAAAAAAAGGAATGGTGATCTGACAGGTCAAACTTAATAATTTCAGTCCGCACTTTTAAGCCGTTTAAGATATTCGTAATAATGATTGATGAATTTTGTCATTCTTCCAAAAAATGTACCTCAAAAATCAGGTAATTGTCAATATAAAGACAAGAAAAATGTAAAAGAATGCTTGCTAAGCCTATTTTTCTATCTTTGTTGCCAGCTTTTACAATATACACAAACATGAAAAAAAGTGCAATCATTGGGTTAATTACCATTGCTATTTCGGTGGGGATTTTATTTAGCTTAAACGCAAATACCGACACCTATTCTAACTTCAAACAGGCCACATTATCGGGCAAAGAAGAACATGTAATGGGTTACTGGGTAAAATCAATGGGTACTTATTATGATGCTGTAAAAGATGCCAATCATTTTTCGTTCCACATGAAGGATGAAAAAGGTGAAGTGCGGGAGGTAATCTACGCAGGTACAAAGCCACAGGATTTTGAAAAATCAGAAAAACTGGTCCTAATCGGTAAGATGGATCAGGATAAGTTCTACGCATCTAAAATTTTAATGAAATGCCCTTCTAAATATAACGATAACCTGGTAGAGGTTAACAAGGATGGCAAAGTAGAAGAAGTAAATAAGGACGGCGGGAAAAAATATAACTAATTTATTTAATGGATATTCAATTTGTAGGCGAACACCTGCTGCCGGGTAAAATCGGACAGTTTTTTATTGTACTGGCATTTAGTGCATCATTATTTTCAACCATATCGTATTTTTTTGCCAGCCGAGATAAAAATTTAGAAGAAAAATCCTGGAGAAACCTCGGCCGGATTGGATTCCTCATCAACTTTGCCAGTATTATTGGTATTGGTGCAATATTATTCTACCTTGTACTTGGGCATTTTTACGAATATAATTACGTTTATAATCACTCCTCAAAATCATTACCCGTTTATTATATCATTTCGGCCTTTTGGGAAGGTCAGGAAGGTAGTTTCTGGTTATGGGCTTTCTGGCAATCGTTTTTGGGTACCCTGTTAATCTGGAAAGCTAAAACCTGGGAAAGCCCGGTAATGGCGGTTATTGCATTTTCGCAAGTTTTTTTAACTTCAATGCTATTAGGTGTGCAGATTTTTGGCGAACGCATCGGCAGCTCACCATTTATCCTGTTAAGAGATGTGTCTGACCTCAAAGCAGCCGCACCTGTTATTTTTGCTGATCCAGAGAACTTTAAAAACTACCTTAAATTTATAACCGACGGTAAGGGCTTAAATCCATTATTACAGAACTATTGGATGGTAATTCACCCGCCAACCCTGTTTTTGGGTTTTGCCAGTATGGTAGTGCCTTTTGCGTATGGAATTGCCGCTTTATGGCAAAAAAGATATAAAGAATGGATTAAACCAGCTATGCCATGGACGCTTTTTGCGGTAATGGTTTTAGGAACGGGTATTATTATGGGCTCTTTCTGGGCTTACGAAGCACTTAACTTTGGTGGTTTCTGGGCATGGGACCCGGTTGAGAACGCATCATTAATTCCGTGGTTAACCTTAATTGGTGCCGTACACGTAATGATTGCCTATAAAAATACCGGTCATGCTTATTTTACTGCAATTGCCCTGGTGTTTTTAAGTTTCTTATTGGTGCTTTATGCATCTTTCTTAACCCGTAGCGGTATTTTAGGCGATACCTCGGTACACTCGTTTACCGATATGGGCATGTTTGGGCATTTGGTATTGTACAATGTGGTATTTGCAGTTTTGGCTGTTGCCTTAATTGTAAAGAGGTGGAAAGAACTGCCGATTACAACTAAAGATGAAGAAACCTATTCGCGCGAATTTTGGATGTTTATCGGTGCTTTGGTGGTTACCATAGCCTGTATCCAGGTAATTTTCTCTACTTCCGTTCCCGTGTTTAACAAAGCTTTCGGAACTAAATTTACGCCACCGATTGATGCTGTTAAATATTATAACCAATGGCAGGCACCATTTGCGGTGTTAATAACGCTGATTTCAGGATTCTCCCAGTATTTAAAATATAAAAGGACTGATCCACGTAAATTTTATAGCAGTTTAGTATCTGCAATCATCTTTTCAATGGTGTTAACTGCTGGTTTGGCATACGTTGCTGAAATTTATACCAATACCATGTACATCCTGATTACCTTCAGTTGTTTGTTCGCGGTACTTTCTAACGCTGCAATACTGTATCAGGCTTTCGGTGGAAAAGCAAAACTGGCCGGCTCGGCGATTGCGCACATTGGTTTTGCATTTTTAATTTTAGGGGCCTTAATTTCAGCCGCTACCAATAAACCTATGTCTATTAATGCCAATAAGTTTATTCCGGTAAAGGATTTTGAGAAAAGAGAAAAACCTGGCGAAAACATCATGTTATACAAAAACGAGCCTAAGAAAATGGGTAAGTATACAGTAACTTATGTAAAAGATACCACTGTGGCGCCAAATACTACTTATGAGTTAAATTTTAAAGTAATTGACGAACAAACAGGAAAAGTTAAGGAAGATTTTAACCTGCATCCTTTTGCACAGGATAACGAAAAAATGGGTTTAATTTCTTCTCCTGATACCAAGCACTATTTAACTTACGATGTTTACACCGTAATTACCAGTGCGGCGATTAAAAAAGAATCGCATGATGATCACGATGGTCATTCTGATGATGAAAATTATAAAGAACCACGTATCGTAAAAGTTTCTGTGGGCGATACCATCCATACCACCAGCGGGGTCATAACCGTTAAAGATTTAGACAGAAAACCTGTGGCTAAAGATTTAGCTTTGGCACAGGGCGATTATGCTGTGGGTCTACCTTTAGAAATTAATGCGGCTGGTAAAATCTACAACACTGAACCTATTTTCCTGATAAAGGGCAATAATACTTTCGATTTTGCTCGTAAAGTGGATGAACTGGATCTTAAGTTCCGTTTTTCAAGAGTTTTACCTGATGAGAAAAAAGTTGAGCTTCAGATTTTTGAGAAACCTCAGCAGGCTAAAGACTGGGTGGTTTTCAAGGCGATAGAATTTCCTTTCATCAATTTATACTGGGCTGGTACAATTGTAATGGTTGTAGGTTTCTTACTGTCAATATTTAGAAGAAGAAAAGAGGCCAAAGTCGCATAAAATCATGAAAATTGTTTTATTAGGTTCTGGAAATGTTGCCACACACTTAGCTAAAGCTTTAAAAAGTAAAGGCGAAGATCTGGTGCAGGTATACAGTCAGAACCTGGATAATGCAGTTTCATTGGCCCAATTAATTGGTGCCCGTGCCATAGATGATTTAACTGATGTTGAACAGCACGCTGCTTTATACATTATTTCGGTAAAAGATGATGCTATAGGAACTGTGGCTGCATCTTTAAAGAACGTAAGTGGTTTGGTGGTTCATACTTCCGGTACTACCGATATCAATGTGTTGGCTTCGCAGGTGAAAAAAGCTGGGGTTTTTTATCCTTTGCAAACTTTTTCGAAAAGCAAAGATGTTTCGTTTGATAATATCCCGCTTTGTATCGAAGCAAATGAAAGCGATCAGCTGACAGTTTTGAACGGTTTGGCTACAAAATTAAGTAACCAGGTTTATGAGTTGGATGGGGAGAAAAGAAAAGTATTGCACCTTGCTGCCGTATTTGCCTGTAATTTCCCTAACCATCTGTATGCTTTGGCCAATAAAATTTTGAATCAGAACGGTTTGGATTTTGAAATCATCAGGCCTTTGATAGCCGAAACCGCTGATAAGGTAATGGGTAATTTACCCGAAAACGTGCAGACAGGTCCGGCAGTACGGGGCGACGAAAGCACTTTAAATAAGCATTTGAGTATGTTGAACGATATGCCCGAATTGCATAACATTTATCAAATATTAAGTAATAGCATAAAATTAATGCAGAAATAGCATAATTACGGCTTTTGCTTGTTACTTTTGCAAAATAATTATGAGCATTTTTAAACTAAAAATAAATTTTGAAGAAGCAGATCACGAATCTATTGAATTACCAATAGCTGCCGGAGAATCTGTTTTAGATGTTTGTCTGGATAACGGAATCGAATTACAGCATAACTGCGGTGGCGTTTGCGGTTGCAGTACCTGCCATGTGTACGTAACCAAGGGTATGGATAATATCGAAGAGATTTCTGATAAAGAAGAAGATTTCATTGACAGGGCCGTACGTCCGAAAATTACTTCCCGTTTAGGCTGCCAGTGTGTAGTGATTAATGGTGATATCGAAGTAACCATTCCGGATCAGTCTGGCTTTATGGGGCACTAGTTAGTCCTGAGTCTTTAGTCCTGAGTCTTGAGTCGAGTGACGCATCTTAACAATTAACCGATTAACCAATTTAAACAGTTAACCGTTTCAACCTTACAACAACAAACAAAACATGAACAACGATAAATTTGCCTTACCTTTTTACTGGAACGATTATGAAGATATCGCAATGTCTTTATATGAGAAATTTGGCGATGATTTTACTGAAGCCAAAATCTACCGTATCCGCTTTACCGAACTTTTAGAATGGGTATTGTCTTTACCAAATTTTAAAGGTACCCGCGAAGAAAGCAGCGAAGGCCATTTAGAGCAAATTCAATCTGCCTGGGTATACGAGTGGAGAGATAATCAGTAACTAGTTTTAAGTTCGGAATGCTTATTTTGAGCTGATTCCAAACGCTCACCGCCAATCTCCAAACCAAATGTTTTTACAGAAATTAAAAGAAATTACCACTTTCATTTTTGATGTAGACGGTGTGCTTACCGACGGATCCGTTCAAGTTACGGATAACGGTCAGTCTTTGCGTACCTTTAACATTAAAGATGGTTATGCCATGCAATTGGCCGTTAAAAGAGGATATAATATCTGTATCATTTCAGGCGGCGATGGCATTGCCATGGGTAAACGTTTCTTTAATCTGGGGGTAACCGATGTTTTTTTGGGAACAGGGGATAAGGTGGCCATTTTCAATCAGTATCTTCAGGATAAAAACATTACAGCAGGCGAGGTACTTTATATGGGAGATGATATCCCTGACCTCAAAGTAATGAAACTTGTTGGTCTTCCAACTTGCCCGGCCGATGCTGTAGTAGAAATAAAGGCCATTTCTACATTTATATCTCCTTACAATGGGGGTAAAACCGCTGTGCGTGATATTATCGAAAAGGTAATGAAAGTACAGGGCAAGTGGCATGATGAAAACCCGAACGCCGCTGATTCGGGGAAGTAATTAGTTCACTGGTTCATTTGTCATTGGTTTACTGGGCGAACGCCAATTTCACATTCGTTCATTAGTAATTACTATTTCCTCGCGATTGTCATCCTGAGCAGAGTCGAAGGATCTGCTACACTCATTTATTATTCTGTCTTTTTACCATTACGTTGTCTCGAAATAGAGCTCTCCATTACACTACGGATGAAAGATCGGTACAGGTCGCGTTCCAGTCGAGATGACGCTACTTTTTTTACTCTGTCAATGGTAGTGTAGTCGAAAGATCCTAAACCATTTCTTCTCAAAGCAGAATGACGTTCCCGTTATAAATCTCCCTTCCTAAAATTTGCAATAAATCCAATTATATGCGAAATTTACATTAATAAATTAATCAATCGATTGATTAATTTATCAGTTTAAACAACATTAATTTCAATAATATGAGCACATACCTTGTACCCGTTGATTTTTCCAAAACGGCTGATCATGCCGCCAGATATGCCGCCAGGCTGAGTTTTGCGATGGAGAATGCCAAAATTATCCTGCTTAATGCATATTATGTTTCCGAATACGAAAGTATCCTCCCCACGCCGGATATGGTAATTACGACTGATGAACACATCGCTGATGAAATTACAAAGAGGATGGAAGCATTGGAAAAATTAAAGGCTAAAATGCTGGAGATTAATCCCCAGGCCGAAATAGAAGTATATTTAACAAGAGAAACATTGCTAAGATCCATCATCGATCGGGTAAACAGAGAAGAGATAGAACTGATTATTATCGGTAGTAATGGTAAGAAAGCTAAAGATGAAAGCGATATCGGTTCAAATGCCATTAAGATTTCCAAATCAAGTCCGGTGCCGGTTTTGGTTGTGCCGCCTAAAGCCGATTACCAGTCAATCAGAAAAGCCATTTTGGCCTGCGATTTTAAAAAGGTGAAAGAAGTAATCCCGATGCATGCTTTAAAAAATATTTTAAGCAAACACCGTCTGGAGCTTTTGGTACTCAATATCAACTCTGGTCATACCATCGATTCGGAAGAAGAACATTTTCTCCACGAAATGCTTCAAGATTTTTCTCCGGCCTACCATTATTCCGATCACCCTGATACGATTAAAGGCATTGTAAAATTTGCGAAGAGTGAGGAAGCACAGCTGATTATCGCCCTGCCAAAAAAATACAGTTTTTTCGAAAGTTTACTGCACGAAAGTGTGTCGCAGAAATTAACCATTAAATCACATGTGCCGGTGCTGTTGCTTAAAGATTAACTGCAACAGCTAAGTTACATAATGGGGATTAAACTTTAACAGCTTTCGGCAATCAAACCATTTCAATTTTCAACCAAAAACAACAAGAACAACATGAAAAAATTAATGATGATTTGCGGATTGATGCTAGGAATAGCTGGTTTCGCTAACGCGCAACAAGGTGGTGGACAAGGCAGAATGATGATGAAACCTGAAGAAAGGGTAAAACAGTTAGACGAAAAATTAAAGCTTTCTGATGATCAAAAAACAAAATTGACCGCTGTTTTTACCGAGCAGGCAGAAACCATGAAAAAAATGCGTGAAGAAATGCAGGGTGGCGGCGATAGAGATGCAATGAGAGAGAAAATGCAAAAAATGCGTGCTGATAATGATGCAAAAGTTACTGCAGTATTAACAGATGATCAGAAAAAAACTTACGAAACCTGGCAAAAAGAACAACGTGCCGAAATGGAAAAACGTAGACAAGGTGGTGGAAATAACTAATCTTGGTAAAATATCAAATAAGAAAAGCGGCTTTATGCCGCTTTTCTTATTTTAGCAAAAAATTAAAATATGCCTGTAAATTTTCCTCCCATTATTTTAGCATCTAAATCGCCGCGCAGACAAGAACTTTTAACCCTTATGGGACTAAACTTTAAGGTTGAGTTAAAAGATGTGGATGAAAGTTATCCTGATGGTTTAAGTCCGGCCGAGATTGCTGTTTATATTTCTGAGCAGAAAGCGAAAGCCTTTTCCGGAGATGGCGAAATTGTAATCACCGCTGATACCATTGTGGCCTTAAACGGCGAAATTTTGGGTAAACCAACTGATCGCACACATGCACAGGAAATGCTGAAGAAACTATCGAGCAGCAGGCACGAGGTATTTACAGGCGTAACCATCGTTAGGGGTAATCAAAGCCATTCATTTTACGACAGGACCGAAGTTTATTGTAAAGCCGTTACAGCGGAGGAAATTGATTTTTACATCGATAATTATAAACCTTTTGATAAGGCCGGAAGTTATGGCGTACAGGATTGGTGGGGAATTGTTGTGGTAAAACGTATTGAAGGTTCTTATACCAATGTAATGGGCTTACCTACCGAAAAGCTTTATAACGAACTTTTAAAATTTATTTAATTCATCTTGTGGAATGTTCTTAGAAATGTCATCATCTAAGAAAACACACACAAATGAAAACCAGAATTAACGAAGTTACCATAGCCGAACCCTGCTCGCAAAACTGGGATGAAATGGAAAAAGGAGCAGGCTTTAATTTCTGTAAAGCCTGTAGTAAAAATGTAATCGATTTTTCAGGCTATACCAATGCCGAAATTATACAGGTACTGGCCAATTCAGGTTCTTCTGTATGCGGCCGTTTGAGCCAGAGCCAGTTAAATCAGCTTAATTATCATTTATCTGTTGTACCAACCAGCAACCGTAACTGGATGAAATACCTTGGGGTACTGGCCATCGGAATGAGTGTTTTTGTAATGGATGCGAAGGCCGAAAAACTTAAAACACCCATTGAAATCACTGCAACCATCCATAACAAAACCGACGATAAAAAACCGGTTGTACCTAAAAAGATATATGGTTATGTTATCGGTGCCGATAATAAAGCAGCTGCGGGAATAAGGTTATCCATTCTCGATACCAAATATGCGGTTTTAACCGATAAAAACGGTCGCTACGAAATTGTTTTAGATCATAAGTTTGATATCAGCAAAAATCAACTGGTGGTAGAAAGCATGCGTTACTCCGCACTTTTAACCCTCGATTTTTCTAAAGAGAAGCAAAATAATCTTCAGCTTAAAAAGGCCGAACCGATGATTATGGGGAAAATTGCGATTGCACCAAAAAAGAAATAATCCTAAATTAATATGCGCTAAACTCTCGATGATCCATCTGCTGATGGATCATTTTTTATATCAGGCTTGCTAAAACACCCATTTTCAAATCATAGGTAGAGAGTGTAAGCCGGTTTATTTTAGCCCTGCCCATAACATAATTTGTAATTAAAGCTGCAATTACAATCATATCAACCCTTAAAGGGATTATGCCCGGCATTTCTGATCTTTCTCTGTGGGTAGAATTCAATAGTTTGCCTGCTATTTCTATATAATCATCAAAATTAAATTCGAATGTTTTAATGCTATTGATATCGGTTTTGAGGTTGTTTTTTCTGCTGATCAGTTCTGTAAAAGTTTCGAATGCGCCCGCAGACCCAATCAAAACTTTAGGCTGGTACTTTTCGCAGATCTCGAAAAGATCTGTCAGTTGGTTTTGAACATGGAATAAAATGGCATTTTTATCTTCATCACTGATCGGGTCTGATTTAAAGAACTGCTGCATCAAACGCGCTGCTCCAATATTATAACTTTTTTTCCAGATCAGTTTCTCCGCATCACAAAGGATAAATTCCACACTTCCACCGCCGATATCCATAATCAATGAAAGATCGGTGATGGCGCCGCTCAGTTTAACACCTTCATATATTAATGCCGCTTCTTCATCGCCACTAATGGTTTCAATCGTGATTCCGGCCTGTTCCTTTACCGCATGAACAAAATCATTCCCGTTTTCGGCACTACGCACAGCTGAAGTCGCGGTAGCCCTCACTTTATCTGCTTTGTATTTGGTAATGGTTTGGCTAAAATCTTTAAGGCAGTTAATTCCCCTTTCAAATGCAGCTGGGATGATGATATTATCGTTAATCCGTCCCTCGCCCAGCTTTACCGGAACATTGGTTTTGTATAAAATTTTGAGTTCATTTCCTGCTGTTTCGGAAATAAGCAGATGGAAGGTGTTGGTTCCTAGATCGATAACGGCGACGCGCATATTTTTTAATTTTTTTTGGAAAGCAGGAGCAGTAGTGCTTCGTAAACTGTAGCCCCTGCTATCCATTAAATTTCATTAATGTTACTGCTAAATTAAGGTATGCCGACCGAAATATCATTCCTATCAGGTTTATTTTTTAGTGTCTGTGGTTTTTGGCAGGATAGCAAGCGGCCTATAAGTTTAAGTTATCGCTATTTCTCCACAAATAGTAGCAGGAACCCCGGCAAACCTTAATATATACGCTGCAATTGCTTTCCTGAAATGAAAAATAATTTGGGATTTGATATGCTTTGTCCTGATATTGAATGTTCAATAGAAATGCTAATTAAATCCCTTGATTTCGAAAATGTTGATCAATCACCGTAAATAGCAGTAAAAATGATTAATGAAATGCCAATATATCCCGACAGTTTTAAATAAATGCTATTCTTCTTAAAAATGAACCCAAGTATCAATGTAATTAACAGATAAAAACAAGAAAGGACTAAAAATCCAGTAAATGGAGAATGGTGGTGATGTTTCTGACCTAAATCCGTTGCCGGGACGGAAAAAAATAGGTCAATTATAACAGGAAGAATCCATCCGATGCAGTAACATATAAATATGATGCAGGCGATGGGATTTTTCCTAAAGGTTTTGTTGAGTTCGTCCACTTTTTTATTATTAATGCCTTATTATTCAAATTGTAACCCTTTTTGTATATACCGCTTATTAGCTTAGATGATCTCAGGTGGCTTAGGTGGTCAATATTCATGCAGAATGTGAACTTGGTAGCCACCAACTATATGGATCAATCCCGAGATAGATTTAGCTTCGCTGAGCAAATTACTCGTCATCTCGACCGGAGCATCGCGAAGTGGAGAGATCTATCTCGAGATGGTATTTAGCTTCGCTGAACACTTACGTTGTTCTCGGCTGCGCTCCGCTCGAAATAACAACAGGGAGGAATCTTTTAAAATAATACAACTTTTTGGTGTAAAATTTGCTCTGTTCGGGAATCAGATTATGAAAACAAATTAAAAACTATGAAAACACTCTTTAAATTAACCGCCCTTGCGCTCGTATTGTCGGTTACAGCATGCAAAAATGGTGGTAAAAAAGACAGCAATGGTAAAACCACCTATGTCGAAGCCGATGAAAAAGATGTAAACGCTATTATCGAATACAATAATGTGATGGTAAGCTTTACAGATAAAAACAATAGTTACCTTAAAAGTCTTGAAAGTAATTTGGATAGAATAGAAAAAGGTCTTGCAAAGCCGAATGATCGTTTTGCTTTCCTTGGTTTAATGACTCCATTTTCGATGAGTACCTTCAGTAACAGCAAAATAAAACCTGATACCCCTCCAAGTGCTTTAAGCAGCGATGATCAAAAATTTTTCAAGGAAAACGTAGTTTCCATGACCGGCGTACTGGATAAGATTAAAGCCACTTATAAATCCCTGGATGAGTATATCAAAGCCGAAGACTGGAAAGATGATAAAGGTGTTAAAGGAAAAGCCCTGGTTGATTCTATTTACAGCATGGGCAAAAAATATTATACTTATGACGAAGTGATTTTGGCAAAACTAAACGTGATTGGCGACGATGCGGAGCGAGTGATTCTGAAAACACATCCGTTAAAAGAGTATATTTTCGCTTTGAAAGACGACCGGAGCAAGGTAGCTGAATTTACCAAACTATTGGCAAGTAATAAAAACTATAAAGCTATAGAAGCAAAGGCTAAAACCGCTTATCAGTCACTGGAAGATCAGTATAACAAACAGGTGGCTATGCCGGCACCGGATGCAACCAAATTTCCAGGGAAAGATGGTTATTTTAAAAACTTTAACGAAAGTTTAAATGATTATTTAATTGCCGCAAGAAAAATGATGCGCGATGCCTCTGCATCAGGCAAGTTAACGGAATATAATATCGAAGAACTGGTTAGGAAACAGGATAGCATGCGATCTGCATATAATAATTTTGTTGACTAGTGTTGAAAACAAAAAAACCGATGCTTTCGACATCGGTTTTTTTTATTTACATTATTAATTACTCGAAATATTCTTTCATTCTTTCGAAGAAGCTTTTATCATTTTTACCTGGCTGAGGCTTAAAGTTTGGCGATTCGCGCAATTTCTCTAAAGCGCTGCGTTCTTCGCTACTTAAAGCTTTTGGTGTCCAGATGTTGATATGGATAATCTCATCGCCCCTGTGGTACGAATTTACCTCTGGTAAACCTTTACCTTTTAAGCGCAATAATTTTCCACTCTGTGTACCCGGATCGATTTTGATTTTTGCCTTTCCATCAATGGTTGGCACTTCGATGCTCATCCCTAAAGCGGCATCAACAAAACTTAAGTGTAAATCGTAAACGATATTATTGCCCTCGCGTTTTAAGGTTTCGTGTGGAACTTCTTCAATCAGGATAATCAAATCACCAGGAATGCCGCCATTTGGTGCTGCATTTCCTTTTCCGCTCATGCTTAACTGCATGCCTTCGCTCACACCGGCAGGGATGTTGATGGTAATGGTTTCTTCGCCACGTACCACGCCATCGCCATGGCAAACTGTACATTTAGAAGTGATTTGTTGTCCGCTTCCGTTACAGGTAGGGCAGGTAGATGCAGTTTGCATCTGGCCCAAAATGGTATTGGTTACCCTACGCACCTGGCCGCTGCCCCCGCAGGTACCACAGGTACTTACCGATGATTTATCTTTTGCGCCCGAACCATCGCAGGTTTTACAAACAATCAGTTTGTTAACCTTGATTTTCTTTTCAGCACCATGTGCAATTTCTTCAAGCGTTAATTTTACTTTAATACGAAGGTTAGAGCCCTTGGCCACCCTGCGGCCACCACGTTGCTGACCGCCGCCACCACCGCCAAAAAAGCTTTCGAAAGGGTTGTGACCACCAAAAATATCTCCAAAATTACTGAAGATATCATCCATGTTCATACTGCCGCCGCCGTAACCCCCTGATGCGCTGCTACCTACACCGGCATGACCAAACTGATCATAACGCTGTTTCTTTTCGGCACTGCTTAATACCTCGTAGGCTTCGGCAGCTTCCTTAAATTTATCTTCGGCAGCTTTATCTCCTGGGTTTTTATCCGGGTGATATTTAATCGCCATCTTACGATAAGCTTTCTTTATCTCGTCAGCAGCTGCACTCTTGCTTACGCCTAATACGTCGTAATAATCTCTTTTACTCATTTTCTTTATAGAATAATTGAATGATTGCATGATTGAATGACACAATGAGTGAATTTTAACATACTCTCATTCAATCATTCAAAATTCTATCATTCAATAATTATTTCCTACGCTCCAACTACTACTTTAGCAAAGCGGATCACATTATCATTTAAAGTATAACCTTTTTCTACTTCGTCGATTACTTTCCCTTTAAGTTCTTCGGTAGGGGCAGGAATATTGGTAATAGCCTCGTGAAAATCGGTATCAAACGGCTGGTTGATGCTTTCTACATCCTTTAAGCCTTTTTGTGCCAAAGTATTTTTTAATTTATGGCTTACCAATAAAATACCTTCTTTAACGGGTGCAACATCAGCAGCGGTTTCCATTGCTTTTAATGCACGGTCGAAATCATCTAAAACAGGTAAAAGCGATACAATTACATCTTTACCGGCTGTTTGTAACAGTTCTACACGTTCTTTTTGTGTACGGCGTTTGTAATTATCGAATTCAGCGTATAAACGTAAATATTTGTCGTTAAGCTGCTGTACTTCTGCCTGCAGTTTTTCTTCTGCAGATAATTCTGGTGCCTGCTCAGTTTCATTGGTAGAAGCATCAGTATTCTCTACATTCTCAGCAGTATTTTCTGATGTATTTTCAGTATTCATTATATTTTCTTCTTTATCGTTATTTTTCTTCTTATTAAACATAATACTAGGCTGAATTTTTTTTGTGTTAATCTCAACTATTTTGCCATAAACGGAAATCAGCCAAGCTGTCAGATTTATTTGGATTTATCTGAACAGATTGGCTGATTAGCTGACGGATGTCAGAATTTTTTATACAATTTGCGCATCTTCATGCACTATTCCATTTTCGCACTTGATAATGCGCGAAGGGAAAGTACGGATGATGTGGTAATCGTGTGTAGCCATTAAAACCGCAGTTCCGGCCTGGCTGATCTGCTTTAAAAGTGTTACAATTTCTTCGGATGTTTCCGGATCGAGGTTACCGGTAGGCTCATCGGCCAGGATAATTTCAGGGTCGTTTAATAAAGCCCTGGCAATAACGATACGCTGTTGCTCACCACCCGAAATTTCATGCGGCATTTTTTTGATCTTCGAGCGTAAACCTACTTTGTCCAAAACATCTTTAATACGCTCAGTTATCAGTTTTTCATCTTTCCAGCCTGTTGCCCTTAACACAAATTCGAGGTTTTTCTCAATGGTACGATCAGTAAGCAACTGGAAATCCTGAAATACCACACCCAGTTTACGGCGTAAAAACGGTACCTGACTTTCTTTTAGGTTTTTAAGGTCGAAACCGGCAATATTGCCTTCACCGTTACCGATATGCAGATCGCCATATAATATTTTAAGCAAACTACTCTTGCCCGAACCTGTTTGACCGATAAGGAACACAAAATCGTCTTTTTCGATATGTAAATTTACGTTGGAGAGGACTAAATGTTTCTGTTGAAAAACATCAACGTTGCTTAAATGAATTACTGAATTGCCTGCCATATTTTATATTTCCAATTTTGCAATCTGCCCGAAAGGCAAATCTTTAACCATTTCCATAATGTAATCCTGCTTGTCGCCAAGTCCGAGTTTTTCCAGCGATTTATCAGGTCTGTCTACCCTGAAATAAGCTAAAAGCGTAAACTTGTCGTCTCTTAACTGTACGTAATCCGGAATTTTGGCTATGCCTTTTACTTTAACGATATACATTGCGCTCAAAAATAGCATTTCCAAATGAGAAGCGAAAGCAAGTACCCCTTTTTATCTCATTAGCATTACCCAGCCGGTATAGGTTTTAAAATCTTCATTTAAATAAATGCTGTAATAATATACTGCCGGGGGGAGGTCTTTTCCATTCATTTTGCCATCCCAGGGTTTGAAAGTACCGGTACTTTGGTAAACCAGCTGACCATAACGATTGGTAACTTTTATGATCGGATTTGAAAAGGCTGCTGCAGCAGGGATATTCCAGGTATCATTTGTGCCATCGCCATTGGGGCTAAAGGTATTTGGGATAACCACTTTCGGGTAGACTTTTATAAAAACATCATCACTGCTACTGGTACAACCCAAATTAGATACTACATTTAAAGTGTAAGTAATATCCTGGGGCGGCGTGGCAACCGGATTTAATTTTGTAGGATCATCCAGATAATCGGATGGCGACCAATAATAAGTAACATCATCGCCACTAACTTTACCATTTAAGCTGATGCTTTGTCCTGCAACTAATTTTTGGTCTGCTCCCGCATCTGCCCCTGCATTTTTATTTACATTGATAGTGATCTGTTCTGTTGCTGAGCAGCCTCCATTCGAAACCTGAACGGTATAAGTGGTTGTTTCTGTAGGTTTGGCTACTGGATTGGAAATTTGCGAATCAGATAAGCCTGTTGAAGGCTGCCAGAGGTATTTTGTGCCCCCCGAAACTTCCAGCTGAACCTGTTGTCCTTCACAAATGGTTGTGTTTTTTATATTGGTTGTAATAACTACTGGATCTAAAACCTGAACAAATACTGTTTTTGGTTGTGCCGTACATCCATTAGCCGTAACCAGTACGGTATAATTGCCTTCCATAGCTTTGGTGGCGTTTGGAATCGTGGGGTTTTGATCAGAGGAAAAGATTTGCCCGTTTGGATCTGTCCAGCTATAACTCGTTCCCCCTGATGCGTTGAGCAGGATGGTTCCGCCAATACAAACCGGCGTTGGGTTTTCGGCTACAGCAACCGGAAAAGGGTTAACGGTAACGGTTAACTGCGATCCGGCAATCCTGCAGTTTGGCGAATTGATATTATTGCCGTCGCCAACCAGTAAACGGTATTGGTAGACACCTTTTATGGCATTGGTGAATGTTGCCGTGTATGTTGTGCTTTGTTCATTCGGTAAATCAGTAAATCCATTACCCGCATTCACCTGCCATTGGTACCGTGGGTTTTGATAAACGCCAGGCGTAACATCGGTTTTGAAATGGAATGTTGCACTATTTCCTTCACACAATTGGGTAGATGTTGAAGCATTTCCGGTTATTGAAGGTATAAGTGTTGGGCCGCAGGCACTAAAAGTAATATCATCTAATGCTAAATCATTTCCATTTCCGCCCGGGTTTTGGTTGGTCATTTTTAGTGTTATTATACCTAAATTTGTTGGCGTAACAAATGTTCGAGCATATTTAATCCAGCCGCTGTTTTCGGGGATATCGTTGGTTGAGAACTGGAGTATTTCTACACCATTATTTTCTATGGCAAATCGAACATTCGGTTTAATTCCCGTGTTTCTCAATATGTTGATAATCCATGCCGAAAATTCGTAGGTGGTATTGGGGCAAAGATCGGTAATGGTGGTTTGGTAAAATATCCCCGGACTATTTGATGCATTTACTACCATCATATAACCATTTGGGTCGTTAGGTGTATGGTTTACGATCTGCGGTATCCAACCACTGTTTAATCCAGATATAGTTTTGGCTATGGTGTACTGTCCATCATTTGGCGAACCGGCAACATAAGTGTAATTGGTAACGCCGTTGGGCTGGGCAGAACCAAAGGTGCCGGTACCCGATCCAAAAGTTTCGTTTTTGATTGGATCGCCCAAAGTACCATTACACTGGGCCTGCGCACGAAAACAAAATAGAGCAAGAAAGAAAATTAAAATTAAATGGAGATAACGCATTGCTTAAAGGGCATTTAGCGAATATCCAAATAAAAAACTGTAATTCAATTTGTAGGTTTAATTCAGTGCATTCAAAAAATCGATGGTATTTACATTATCTGCATAATCCCATAGTTTTGGGTGCTGGCTTTGGCCAAAAGCGAAAGTATTAACGGTTAAAGGCGATTTGGTAATAATGCACTGTATGTTTTCCGACTGTTCTTTTAATTTATGGTCAACTGCTTCAAGATTTTCGTATTCCTCATAAAAAAGAACAGCCAGGGGTGAGGTTAAACTTTCATCTTCCTTTAACAATAAAAAGCCGTTATCGTAATGTTTGGCTGCATTAACCAGGTAAATGGATTTATTGTAATCGTAATTGTTGTTGTATTTGAAATGGTTAATAATGGGTTGAAAGCTTTCAATGCCTTCGTATAAATTGGCAATATCATAACCTTTCGGGAAATAAATTTTAGATACATTCCGGCAGCCCAAACCAAAATAATCAAAAATATCGGCACCTAAATGCTGGATATCCTCAAAACTCTCCGAACCATCCAAAACCGCCACGCTATTTCTGTTTTTGCGGATAATATTAGGTACTTTACCAAAATAATAGTCAAAATAACGCGATGAATTATTGCTGCCAGTGGCAATAACAGCATCAAAATCTTTCAAACGCTCTACATATTCAATTTTGGTTTCAAAAGCAGGTTCTATTTTAACCAGTTCGGCTAGCACAGCTTTAATCAGCTTGTCATCGGCTGAAGAAAGTTTGATCAGGGCAATATTTCCGGTTGCCAAAACACATAAAACATCATGTAAACCCACCAAGGGGATGTTACCCGCCAGGATTAAACCTACCTTTTTAGGAGAGTTATTTATTTTTACTGAATCGAACCAAGAGGCCAAATCATCTGGATTTAACATCTCCGAAAATGATAAAATAGATTTTTTTATATTTTCCTGTGTAAACCAGGCATTGGCACTTTCGGCACTATAAAATGCATTTCCTAGTATGTCAGTAGGGTTTGTAAGCTTTTTGCCAAGTTGAACAAATGCGTTTATAGCTCTTTCGTGAGTTAATGCTGACATATTTAGAATTATTATTAATTGATTATATCTTATATTTGCAGCGCAAAGGTAAACTAAGCAAAAGAATTAGACGAAAACATGGCAATTA
This sequence comes from Pedobacter miscanthi, assembly GCF_003315595.1. Lineage (GTDB taxonomy): Bacteria > Bacteroidota > Bacteroidia > Sphingobacteriales > Sphingobacteriaceae > Pedobacter > Pedobacter miscanthi. The sequence goes on along the minus strand of NZ_QNQU01000006.1, from coordinate 46,294 downwards.
AAATAACAGATGAGTGTATAAATTGTGGGGCTTGTGAACCGGAATGTCCAAATAACGCAATTTACGATGCCGGTACTGCATGGCGTTTTTCTGATGGTACCAATTTAAACGGTATCATTGATTTTGGTAATCAACAAATCGAAGCTGACGCATCTCAGGAAGCGGTTTCTGATGAAGTATATTACATCGTATCCGATAAGTGTACAGAGTGTAAGGGTTTTCATGATGAGCCTCAATGTGCAGCAGTTTGCCCTGTTGATTGTTGTGTGGATGACGAAGATATCCGCGAAACAGAAGAAGAATTATTGGCTAAAAAAGCCTGGTTACACCAGGAAGGATAGTCTTGATCAGATATTTATTAGCAAGGTCTCGCATAATGCGGGACTTTTTTTGTTTAAAGAGGTTTTTTTTGCTCATTTTAGTACTCTTAGGTCACCGTCATTTCGAGCGAGTGCAACGCAGTCAAGAACCCGAAGGCTTTGCGAAGCAAAATCTATCTCGAGATAGATCTCTCCATTCCACTACGTTTCAGTCGAGATGACGAAGCTTTTGGTGAAGTGTGTTAATGGGAGCTATTAAAAGATCCTTCGACTGCGCTCCGGATGACAACCGCGAGGGAGATCGGCGCTATGCAACAATTAACCCCTGAGCGTAGTCGAAGGGTAAACAGTTAACCAATTAACCTGAAAAGCACTAATGAACGAATGACTAATGAACCAGTGAACTAATCCACCTCACATTTATTAGGAATAATCAAAACCGGGCAGGCCGATTTCCGTGCCACATGTTCAGCCACGCTACCCATTAAAAAGTGGTATAATCCAGTTCGTCCGTAAGTGCCGATAACAATTAAATCTGATCCCCACTCGTCTGATTGCTGAATAATACCGTGCGCTGCGGTATCTACTATGCTTAAATAGGTTGTTTTTATACCTTTTCCATATTTTGTTTCCATTTCTTTCAGCAAAATGTGGCTGTTTTCTTCGCTATTGTCGTATGTTTCCAAAAATACTGGTGCAAGGGTTAAATCTGGGTTTACGTTGGCCGGTACCGGTTCAATAATGTTAACCAATGCTACCTCCGCCTCAAATTTTTCGGCCATGTCATACCCGGCTTTTGCCGCTTTTTCTGAGCAGGTACTGTTATCAACGGCAATTAATATTTTTTTAAAATTCATGGCAGTACATTTAAAAGGTGAACATCATAAAAATAACAAATTTGCAGTCAAAATGTTAGGCAATGAATGTATTTTATTAGTTTTACAATAGTTTCACGAGCAGATTTAAATGGAAAATCAATACGGTATTTGTAGGGTTGCTGTAGCGCCTTTAAGAGCAGATGCATCAGATAAAGCAGAAATTGTTTCGCAACTTTTATTTGGCGATCATGTAGAAATTATTCAGAAGGAAGAGCGTTGGTGGCTCATCCAGAATGGTTATGATGGTTACGAAGGCTGGATGGATTTCAGGCAACTGGCACCGATCAGCCAGGATGAGTTTGCAGCAATGCACGATTGCAGATTACTGGCTCCGTTGAGTTTCAATAACGTGTTAACAGCAGCTGATGGCAGTGCCTATCATTTAAGTCCGGCAAGCAACCTTCCTTTTTTAAAAGATGGATTCTGCTATGCAGGTGAAGAAAAGTTTAAATTAAATTTTGAAGCTTACGACAACAACGCGATAAATTTCAAAGATCAGGTTACCGATACGGCCAAATTTTTCCAGAATATTCCATATTTATGGGGTGGAAGACATTTATTCGGGTTAGACTGCTCGGGTTTTACCCAAACGGTGTTTAAAATGCTGGGTATAAAGCTAAACCGTGATGCATCACAACAAGCCGAGCAGGGCGAACTGGTGGGCTTTTTGGCCGAATGCAAGGCAGGCGATGTGGCTTTTTTCGATAACGATGAAGGCAGGATTACCCATGTGGGTATTATGTTGAGCCCGAATGAAATCATCCATTCTTCAGCAAAGGTAAAAATCGATCCAATTGACGATCAGGGCATTTTTAATAAGGAATTGGGTAAATATTCGCATAAACTCAGAATTATCAAACGTTTTGTGGAATAATAACCAAAAATGTATCCTATATAAAAGATACATTTTATGCCAGCTAAGTTTAAAATTCAAATTTCAAATCCCTGCCATGAAGATTGGGGGAGAATGCAAGTCGATATAAATGGGAAATTTTGCAGCTCCTGCCAAAAGTTGGTTGTAGATTTTACACGTTTTAGTGATACAGAATTAAAAAACTGGTTTAATCAAAATCACGAAAACACCTGTGGAAGGTTTAAACCCGAGCAACTTGGCCGGTATATAGGTAGAAAACCGCTATCATTTTTCAATTTTTTTAAACCTGGTTTAGTCGCAGCTTCAGTTCTGGCATTTTTAAGCACACCAAAATTCGCATACTCAAAAAACGCGGATGCTTTAGCGTCTGTATCAACTCAATACCAGCAAGTTTATGGTTATGAGGATGATGGTTATACTTTTATAAAGGGAAGAGTGTATAATCAGGATGGAATTGGCTTAAATGATATCAATATTGAAGTAAATGATCAGAATATTTTTGCTAAAACGGCAGCAGATGGCTCATTCTTCATTAAAATTAAAAAGCCACAAAACAGAACTATTGCGGAATTGACTTTTACTTCAGGTGCATACGAGGTTAAAAAAAGATTATTTATTTTAGGAGAGGAAAAAGAAATTTACGTCGTTTTATCACACGCCATGCAAATAGATTTTACAAACAAGATAGTTGTAGATAAGTTAAGCGAACGATTGGTTGGAACACTTGGCGGTATTTCAATAAAAACATCGGTAACCAGGAGAATTGTGAGCGGTGTTGTAAATATTTTTAGATAATTTTTAATTGAATTTTATGAGCTCAAATTTTAAGATCCAGATTTCCAATCCTTGTCATGAAAAATGGGGTGATATGATCGATAATAATATGGGGAAATTCTGCAATTCGTGTCAAAAATCAGTTGTTGATTTTACCAATTTCTCTGATAGCGACCTTCAAAATTGGTTTATCAAAAATCAGGGAAATAGCTGTGGCAGGTTTAAATCAGAACAACTTGACCGTTTGATTCATGGAAAATCGAATTATACGATTAGTAAATTTAAACCCAGCCTGATTGCTGCATCTTTATTTGCTTTTTTGAGCCTACCGAAGTTAAGTAAAGGGGAAACAATAAAGCCATCAATGGTTCAAACTGCGAGAGCGATAATCAATTTCGATGAAAAACTCGGGGATGAGAAATTATCTGATTCTATACGGGTTATAAGGGGTAAAATTACTGATAAAGATAAAACTGCTTTGCAATGGGCAAGTATCCATATTCTTGGTGGAAAATCTAGTTGTTCAACCGATATTAAAGGTGAATTTTCGCTCACTTATCCTATTTATGAAAAAAATGAATCAAAAGAATTGGAAATAAGGTTTATCGGCTTCAAAAATAAGGTTGTTAAAATTAAGCCAACCGATAGCTATGTAAATATTACTTTAGATGAAAGTGATGAGATATTGATGGGAGATATCGTTGTGATGAGGATTTCGCCATGGAAGAAATTATATTTCAAAATCAGGAATCAGGTTCGGGATATTAACCCATTTTACACAAAGAGAAATTAGTTTTCGGATATTCTAAATGACCTTTTATAGCCTGTTTTCATTCAGTTTTGATTATATTTGTGTAGATAATTAAAGTGAAAATGGAGACGAAAGTTAGAAAGATTGCAATGGTGTTCAACCAGGTAAAGATGGAGGATGAAGATGCTTTGGATATTGACTTTTGGCTTGATCAGGCTCCGGAAGACCGCCTTAAAACTGTCGTTTCGTTGAGAGAAAGTTACTTCACCTGGTTAAACGGCTCATTTCCTGGAAAAGTGGAGAGGGTTATAACTCTTCGCAAAAGTTCGTCATTTCGAGCGGAGTGTAACGAAGTCGAGAAATCTGCCTCGAGATAGATCTCTCCGCTCCACTGCGTTTCGGTCGAGATGACGCTCGGTATATGCAGCGCTATTATTGGTGATTTATTTGATGGTTAGCTTTCCATTTCCCAAACCATTACCTGCCTGTCATCTCCTGTAGAAATGAGGTACTTTCCGTCATTACTCCAGATAATTTTATTGATAGAGTGAGTATGCCCGATTCCGACTTTCTCCAAACTTAATATTTTATAGAGTTTAAAGTTTTCTGCATCCCAAAGTTTAATGCTTTTATCCTGACTGCTTGTTGCAAAGTAGGGCAGGGTAGGATGAAATGCGATATCGTAAACCGTAAACATGTGTGCAGGTACGGTTTCGCGTAGTTCGTAATTCGGCAGGTCCCATATTTTTAACTGGGCATCGCGGCTCCCCGAGATCAGGTATTTACCAGTTGGATGGTAAGCCAAAGAGGTTACAGGTAACGAATGCCCTTCAAGGGATTGTTTTAAGCTATAATCGGCAAGGTTATAAATCCTGATCAGGTGATCCTTACAGCCAAAAGCCACCTCATTTTCGTTTGGAGAAATAGCAATGGCCCTAACTGTATCGTAAGCCACCTGAAAACGGTAAATTTCTTTAAAATCACTAAGCGACCAAACCGCTACGGTGCCATCTTCACCAGTGGTTAAAAGCTCATTTTTACCCTTTACGGTTTGTATATTGAAGATTGGTTTAATATGTGCATTAATCCTTACAATTACCTTTTGTTCTTTCAGGTCGTAAACACTGAAAGCACCGCTGCGTTCGCCAACAAATAAATGGTTGTTGTAATAATGAAGACAATAAACCGAACTTTGTACCGGCATTTTAACCTTCACAAAAGCCATACTAGGTAACGACCATTCTACTACGCCCTTATCGTTCCCGGCGCTAAAAAATACGCCGTCCTCATCAGCATTGGCTAAAGCATAAACAGGGTTTTGATGTCCGGGGAAGGTGTGTAGGTGTTTGAGCATGTGGGTAAGGTTGGAAGGAGGGAAGGTTGGAAGGTTGAAGGTTTCTGCAATTTGACTTATACCTTCAACCTTTTTACCCTCTACCTTATTGATGTCTTTTCTCTAAATTCTTAGCAATATCCTGAATAGATAATCCTTTTTCTTTCAATAAAAATAAGAGGTGAAAAACAAGATCAGATGCTTCTCCAATAAATTCTTCTTCTGTTTCGGCCAATGCGGCAATTACGGTTTCTACACCTTCTTCGCCAACTTTTTGCGCAATTTTGTTCAAACCTTTACTGCGCATCTTGTTGATGTACGATCCTTCAACAGGGTTTTCATATCTATCGGTGATGATGTTCTCGAGCTCAAAGATGAAATTCTGGTTAAAATCTGTTTTAAAACAGCTGCGGCTTCCTGTATGGCAGGTTGGTCCAACAGCATCGGCCTTGATCAGAATGGTGTCGTTATCACAATCCACAAAAAGCTCCTTAACAAAAAGGAAGTTGTTGCTGGTTTCACCTTTTGTCCAAAGGCGGTTTTTAGAGCGTGAAAAAAAGGTAACCTTACCTTCGGTCTGGGTTTTTTCCAAAGCCTCAACATTCATATAACCCAGCATTAAAACCTCTAAGGTTTTATAATCCTGAACGATAACGGGAATTAAACCCTCTGTTTTCTCCCAATCAAGGGAACTGGTATTGATTGTCATTTTATTTTTTTATTTCAGAAAGACAGATTCTTGACTATGAACTGCCGGCTCCGGACTTATTAATATTCTTACCGGAATCTGATTTCTTTTCAATTCCTGTTTTAAATCGGGGATTAAAATTTCGCCATAGTGAAATACCGATGCAGCAAGCGCAGCATCAACATTGGCTTTTTGGAAAACCTCTGTAAAATGTTCCATATTACCTGCGCCACCCGATGCAATGATCGGGATATTGATCATCTGGTTTATTTTACCCAACAATCCACAATCAAAACCGGCTTTGGTGCCATCGTGATCCATAGAGGTTAACAAAATTTCTCCTGCACCCAGGTTTTCAGCCTGTTTAATCCAGTTTTCTGTTTCCAGTTCAGTAATTAACCTGCCTCCGTTTAAATGGACCATATTTTTGCCGTTTACATGTTTAGTGTCGACTGCTAAAACCACAAATTGTACCCCGAAAGTTTTAGCAAGGTCTTCAATTAGTTTAGGGTTGCGAACTGCTGCAGAATTGATACTGATTTTATCTGCACCTGCATTTAAAAGGGCATCAGCATCTGCAATTTCAGTTATTCCGCCACCAATGGTAAAAGGAATGTTTAGTTGGCGGGCAACCGATTTAACCATTTCGATCATGGTTTTGCGTCGCTCGTGTGTGGCCGTAATATCCAGGAAAACCAGCTCGTCTGCCCCTTGTTGTGCATATTGCGCAGCCAGCTCTACAGGATCGCCCGCATCGCGTAAATCAACAAAGTTTACACCTTTTACCGTACGGCCGTCTTTAACGTCTAAACAAGGAATTATTCTTTTTGAAAGCATGTTTTTGTTTGGGTTTCGTCATTGCGAGGCACGAAGCAATCTTAATGCTTTGGCTTTTTAAGATTCGTCACCCTGAATTTATTTCAGGGTCTTTAATGCATGAAAGATGCTGAAATAAATTCAGCATGACGATCGCCTTTACAATGAGCCAATATTATATATAATTCTCCTTAAATTGAACTCAAAGCCTTCAAATTCCACTCCTTAATCTCTTCAATAGTAATTCTGTCTTCGTAAATCGCTTTTCCTACCACCACACTTCTGATTGGGTATTTTGCCAATTCGTAGATATCGTCCATTGAACTCACACCGCCCGAAGCAATCAGCTTAATCATCGGAGAATGTTCAAGCAGTTTCTTGTATAATTCTACAGCTGCACCACCTAATTTTCCATCTTTACTGATATCCGTACATAGAAAACGGAAAAAGCCTAACGAAAGGCATTTGTCAACATAATCCATCAGTTTAATTGGCGAACTTTCCATCCAGCCCGAATATTTGATCACTTCGTCCAAAACATCAATCGCGATGACGATGCGGTTAGCATAATCATGTTTTTTTGCAAAAGCTTCGCTCAGTTGAGGTAAAAAATCAGGATTGGTAATGGCCTGTGTACCCACAATTACTCGGTGTATGCCGGCATCAAGCAAGTTGGTAACCTGCTCAATGGTTCTGATGCCACCACCGTACTGCACTTTCATCTCGGTTTTTTTGATGATCTCGAAAAGTGATTTTTGGTTGCTGAAATCGCCTTTGGCTCCGTTTAAATCAATAATATGGATAAAATCCGTACCATTTGAGCGGTATTTTTCTATCATTTCGGCAATAGAAACATCGTACTCTGTTTTTTGGTTGTAATCGCCTTCACGCAGACGGACAACTTTTCCATCCAAAATATCAATAGCAGGTATTATGTACATTTTATAAGCTTAAGTTTGAAAAATTTTTTAATATTAATTCGCCGGCTTTTCCCGATTTCTCAGGGTGGAACTGAACGCCGTAAAAATTGTCTTTTTGTACCGCTGCCGAAAACTTTAAACCATAATCAGCAGATGCGATGTCAAAAGTAGGGTTATATTCAATAAAGTACGAATGCACAAAGTAAAATTGTGTATTATCTTCAACACCTTCAAATAACGAATTGTTTTTCGGGCTAACCGCATTCCAGCCCATGTGTGGTATTTTGATATTCAGCGACTTATCGAATTTTTTGGTTTTTACCGGAACGATATCTAAAAGTGCTGCATCGCCCTCTTCTGAGTGTTCGGTAATCAGCTGCATGCCTACACAGATACCCAGCACAGGTTTAGTGAGTTTTTTAATGGCCTCAACCAGTCCCGTTCCTTTAAGTTTTTCCATTGCAGCACCTGCGTGGCCAACACCAGGGATAATGATGTGGCTATATTTTTCAAGGTCATTTTCTGTATTTACCATGCCGTAGGTCACATTTAAGCGATCTAATGCTGCGGTAAGGGAGAAAATGTTGCCTGCTCCGTAGTTTACTATTCCAACCATTTTTTAGTATCAAGTGTTTAGTGTCAGTTTCTAAGTATCAAGTATTGAGAATCAAGACAAAATGTATATCAAATTTGGGTTGCTAAAATTGCCTATTATTATATTTAACTTTTATAAAATTTGAAGATGAAAGTCAGTTTTTAATGGGGGCTGTAGTCCCGCTATTCGTTACTCCCGATGAAAAATCGGGATCCACTGCTATCGGGTTTATTTAACAGCGGAAGGGCTTCGAAACCCTCCGCCTTAAACCTTTCAGCCTTCCACCTTTCTTACAATAAACCCTTGGTGCTCGGCAATACCATTTTTTCTGCATCGCGTTTAATGGCCATTTTAATGGCTTTGGCAAATGCTTTAAAAATAGCTTCAATTTTATGGTGTTCGTTATCGCCTTCGGCTTTAATGTTCAGGTTGCACTTTGCAGCATCGCTGAATGATTTAAAGAAGTGATAAAACATTTCCGTTGGCATATCGCCCACTTTTTCGCGTTTAAACTCCGCATCCCAAACAATCCAGTTTCTTCCACCGAAATCAATCGCTACCTGTGCCAGGCAATCATCCATTGGTAAGCAAAAACCATACCTTTCGATGCCTAATTTATTGCCTAAACCTTTAGCAAAAGCTTCGCCCAGGGCAATTCCGGTATCTTCTATGGTGTGGTGTTCATCAATATGTAAGTCGCCTTTGGCAATTACTTCTAAATCTACACTTCCATGGCGGGCAATCTGATCAAGCATGTGATCGAAAAAATTTAAACCAGTTTCGATTTTCGCTTTTCCGGTTCCGTCCAGGTCTAAATTAATGGTGATATCAGTTTCGTTGGTTTTACGCTCGTGGTGGATTTTTCTGCTTCCAGCTTTTAACAGGTTGTAGATATCTTCCCATTTCTTTGTTTCTAAAATGATCACATCTAAAAGCGTTTCATGTTTATCCAATGCTTCTGTAGAACCCAGTGCATCATTCTGACGTAGAAAAATGGCTTTTGCACCTAAATTTTTCGCTAAAACTACATCGTTCAACCGATCGCCGATCACGAAAGAGTTTTTCAGGTCGTAATCTCCGCTGAAATATTTTGTCAGTAAAGCAGTACCAGGTTTACGGGTAGGAGCATTGTCTTTTGCGAAAGTTCTGTCTATTACAATCTCGCTAAAGTTTACACCTTCACCGGCAAAAGTATCGAGCATGAAGTTGTGGATCGGCCAGAAATTTTCTTCCGGATTTGAAAATGTTCCCAATCCATCCTGATTGGTCACCATCACCAGTTCGTAATCCAGCTCGGCTGCAATTTTCGATAAATAATATAAAGAACGAGGATAGAATTTCAGCTTTGCAAAACTATCTACCTGTTCATCGTCAGGCTCGATATTTAAAGTTCCATCTCGGTCTATAAATAGTACTTTCTTCATTTTAAAATTTTTCTAAAACAGTTAATAGTTTGTCGTTTTCTTCTTTTGTGCCTACGGTAATCCTTAAACAACCTTCGCATAAAGTTACTTTAGAACGGTCTCGCACGATGATACCCTGATCTACCAAAGTATCGTAAATTTTCAATGCATCGGTAACTTCTACGAGGATAAAATTTGCATCTGATGGATATACTTTTGTTACTGCATTTACATTGTTTAAAGCGATCGATAAACGCTGTCTTTCTGCAACAGATGCCTTGATCCAATCGTTAACCTGCGCGATATTTTTTAGTGCTTCGAAAGCTAAATCCTGGGTAGCCTGATTGATGTTATATGGTGGCTTAATTTTGTTTAAAACATCGATCACTTTTGTTGAAGAAAAAGCCATGCCCAAACGCAAAGCTGCAAGGCCCCAGGCCTTCGAAAAAGTTTGTAAAATCACCAGGTTTCCGTATTCGGTTAACTCCTGAATAAAGGTCTTCTGTCGGGCGTAATTTATATATGCTTCATCCACTACAACGATGCCATTAAAGTTGGCTAAAATGGTTTCAATATCTTCTCGGTTTATCGAATTTCCTGTCGGATTATTTGGTGAACAAATGAAAATTAATTTGGTGTTTTTATCAATCGTTTCTGCGATCTTTTCCATGTCCAGTTGGAAGTTCGGAAGCAGGCTCACTTTACGTATTTCTACATCATTTATGTTAGCCGAAACTTCGTACATTCCATAAGTTGGAGGAAGCACAATTACGTTATCTTTTCCAGGATTACAGAAAGCACGGAACAACAGATCGATGGCTTCGTCGCTACCATTTCCTAAAAAAGTATTCTCAATTGGTACACCTTTTATTTTGCTGATTGCATCTTTTAAATCCAGTTGTAAAGGATCAGGATAGCGGTTATAATTTGCCGGTAATGGCGAACCATAACTGTTCTCGTTTGCGTCTAAAAAAACAGATGCCTGACCTTTAAATTCGTCCCGCGCGGTAGAGTAGGGGCGAAGGTTTTTTATATTTTCTCTTACTAAATCGTTAATGTCCATTTTTTAAGGTAAAAGGTAAAAGGTAAAAGGTAAAAGGGATTGGCGAATTGCCTAAAGCTTTCTACATTGTACTTTTTACAGGTTTTATTGAAATGATTTTATCTTCCGGTTGATTACACTGATTAAGTGATTTCACCAATTGTTTTCTCCGTTGGTTTGTTTTATGTCGTTTTATCTTCGGACATCGGACCTCCGACTTCGGACTCAAAATTTAATCTGATACTAACAGCATTCTTATGCGCCTCCAGGCCTTCTGCTGCGGCTAATATTTCGACAGTAGGGCCAATGTTGCTTAATCCGGTGGCTGATAACTGTTGAAAGGTGATTTTTTTCAGAAAAGCATCGGTAGAAACGCCTGAATAAGCCTTTGCAAAGCCGCTGGTTGGTAGGGTATGATTGGTTCCCGAAGCATAATCGCCAACACTCTCCGGTGTAAAATTGCCTAAAAATACTGATCCTGCATTGATAATCAATGGAATAAGGCTTTGAAACTGCTCTGTAGCCAAAATTAAGTGCTCAGGTGCATATTCGTTAGAAAATTGCATCGCTTGCTCCAGATTTTCCGCTAAAACCGCATAAGAATTGGCGATTGCTTTGGCCGCAATATCCTTTCTAGGCAATATAGCAAGCTGATTCTCAATTTCTTTTAGGGTTTGATTGATAATTTCCTCAGAAGTAGCCACTAAAATGGCCTGACTATCAGTGCCATGTTCGGCCTGTGCTAATAGATCTGCAGCAATAAATGCAGAATTTGCGGTTTCATCAGCAATTACCAAAACTTCTGATGGACCAGCGGGCATATCGATGGCCACCTTGTTTTGTACCATGGTTTTGGCGGTGGTTACGTAACGGTTGCCAGGACCAAAAATCTTATAAACCTGTGGCACACTTTCCGTTCCGAAAGCCATTGCAGCAACAGCTTGCGCACCCCCAATAAGGTATACTTTTTCGATACCCAAAAGCACCGCGCAATAGGCCAGGTAACAGTTGGTTTTGCCATCATTTTGTGGGGGCGAACATACCACTATTTCTTTACATCCGGCAATGATTGCAGGAGTAGCAAGCATTAAAAAAGTGCTTGGTAAAACAGCAGTTCCGCCCGGGATATAAAGTCCTACTTTTTCAATTGACCTCGATTCTCGCCAGCATACAACGCCCGGCATAGTTTCAATTTTATCTTCGGTTTTTAACTGCGACTGGTGAAAAGTTTTAATGTTCTGATAAGCGGTATCGATGGCTTTTTTTGCATCGGCCGGAATGGCTGAGGCAATTGCTTTTAATTCTCCGGTATCCAAAAAAAGTTTTTCCAGTTCAACTTTATCAAAGGCTTTTGCGAAATTAAAAAGGGCCTGGTCGCCATCTTTTTTTACCGTGCTGATGATGTCGGCTACCCGCTCTTCAACCAGTTTATCGTCTTCAATCTGCCTCGAACAAAGCTCTTCAATTTTTGATTTAGATAAATCCTTATAATTGTAGATTTTCAATGTTTTATAATTTAAAATTAACTAATAGTTAATATGTTTTTAAATAATTTTACCTGATTATTTTTTCGATAGGCATTACCAGGATACCTTCTGCGCCTGCGGCTTTCAGACTGTTTATTTTGTCCCAGAAATCCTCTTCAGCAATTACCGAATGAACGGCTACCCAGTTTGGTTCGAAGAGCGGAACCACAGTGGGACTTTTAACACCGGGAAGTAAATCTACTACTTTTTGAAGGTTATCTTTTGAAACATTCAGCACCACATATTTATTCGATTTTGCACTGAGTACGGAGCGGATGCGCTGCAACAGTTCGGCAACTTCCGGATTGTCGGCGATTGATTTGTTGCCGATTAAAACTGCTTCTGATTGCATTACATCGGCGAAAGGTTTTAGCCCGTTGCTTTTTAATGTTCCGCCGGTAGAAACGATATCAAAAATGGCATCGCTCAATCCTAAACCAGGGCCAATTTCAACCGATCCGGAAATGGTTCTGATATCAGATTTGATCCCTTTTTCCTGTAAGAATTTTTCGAGGATTACGGGGTAAGAAGTAGCAATGGCTTTACCATTTAATTCTTCCAAATTCTGGATGCCACTGGTGGCCTGAACAGCAATTTTTAAAGTGCATTTTCCGAAGCCTAGTTTCTGTAGATAATCTACTTCAGCTTTCGTTTCCACAATCACATTTTCGCCAACTATACCCAGGTCGGCAATGCCATCCTGTACGTATTCAGGGATATCATCATCACGTAGAAAAAGGATTTCCAAAGGGAAATTAGTAACGGTCGAGATTAGGGAGCTTTTGTAGTTTTCGAAAGATAAACCACAATTTTTAAGTATTTCTACAGATTTTTCGTTTAACCTACCCGATTTCTGGATAGCGATTTTAAGTGTTTTCAATGTATTGAATATAGAGTGAACAGGAAATTATTTTACGGAAAAAAGTCTTGAAGTACAAAACAAACATATCTTATCGCCTATCGGCGATGGTGCAAATGTAAGTGATGGTTCAAAGTTAAATTCATAAATTATTTCTGCCAGTATCAATACGTTAGCTGATAAGCGCTGGCAAATATAGTGTTTGAAACCGTAAAACAAAAAATAATGGCACTTAATTTGCCATTATGCTGTTTTTATTGCCAATAACCTTTATTTTGTATTAAAATTTAACATTTTGAAAAAGTTTCGCTTTCTGATTTTACCCTTTATCTTGTTCATTTCTGCCTGTGGATGGTTTAAAAGCCCCCCCGAGATCGGAAAAGTATTAGCTGAGCATTTTAATAACAAAATTTATAAAGATTTCGATACTGTAGCTTATGATAGCGTTTTTGTGAAGACTATGGACAGTCTTTCTGTTAAATTTGTTAATCCTAAAACCATTAAAGCTTTTTACGCCAATAATTATACGCAGCCAAAATTGGTTACACAATTTTATATCAATGGGGAGTTGGATTCGCTGGTGAGTTATCTAAATCAAAGTAAGGTACATGGTTTTAATCCAAAGATTTTTAAGGGAGATGAGATTAAAGAACTCCTTGCAGCATTAACCGCCAATAAATTTAAAAAGGTTGAAGAGAGTTATCCGGTAATTGCCAAACTCGAATTATTATCGGCCAATGCTTATTTAAATTATAACAATTACCTTAAATATGGAGTGGTCAATCCACGTAGTATTTTCTCCCGTTATTACATTAAAGTAAGGCGTCCGGATAGTGCCGGAATGCAGCGTCTTTTAGATAGCAAAAACCTGCTCGATACATTGAGATCTGTTCAGCCGAAATCGGCGCAGTACAAAGCTTTGCAGTCGGCCTATTTAAATACAGATGCGGAAAGTGAGAAGCGGATTTTACTGTTGAACATGGAACGTTTCCGATGGAAAATGCCGGAGACCGGCGACAATTATGTGCAGGTAAATATTCCTGATTTTAGGTTGACCTGGCTGGACAAAACCGATACGGTAATTTCGATGAAAGTATGTGTGGGTGGCAAGCGCGAAAATGGTTATGAAGACAAGCTAAAAGCCTTTGCAAAATCAGGTAATTTAGATGATAAACCGAAGAACCATGAGACGCCTTTATTGTTCAGTAAAATCAATTCCATTCAGGCTAATCCGATATGGAATATTCCGGTAAGTATTGCGCAAAGTGAGATCTATTGGATGGCCCGGAAAGATCCTTTTTATTTATCGAATAGTAACATCAAAGTGTACTACAAAGATAAGCTGATTGGCGAACCTGATACCATCAATTGGAACAAATATTCGAGGGATAAATTGCCCTTCAAATTTAAGCAGGGATCGGGCGGTGGAAATGCCTTGGGCAAGTTTAAATTTATCTTCGATAACAGCTCGAGTATTTACCTTCATGATACCAATAATAAAAACGGATTTAACCTCAGCAACCGGGCCATCAGCCATGGTTGTGTGCGCATCGAAAAGCCTTTGGAGTTTGCCGAGCTTTTGGTAAAAGATACTTATACTTATGATAAACTGAGGGCCGAAGTAGATTTGCCCCCTGTTGATAGTACCCATGTAAAATGGTATAAAAAACGTTTGGCCCAAAAGGCCGATACCACCAAGGCTTTTCAGTTAAAACCGGCATGGTTTGCGCCCAAAAAAGCAGTGCCATTAATCATCACATATATCACGGCCTGGTCTCAAAACGATAAGATCGAATACCGGCCCGATGTTTACGGAATGGATGAAAAACTCTGGACCGCGATGAAAAAGTTCAGATAAATTGCTAAATGTGCAGTCAGATGTTACCATCTCACTGATTCAAAAATTTAAACGATAACTAAAGGCTGATCTGATTAAATTGGTAAACATTATTTCTATTTTGTCAGATAGTAATATCCGGCACCACATCTCTGCCAGATTCTCAAAAGGATCTGGCATTTTTTTAAATCCGCATTTGGAATTAGCATTCAAACTAATATATTTGTTTATAAACATTTAAACCGATAAACAGGGTTACAGGATATAAAAAAAATTAACGCTCAATCCAATCGCTGTAACCATTCCATATCCCTATTATTGAAACGATACAATTGCTGTTAAAGGTAGTTTGTTCTTTTCTTCCGATCCTTATTGCGTAAAACCGCGATATTGATGATCTACATCTCATTTACACATATAATATTTTAAAAATTTTTTAATAATGGCTATTAATCTACAAAAAGGACAAAAAATTGATATCGGATTATCAAAAATCACTTTAGGCCTGGGTTGGGATCCGAATGAGGGTACCGGCTACGATTTTGATCTTGATGCTTCCGCATTTATGATCAACTCGAGCAGGCTGATCCCCGAAGAAGAATATTTTGTTTTCTATGGCAATACCGATTCTCCCGATCAGGCTTTGCACCATACCGGCGACGATCCGACAGGAGGGAACAGTGCCGACGGTGATGATGAAAGTATCCAGGTTGATTTATCAAAAGTTGATCCCCAGATCCAGGAAATATTATTTGTGGTTACCATTCATGAGGCCATAAGCCGTAAACAGAATTATGGTCAGGTAAGGAATTCCTATATCCGTGTTGTTGATGACAGTAACGGTCAGGAGGTTGCAAAATATGAATTGGGCGAGGATTTTTCTATCGAAACCGGTGTAGAATTTGGCCGTTTATACAAACGGGAAGGTAAATGGAAGTTTGAGGCATCTGGCATTGGTTATCGCGAAGACCTGTCGTTTTTCCTTTCCAAATATTTTAAAGGTCAGATTATTAAATAGCAGTTTAAACACGTTATGGCAATAAATTTGGTAAAAGGTCAAACCATTGATCTCCGTAAAAATGATAAAGGTGAAACTTTCGACCTGTCGAAAGTGACCATGGGTTTGGGTTGGGATGTGCGTCAGAAAAATACCGGTTTCCTGGGTAAATTATTCGCTCCAAAAGAAGAAGAATTCGACCTGGATGCGATTGCTTTTTTATTGGGTGCCAACGATAAAGTACTCAATTTGGGCAGAACGGTTAATCAGAATGGCCGTCAGGTTGGATTATTCGAAGGCGATGTGATTTTCTTTAATTCCATGCGGCATCCATCAGGGAATATCTGGCTAACAGGCGATAACAGAACCGGTGCCGGCGATGGTGACGATGAACAGATTATTGTAAAACTCGATGCACTGGATCCCATTTACCAGAAAATAGTTTTTGTAGTATCCATTTACCAGGGGCGGCAGAATAACCAGCATTTTAGCATGGTCGAAAATGCTTTTATCAGGGCCGTTGATGCGCATGGAAAAGAAATTACCAGGTACAGCCTTTCGGGGGATGCATCGTTAAACGGAATGTGTACCATGGTTTTTGCCGAAGCTTACCGTAAAGATGGTGGATGGAAATTCAGGGCCATCGGAGAACCACATCAAACCGATAATTTCCTCGAAATTTTAAAGAAATATATCAATACATAAAATAAATGAACCACTGTTCAGTGAACGTTGAACAGCAAATTAACCAGATATGGCAATTAACCTGCAAAAAGGACAACGGGAAGCAATTAATGCCCCTCAATTTACCATCGGACTTGGATGGGATACCAACAGTGCATCAACAGGCTCCGCGTTTGATTTAGATACTTCTGTTTTTGTATTGGGCGATAATAAAAAATTACTTTCTGATTCGCATTTCGTTTTTTATAATAATTTGAAAACACCTGATGGTGCCGTACAACATTCAGGCGATAACCTCACCGGTGATGGTGCCGGCGATGACGAACAGATTAAAGTAGACCTTTCTAAAATCGGCCCGGCTGCTGCCGAAATCTGTGTGATAGTTACCGTGCATGATGCAGAGAACAGGAGACAAAATTTTGGGCAGATCCGCAATTCTTACATCAGGGTATTGGATGGCGCCAACAACGAGGTGCTTAAATATGAGCTGGAAGAAGATTTCTCGATAGAAACTGCTGTTGAGTTTGGAAGGATTTACAAACGTAACAACGAATGGAAATTTGAAGCTGTAGGGATTGGAATGAAGGATGGATTGGAGTTTTTCTTAAATAAATACAACTAAACCACATTTAATTATGGCAATTAATTTATCAAAGGGCCAAAAAATAGACCTGAGGAAAGAAAGCGGGGCCACTTTAACCAGCTTTTGTGTAGGGGTAAACTGGGGAGCGATTGAAACGAAGGGATTTTTAGGCCTAACTACCAAGAAACAAAGTGTAGATCTTGATCTTAGCTGTATCCTCATTGATGATAACAATAACCTATGCGATCATATTTATTCGCCACTTTATAGAATTGATTTTTTGCAGCAGTTTGGTTTGCCAAAAGGTAAACTGGTTTCTTTAGATGGCGCTTTAAGGCATACCGGTGATGATTTGGAGGGTGATTCGGGGGGCGATGATGGTTTGGATAACGAAATTATCACGGTCGATTTATCAAAAATCGACCCCAAAGTGGCCAAAATATTCTTCTTCCTGAATAATGTGGGCAAAGAGGATTTCTCTCAGATTCCGTATTCAAAAATCAGGATGTATGAAGGAACACCTACACAGGTAAAAGAGGTTTTTGCTTCTTATAACGTATCTGCCGAATCGGGTTATGCCGGCAAAAAAGCGCTCATTATGGGCAAACTTTATAAACGCAACAACGAATGGAAATTTGATGCCATTGGCGATCCTACACCCGATTCATTTTTAGGGCAAACTATCCACTTAATTTTAAAATCTTATCTGTAATGGCTATTAAAAATATCGAAGGCTTAACCGGCGACGAAATCAGGGATCTGGTTGATCAGGGTGGTAAATTTGTGATGTATAAATATTGTATCTCAGTTATAATCCTGACGTTTAACCGGCCGTCTGACTTTTATTTTATCCCTCCCGGGCAAAGCCGCATTACACCGGGTTTGGGTTATCTGGCCATCAGTTTTTTCCTGGGCTGGTGGGGAATTCCATGGGGTCCGATTTATACCATTGGTAATATTGCAAGTATTTTGGGTGGTGGCAAAGATTACACTTACGAAATTTTAGCCCACATTAACCAAAACGATCCTACTTATGGTGCAGGTAATAGCTATAACATACCAGGGCACGTACAATCACCTAACCGGGAAACAGCAGATACATATTCTGTTCCGCAATAATTTAAGCATATGAGAAGACTTCCAGTATATCTTTTGTTGGATACATCGGGTTCTATGAGTGGGGAACCCATTGAAGCTGTAAAAAATGGTGTTCAGGTAATGATCAGCGCTTTGAGGCAGAATCCGCAAGCGATAGAAACTGCTTTTATCAGCATCATTACATTTGATAGCTCCGCGCAGCAGGTTATCCCGCTTACCGATCTGGCCTCTTTTCAGATGGTTGATTTAAGGGCAAGCGGCACTACCGCTTTGGGCGAAGCTTTAAAATTAACGGCTAACCGGATTGATCACGAGGTTGCAAAAACTACCGCTGAACAAAAAGGTGACTGGAAACCTTTGGTTTTTATCATGACAGATGGAATACCGACAGACGATTGGTTACCGGGTTTAAACGACTTTAAACAGCGTAAAACCGCATATACCGTAGCCTGTGCCGCAGGAACCGGAGCAGATACTGCTGTTTTAAAACAGATAACCGAAAACGTGGTAAGTTTAGATACCGCCGATTCAGCAAGCATAGGCAAGTTTTTTCAGTGGGTAACTGCATCTATTGGTGTAAGCTCTACAAGGGTAGAAGATGGCGGGAAAGAAATACAGGGCTTTAAAGAGCTGCCACCACCTCCGCCCGAATTAAATATTGTTATTTAAAGTATATGAGAAGATTACCTGTTTATTTTTTGATCGATACTTCAGGTTCGATGTATGGCGAACCCATTGAGGCCTTAAATAATGCCCTGAGCGGTATGGTAAATACATTAAGGACCGATGCGCAGGCGCTGGATTCGCTATGGATCAGCATGATTACTTTCGATCGGGAGGTTAAGGAAATTGTACCCCTAACCGAACTTCCCTCTTTTCAGCTGCCCGAAATTAACTGCCCGCAAAGCGGGCCAACACATACCGGCCAGGCGCTCGAAATGTTGTACGAAAAAGTAAAACTCGATGTAATTGTGGGCAGTGCTACGCAAAAGGGCGACTGGAAACCGCTTTTGTTTCTTTTTACCGATGGTAAGCCCAGCGATCTTCAACTGTACCGCGAAATGTTACCTAAAATTAAATCGCTAAATTTTGGGGCAATTGTTTGCTGTGCTGCCGGGCACCTGGCAAACGATTCGCTTTTGAAAGAACTTACACCCGATGTGGTACATTTAGATACGGCCGATAGCGCTACGTTGAGGCAATTTTTTAAATGGGTTTCTGAAACCATCGAACAGGGAAACAAAAGTCAGGGAACGGGAGAAAGTGTAACCTTGCCACCGCCGCCAAGCGAAATTACGTTGATTGTATGATAGGTTTGTTATTTAACATTGTACAGGGATTGGATACGACTGTTAAAGTTGTCAATTACATGCTTCCCGAAAATCATGGGACAAGGTTGCCACCCATAGATGCCAATCCGTTTTTAGATGGTGCTTTAGACAATGTCGTTCATTGTTATGAGAGCCATAAAAATTTAAACTTTGGCTTCGAACATACAATAACAAAGCTGAAAGCATTGAATCAGGATGATTTTATCATAATGAAAGCTTTAAAATGTGAATATTGTTTATACCTGATTGTATATTATCTGGACGTCTTCGACCGTACAAATAAACTGGGCGAAACCAAGGAGGCCAGGAATAAAATGATTACCTATTTTTCCATCAATTACCTGCAGGCCAATAATAATGTGATTATTTACGGCTGCAAAGCCAGTAATGACAGGATGCAGCAGATACATAAAAATATTGGCAGCCAACTATACCTCGCCACAATTTAATGTTACTAAAAACTTAATCAAACTAAAATATATTAACCTCTCCAAATGGGCATTTTTACCGTAATCAGCATTATCATCTCAATAATCAGTTTCATTATTAAAAATTTACCTAAAAACGATAACGAAAGCAGTTATACCTCATACGCAACAGATACCGTTGCTGGAATATTCCAAGAAACAACCCTTGATGGGATTTTAATCTGTTATGAAACCTTCAAACAGCCTAATTTTAACATTTACCAGGCTCAATTAGATCTGAGAAACAGCCAAAACAGCGATTTTAAGCTTCTTGCGTCAGATTTGCAGGGCGATTGTCTTTATTTAAACGTGCAGTTTATCGATATTTTTGATAAAAAGAGTAAAAACAACGAAACGGTATCATTTGCCAATAGGGTAAATACCTATTTTTCGATTAACCATTTAGAAGGGACAGATAATGTAGTGATTTACGGCTGTACCAATTATAATCAGCGGATTAAGGATGGTTATGGCACAGTTGCAAAAGAAATCCGTAAGGTTATATTCAGGTAATTCCGCTAATTATAAGTCAAAATAAAATCCGCAACCCAGATATTTCAATTTATTTATCACATGAGAAGATTACCCATTTACTTTTTAATAGATATTTCCGAATCGATGGTTGGAGATCAGATCCAGCAGGTAGAAGAAGGCATGGCAACCATTATTAAGGCCATTAAAACCGATCCTTATGCCATAGAAACCGTCTGGATTTCGATTATTGTTTTTGCCGGACAAGCAAAAACACTGGTTCCTTTGCAGGAAGTGGTTAGCTTTTATCCGCCAAAATTTCCGATTGGTGGCGGAACATCTTTAAGTAAGGGTTTGGGGCATTTAATGTTCCAGATGAGAAAGGACATTATTAAAACCACCATGGAGCAAAAAGGCGATTGGAAACCGATTGTATTTCTGTTTACCGATGGTGTACCTACCGATGATACCCAGAATGCCATTGCCGAATGGAAACAGAATTGGCAGCGCACCGCAAATATGGTGGCCATTTCTTTTGGCGACAGCGCCGATACCCGCATTTTAGCAGAACTTACCGAAAATGTGCTCCATTTTAAGAATGCAACCACTGATGATTATAATAAGTTTTTTAAATGGGTAACAGATTCTATTAAAACCAGCAGCATCAGTGTAGAAAATAACGAGTCGGGTTTCGAACTCGCAAAACTGGATGGCGATACCCTTTCTAAAATCGATATTTCCAAAGCGCCTGCTACCAAACAGTATATTGATAATAATTATGTGGTGTTATCGGCCAAATGCCAGAATACAAAGCGGCCATACCTGATGAAATACCGCAAAGTAATTAACGAATCAGGTTTTGATGGCTTAAATCTGCAAACACAGGCTTACCGTCTGGTGGGCGGTTTTCAGGTAGATCAGTCTTATTATGAGCTGTGCGAAGAAAACGGTATACAGCAAAAAGTAAATACCGAAGAATTGATCGGGGCACCATCATGTCCATGTTGTGGTAACCAGTTTGGCCTGGCCATGTGTCAATGCCAGAAAATACACTGTATCGGCAACGAAAGCATGAGTACCTGCCCCTGGTGCGGTACTACAGGCAGTTATGGCTATGGCGAAGGTGGTTTTGATGTTGGAAGGGCCCAGGGTTAGCCATGGTTGAAACCAGAATATATATCGAAAACCTGTTTAAACGGCTAAATATTCAGTTACCGGCAAACAGACAAAAACTCTTTGAACAGTTTACAAGTGAAACATTTAATGTTGAGGCGGTTAAACTCATCATGGAAAAACATAAAATTATAATGGAGAATTGGGAGTTAAAGGTCAGGATTGACGATGTTCTGGCAAAACAGATGGTTATTCCGAATGCTACGGTTGCAAAACCATACCAGGCGACATTGGATTTTAACCAGTCGGAATTTCAGGAGATTAGTTTTGTCGAATTTGAGGGTTTGGATCAATATGGGCTTAGTTTTAACCCTGAATTTAAACGCATAGAAGGAACCCCGAAACAGAGCGGCGATTTTAAGGTGAAGATGAATTTTAAGGTTTTGGGTGAAGACGAAAATTCAGCTTTACATACAAAAATACTTTCGCTGCTGATTAATGCCAATCCGAAATCGCTCTGGAAAAATATTGCCAGCGATGATCAGAAAGACGCAGCCTGGAAAGAAGAAAATTATTGGAAAGCAGACCAGGTGGAGGATTTCCGGCAGCTGGGCGATAAACACATTGTTGTTTCCTCCAAAAGAGGCAGAAGCCATGCCAATATAGGCGCTTTTAGGGAAGATGATTATGCCTTTAAACATTTTGAGGCTAACGGCTGGAGCATTGTTTGCGTGGCTGATGGTGCCGGAAGCGCAAAATTAGCCCGGCAGGGATCTAAACTTGCCTGCCGGGCAGTAGTCGAATATTTTGAACAGCATTTTACCGATGATAATCTGAAATCTTTTGACAAAACCTTATTTCATCACCATCAACAGGGCGGGGATAACCAACAGATCAGCCATTTTGTATACAATAACCTCTCTAAAGCAGCCTATTACGCCCACAAGCAGATCGAAGAATTTGCAGATGGGATAGAACAGCCCCTAAAAGATTTCCATTCTACCCTGATTTTCGCCCTGTTTAAAAAGTTCGATTTCGGCTACGCCATTCTAACTTTTGGGGTTGGCGATTGTCCGATAGGTTTGCTGAACAAAGATTTAACCGAAATTAAACTGATGAACTGGCTTGATGTTGGCGAATTTAGCGGCGGTACCAGGTTTATCACCATGCCCGAAATTTTTAGCAGCGAAAAATTTCCAACGCGATTTGGTTTTACCTTAACCGATGATTTTTCTTATCTTATGCTCATGACAGATGGCATTTACGACGCCAAATTTGTGGTAGAAGCCAATTTAGAAAAACTAGAAAACTGGAAAACATTTGTTGATGATTTAAAAGGAAATAATGAAGATCGTGCTTCAGTAAACTTCGATGCCGCAAATCAGGAAATTGCCAATCAGCTTTCTGCCTGGATGGATTTCTGGAGCCCGGGAAACCACGATGATCGAACTTTGGCCATCATTTTTTAATATGCATCATGTCGATAATTAACGTAAAATCCATCCTCACAGATCGTTCCTATCAATATGTTGATAATGGCGACCCCAAAAGCGGAACGGCTAAGAATGTATATTTTAGTCCCGACCGGAAATATGTTGTGGCTATTTTTAAAGAAAAGCAGGATTTTAACCAGAAAGAACGTTTAACTAAGATTGTAACGAAATATTTAAACCAGATACAATCAAAAGAGGCTGGCGATTATTACCTGAACGAAATATACCGCTGGCCAACCGATTTAATCGAAACCGGAGACAGAATTGGAATTATCGTCCCGATTTACAGTTCGAAATTTTTTTTCGCAAAAGGTTATTCATCTAGCGACCTGATCAAAGGAGAAGAGAAGAATGGCAAATGGTTTGCCGGTGCTAAATTCAGGAATAAGCTTTTTCCTTTAAGCCTCGATCAAACGGAACTCGGCCGCTGGTTAAATTATTTCCAGATCGGCGTTAACCTTTCGCGTGGTGTAAAAAAAATGCATCAAATGGGCCTGTCACACTCCGATTTATCTTATAATAATGTGTTGATCGACCCTTCCAGCGGTTCGGCCTGTATGATTGATCTCGATGGTCTGGTTGTTCCTGGCTTATTTCAGGCAGAAGTAATCGGAACGGCCGATTTTATTGCTCCCGAAGTATTGGCTACCAAGCACCTTAATAAAACCGACCCGGCAAGAAAACTGCCGAGCCGTTTAACCGATTTACACGCACTGGCCTGCTTAATTTATATGTATTTATTGCACAGGCACCCTTTAAAAGGTGGTAAAGTGCACGATCTCGACACCGAAAAAGATGATCTGTTAAGCATGGGCGAAAAAGCTTTATTTATTGAACATCCCACCGATTTATCCAATCGCCCTAAAATGAACCAGGTTTCTAAATGGGATACCTATTGGGCAGATGTAAATAAAATTCCATATACCATTACCGGGCCGTACCTCAAAGCTTTGTTTGATAAGGCTTTTATAGATGGTTTGCACAACCCCATGCAGCGCCCAACAGCCGAAGAATGGGAAATTGCATTGTTAAAAACAACTGACTTAATGCAGCAGTGCAGTAATATCTACTGTGATCAGAAATGGTATGTTTTCGATAATACCACAATTCCGAAATGCCCATTCTGTGGCACGAGTCATAAAGGAACATTGCCGGTTTTAGACCTGTATTACCAATTCCAGCCAGGGGTTTGGCGGCCAGAAAATCATAGGTTAATGGTTTACAGTAATCAATATCTATTTCAGTGGCATGTTAACCGGAATGTGATCAGGAATGAGCGTTTAACCGCCGAACAGAAAGTTCCTGTAGGTTATTTTACTTTTCATGAAGGAAAATGGGTTTTCGTTAATCAAACACTCACTTCCATGGTTGATAAAACGGAAGATAAACCGGTACCAGTTAACTCCATGGTCGAATTAACCGACGGCAAAAAACTGCTTTTATCAAAAGAAGATGGTGGGAGGGTTATTTTGGTTACGCTGGCGAATAAATAGATATCAATCGCATCCGTTAAGCTCAAATCTTAATACCTGAATAGAAATTGAGAAATTTATTAACTTTGTGTTGTTTTTACACAAATTAAGGAATGATCAATCAAAATATCAAAATCGCTGTTGATGCCATTGTTTTTGGCTACGAAAAAGGAACACTTTATGTGCTGGCTGTTCAGCAGCGTTTTGGTAAACTGGCCGATAGATGGGTACTGCCCGGCGGATTTATTTTGGATGACGAACCTTTGTTAACAGCAGTTGAGCGCGAACTTAAGGAGGAAGCAGGCATTACGGTTAATTACCTGGAGCAGCTGGGTACTTTTGGCGATGATATTAAGCGTGACGAACGGTTTAGGGTAGTCTCTGTAGCCTATTTTGCGCTCGTAAATCCCAAAAATTTTGTATTAAAGGCCGATACCGATGCCAAAGATGCCAAATGGTTTCCCGTTGCCGATGTGCCGCAGTTAGGTTATGATCATAATGAGATGCTGAACCTGGCGCATCAACGCTTAAAAAGTAAACTCACCTATCAGCCGATTGGTTTCGATCTGCTGGATCACGAATTTCTTTTCTCCGACCTCGAAAATTTATACTGTTCTATTTTGGAAAGGGATATCGACAGGAGAAATTTCAGAAAAAAGATTTTAAGTTTTGGAATTGTTACAGAAACGGATAAAGTGGTAAAAATTGGTGCTAGCGGCCGTCCAGGTAAGCTTTTTACCTTTGATAAGACAAAATATAACCGGCTTTTAAAGGAAAATTTCCAGTTCGACATTAGGTTTGCGTAAAATAAACACAAATTATTCTTTGGATTCTAAAAATGATTTTTATATTTGTGTAAATAATACGCAAATATATGCTAAATTTAGATCCGGGTTTCACTCCGCTAGGCGAAAAAAACTCCATAACACATAAATCTTTTCTGTTTGCAGGTGGCGAACCACATATTAAAATTACTGATGGTTTTAATACTGCCGAACCCGTAACCATTACACAAAGGATAAATTCTTTTAATGATTTAGGCCTCATCTGCATTACCGTTGATGCTTTGAAAAGAATGGGTGTAAAAGAAATCAATCTTTTTATTCCTTATTTCCCTTCAGCAAGGCAGGATCGGGTGATGGTTCCCGGTGAACCTTTATCTGTAAAAGTTTATGCTGATATCATCAATGCAATGGCTTTGGCAAGTGTTACCGTATTCGATCCTCATAGCGAAGTAACCCCTGCATTGCTTAATAACTGTGTTACGGTTTCAAATCACCAATTTATAAAAGAGGTCATTTCAAAAATCGGTACAGAGGTAAAACTCATTTCTCCTGACGGTGGTGCCTTAAAGAAAATTTATAAAGTATCCGAATTTTTAGGCGGTGCAGCGGTTGTAGAATGTTCAAAAAGCAGGGATGTAAAAACCGGAAAGCTTTCAGGTTTTAAAGTGTATTGCGATGATCTTGCCGGTGCTGATTGCCTGATTGTAGATGACATCTGTGACGGTGGTGGTACATTTAATGGTCTCGCCGAAGCACTTAAAGCCAAAAATGCAGGTAAATTATACCTGGCAATCAGTCATGGCATATTTAGCAAAGGTTTTGATGAACTGGGTAAATATTTTGAGCAGATTTTTACAACAGATTCCATTAAAGAAGTTGTTCATGATGGTGTAACGCAGATCAGATTGGCAGATATTTTATAACATAAAAATGAAAACGATACTTCCTCCGCAGGTTATTACGCCATCCGATGTTTCGGTATTTCTGGCCGGAACCATTGATATGGGCAATTCGGCTGATTGGCAGCAAAAATTTATCAATCAGGCGAATGTTGAAGAAAACCTGAAGGATGTTATTGTTTTCAACCCACGCAGGGCATCATGGGACCATAGCTGGACGCAGTCGATTGAAAACATACAGTTCAGCGAGCAGGTTAACTGGGAGCTGGATGCAATGGAAAATGCCGATGTAATTTTGTTATTCCTTGAAGGTAATTCAAAATCACCCATTTCGATGATGGAATTGGGTTTATTTGCCGATTCGGGTAAGTTAATCGTTTGTTGCGAGGACGGATTTTGGAGGAAAGGCAATGTCGATATCGTTTGTAAAAGAAAAGGGATTGATCAATATCAAACGCTAGATCAACTTAGTACAGCTGTAATTTCGAAGCTTAAAAAGTTGGTAGGTGTTAAAGCTAAATGAGTATTCAGTACCGTTAACAATAGGAAATTCGTCATTGCGAGGAGGCACGACGAAGCAATCTTACAACGATTGCTATAAACTCGTAATATAAGATTTCTACAAATCGACTGTCATCTCGACTGAAGCGCAGTCCCGAATATTCGGGAGAGAGATCTATTTAGATAGATTCCTCGACTGCGTTGCACTACGCTCGAAATGACGATGTTTTTAGGAAAGTTTGTTTCGGAACAGTTTATAAATAAAAATTCAAAAAATGATTATAGAAGTAATCAAAGCCGATATAACAACAATTAAAGCCGATGCCATTGTTAATGCTGCTAACAGTTCGTTATTAGGTGGTGGTGGGGTTGATGGAGCCATTCACAGAAAGGGCGGCAAAGCAATTCTACAGGCATGCGTAGCCATCAGGAATAAGCAAGGGAAATGCAAAACCGGAAATGCCGTTATTACAACGGCAGGTAATTTACCTGCAAAATATGTAATCCATACTGTTGGACCGGTGTGGAATGGAGAAAGTAAAAAAAATAATGCTTTGCTTGCCGATTGTTACCGTAACAGTTTAACGCTCGCCATAGAAAATGATGTTAAGGTTATTGCCTTCCCGAATATTAGCACAGGGATTTATCATTTCCCAAAAGATAAAGCAGCGGATATTGCCATTACCACGATAAATAATTTCGCAGAAAAAGAAAAGATAGAAAAGGTAATCTTCGTTTGTTTCGATGATGAAAATTACCTGCTCTATGAAGAAAAACTCAATCGCATTAACCAGTGAGATGAGTGATTAACAGTATTACAAAATGAAAATAACATTAAAAAAATATAAAGAACAACTATTAGAATGGCCAAAATCAGGATGCCATATCATGGCCCAGTATGACGATGAGAAAATAATAGTTTATCAGGCTTACCGAAAAGAAATCGGTGAGTTTGCAGTCAAAAACCAATTTTTCGGAGGTGAGTTCAGTTTAAGTAGAATGACCTGGATAAAACCCAACTTTTTATGGATGATGTACAGAAGTGGTTGGGGAACTAAAGAAGGTCAGGAAGTTACTTTGGCCATTCACCTTAAAATTGAAGCATTCCGCAACTATTTAGCGCATTCGGTTTATACTTCTTTCAATCAAACCGAAGGCATATCTCACGAAGAATGGAGAAATGAACTCGAAAATTCCAATATCAGGCTGCAATGGGATCCGGATCATGATCCTTATGGCGCTAAGCAGGAAAGAAGAGCAATTCAGATCGGATTAAGGGATGATTTTATCAGGTCTTTTGCAAAAGATGATATTTTGTTAATTG
Organism: Pedobacter miscanthi; assembly: GCF_003315595.1. GTDB lineage: Bacteria > Bacteroidota > Bacteroidia > Sphingobacteriales > Sphingobacteriaceae > Pedobacter > Pedobacter miscanthi. The sequence continues at coordinate 18,460 of NZ_QNQU01000006.1, read as the reverse complement.
AAGATATCAGTCAGTTTGTAAAAGAACAATATGAATTTATTCAAAACAGACAACTGGAAAATTTAACTGTACCTGCAGAAAAACCTTTCGTGTTTAGCGATGAAGCATTGAACAAAAAATTGAAAATCAAAAATGAATATGCTCATGGATTCTAAAATAACAAAAGGCATCAGTAAATTGCTCAGCTATATTTTAAGGCACTCGCCCGAAACAATAAAGCTAAAGCTCGATGAAAATGGCTGGGCAGATGTGAATGAGCTGATTGTCAAATTCGATCTCTATGAGCTAAAATTGGATTTCGAACTGCTCAATTACATCGTTGAAAATAACGACAAAAATCGTTTTGCCTTTAACGAAGATAAAACCAGGATAAGGGCAAACCAGGGACATTCTATTCCGGTTGAATTAAACTTAAATGAAACCGAACCTTTGGAATACCTGTATCACGGTACCGTAGAAAAGTTCCTTTCAGACATTAAAACGCAGGGACTTCAAAAAATGAGCAGACAGCATGTGCATTTAAGTGCTGATCAGGAAACAGCCACTAAAGTGGGCGGCAGACGTGGCAAACCGGTTATCCTCACCATTAACTGTGGCGCAATGCACAAGGCTGGATATAAATTTTACTTATCAGCCAACAACGTGTGGCTTACAGATGTTGTGCCTGCTGAATATATAGAATTTTAACATGGGAAGAACATTGGTAATAGGCGATATACATGGTGGATTAAAAGGTCTGATCCAGTTATTCGAGCGTGCTGAAGTAACCACAGAAGATAAACTGATTTTTCTTGGCGATTACGTTGACGGGTGGAGTGAGTCTGCACAGGTGATCGATTACCTGATAAAACTGGAAGAAAGCCATCAATGCATTTTTATCAAAGGCAATCACGATGCATGGTGTATCGATTGGTTAGAAAAAGGTATCGTGGATAATGTTTGGTTCGTACATGGGGGTAAATTAACCATGGAGAGTTATAAAGACTTATCTGATGAAGTACGGGAAAAACATTTAAAATTCTTTAAAAGGATGAAAGATTATTACGTAGATGAACAAAATAACCTTTTTATCCATGCCGGTTTTTCTTCCATGCACGGACCGGAAAAAGAGCGTTATTCATCCAATTATTCGTGGGACAGAACCCTATGGGAAATGGCACTCACGATGGATAACCGGATTAAAAAGGATTCGGCTATTTATCCCAAACGTTTATTGCTTTATCACGAAATTTACATCGGCCACACGCCAACACTCTACTATAACGTTAATGTGCCAATGCAGGGCTGCAATGTTTGGAATATCGATACCGGTGCTGCATTTACCGGAAAATTAAGCTGTTTGGATATCAAAACCAAACAATTTTGGCAGAGCGATACCTTGCAAAGCCTGTATCCCAACGAAAAAGGAAGAAATTAAAACATGAAAAACATTGAATATAAAAAAGGTGATGCAACTAATCCTTCAACTACCGGAAATAAAATAATTGTTCATATCTGTAACGATATTGGTGGATGGGGAAAGGGTTTTGTACTAGCCATTTCGAAAAAATGGAAAGCTCCCAAAAGTGAATACCGCGCTTGGTATCAATCTAAAAATAACTTTAATCTTGGTGAAGTTCAGTTTGTACAGGTTGAAGAAGATTTATGGATAGCTAATTTAATTGGTCAGCATAAAATAAATAAAGATGAAAATGGTAATTCACCAATAAGATATGATGCAGTTAACGAAGCGTTAAAAAAGGTTGCAGATTTTGCAATAGATATTAATGCTTCCATACATATGCCAAGGATAGGATGTGGTTTAGCAGGAGGAAAGTGGGAAATAATTGAGCCACTCATAATAGAAACGATTTTAAATAAAGATATTAATACAACAGTTTACGATTTTTAAAAGATAAATCCTATGAATCCATTATTATTAACAGACGGTTATAAAGTTGACCACCGCAGACAGTACCCTGAAAATACCACACTGGTTTATTCTAACTGGACGCCCAGAAAAAGCAGGCTCGAAAATGTAAACCATGTAGTGCTTTTTGGATTGCAGTACTTTATCAAAAAATACATTATCGAAGATTTTAACCAGAATTTCTTCAAACAGCCTAAAGAAGAAATTTTAAGGAAATATGCCCGCAGGATCAATAATTACCTTGGCGAAAACCTCGTAGGCACACAGCACATTGCCGATTTGCATGATCTGGGTTATATACCCATGGTTTTTAAATCACTCCCCGAAGGGGCAGAAGTACCATTGCGTGTGCCGATGTTCACCATGTACAATACCAAACCAGAGTTTTTCTGGCTGACCAACTATTTCGAAACATTGCTTTCGGCAGTGGTTTGGTTGCCATGTAATTCGGCTACCATTGCAAAACAATATCGTACCATCCTGGATAAATATGCAGCTGAAACCTCTTCAGTGCCCGAGTTTGTAGATTGGCAGGGACACGATTTCTCGATGCGCGGTATGGGTGGAATAGAAGCTGCGGTAACTTCGGCCGCTGGGCATTTATTGAGTTTCACCGGAACCGATACCATCCCTGCAATTGATTTTCTGGAAGAATATTACAAAGCCGATTCTGATAAAGAGCTGATCGGTGGCTCTGTAGCCGCTACAGAACACTCGGTAATGTGCATGGGAACCAATACTGGCGAGCTCGAAACTTTTAAACGCCTGATCCTCGAAGTTTATCCAAAAGGAATTGTATCGATCGTTTCCGATACCTGGGATTTATGGAAAGTGTTAACCGAATACCTGCCTGTTTTAAAAGATGATATCATCGCCAGGCCGGGTAAAGTGGTAATCAGGCCTGATTCTGGCGATCCGGTTGATATCATCTGCGGAAATCCGGACGGCAAAAACGAAAATGAGAAAAAAGGAGTGATCGAGCTGCTTTGGGATGTTTTTGGTGGAAAAATCAATGATAAAGGTTTTAAAGAACTGGTGCCACAGATTGGCGCGATTTACGGTGATAGCATCACTACCGAAAGGGCTACACGGATCTGCGAACGTTTAAAAGCCAAAGGCTTTGCTTCAACCAACGTGGTTTTTGGTATTGGTTCTTTCACTTATCAGTACAATACGCGCGATACCTTTGGTTTTGCCATGAAAGCCACTTATGGTGAGGTAGATGGCGTTGGTCGCGAGATATTTAAAGATCCCATTACCGACGATGGCACCAAAAAATCGGCTAAAGGTTTATTGCAGATTTTTAAAAATGCCAAAGGCGATTACGAACTGAAAGATCAATGTACCTGGGAAGAAGAAGCACAAGGCGAATTGAAAGAAGTTTTCAGGGATGGAAAGCTACTGATCGATTATTCTCTCGCCGAAATTAGAGAAAGGCTAAAGAATAGTTAACTTCGCCAGGATTTTGAGACTGTATCATCAATATCGGATTGTCATACTGAGCCTGCCGAAGGGCCATAATAAAGCATTTCGACAAACTCAACGTGACACGTTTAAAATTTTTATGATACAGTCTCAATTAATAAAATGATACCCAGAAAATGCAGGAAACACCTACTTTTAACCATCAGGCCGATATTGTAAATAGTGCTATCAGATTTATAAACTCATGGTTTAAGCAGTCTAAGACTATTACCAATGAGCTGAATGATTTTTTTATCCTGCCAGGAAATAAAATTATTGGTAAAGATGTAGTTATTGGTAGATTAAAAGGCATTTTCGGGCAATCTGATGAGTATGTTGGTGGCAGATATGATATTATCGATGTCAACTTCGAATTGTTTGATGATGGTAAAGGAATGGGTTTCGTTGAAGGTGTTGCAGGTTACCGGGATGTTATTCAAAAACAATTAAAAATTATAAGCGGACCTTTTAAACTTTATTTCGCGCTTTGTAATGGTAGCTGGAAAATTGTAAATATCGAATTTCCGGGGTTTAGTTATTAATAACAAAAAAGTCGTCATTGCGAAAAGGCTTTTTCAGCCGGCGAAGCAATCTTACAACGATCACTACCTTCCCGAAACGGCGATTTTATTCTATAATATGTCATCTCGAGCGGAGTGTAACATAGCCGAGAGATCTATCTAGGCAGATTTCTCCACTCCAATGCGTTTACGTCCAGAGGATGGTTTAACCCAAGTATAGTACTAAAATGCAACGCAGCCGATAACTACGTAAGTCTTCTGCGGAATTAATATCTGCGGTGTTAAGTTTTATGTAATATAATGCGAAAATATAATCTTATTGATAAACACTTAAGTTGATGCACAAATATATAATCTCTATATTTGTACCATTATGGTACATTAAATTTGGGAATTATGTTAATAGTAAGCAGTAGAGAATTCAGGGAAAAACAAGCCGAATATATGGACATGGCTGATAGTGGGGAACAGATTATTGTTCAGAGAGGGAAAAATAAGGCATATTCGATCACACCAATCACCAATGATGATATCTATTTTTCAAAGGAGATGATCGAAAAGATTGAAAAATCACTTTTGCAGGCAAAAGATGGAGAAGTTACCAAAGTTACTGGAAAAGATGCTTTAGTAGAATTTCTTAAAGATCTATAATGTATAGTCTGGAGTTTACATCCTCCGCAATAGAGGATCTTAAATGGCTAAAGAAGACTGATCAAAATGCGTATAAAAAGGTCCAGAAATTATTATTGGAACTTATAGAGCATCCCACCACTGGCACTGGTAAACCAGAACTAAAAAAATATAATCTCTCTGGTTTGTATTCCAGGAGGATAACGCAAAAACATCGTTTGGTTTATCAAATAAATGGTGAAACAGTGAATGTATTGGTCTTATCCGCTGCTGGCCATTATGATGATAAATAGGTATACCAAATAGTTTGTCATTGTCTTATCGTTTAAAATTACTGCTTTTCAAAATCAAAGTAACATTGATAATAATAAATAAGGAATGTTATACCCAATTCCATAATTTTTCTATCTTTGGTTTTTAATGAATTTCCTTTATCCGGGCTTTCTTTTTGCACTAATATCGGTCGCCATTCCGGTTATTATCCATTTATTCAATTTCAGGAAATTTAAAAAGGTTTATTTCTCCAATGTTCAGCTTTTAAAAGAAGTAGAACAGCAAAATTCATCAAAAGAAAAGCTTAAAAACCTGCTTATTTTACTCTCGCGGATTTTGGTAATTATCTTTTTGGTACTTGCTTTTGCCCAGCCTTATATTCCAGATCACAATCAAAAAACTTCTGCTGTAACTAATGTGGTAAGCGTTTATATCGATAACTCTTACAGCATGGAGGCCATAAATAAAGATGGCAATCTGCTCGATGAAGCCAAACGCAGGGCGAAAGAGCTGGTTAAAGGTTTCGGTATTAACGATCGCTTTCAGCTTTTAACAAACGATTTTGAAGGAAAACACCAGCGTTTATTAAACGAGGAAGATTTTTTAAAAGCACTTGATGATGTAAAAATCTCTGCAGCCAACCGCAATCTCCAGCAGGTATTAAACAGACAGGGCAATATTTTAACCGGAGCAGGAAACAAATACAGTTTTTTGATTTCTGATTTTCAGAAAAATATCTCCACCACTAATAAACTCGAAACCAAGATCGATATTCAATATTCATTTTTGAAACTTAATGCCACTACTTTGCCCAATGTGGCCGTTGATAGCGTTTGGGTACTTTCGCCAAATCATCAGCCAGGGGCAAATGAGCGTTTAGTGGTGCAGTTAAAGAATTATTCGGAAGAAGAAGCTAAAAATATCCCCTTAAAATTAAGCATCAACAATCAGCAGAAAGGTTTGGGTGCAGTAACCATTCCTGCAGGAAAAACGGTAAAAGATACTTTAAACTTCTCCGGACTCACCGCCGGATGGCAGAAGGGAATAATTACCATTAAAGATTTTCCGGTAACTTTTGATGATACGCTTTCTTTCAGCTTTAAAGTAGACGAAAGTTTTCCGGTTTTAAGCATCAACGGACCAAATGCCGGCAATTATATTAAAGCCTTATTTGCAGCTGATAACTATTATAAACTTACTGAAAATTCCGAAAGCAATGTAAATTATAGCAGTTTCGCTAATTATGGCCTGATTGTATTAAATGGATTAAAAAATCCTTCAACAGGTTTGGCACAGCAACTTAAAACCTATCTCAATGCAGGCGGAACCGTAGTGCTTTTTCCTGATCTTGATGCCGATATTCAAACTTATAATTCGTTTTTAGCTGGATTATCGTTACCAGCCATTCAGTCGATAAACACTACTGCAACAAAAGTAGACCAGATTGACCTTCAAAATCCTATTTTTAAAACTGTTTTCGAGGAAATTCCTAAAAACCTCGATCTCCCTGCAGTTGCACGTTATTATTCTTTTGTAGAAAGCAACACTTCCAATAAAGTAGATATTATGACCCTTCCAGGTAGAAAATCATTTTTCTCCAAATATGGAATTGGTAATGGGCAGGTATACTTATCTGCTTCCGGTTTAAATGCAAATGATTGTAATCTGGCCCGTCATCCGGTTTTTGTACCCTTAATTTACCGTGTTGCTTTGAGTGGTGGAAATGAAGCCCCTTTGTATTACAACCTTGGCAATGATAATGCATTAGCCAGTAAAAAGATTGCCTTAGGTAAAAACCAGACCTTAAAAATTACAGCCGATCATTTTGAGGCCATTCCCGAAATCCGTCAGGCAGATGGTAAAACCCTGATCTATATTGCCGATCAGGTTAAAAATGTAGGTTTTTATAATTTAAAACTTGCTGATTCCTTACTTGCCGTTTACAGTTTCAACAACGGCCGTACAGAATCTGATATGCATTATTTGAGCAAAGCAGAACTCGAACAATTGGCCGGTAAAAGCAACCTTAAAATATTTGATACTGATAAAGATGCCGTTAAATTAATTGCCGGCGCTAATAAAATCGGGCAGACATTATGGAAACTTTGCCTAATTTTGTCGCTGATTTTTATTGCAGCAGAAATTTTGCTCATCCGATTTTTTAACAACACAAAAAGAACAATATGAATCTCCTGGTTAAAAATGTAACCATTGCCGATCCGCAAAGTAAATTTAACAATCAACAATGCGATGTTAGGGTAGAAAATGGTACAATTAAAAACATAGGTAAATTAACTGCCGATAAAAACGAAACTATTTTCGATGCTCAGGGTGCTTTTTTAACACCGGGTTTTTTTGATTTAAACTGTGTGGCTGGCGATCCTGGTTTCGAAACCAAGGAAGATATCCAAACGCTTACCGAAACTGCAAAAGCTGGTGGATTTACGGGGCTTGCCCTTTTGCCACAAACCAGTCCGGTGGTACAGTCGAAATCACAAGTAGAATACATTATCAACCGGGCAAAAAATAACCTCGTTGATGTTTTGCCGGTAGGTGCCATTAGCCAGAACCGCGAAGCAAAAGAACTAGCTGAACTTTTTGATATGCAACAAGCCGGCGCAGTGGCTTTTTCGGATGGTGATAAAGCTTTGCAGGATGATGGTTTCATGAGCCGTGCCTTACAATATGCGAAAGGTTTTGATGCACTGTTAATGGTTTACCCCGAAAATAAATCAATTGCAGGCAAATCGCAGATTAATGAGAGCAAAAACTCTGTGCTTTTGGGCATGAAAGGTTTACCTGCACTGGCCGAAGAAATGCATATCGCACGCGATATTTTCTTAGCTTCTTATAATGAAACCAAAATCCACATCAGTAATATTTCGACTGCAGGAGCTGTAGCATTGATCCGCAAGGCAAAAAAAGATGGTGTACAGGTTTCTTGCGATGTAACCGCGCATCACCTTGTATTTACTGAAGAGCTTTTAAACGATTTCGACAGCAATTATAAAGTTAAACCGCCATTACGTGGCAAAACCGATGTAAAAGCTTTAATTGCTGGTTTAAAAGATGGCACTATCGATGCCATTACCTCGCAGCACCGCCCCGAGGAAATTGAATTTAAAAATGTAGAATTCGAAATTGCCCATTACGGGATTATTGCTTTACAAACCGTATTACCCTTATTATTAAAAGCCGGGTTAGACAGTGCTTTAATTGCCGAGAAATTAGCCATTAATCCACGTAAATTATTAAATTTAACTATTCCGATGATAGAAGAAGGTGCCAAAGCCAACTTTACGGTATTTAATCCGACCGAAAAGTGGTTGTACAATGCAGCTAGCAACCCTTCCAAGTCGGCAAACAGCCCTTTATTGGGAACTGAGCTTACTGGTAAAGTAACGTTGGTTTATAATAATAATCAGTATTCGGAGAGTTAGTTGAAAAGAGCTTAACTGCCATTACTATATATAGATGCTGAAATAAATCCGATAGCTATCGGATCAGCATGACGGATCGATGTAATGATCTTAAAATCCTGTAATCTTAAAAATCTTAATCCTATGGATAATAGAGTAAAAAAAGCGTTAAGTGCCACCATTAACCAATATGCCGAAGTTGCGGCCATTAATGTTGAAAGTTTCGAAACAGAATTACTGGCTGCTTTTGAGCTGGATGTTAATTTTTTAGATAAAGCCGAAGCTTTTGATGCCGTTTTCGATACTTATCCGAAATTTGAAGAACTGCGTGAAGTGTTTTTCGATTTATTAATGGTGAATTTCTTTAGCAGCGATGTGCAGAAATTGGAAGATGATTACCTGGAAAGCGACGAATGGGCAAACATTGAAGAAGAAACAATCGATAGGGGAACCGAGCTTTTAAACCTTTTGCTTTACATCAAAGAGTGTAAGGATGAAGATATTGAGCCTGAATTGGGCGATTTCCTGAAAGAATTTTTATTGGTAGAAGATGATGAATTTCAGGATGAATTTGAAATTTATGAAGAACTGATCAGCAACCAACAGCTCGCAGAAAGCAGCATAAAAGAAATCTGCACCACTGCTGCAAAATTGAATATCAGCGAAGAAATGCAGGAATTATTTGTGCCTTTTATGGCTTTTTTCCTTGATGTAGAAGGAAGTGCTGAAACCACAAAAGAAATAATTCAGTTTAGCAGTAACAAATCGTTCGATTCTGCTACTTATATATTAATTACAACAATTAATAACTAAATTAATTTTATCATGGAACAACAAATACTTCAGGAAGAAAAGAAACCTAAGGTTTATGAAGAAATTTTTAAGCATGGCCTGATTTTAGGCATCGCGATGTTTATTTTAGGTATAGCTTTATTGTTTTTGATTCAGGGTGCTGATTCATTTATGGTGATGGTTATCGTATATCCTTTAATTCTATTGGTGGTTTTTCCGATTATAGTTTCAGTTTTCTTATGTATCAATCTCCGTAAAAGTATAGGTGGTTACTGGACATTTAAACAGGCCCTGAAATCAATTTTCATTGTTTTTTTTGTAGGATGGTTGGTTTCATTTGGCTTAAATCTAATTTATACCAAAGTAATCGATACTACATCTACCGAAAGAATGCAGGAGCACATCAAAGAAAGAACACTTGTTTTTATGAAAAACCAGAATGTTGATGAAGATAAACTGAACGAAGAAAGTGCGAAAATGGATGAGCAGTTTGCGAAGCAGAATGAATTTACTGCTAAATCTGTATTCAAGAACATTACCATCGGAATTTCGATCATCTTTGTATTTGCCCTGATTTTTGCAGCCATCTTTAAAAGAGAAAGACCGGTAAGATTAGAATCTTTCCCTACAGAAGCTTAATTCTTCGCATAAAATTTTGAACGTGCAGGTTTTATCATTTAATTTGATAAAGTTTGCACGTTTTGATTTATATAACATACTGAATGCAAGATTTATATATTATTTCTGGCTGTAATGGCGCTGGTAAAACAACAGCATCCTTTACGATTTTACCCGAAATACTAAATTGCAGGGAGTTTGTTAATGCGGATGAAATTGCCCGTGGAATTTCTCCATTTAAACCTGCAAGTGTTGCCATTCAGGCAGGTAAAATTATGCTGAACAGAATTGATGAACTGCTTAATCAAAAGGTCAATTTTGCCATCGAAACTACACTAACCACAAAATCTTACCTAAATACAATTGAAAAAGCCAAATCATTGGGCTATCAGGTTACCCTGTTATTTTTTTGGTTAAATGATGTAGAGCTTGCCATTGAAAGGGTTAAAACGAGGGTATTAGAAGGTGGGCATGATATTCCTGAAGATGTAATCCGGAGAAGGTATAAAAAAGGAATAGAAAATTTACAGCAGTTTATTAAAAATGTCGATTTTTGGTTTGTGCTAAACAATTCAAAAGAATCACTTCAGTTTATAGCAGAGGGTAATAAATCTGAAATTACTATATTTGAAAAAGAAAATTGGAAAAAACTAAGTTAACTTTTATGAATGATGAGCAAACTACACTTCAGTTATTACATCAAAAAATAAGTGAGGGGATGGAATTAACTTTCAAAAAACTGGTTGCCTATAAAGCAAAGAACGATGGTGTTTTGGTTTTCTCCGATCAGGGAAAAATTGTGAAAGTAAAAGCTAAAGACATAAAATTATAATTAAGATCAAAAATTTTGAACGTGCAGGTTTTATCATTTAATTTGATGAAATTTGCACGTTTTAATTTAAACAAACCTCGCAGGTTTCGAAAACCTGCGAGGTTTATGCTTAAAAAATGGATATATCAGTTGTAGTACCCTTATTTAATGAAGATGAATCCCTGCCCGAATTAACGGCCTGGATTGATAAAGTAATGATCGCCAATAGTTTCAGCTATGAAATTGTTTTGGTTGATGATGGCAGTACCGACAGATCGTGGGAGGTAATTGAGGCATTAAGACTTCAGAATCCTGCCATTAAAGGCATTAAATTTAGAAGGAATTACGGTAAATCTGCAGCTTTAAACGTAGGTTTCGAAGCTACACAAGGTGACGTGGTGATTACCATGGATGCCGATCTGCAGGATAGTCCGGATGAAATCCCCGAATTATACCGCCGCATAAAAGAAGAGAAACTCGATCTTATTTCGGGCTGGAAAAAGAAACGTTACGATCCGATTACGAAAACAATCCCCACTAAACTCTTCAATGCGGCTACCCGTAAAATGAGCGGTATAGAACTGAACGATTTTAACTGCGGGTTAAAAGCCTACCGTAGCGATGTGGTAAAAACCATCGAAGTATATGGCGAAATGCACCGTTATATCCCGGTAATTGCCAAGTGGGCCGGTTTTGGTAAAATAGCCGAACAGGTGGTAGAGCATCGTGCACGTAAGTACGGCACAACTAAATTCGGTTTCAGCAGGTTTATCAATGGCTTTTTAGATTTACTTTCTATCTTCTTTGTAGGTAAATTTGGGAAACGCCCGATGCACTTTTTTGGTTCTTTAGGGGTATTGAGTTTCTTTTTGGGAATTATCATGTCACTTTACGTCCTGATAGAAAAACAAATCCTTATATGGAAAGGCCTTGCTTACCGTGATGTAACCGATCAGCCGTTGTTTTATTTATCATTGGTAGCCATTGTAGTAGGCTCGCAGCTATTTTTAGCCGGCTTTATTGCAGAGCTTTTATCGCGTAACGCACCCGAAAGAAACCAGTATTTGATAGAAAAGGAATTAAGGTAGAAGGCGGGAAGGCGGAAGGTTTATCCGCCCCTGTACCCTCAACCTTTAAACCCTCAACCTTCAACCTCCAAAAAATGTTTTTCTCCATCATCATTCCGCTTTACAATCGTCCGCAGGAAATTGACGAACTTTTATACACGTTAACCAAACAAACTTATTTACAGTTTGAGGTACTGGTGATTGAAGATGGTTCGAAAAATGATGCAAAGGCCATTGTAGATAATTATGCAGATAAACTTGATATAAAATATTATTTCAAAGAAAATGCCGGACAGGGTTTTGCCCGTAATTTCGGATTTGAAAGAGCTAAAGGAGATTATTTTATCATTTTCGATTCAGATATCCTCGTTCCGGCCGATTACCTGGAGATTGTAAAAAATTATCTTTACGAACATCATTTAGATGCCTATGGTGGTCCGGATGCAGCACACGATAGCTTTACGCCAGTGCAAAAGGCTATTAGTTATGCCATGACGTCGCCATTTACTACCGGTGGTATCCGTGGAAATAAGCAGCATGTTGGGCAATTTCACCCACGCAGTTTTAATATGGGAGTTTCACGTCAGGCCTGGGAGAAGGTTGGCGGTTTTATTTTAACCCGTTTGGGCGAAGATATCGAGTACAGTATCCGCATATACGAAAATGGTTTCAAAATCGGTTTAATCCCCGATGCAAAAGTTTATCATAAACGCAGAACCAGTTTCAGCCAGTTTTACAAGCAGCTGCATTTTTTTGGGAGGGCCAGGATCAATATTTATAAACACTTTCCTAAAGAATTAAAGCTTGTGCATTTTTTTCCCGCTTTATTTACACTGGGCTTTGGTTTCACCATTTTGTGTAACTTTATATATCCGCCACTGGCGTATGTTTGTAACTTCTTCTTATTGATTTACTTTATGTTGATATTTTTTCATTCATGGTCTGTAAATAAATCGTTAAAAGTTGCATTTTTGAGCATTATATCTTCATTTATCCAATTAACTGCTTATGGTTTAGGATTTATACAGGATTTATTTAAACGTGTGGTATTCAAACAACAATGATCAATTACCTAAAAGAAAGTACGTTCGCCGTTAACGATGTAATGCAAAAAGCATGGGGCATCACCAAGAAACATTATTTTTCTATTGCTACACTATGCTTTCTGATGTTTATTACAGCAAGTGCATCCAGCTTAATGGCCTTTTTTATTAAAGATGTGAGCAAGGCCTTGAGCGTTGTAATGGTAATTATTTTTGTACTGCTCTACTTTACCATTAACCTTTCGCTGTTTAAATATATTTTCCATTTAATGGATGATGAAGAAAGTGATGTTAAAATTGTAGATACCCTTCCAACCCGGTTACAGATTATCAGGTTTCTGGTGGCAACGCTTTATTTTGTAGGTTGTATTTTGGGCGTTTATCTTGTGGTGATTTTGGTTGCCTTTCCTTTCATTTACACCGGGATTAACATATCAATTGTTAAAAATGTAGCCATATCGGTAGGTATTATTGCCATTTTCATCACCTGGCTAAGGATTTCTTTTTTTCCGTTTTTCATTATCGATAAGGGTGCAAGCCCATTCGATTCTATCAAATTGAGTTTGGCGACTACAAAAGGTAACTTTACCAAAATTTTGTTGCTTTTAGTTGTTTTAGGTGGCGGATATTTGATTTACCTCTTACTAAACTACTTACAATGGCCATTAATTGCCTTTATTGTAAATATTTTAAGTTCCTTCATCATTGTTCCGCTATCGAGCGTAGCCTTAACGGTAGCTTACCGTAAAATTTCGGGCGAGTACAAAGGCGACGAGCATCCGGATATTTTACATAATATTGTTTAGGAGGATTTTTCTCCATTCAATCATTTAATCATTCCAAATTCAATCATTAAAATGGGACTAAAAGCAGCATTAAGTAAACCCTTTGCAGTATTTGCAGTTTGGCAGATCAACAAATGGAAACGTAATGCCGTAAATGCTCAAAATAACATCCTGAAAAAGCTTATTGATGAAGCCAAAAATACCGCTTTTGGAAAAGATCATCATTTCGCAGAAATTAAGAACTATGCTGATTTTAAGAAAAATATTCCGATACGGGATTATGAAGGCTTAAAACCTTACGTAGATCGTGTAGTAGCGGGCGAAGCTGATGTACTTTGGAAAGGTAAACCTCTTTATTTTGCCAAAACATCAGGTACCACTTCAGGAGTAAAATACATTCCGCTTTCTAAAGAATCGATGCCCGAGCACATTAAAGCTGCCCGGAATGCCATTTTAACCTATATTAACGAAACGGGGAAAGCTGATTTTGTAAACGGAAAGATGATCTTTTTACAGGGTAGTCCGGTTTTGAGTGTAAAACATGGAATCAATGTTGGGCGTTTATCAGGTATTGTGGCGCATCACGTGCCTGCTTATCTCCAAAAAAACCGTTTGCCATCTTACGAAACCAATATCATCGAAGATTGGGAGCAAAAAGTGGATGCCATTGTAGATGAAACCATCAACGAAAACATGACATTGATCTCAGGTATTCCACCCTGGGTACAGATGTATTTCGATAAACTTTCCGCTAAATCAGGAGGAAAAAAAATTGCCGAAATATTTAAAAACTTTAGCCTGTTTATTTATGGTGGCGTAAATTTCGAACCATACAGGGCTAAAATTGAGCAGAGTATAGGCAAAAAGATTGATGCAATTGAAACTTATCCTGCTTCTGAAGGATTTATTGCTTATCAGGATTCGCAGAAGGATAAAGGCTTATTATTATTGGCAGATGCAGGGATTTTCTACGAATTTGTTCCGGCAGATGAATATTATAACGATAATCCAACGCGCCTATCCCTTGCGGAAGTAGAACTCGATACCAATTATGCGCTGATTTTGAATACCAATGCAGGTTTATGGGGCTATAGTATCGGCGATACCATAAAATTTGTGTCTAAAGATCCTTATAAAATTGTGGTAACCGGACGCATCAAACATTTCATTTCTGCTTTTGGAGAACATGTGATTGGAGAAGAAGTGGAACAGGCGATTTTAAGTGTAGCAAACGAAGAGAAGGTAGAAATTACAGAATTTACCGTGGCACCACAGGTTAATCCGGAAGCCGGACAATTGCCTTACCACGAGTGGTTTGTAGAGTTTTCTTCTGCACCCAAAGATTTGGCTGCCTTTAGTAAAAAGGTAGATGAAGCTTTACAAAAGAAAAATATTTATTACTTTGACCTGATTGAGGGAAACATCCTTCAGCCATTAATAATACGTACTTTGCAAAAAGATGCCTTTGTAAGTTACATGAAAAGTGAAGGAAAACTAGGCGGACAGAATAAAGTACCAAGGTTGAGCAATGACAGGAAACTGGCAGATGGGTTGGATAAATATATTGTTTAATGCACTCCGTCATTGTGAATAATAAATTGACAGAGAAGTTAGGGTAAATAACTCCCGAAAACTACGTCATTTCGAGCGGAGTGCAACGTAGTCGAGAAATCTGTCGAGATAGATCTCTCCATTCCACTGCGTTTCAGTCGAGATGACGATCGCCCCATGGAGGATACTGTTTATAATGACAGAATGTGGACAGGATATAATGAATAAATAAAGCTTAATGATTTAAGCAAACGATATTAAAAGATTTGAAAAGAATAACCATACTAGGTTCTACAGGAAGTGTAGGTACACAAGCGCTTGAAGTTGTTAGGGATCACCCTGCGGTTTTTAAAGTAACGGTATTATCTGCATTAAAGAATTCAGAATTATTGATACAACAGGCGAGAGAATTTAAACCGGCTGTTGTGGTCATCTGCGATGAGCATAAGTACGCGGAAGTTAAAAATGCTTTAGCAGGGCTTGACATCAAAGTTTTGGCTGGCGAAGCGGCTTTATCAGAAGTTGCATCTTATGCCGATAGCGATGTGGTGCTTACCGCATTGATGGGCTCGGTAGGATTAAAGCCAACTATTGCTGCGATAAAAGCCGGTAAAAACATTGCTTTGGCCAATAAGGAAACTTTGGTGGTAGCAGGCGAATTGATTACGGAATTGGCTGCAGCACATCAGGTGAAGATTTTACCGGTTGATTCGGAGCATTCGGCCATTTTTCAGTGTTTGGTAGGCGAGGAGCACAATGAAATCGAAAAGATTTACCTTACGGCTTCCGGCGGACCATTTTTAGGTAAAACCAGGGATTTTCTTTCCACAGTAAAAAAAGAACAGGCCCTAAAACACCCCAACTGGGTAATGGGCGCAAAAATCACCATCGATTCTGCCTCTTTAATGAATAAAGGTCTGGAAGTAATTGAAGCGAAATGGCTGTTTAACCTCGAAGTGGAACAGATTGACGTAATCGTACATCCGCAATCTATTGTCCATTCGCTGGTACAGTTTACAGATGGCTCCATGAAAGCGCAAATGGGCGTTCCGGATATGAAATTACCCATTCAGTATGCTTTAAATTATCCCGACAGGCTAAAAAACAATTTTAAACGTTTTAACTTCCTGGAATATCCAAACTTTAGCTTCTTGAAAGCCGATATGGAAACCTTCAGGAATTTGGACCTTGCCTTTACTTCGTTAAAAAAAGGAGGGAACATGCCCTGTATTTTAAATGCGGCGAATGAGGTGGTTGTTGAGGCATTTTTGAATGATAAAATCGGTTTTCTGCAAATGAGCGAGGTAATTGAGCAATGTATGGAAGAGATCGCTTTTATAGAAAAACCACAATTGAACGATTATTTAGAAACTGACAAACATAGCCGTATCTTAGCCGGCGAATTAGTAACAAAAAGTATAGTTTAACATCTAACATAAAATTTTATAAGAAAATATGAATGGATTGATTATGGCGGGGCAGTTGCTGCTCGGTTTGTCTTTATTGGTAATATTACACGAATTAGGGCATTTCTTGGCGGCCAGGGCATTTGGTATTAAAGTAGAAAAGTTTTATCTGTTTTTTGATGCGTGGGGTTTTAAACTTTTCAGTTTCAAAAAAGGAGATGTTGAATATGGAATAGGATGGTTGCCACTTGGCGGTTATGTTAAAATTGCCGGTATGATTGATGAGAGCATGGATACCGAGCAGATGGCTTTGCCTGCGCAACCTTGGGAATTTCGCTCTAAACCAGCCTGGCAGCGTTTAATTGTAATGCTTGGCGGTATTATTGTAAACGTGATTGTTGGTATTTTTATCTTCTGGATGTTAACCTTCAACGTTGGTCAGAATTACACTGTTAACGGTAAATTGAACGATGGTATTTCTGTAGGAACCATTGGTAAAGAAATAGGTTTACAGAATGGAGATAAGATTTTAGCCATCAACGGCAACAAATTAATTAAGTTTGAAGATGCCATCTCGAGCAAAGTATTGTTCGATGGAGCACAGTTAACGATTTTGAGGGGCAGTAAAACCCTTTATATTTCTGTACCTGATACCATTTTGAACAAAATTTCGAAAAACGATAAAGAGAACTTTATTTCTCCACGTTACAGGATGCAAAGTGTGGATAAAGTAAGTGCGCCGGATGAAAAGGCTGATCAGCCTTCGTTTTTTGATAAACTGTTTAAACGTAAATTCGAAAAACCGGTATATCCTGCCTATGCTGCAGGCATTAAACCTGGCGATAGCATTTTATCTGTAAACGGTAAGGCAATTACTTTTTTCGATCAGTTTAAAGAAGAAGTTTCTCAAAACAAATCCAAACCGGTTAGCATTAAGGCACTTCGCAAAGGAAAAGAAATGATCTTCGATCTTAAAGTAAGCAAAGAAGGTACAATTGGTATTATCCCTAATTTAAGCAGTCCTGAGACGGCACATGTAGATTTTGGCTTTATCGAATCGTTGCCGGTAGGTGCAAACATGGCCTGGAGCACTTTTGTTGATAATGCTAAAGGTATCGGTAAAATGATTACGGGTAAATTAAGTGCGCGTAACATCAGCAGCCCGATTGGTATTGCAAAAGTTTATGGAAGTACTTTCGATTGGGTTAAATTCTGGACTTTAACCGGATTGATCTCAATGGCATTGGCATTTATGAATTTATTGCCTATTCCGGGCTTAGATGGTGGCCATGTGGTGTTCCTTTTGATCGAAATGGTACAACGTAAGCCTGTGAGTGAAAAAGTGCTCGAGCGGGCCCAGATTGTTGGTTTTGTAATCCTGATTTGTTTAATGGTGTTTGCTTTTGGTAATGATATTTTAAAATCCTTCGGGAAGTAAAACCAAATTGATATAATTGCCGCAGATGCGCAGATTTGACCATTCAATCTGAACATCTGCGGTTTTTTAATTTAATACCATCATGAGCGAAGCAATCCAACAGCCCAATTATTTCGAATTTTACGGTCTCCCTATACAGTTCAACCCAGATCAAAATGCAGTAAAAGCAAAGTTTTATGCTTTAAGCAAGCAGTTTCACCCCGATTTTTATGCCAACGAAAGCGAAGAGAAGCAGCAGGAAGTACTCGATCTGTCGACATTGAACAATAAGGCTTACCAAACGTTAAGCAACCCTAACAAGCGCTTAAAATATGTGTTGGAATTAAAGGGCATTGTGGCAACAGACGAGGGATATCAGTTACCGCAATCTTTCCTGATGGAAATGATGGATATTAACGAGGCATTAATGGATCTAGAATTCGAGCCCGATGCCGAAAAGTTGACTCAGGTAAAACGCGATGTTGAAGCCATAGAAAAGGGTTTAAAAGACGAGTTGGAAAATCTAAAAATTCAATTTGATCAGGATCCTGAAAAGTCTGAAGCACTTTTACCTTCAATGAAAGATAACTTTTATCGCCAGAAATATATTGACAGGATCAGGGAACGACTTTAGATGGATGATGTGAGATGGAAAATGGATGATTGAATCAGTCCGAAGTCAGAGGTCCGATGTCCGGAGATCATGTTGTATCGAATCAGACTTAGTTTTGCGGTTAAATATGGAAAATGCAAA
>NZ_QNQU01000059.1 GCF_003315595.1 Pedobacter miscanthi | reverse complement strand
GATGCAACCGTTACTTCGTTAACGCCATCGCCATCATTTACATTTACCAAAGTGGCAGCCAACAGCGTAAGCAAAGTAGGCGATGTGATCAATTACAATATCGTGGTAACCAATACAGGTAACGTAACCTTAACAAATGTTACTGTAACCGATGCTGGTGCCGATGCAGGGTCGATCACTCCGGCAGGAATAGCTAGTTTATTGCCGGGCGGAAGTGTTACCGTAACGGCTAAACACACGGTTACCCTAACCGAAGTAAATAATGGTTCGTTTACCAACCAGGCAACTGCAACTGCACAAACGCCGGCTGGTAGTACAATCAGCAAACAATCGGATGATCCGAATACGCCAGCTGTTGATGATGCAACCGTAACGGTAATCGCTCCGGCATCTGCCATTACTTTGGTTAAAACGGGTACGGCAAGTGCTGATGGAAATAGTATTACCTATACTTTCACTGTTAAAAACACAGGTAACGTAACCTTGCACATCATTACCCTAACCGATACCAAACTAGGATTAAACAACAGGTTAATTCCTGGTACATTGGCTCCGGGAGCAACAGTAACCGATAGTTATGTATATCAGTTAACCCAGGCAGATAAAGATGCAGGCAGTGTAACCAATACGGCTAGAGTAACAGGTCAAACACCTGCAAACGTATCCGTAACTGATATCTCTGGTACAGCCGAGAATAACGATACACCAACAGTAACATTGGTTTCGAATACCGGATCAATAACATTGGTTAAAACATCGGTATTCAATGGCAATAAAATAACCTACACGTTCACCATTAAGAACACCGGCCCGGTTACTTTAAATACCATTACCTTAACCGATGCTAAAATTGGCCTGAACAATAAGGTAATCACTGTTGCCGGCGGACTTGCACCGGGAGCAACTACAACCGATGTTGAAGTATACACCTTAACCCAGGCCGATAAGGATCTAGGTACGGTAACCAATACCGCAACCGTAAATGCTAAAACAACGGGTGGTGTTAATGTATCAGACGTTTCCGGAACGGGCGAAACAAATAATACGCCTACCGTTACCACTTTCCCTAAATCGCCACGTGCGGTTGATGATGTGGGAGGTACAGTGGCCAACAAACCTGTGGTAATTAATGTTCTGGCGAACGATGATCCGGGTAACTCTACATTAGATAAATTAACTGTTGAGATTGTAAGCCCGCCTAAACATGGTAGCGTAAAAGTAAACCCTGATGGTACTATAACTTACACACCAGACCCGGGTTATGTGGGTGATGATGTGTTTAGCTATAGGGTAAAAGATGCTTATGGATATTATACCAACGTAGCGGCTGTAACCTTAACGGCTAACTTCACTGCCATTACCATTCCTAACCTGTTTACGCCTAACGGCGATGGTATTAACGATGCCTTCGAAATCATTGGCCTGAACCAGTACCAGGCCAACGAACTGCAGATCGTAAACAGATGGGGTAATGAAGTATTCCACGCTAAAGGTTACCAAAATAACTGGACAGGCGAGGGATTGAACGAAGGCACTTATTATTACTTGCTGCGTGTTAAAAAGGCAAACAGCAACGAGTTCGAAGTGTATAAAGGTTACATTACATTAATCAGAGCGTTTAAAAAATAGATAAGAGGCTTAGTCTGGCCTGGTTTTTAAAATCAGGCCAGACTTTAAGATATCAAGATGATGAAGAAATTAATATTGTTATTAGCAGGTTCGTTTTTGTTGCTTTCGCGGCCCGTATCTGCACAGCAAGACGCCCAGTACAGTCAGTACATGTTCAACGGAATCTACATCAATCCGGCTTATGCGGGTTATAAGGAAGTGCTTAACATACACAGCTTTTACCGTAGCCAGTGGACGGGTATAACCGGTGCACCAAGGAGCATGTCGCTTGCGGTTGATGCCATTGCCAACAGTGGTAATGTAGGCCTTGCCCTGCAGGTAGCCAGCGATAAACTGGGTGCGCAAACCAACCTGAGCATTTATGGTAACTATGCTTACCGCATCAGAATGAATGATGATGGTAGCTCTCGTTTAGCTTTGGGCTTAGGTGTGGGTATGGTGCAACTGGGTATAGATGGTTCTATGCTGAACCCCAACAATCCTGAACCAAACCAGCCGGTAGGTGTACAGAGTACCATTGTTCCTGATGCGAGGGCAGGGGTATACTTTGCCAACGACAAATATTATGCAGGTTTCTCCGTTGATAACCTGATTGCTACTTACATCAATATTGATCGTTATGCCTTTATTCCACAACCAAAACCACATTATTATTTAACTGCAGGTGCTTTGTTCCCGCTTTCGGAAGATTTCCAGATCAAACCTTCCTTTTTGTTAAAAGACGATCGTGGCGGGNGTTCCCGCTTTCGGAAGATTTCCAGATCAAACCTTCCTTTTTGTTAAAAGACGATCGTGGCGGGCCAACCAGTTTGGATGTGAACGCATTTTTAATGATTAAGGAATTTCTCTGGGTAGGTGGTTCTTACCGTACAGGCGTGAAACTGTATGATAAAAGCTATTTACAGCGAGATTTAACTCCACGGAACTCAGCAGTTGCCGCGATTCAGATTTTTCCTTCAGAAAAGATCAGGATTGGTTACGGATACGATTTTTCTATTGGTCCGTTACAGGGCTACAGCAGTGGTACACACGAAATTTCCCTGTCTTATTCATTCATCAAACCCAACGTAAGGCTGGCCACTCCAAGGGTGTTTTAAACAAGTATTCTGTATTTTTGACCTAATTATCCAAACAACATAATGAAGAGAATTTTAATAGGCACCTGTATTTCTGCATATTGTTTATTTGCCTTCAGCTTTTCGGCGAAAGCACAATATGTGCTCAAAGATGCTGATAAACAGTACGAACTGTTTAATTACAGCAAAGCGATCGATTTATACGAACAGGCCTATAAAAAGAAAAAATCATTACACGCAGCCGAGCGTTTAGCCAGTAGTTATGCCATGGTTTTTAATTATAAACAGGCCGAAAGCTGGTATGCCATCGCATCTAAAATGACCGATAGTGAACCTGAAAATATCCTGGGTTATGCTAAGGCTTTACAAAGTAATTCTAAATACAGCGAGGCCAAACTCCAGTATTTAAATTATATCGATAAAAAGAAAGATGTATCCGAGAAACAGCAGGCTGTCTGGATTGCTTCGTGCGATTCGGCTTTAAAATGGATCAGAAACCCAAAGAAAGTAGAACTGATCAACCAGGTGGCATTAAATAGTGCCCAGTCTGATTGGGGTGCCGTTAATTATCAGGGCGGTGTGGTTTTTACTTCCGACAGGTCCGCAAAAGGATTGGAATCAGAAGAAAGCAAACCTTTTTTAAGGTTCGACGGATCAAAACAGCCCGATAAACAGGTAAACGGATGGACCGGTAACGGATACCTCAAGTTGTATGTTAAAGCTTCGGCAAAAGATAGTATCCAGTTGTTCCCGATCAAAGCCGGAACCAGGTACCATGTAGGTTCGGCAAGCTTTACAGGCGATGGTAAAACCATGTATTTTACTTTAACCCGCATCTCTAACGAACTCGAAAAAATAAAAAACAAACCAAGTACCGTAAACGTAGAAATTTACAGCAGCACCAAAGGTGCAGATGGTAAATGGAGCGAGCCGGTTTCTTTCGCTTATAATAATGTAAACGATTATTCAGTAGGCGATCCTTTTATCACAACGGATGGTAATAGTCTTTACTTTGCTTCGAATATGCCCGGCGGAATGGGTGGTGCCGATATTTATGTATGCCTGAAAACAGATGCCGGCGAATGGGGCAAACCAATTAACCTGAAAGAGGTAAATACAGAGGGTAACGACCGTAGTCCGGTTTTTGACGAAAAAGACAACTTCTATTTCTCTAGCGATGGCAGGGTAGGTATGGGCGGACTGGATGTTTTTCGGGCTTTGAGAGAAGGTGGGGGCATCGGGAGGATTGAAAATATGGGTTATCCTTTCAATTCTCCACAGGATGATTTTGCCTTTAGTCCGAACGCAAAAGGTGGTATGGTTTACCTTTCATCCAACCGTGATGGTGGTTTAGGCAGTGATGATATTTACAGCATTGATCAGAACATGATTTTGGCCTTTAAACTGGAAGGAAGGGTTTTCGATAAAAACAGCAACCAGCCTATTGCAGGTGCATTGGTAAGTCTGGCCAAAGTAAACGGCTCAATCTTAAAAACCGAAACCGACGATAACGGGGCTTACCGCTTTAACCTGAACAAAGAATCAGAATACAATGTTTCTGCAGAAAAAACAAATTACAGATCTGATGTCGAAAACCTGGCTACTATTGGTTTAACCACCTCCAATGTGCTTACCCAGAATCTATATTTAGAAAGCATTGTGATTGATAAAGCAATCAAAATAGAAAATATTTACTACGATTTCGATAAATGGAACATCCGTGCCGATGCTGCAGTAGAATTGGATAAGCTGGTTAAAATTATGAAAGATAACCCAACTATCTGGATCGAATTAGGTTCGCATACCGATAGCAGGGGTAAAGATAGCTACAACTTAAACCTGTCGCAAAAACGTGCCGAATCTGCTGTACAGTATATTATTTCAAGAGGTATCGATAAAAACCGTATTACGGCTAAGGGTTACGGCGAAACCCAGTTGTTGAACAAATGTGCCAATGGTGTAAATTGCACCGAAGAAGAACATCAGTTAAACAGAAGAACTGAATTTAAAATTGTAAAACAATAAATAAGATCAGGGTTAACAATATATTCTAATTTTTTAGTAGATGCCTCCGGTTAAACCGGGGGCATTTTTGTTGCATGTTCATGTCCCGTAGTTCGTGTCGCCATGAACCACCGCTATGCTTTTCGCCACGGATGCACAGATTAACACGGATTAACTATGTTATTCCTCTGTGGTCATTCCAAACGCAGTGAAGAATCTTTAAAATAAAGCTTCTACTCCGTGGTTCGTGTCGCCACCAATGCTATTAACTTAAGCTATTTA
>NZ_QNQU01000058.1 GCF_003315595.1 Pedobacter miscanthi | reverse complement strand
GATATAAAGATCGGCCGCGAGGTTTAGAAGATCAATAAGTTCTTAAAAGAGATGTCAATGTAGCGTAGCGGGGTAATGGAGTACTGATCAAAGTACATGATTATTTTGCTTTATTTTAAAGGTGGTGTCTAACAGACAACATAAAAAAAAGAAGACTATTTTTAACAATAGTTAAAACTGGTCAGAATTGAACAACAACATTTTACAATGGAGAGTTTGATCCTGGCTCAGGATGAACGCTAGCGGCAGGCCTAATACATGCAAGTCGAACGATACCAAGGGGCTTGCTCCTTGGAAAAGTGGCGCACGGGTGCGTAACGCGTATGCAACCTACCTTAATCAGGGGGATAGCCCGGAGAAATCCGGATTAACACCGCATAAAAACACAGGATAGCATTATCCAATGTTCAAATATTTATAGGATTAAGATGGGCATGCGTGTCATTAGCTAGTTGGCGGGGTAACGGCCCACCAAGGCGACGATGACTAGGGGATCTGAGAGGATGGCCCCCCACACTGGTACTGAGACACGGACCAGACTCCTACGGGAGGCAGCAGTAAGGAATATTGGTCAATGGGCGCAAGCCTGAACCAGCCATGCCGCGTGCAGGAAGACTGCCCTATGGGTTGTAAACTGCTTTTATCCGGGAATAAACCTACTTACGTGTAAGTAGCTGAATGTACCGGAAGAATAAGGATCGGCTAACTCCGTGCCAGCAGCCGCGGTAATACGGAGGATCCAAGCGTTATCCGGATTTATTGGGTTTAAAGGGTGCGTAGGCGGCCTGTTAAGTCAGGGGTGAAAGACGGTAGCTCAACTATCGCAGTGCCCTTGATACTGATGGGCTTGAATGGACTAGAGGTAGGCGGAATGAGACAAGTAGCGGTGAAATGCATAGATATGTCTCAGAACACCGATTGCGAAGGCAGCTTACTATGGTCTTATTGACGCTGAGGCACGAAAGCGTGGGGATCAAACAGGATTAGATACCCTGGTAGTCCACGCCCTAAACGATGAACACTCGCTGTTGGCGGTACACAGTCAGCGGCTAAGCGAAAGCGTTAAGTGTTCCACCTGGGGAGTACGCCCGCAAGGGTGAAACTCAAAGGAATTGACGGG
This sequence comes from Pedobacter miscanthi, assembly GCF_003315595.1. Classification (GTDB taxonomy): domain Bacteria; phylum Bacteroidota; class Bacteroidia; order Sphingobacteriales; family Sphingobacteriaceae; genus Pedobacter; species Pedobacter miscanthi. Next base: position 4,012 of record NZ_QNQU01000058.1, on the reverse strand, counting down.
GGCCCGCACAAGCGGAGGAGCATGTGGTTTAATTCGATGATACGCGAGGAACCTTACCCGGGCTTGAAAGTTAGTGAATGATCTAGAGATAGATCAGTGAGCAATCACACGAAACTAGGTGCTGCATGGCTGTCGTCAGCTCGTGCCGTGAGGTGTTGGGTTAAGTCCCGCAACGAGCGCAACCCCTATGTTTAGTTGCCAGCACGTCATGGTGGGGACTCTAAACAGACTGCCTGTGCAAACAGAGAGGAAGGAGGGGACGACGTCAAGTCATCATGGCCCTTACGTCCGGGGCTACACACGTGCTACAATGGACGGTACAGAGGGCAGCTAGCCAGCAATGGTATGCGAATCTCATAAAGCCGTTCACAGTTCGGATTGGGGTCTGCAACTCGACCCCATGAAGTTGGATTCGCTAGTAATCGCGTATCAGCAATGACGCGGTGAATACGTTCCCGGGCCTTGTACACACCGCCCGTCAAGCCATGGAAGCTGGGGGTACCTAAAGTATGTAACCGCAAGGAGCGTCCTAGGGTAAAACCGGTAACTGGGGCTAAGTCGTAACAAGGTAGCCGTACCGGAAGGTGCGGCTGGAATACCTCCTTTCTGGAGTAGCACCGCCTACCCGCAACGCAACATGATATTTCAAATAAGGTAGAAGGTAAAAGCATAAAGACTAAAGCTGAAAGGCATGTCTCGATACTTGATACTAAATACTTTTAAAAAAAAGAGAAAAAACAAGAAACACCCAGAAGAAAACGGTGGGCATACTATAAAGGTATAGCGCGGCGGACTAATGAAGGGGAAGCCAAAAAGGGAAGCAGTAGCGGTAAGATACTATATACTGCGACATGAAAAAGCTTACCTGAAAATAAAGTCCCGTAGCTCAGCCTGGTTAGAGCACTACACTGATAATGTAGGGGTCTCCAGTTCAAATCTGGACGGGACTACCATTGAAGTTTACAATTGGCGGTTTGCAGTTAACAGTTATCATAACTGAAAACTAAGAACTGAAAACTGGTAACTACACTCTGGGGGATTAGCTCAGCTGGCTAGAGCGCCTGCCTTGCACGCAGGAGGTCAACGGTTCGACTCCGTTATTCTCCACATAAGAGTTTTAGCGGATGGCGCTAGAGCGTCCCGATTTTCATCGGGAAGGTCAACGGTTCGACTCCGTTATTCTCCACATTTGAGCACAAAGCTTAAAGACCAAAGCAGAAAGCTTTCAAAAAACACACAACAAAAAACGATTACCTGGACTGGTAAACTACATTGACATAATTAAGAAAGAAGAAAACGCCACGGGGCACATCTAAGAATCTAAATACTTAATACTATATACTAAGTACTGATTGAAAAGATGAAACGGTTCGAGACCGCAGTTTTTTACTAATGAAGCTGAAACGAAGCTTAGGCGCAGGACAATGAAACCCTCCACCTTTATACCTTCGGCCTTCAGCCTCAGTAAAGTTCTTTGACATATTGGAAGAAGTTAAAAAAGAAGAGCAAACAACAATAGGCGACTGTTGTGTTTGTGCTCTCCCGGTCTTGCANAAGAAGAGCAAACAACAATAGGCGACTGTTGTGTTTGTGCTCTCCCGGTCTTGCATCGGGAATGAGACATCATAACAAGAGCAAAAAAAGCATACCTTGCGGCGCAAAAGGCGCAAGAGTAGAAGAAAGTAATAAAGAGTACACGGGGGATGCCTTGGCTCTCAGAGGCGATGAAGGACGTGATAAGCTGCGATAAGCTTCGGGTATTTGCAAATAGGAATTGATCCGAAGATTTCCGAATGGGGCAACCCGGCATGTTGAAGACATGTCACATATAATGAGCAAACCTGCCGAACTGAAACATCTAAGTAAGCAGAGGAAGAGAAAATAACAATGATTTCCTGAGTAGTGGCGAGCGAAAGGGAAAGAGCCCAAACCTACTTTGTTACGGCAAAGTGGGGGTTGTAGGACTGCAATATGGCATTAGCAAACAGAAGTGGAACGGGATGGGAATCCCGGCGATACAAGGTGATAGCCCTGTACACGTATAGAATGCTAGCTTAGCAGTATCCTGAGTACCGCGAGGTCGGAGACGCCTTGTGGGAATCTGCCGGCACCATCCGGTAAGGCTAAATACTCCTGAGAGACCGATAGTGAACCAGTACCGTGAGGGAAAGGTGAAAAGAACCCCGAACAGGGGAGTGAAATAGAACCTGAAACCGTGTACTTACAAGCGGTCGGAGCATCCAAGTGGTGTGACGGCGTGCCTTTTGCATAATGAGCCTACGAGTTACTCCTCTCTGGCAAGGTTAAGTGCTTCAGGCACGGATCCGAAGCGAAAGCGAGTCTGAATAGGGCGTATAGTCAGAGGGGGTAGACGCGAAACCTTGTGATCTACCCATGGACAGGTTGAAGGTGCGGTAACACGTACTGGAGGACCGAACCGATAAACGTTGAAAAGTTTCCGGATGATCTGTGGGTAGGGGTGAAAGGCTAATCAAACTGGGAAATAGCTCGTACTCCCCGAAATGTTTTTAGGAACAGCGTGGATATTAAGTTTCATAGAGGTAGAGCTACTGATTGGGTGCGGGGGAGTCAAATCCTACCAAATCCAGACAAACTCCGAATGCTATGAAATATGATCTGCAGTGAGGCGCGGGGTGCTAAGGTCACGCGCCGAGAGGGAAAGAACCCAGACCATCAGCTAAGGTCCCCAAGTTACAGTTAAGTTGAACTAACGAGGTCCGATTGCACAGACAGCTAGGATGTTGGCTTGGAAGCAGCCATTCATTTAAAGAGTGCGTAACAGCTCACTAGTCGAGCGATCGGGCATGGATAATAAACGGGCATTAAACTGTACACCGAAGCTATGGGATTGAAATATATCGGTAGGGGAGCATTCTATGTGCAGCGAAGGTATCTGGTAATGGGTGCTGGAGCGCATAGAAAAGCAAATGTAGGCATAAGTAACGATAAGGCGGGCGAGAAACCCGCCCACCGAAAGGATAAGGTTTCCTGATCAACGCTAATCGGATCAGGGTTAGTCGGGACCTAAGGAGAACCCGAAGGGGAAATTCGATGGACAACGGATTAATATTTCCGTACTTTTTATAACTGCGATGTGGGGACGGAGTAGTGACACTGCCGCGATCTGACGGAATAGATCGTTAAAGGCTGTAGGTATTGGACCGGTAGGCAAATCCGCCGGACCAGCTGAACGCTGATAGTACGACAAGGCTTCGGCTGAGTTGATAGTGCAGGTAATCAGACTTCCAAGAAAAACCGCTAAGCTTCAGGTTATAAAAACCCGTACCGCAAACCGACACAGGTATCCGGGAAGAGGATTCTAAGGTGCTCGAGTGAATCATGGCTAAGGAACTCGGCAAAATGGCCCTGTAACTTCGGGAGAAGGGGCGCTGGCAGCAATGTCAGCCGCAGTGAAAAGGCCCAGGCGACTGTTTAACAAAAACACATGGCTTTGCAAAATCGAAAGATGAAGTATAAGGCCTGACACCTGCCCGGTGCTGGAAGGTTAAGAGGGGATGTCATCGTAAGAGAAGCATTGAATCGAAGCCCCAGTAAACGGCGGCCGTAACTATAACGGTCCTAAGGTAGCGAAATTCCTTGTCGGGTAAGTTCCGACCCGCACGAAAGGCGTAACGATCTGGGCACTGTCTCAACGAGAGACTCGGTGAAATTATAATACCCGTGAAGATGCGGGTTACCCGCGACAGGACGGAAAGACCCCATGGAGCTTTACTGTAGCTTGATATTGGGTGTTTGTACAACTTGTACAGGATAGGTAGGAGCCGTAGAAGTCGGAACGCTAGTTTCGATGGAGGCATTGGTGGGATACTACCCTCGTTGTATGAACACTCTAACCCTCGCCGGCAATCACGGCGGGAGACAGTGTCAGGTGGGCAGTTTGACTGGGGCGGTCGCCTCCTAAAAGGTAACGGAGGCGCCCAAAGGTTCCTTCAGAATGGTTGGAAATCATTCGCAGAGTGTAAAGGCATAA
>NZ_QNQU01000057.1 GCF_003315595.1 Pedobacter miscanthi | reverse complement strand
ATTGGTTCACTAGTTCATTGGTCATACGTTTATACCTAATTGCTTAATCTTTCAATTGTTTGATGGTTTATTAGTTCACGACTGATAGCCTATTTAGTTCATATCCAATTTTTAATTGGTTGATTAATTTATTTGCAATTAATAATATGCGCTCTGAAAGGGTTCTATAAAGATCTAAACCTAAGTGCCGTCACCCTGAATTTATTTCAGGGTCTTTTTTTGCATGAAAGATGCTGAAATAAATTCAGCATGACGCTCACGCAACAGTTAACCCCCTGAGCGTAGTCGAAGGGTAAACAATTAACCAGTTAACCTTTCTAGAAGATCAATCAACCACAAACTACATCTATTAAGATTGCTTCGTTGGCTGAAAAAGCCGCCTCGCAATGACGGACTTGGCCGAACCAATGCCCATTGAACCAATGAATCCTTCTAATTTTTCCACATTCGTCTCTCCCCTGATACCAAAGCAAAAATCCCTTCGTTAATTTGTGTTATTAACAGATGTTAATTACTTCTGTTGATAAGCTTTGATACTATTTATAATTTAGTACCAACCATATTTGAAACCAATGCAGAAAAAATACTTACTAATTCCGCTATTTTTAGCTGGAAGTTTTAGCACCTACGCCCAAGTTAGCGCTGTGCAGAACCTCAACAAAAACTATCAAACGGGCTTAGAATTATTAGACAAAGAGAAATACACAGCAGCCGCGCAACAGTTTAAACTGGTTGAGCTGCAACGTTATAAACCTTCTACCCAAACGGAAAGTAATGCCGAATTATCGTTATTAAAAGAGAACGCAAAATTTTATGCAGCCGTTTGCGCTTTAGAGTTAACGAACAGTGATGCCGAGAGTTTATTCCAGGCATTTATCCGCGATTATCCGTTAAATCCTAATACCAAACTGGCTTATTTTTATGTTGGAAAAACCTATTTCAACCAGAAAAATTATAAAAAGGCATTAGAGTGGTTCGAAAAAACAGATCCTTCTACACTTTCGGGCAAGCAGCGCAACGAATACCAGTTTAAACAGGGATATGCTTATTTTGAGCTGAAAGATTACGAAAAAGCAGAACCTTTATTCGAAAAAGTAAAAAAAGAAGAAGGTGCTTTTCAGGAAAGTGCTACCTATTACTTTGCCTACATCAATTACCTGAATAAGGAATATAAAACGGCATTGGCCAACTTCGAAAAGTTAAAGGGCTCTCCTACTTACGAAGCCAGTTATCCATATTATATCACCTCGATGTACTATCTGGATGAGCGTTATGATGATGTGATCAGCTATGCTCTCCCGATTATGCAAAAAACAAAACAACAATTCGAAGCCGAAATGTTGAGTTTGGTTGCAGCCTCGTACTTTGCAAAATCGGAGTTTAAGAACGCCGAAAAGTATTTCGCAGAATTTTATGCGAAGGATAAAAGCGAAACCAAGAATAACCTTTTCATTTACCAGTATGGTTACTCTTTGTTCCAGAACAAAAAGTATAAAGAATCGGTTAGCGTTTTAGATAAACTGAATAACGACGATATTTACCTGCAAAATGGGATGCTGACCCTAGGGAAAGATTTTATCCAGCTGGGCGACAAACAAAAAGCACAAAGTGCATTTTTCAGGGCGTCGCGTTTAAGCTTCGATAAAGTAATCCAGGAAGAAGCCTGGTTAAACTATGCCAAATTAAGTTACGAACTCGATTTTCACCAACAGGCTTTGGAGGCTACACAGGGTTTCTTAAAAACCTTTCCTAAATCGCGTAAGCTAAACGAAGCAAAAACTTTATTGGGCGAGGTTTTATTAACCACCAAAAACTATCAGGCGGCAGTTGATATTTTAGAACCTATCCCTGATAAAACTTTGGAAGCCAAAGAAGCTTACCAAAAAGTAACCTATTTCCGCGGACTGGAGTTTTACAACGAAAGGGCTTTCCCGAATGCTTTATCAATGTTCCTCCGTTCTGAAAAATTCCCTGAGGATAACGAGATCAATGCTTTAAATACCTATTGGAAAGCAGAATCGATGTATGAACTACGCAAGTATGGTGAGGCTGTTTCTACTTTCGAAAAATTTTTAAAAATGCCTGATGCCGATAAAACCGGTGTTTACAATTTTGCAAATTATGCTTTGGCCTATGCCGCTTTCGAAGATGAAAAATACAGCAAAGCAGCCAATTATTTTGAAAAATTCCTTGCTGGCAATGATAAAGATCAAAAAACAATTGACGATGCTACCATCCGTTTAGCCGATTCGTATTTCGTAAATAAGAATTATGGTGATGCAATGGCGAATTATAACAAAATTATCAGCAGGCACACCACTTCCGAAGATTATGCCAATTTCCAGAAAGGTATGATCCAGGGATTGGAAAACCAGTATGATGCAAAAATTGCCACCATGCAGAACCTGTTAAAGGCTTTCCCAAATTCAAACTATGCTGATGATGCCGGTTTCGAAACAGCCTATACTTACTTTAACAAAGGTGATTTTGATAAATCCAAAACAGATCTGGTAGAACTGGTTGCAAAATATCCGCACAGCAGTTATGTACCAAAAGCACTGGTAACCATCGGTCTGGTTCAGTACAACCAGGATCAGGATGATGCCGCTTTAGAATCTTTCAAAAAGGTAATCCGCGATTATCCAACTGCCGATGAAGCTAAACAGGCAATGGAATCAATCAAAAACATTTATGTAGACCGTGGCGATGCAAATGGTTTTATGGCCTATGCCAATACTACCCCGCTGGGTAACTACTCTAATGCCGATCAGGATAATATCGTTTTTGCAGCTGCAAACAATACTTACCTGAAAGGTGATGCCAACGGTGCATTCCAGGCAATTAATGCTTATTTCGATAAATTCCCTAAAGCCATCCATGAGAAAGAGGCGAAATTTATCAGGGCCGAATCGCTGGTTAAACTGGGCCGTCCGGATGAAGCCATTGCCGACTATGAATTTATCTTAAACGACTGGACAAGCGATTATACCGAACGTTCGTTGGTAAGTATTTCTCAACTGTTCTTAAACCAGAAGAAATACAATGAAGCGATTGTTTACCTGAAAAGATTAGAAACCACAACCGATTATAAATCGCACTATAGTTTTGCCATCAACAACTTGTTAAAGGCTTACACAGCTTTAAACATGCCTGATGACATGCTTAAATATGCTCAGCTGACCAAAGATTCGGAAAAAGCATCAGAGGAAGAAAAAAACAGCTCGAGCCTGTTCTCTGGTAAAGCTTATTTATTAAAAGGTGATACCACTACTGCAATAAAAGAGTTTAAAAATGTGGTGGCCAAAACAAAAACTGTTGCAGCCGCCGAAGCGAAATATAACCTCGCATTGTTAGAATATAATAAACGTGATTATAAAACTTCATCGAAAACCTGTTTCGATCTGATTAACAACATGGCGGCTTACGATTACTGGGTAGCGAAGGCGTTTATCCTGCTATCCGATAATTATGTGGCCCTGAAAGACAATTTACAGGCAAAGAGCACACTTCTAAGTATAATTGATAATTACGACGGCAAGGACGACATTATCCCTACGGCCAAAGAAAAACTAGAAAAACTAAACCAGAAGAAGTAGCATTATGAAATCGATTAAATATATATATAGTTCTCTGTTTTTTTTAGCTGCCGGATTAACAACTGTACAGGCACAGGATAAAAAAACGGATGAAAAAGCAACGGTGAATGAAGAAATTGAGGTAGTTCGTCCGTATAAACCCATTTTGGCCGAAGCAGTAAAGTTAAGAAGGAGCCCGAATTTAGATGACGTTAAAACCTATAAGGCCAAACTGAACTACAGCATTCTGGATAGAAAGCTTGAACTGAACAGCGATATACAGAAATTACAGGCACAGGCCCTGGCAGAAGAAAAAGCAAGCATTTTGGTTAATAATTATGTAAAAGGTGCTTTTGGTTCGCTTGCTACCCTATTGGGCGAAGCTTATTTTAATACCGGTAAAGATGAAGGTTTACAACTTGGCGGTTACTTTAAACATTTCAGTCAGGAAGGTAAGCTGAACAAACAAAACAGCAGCAACCAGCAGCTGAGCGTTTTCGGTCGCAGTATTTTAGACGAGAACACCATTAGCGGCAAGATTGGTTTTGAGCGTAACGGTGTTCATTTTTACGGGATTGACGATACCAGACCTTTGTTAAACCCAAATCCTGATAAACAGACCTTAACCACTATCGAACTGGAAGGCGAACTGGTAAAAAACTTTACCGAAGATGAAGGTGCTTTCAGTTATGCTTTAAAAGCTAATGGATACATTTGGAATGATAAATACAGTGCTAAAGAAAATTACCTGAGTTTAAACGGTTACGTCAACAAACGCATCAATTCGTTAAACTTAGGTTTGGCTGCTTCAACCGAATTTGGTAACAGCAAAGATGCTTTAACCAGTGTTGGCAACAACCTGTTACGTTTAAATCCTTACATCCGTTTACAGGTTAAAGGTGCCAAAATTACTGCCGGAATTAATTTTGTTCAGCAGTTTGGTGCAGTAAGCAGCTCAAAAATTTTCCCTGCGGTTACGGCCGATTTTACCCTGATTCCGGATTATTTACAGGTATTCGGCGAGGTGAAAGGTGATGTAAACAGAAACTCCTTAAAAGGTTTTACTGATGAAAACCCCTGGTTAAACGCTAATGCTGTTGTAAAAAACACTGTCGAAAAATTAAGCTTTAGTGGAGGTATTAAAGGTACCGGCGGACCTGGCTTTGGTTATAAGGCCCGTGTTTATGTAAAACAGTTTGATGATATGCCATTGTTTGTAAACAACTTCACCGATTTTAACAAGTTTGACGTAATCTACGATTTTGGTAAAACCAAGTTAACCGGTTTAGAAGGCGAAATTTCGATTCAGGTGAGCGATGCCTTAAAATGGACGGGTAAACTAAACCTTGACGACTGGAAACCAGCTTCTGAAACTTACTCGTGGTTTAAACCAGGTTTAAAAGTAAGTTCTAACTTTTTGTATACCTACAATAAAAAATTAAGCTTCAATGCAGCCGTAGTAATTCAGGATGATGTGAAAGCTAAAGTATATACCGGCGCTCCGGTTCCTGCTTCACAATACGTAATACCTAATCCCGCTATCGAATCGATTGTTACCGTTAAAGGTTTTGTAGATCTTGGTATTGGTGCCGAATACAGAATCAACAATAAGTTCTCTGTTTTTGCAAAAGCAAACAACATTTTAAACACCAATTACAGCAAATATTTATTTTATCAGGTAAACGGGTTTAATATTTTTGGAGGGTTAACATACTCTTTCTAGGTTGCCAAACTTCCGAAGTCTCATGAGCACCGCCCGGGGCTGACTTCGGAAGTTTAATCTAAACAAAAATGCCTCTGATAAAATCGGAGGCATTTTTTTATGGACTTATTTCCCTAGTTGTTATCCTGAGCGGAATCGAAGGATGTTTTTATCGCCAACCAAAGAAGTCAAGTTTTTAAAACTTGACTTCTTTCTTATATACCTTTTTTTAGAAAAGCAGGTGCAATGGTACTTGGGATTGTTCAGTCCTGCTTTACGCTGCAAGTCCTCGCTACGCTGTGGGCTTTTCGCTCCAATCTGGTTTAGATGGCAGGGATAGGAATGTTATTAACGTTTTTAATACCAAACGTTCCTAGGGAACGATATCGCCAATTTTGCAATTGGCTACCCATCAATCGTCCCGCTGGGACGGGAAAAATGCGTTTTAAATCGTAATCATTTGCTTATCAATGATTTCGCTGGGAGGTTTTGGATTTAAAATTATCTCTGCCGTCCAATCAATCCTCCCGCTGGGACATNTAAAATTATCTCTGCCGTCCAATCAATCCTCCCGCTGGGACATGAAAAATGTTTTTTTTAAAATCGTAATCGTGTGTTTTTATCAATGGTTTCGCTGGAAGGTTTTTGGATTTAAAATTATCTCTGCCGTCCCATCAATCGTCCCGTTGGGACTGGAAAAATGTTTTTTTTAATCGTAATTGTGTGTTTTTATCAATGGGTTCGCTGGGAG